>JAQTPT010000067.1 GCA_028712795.1 Methylococcales bacterium
CCTAAAGGTTTTGAGTAAGGAGATAGCGATGGAATGGGAAACGGTTATCGGCCTGGAGATTCACACCCAACTGGCCACCAAATCAAAGATTTTTTCCGGCGCGTCCACGGCTTACGGCGCGGAACCCAATACTCAAGCCTGTGCCGTTGATTTAGGCTTACCCGGCGTTTTGCCCGTATTAAATGAAGAAGCCGTGCGCATGGCGGTCATCTTCGGCATGGCCATTGAGGCGCGCATCGCACCTTGTTCGGTTTTTGCCCGAAAGAACTACTTTTATCCCGACCTGCCTAAAGGCTATCAAATCAGCCAGATGGAATTGCCAATTGTCGGCATCGGCCATTTGGATATTGAAGTGGATGGCGTCAACAAGCGCATCGGCGTCACTCGCGCTCATCTGGAAGAGGACGCCGGAAAATCGCTGCATGAGGATTTTCACGGTTTGACCGGAATCGATTTAAACCGCGCCGGTACGCCATTACTGGAAATCGTCTCCGAACCGGATATGCGTTCTGCCAGGGAAGCCGTCGCTTACATGCGAAAGATGCATGAGTTGGTGCGCTATCTGGGTATTTCTGACGGCAACATGCAGGAAGGCTCGTTCCGTTGCGATGCCAACGTTTCCGTGCGACCCAAAGGCCAAGCAGAATTTGGCACCCGTGCGGAAATTAAAAACATCAACTCGTTTAAGTTCGTTGAGAAAGCCATCAATCACGAAGTCGAACGGCAGATTGAGCTGTTAGAAAGCGGCGGCAGAGTCGTCCAGGAAACCCGCCTGTATGATTCGGTAAAAGATGAAACACGCTCCATGCGCAGCAAGGAAGAAGCCAATGATTACCGCTACTTCCCCGACCCGGATTTGTTGCCCGTCATCATCGATGAAGACTTTAAAGCGCAGATAAAAGCGGCATTGCCGGAATTGCCGCAGGCTAAAAAACAACGGTTTAAAACTGATTACAACCTGGATGATGAAAGCGTGTCTATTCTCACTGCCTCGCGACAATTGGCCGATTATTTTGAAGCCGTCCACAAAACATCGGGTTGCGAAGCCAAGCTCTGCGCTAACTGGATAACCGGCGATCTTTCCGCGGCGCTCAATAAAGCCGGCCTGGAAATTACCGGTTCGCCGGTCAGTCACGAACGCCTGGCAGGTCTGTTAGCCCGCATCAGCGACAACACCATTTCCGGAAAAATCGCCAAACAGGTGTTTGAAACGCTGTGGCAGTCCACGTCGTCAGCCGATGAAATTATTGCCGAAAAAGGCTTGAAACAAATCACCGACACCGGAGCCATTGAAACCATTATCGATAAAATCATTGCGGATAATCCAGGGCAAGTGGAGCAATACCGAAGCGGTAAAGACAAAGTGTTCGCCTTCTTCGTCGGACAGGTCATGAAAGAAATGCAGGGCAAAGCCAATCCGGCAGAAGTGAATAAAATGCTGAAAGAAAAACTGCAAGGGTGATTAAGCGGTAAGCTATACCTAATCAAATAGTTATAGCTTTTCATTTGAATTGATTAACAGAAAATACTTTACTGGGGAACACAAGATGCGCTGATGACGAAAGCGCATCCTTGACTAATGTGCCTTGGTAAACTCTATTGCGGTTGACCACACGGAGTTTATATGAACGCCATTGAATTGGATGCTATCGCACACGATGGCAAAGTGATTGTTACCATCCCTGATGCCTATCAAGAACAGTGGAATGACAGAGCGGTACGGGTTATTATTCTGGCTTCGGATGAACCGCCTGCAAAACCCAAAAAATCCTTATTGTCATTGATAAAGCAAATCAAAATCTCAGGGCCAGAAGATTTTTCAGAAAATCTGGATGCTTATTTGAACGGCGAGAAACATGTCTAAACCCTTATTTGTTGATACCGGTTACATCACATTGCCTTAATCAATGTAAACGACCACTATCATCGACGGGCTTTTGTATTATCTGAAAAATACGATGGTTGCCAATTAGTCACGACGGATGCCGTGCTGTTGGAACTCGGTAGTGCATTAAAAAAACTGCTTAGCAAAATTAGCAATCGCTAACCCTAAAACTGCACCTAGCATCCAACGATTCAGCTTCATTTCACCTGATATTTCTGCTTTCAGCTCACGAATTTCAAAACGTACTAACTCAATATCACTCTTCGTTGAAAACTCCGCCTCACCACTTGCGTCTTTAAATGCTTCCGCCATCGCAGCCGCTTGTTCTCGAACCACACCGGCTTTTTCCAGTTTCTCAACAAACTTTAATGTATCGAACGTTACCGTACTCATTTCTCATCTCCATTAATCAATGCTTTTAAGTATAACACGACAAAAAACAAGATCACCTAATATGCACACCATTATAACATCAACTTAATTTGGCAAGGAGGTTGATGCGTAGATGCTTGCGCTTACGGCCTATTGTCATGATCCCTCTGCGCTTACTCTTTGGAGTTACCTCCTTCGACCCAGAGTTCACTTTCCAGCAACTGGTCTGCCTTCTGGTACTGGCCCACCATTTGCCGAGATTTGAGGTTCCGTTCCGCGTGGGCAAACGATAAAGACGTTTGCCCACCCTACCAGGCTGCATGAGGATTTTCACGGTTTGACCGGAATCGATTTAAACCGCGCCGGTACGCCATTACTGGAAATCGTCTCCGAACCGGATATGCGTTCTGCCAGGGAAGCCGTCGCTTACATGCGAAAGATGCATGAGTTGGTGCGCTATCTGGGTATTTCTGACGGCAACATGCAGGAAGGCTCGTTCCGTTGCGATGCCAACGTTTCCGTGCGACCCAAAGGCCAAGCAGAATTTGGCACCCGTGCGGAAATTAAAAACATCAACTCGTTTAAGTTCGTTGAGAAAGCCATCAATCACGAAGTCGAACGGCAGATTGAGCTGTTAGAAAGCGGCGGCAGAGTCGTCCAGGAAACCCGCCTGTATGATTCGGTAAAAGATGAAACACGCTCCATGCGCAGCAAGGAAGAAGCCAATGATTACCGCTACTTCCCCGACCCGGATTTGTTGCCCGTCATCATCGATGAAGACTTTAAAGCGCAGATAAAAGCGGCATTGCCGGAATTGCCGCAGGCTAAAAAACAACGGTTTAAAACTGATTACAACCTGGATGATGAAAGCGTGTCAATTCTCACTGCCTCGCGACAATTGGCCGATTATTTTGAAGCCGTCCACAAAACATCGGGTTGCGAAGCCAAGCTCTGCGCTAACTGGATAACCGGCGACCTTTCCGCTGCGCTCAATAAAGCCGGCCTGGAAATCACCGGTTCGCCGGTCAGTGATCAACGCCTGGCAGGTCTATTGGCCCGCATCAGCGACAACACCATTTCCGGAAAAATCGCCAAACAGGTGTTTGAAGCGCTGTGGCAGTCCACGTCGTCAGCCGATGAAATTATTGCCGAAAAAGGCTTAAAACAAATCACCGACACCGGAGCCATTGAAACCATTATCGATAAAATCATTGCGGATAATCCAGGGCAAGTGGAGCAATACCGAAGCGGTAAAGATAAAGTGTTCGCCTTCTTCGTCGGACAGGTCATGAAAGAAATGCAGGGCAAAGCCAACCCGGCTGAAGTGAATAAAATGCTGAAAGAGAAACTGCAAGGGTGATCAAGCGGTAAGCAATACCGTATCAAATAGCTATAGCTTGTCAGTTTGAATTGATTAACAAAAAATACTTTATGTTTAGGAGGTATTATTGCCAGTTGTTTCACAACCGTTTGGCATCAAAATGTACAAGTTGAAAACCCTGATGCTGCAGATTGCTGACAATTTCGTCGAGATGCTGATAGGTGGCGGGACGATTATCGTGGAAGATCAACAGACAGGGGTAAGGCCTGTTCCATGCCGCCAGAATGGACTGGGTTTTTTGCATGATCTCATCAACCGTCATATTCGGAACCGCGTCGCCAGCCAATTCTCCCATGACGATCTGATAACCTAATCGTTCGGCAGTTTCACGCACGCTTGTGTTTAGAATTAAATAGGGTGGTCGGAACAGGCGCATGTTCGATGCGCCTAAAACCCGTTTGGAAATAGCCTCCCACTCGATAAATTCGCCCTGCACTGCTTCTGGCGTATCCAGCCAAGTCCATCGGAACCACGTGTGATTAGTAGTATGATTGCCGATAGAATGCCCAGCCTGCTTGATTCGTCTGGCAATTTTTGGATATTTTGAAATACTGCCCTTGTCAATCCAGAGTTCGTATGGGGCGTAATAAAACCGCTGTTGCCAAAACTCTTCAGGCGCGTTGGCCAACAGGAAAAAACCGGCTTTTACCGGTTTGCCGTCAATGGCCTTAAGCGTTGCCAAAATATCCAACACCTGCTCTGTTTCTGGTAGCGGCCCATCATCAAAGCTGAGCATAAACTCGGCTCTTTTGGTTGTGATTTGTCCGCGCGGATGCCCCGCATCAAGGCCGGTAATGCAGCCTGTCATAAGGCTTGCGACAATGAGGACTATCCAAGTAGAATGCTTCATGGTTGTTTTGTTTTTTAAAGGAGTCACAGACCGCTTGGGTCAGTTTCAGGCTGTCAATGTCAGATGAATTACGATCACATCTTGAATTTATCCGGATTTCTACATCTGAAATAACAGGTGTTAATCATCAGCCGCCATGCATCAAGCTTAGTCGATTTTTTTGTGAGGAATATAAAAGCGCGTTAAGAAAGCACTGTGCCCATTAAATAAACAGCAAGCAGCGCGTGAGGTGACAGAAGTTATAGCAAAACCCGGGAATCTTTTCCCACATCGCCTAATCCGTTGGGTTTGGCTGATTCACCTAGCACTTTTTGATGAAATAAAGGAAAACGAAATGGCTAAACCTAAAAATTTAATAAACTTCATAATCTTAAGCATGACCCTGCTATTCAGTATGCCGGCATTCACTACAGAAGTTGATGGCTCCATTGCAAACTGTCTTAAGGCTTGGGGAAAGCATCCCTTCGGCAATAACCCCGGCTACAAGACGCTCGGAACCTCGGTTAAAGTTTTCGGTATTGGAGAAGACCCTACCGATTCGGAAGTTACCAACTCGCCGTCTTTGGTCTTGGTTAATCCCGGGGTCAACGTCATGGGAGGATCAACGATTGAACTTTTGAATCCCAAGGGTTGGTATTGCTTGCGGACCAATGTCAATGTCATGGGAGGCCTGACCATAAAGGTGAATTGCAAAGCCCACTTGGCCTCTGCTACAGGGGCCGTGACCGTGTTAGGATCAAATTCAGGTCAAAAAAGCATCACGGTAATGGGATCAACGAAGATAGAGCAAGTTGGTTGCAATTGACACCTCTGTTTCCGTGTTATAGGCTGAGGTAGTATTAAGGGGGTTATTTACCAAAAGAACAGGATGTCTAATTTTTACCCGACTGTCCGTTTAAATGTTTTCCGGGGGCAAAATTCAAATTTTAATGAAAGCGTGAATCTGGTGCTGACGCATGAGATTCCCTATAGCTGACGTTGATCTTGATGTAGTGTGACGGGCAACTCATGGCCAAAACCCGCCCTTCGCAATTCATCATGCCAAGTGTCCGCAATAATAAATCAACACGCTTTCAGATGGGCTTGTACCAAAGTAGCCGCAGTAAAGAAAATCAAGACCAAACCCTTATCGAAAAACCGAAACTAAAAAATATTTTTATATGAGCACACTGCACCTTGTCTGCCCGCATTGCCATGCTATTAATCGAATCCCATCCGAACGGTTGGAACAGCATCCCCGCTGCGGTCAATGTAAAGGGGCTTTATTTGGCGGGCATCCCGTGGAATTAACAGGTGACTATTTTCAACGTCACATAACGCGTAATGATATTCCTGTCGTCGTCGATTTCTGGGCGGCCTGGTGCGGGCCTTGCAAGATGATGGCTCCGGCTTATGCCCAGGCCGCTATCAAACTTGAACCTCGGGCGCGGTTGGCCAAACTCAATACTGAACACGAACAAGGCATTGCAGGTCAATTTAACATTCGCAGCATACCTACCCTGATTATATTTAAGGGCGGCAAAGAGATTGCCCGCCAATCCGGCGCCCTGAGCGCGGCAGATATTATTCAATGGGTCAGCCGTTATCTGTAAAACCAATAGCCCATTCTTTTGCTGGTTGGCGCCATAGCGTTGGCTGTATAACTGGTTCAGGCCGCAAGGTTCAAACCGCGATGGCATCAGGAAAATATCCGCCCCCGCTTCAAGTTGATGAGCCAAAGCCTCATCATAACTCAAAGCAATGGCCATTTTATCAGGATGCGTTTTGGCAAAATGGGATAACCGATGTTCAAATTCCTTGTCTCCCCTGCCAGGTTCGCAGGATGTGCTTGGGCGCGAAGCGCATGAGACGCGGACGATGCGCATCACTTAGTTCAGCACATCCTACGGCACTGTTTCTGCAAGTGCGGATCGGTCACCGAGGCAAAGGCAGCCTTGGCATCGTTTTGGTAAAATTTCGCGAGTCCACCGAACACCGTCTTGCCGAGGTCAATATAGGTGCGTGGAAAGGGTGGCCGCAGATTGGCGCGGATTTGCTCTGTCGCCTTGGGAATGTTTCGGGCGTATTCGATAAAGGCACGCAGTCGCTGCTCAACAGGCGCATAAGGACGGCTCACATAGAGGCTGGGATCCAGGTCTTGGGAATAGAAAATGGGGTTCTTGTAGGGTGCCTGAGCGGATTGCAGCCAGAACAAGTCCGTGTCGATCACCGCAAGCAGGTATGCTGCTCGAAACGTTCGGATTGTTTCAGTGCTGAATTGCGATACTGGACAACCCTTTATCGTTCGGATTTAAGCCACTGTTTTTGCTTGTTCAAACCGGCAGGGCTAGAATCGGGTAGTTTGCCATCGAATTCATGCCGGCCGGCATTCGTTGCGAAGGGCGGATGCGTGCTTAAGTAACTTTCGATAAATTGACCGGCAAAGGTATTCCATGCCGGTAGCCGGCACTTTGCAGCGAGCGGCTGCCCTGAAAAAAGAAGTACCACTACAAGCTACAATGAAAGGGTTCGTGCTACTTGAGAATGCATGGAGCGAGTCATGGCGATACCCTCTTTCCTCTTCAAAGTTGTAACCTAAAATAACCATTCTGCCGTGTCAATCCGGATTTTCACTTCGATAAAGACTGTTTTTAGTCATGTGACTTTCTTATCTCATATATCGCGGCGGCGAAGGGTGCTGTTCCAGCAGAAAGGCTGTCTGCATATCATAAACTATTGTCCTGATTTCGGGGTTCACTAGAAGGCTGTCCGAGAATAAGACTCTCGAATGAGTGGTGTCTTATGGGTTTCAGAAAATTTTAAATTATTCTGAGGCCAAATAAAAAAGGCCAAAACCAGAAAGTGCCATATTACCAAATTGACTACCGAAAAACTGATTTATTCAAGAACGCCATCAGGACAGGTATTACGACCCCCTGTCGCCTGAATCCATTACCTTGAAATCGTCCTGTCTTGTTTCCAGCAACTCCAAAAAAACGGCGCCCAGTTTAGGATCAAGCCAACCGTCAAGAATTTCCTGACGAATGATATTAATAGACTCTTCAAAAGCTAATGCCGGTTTATAAGGGCGTGGGGATGTCAGGGCTTCAAAGATATCGGCAAATTGAAACACCCTGGCTAAAAACGGGATAGCGTCCCCTTTCAGTCCATCGGGATAGCCGCTGCCGTTCCAGCGCTCGTGGTGAGATCGAATAATCTGCACAGTGAGCGCCATGCCCCTCATGCCGCTACACAGCCGGGAACCTATTAAGGTATGGCTGCGCATTAAAATCCATTCCTCTTCAGTTAGCGGGCCAGGTTTCCGCAGAACACTATCGGGAATGCCAAGATTGCCGATGTCGTGAAGCACGCTGGCATTGCGAAGCGCCGACAATTCGTCCTGGCTTAGACAACCGAGGGCGCGGCCGAAGATATCCGCCATTTTTTCAAGCCTGGAGGAATCTTGAAGATTTATATAACTATCCTTTGCTCCAGCCAAGCGCTTCAAGGACAGCAATAGTAATTCGGAGTCGTCTGCATTATTAACGGGATGGTGGGGGCAGCTTGATATTTCGGCAAGCTCGCTTGGCAAGATTTTGCTTGCGCTCGCCGGACGGCTTAAAACCGCCAGAAGATCCTGCGGATTAAACGGTTTTGCAAGAAATGTTTCGGCGCCCGCTTCAAGCGTTCGGGTTACATTTTCAGCGCCCAGGTTTGCAGTAATGCCAATGACCCGGATATGCCGCGTAGCGCTGGCGCTTTTGATCAGGGAGCATATTCCAAAACCGTCTACAGTTGGCCGCATGCAATTGAGCAAGACCACGTCCGGAGCAAAGGTAGGGATTTTGTCACCGGCTTCCAAACTGCTTTGAGCTAGCTCAATCACGAAGTTTATACCCGAGCCGTTAAGAATGCCGGTTATATAAGTGACCATCAGCGGATCGTCATCGACAATGAGAATACGCAAAGCGTTCGAGTCAACAGGGATTTGCATGGCGCGGCTTTCGCGGATAAAGCGCTCTACATCGCTTTTCAGGAAGCGCCGGTGACCACCCGGCGTAATTTTTGCCGCCAGCAAACCTTTCTGCGCCCACGATCTGACCGTGATAGGCGACACCATCATTAACTTCGCTACTTCATTGGGCGTCAGGTAGTCTTTATTTTTGTCGTTAAGCGTCGCCATTTCCAGGGCCCATAAAGTTAATGTAATACCCTACCATTTTTTTGAAAAAGTTGGCTTTTATTTAAAAATCTGTTCTTTGTGTGGGAGCGTCGCCCATGATCTATCCCTATAAATTAGGCCAGTCCATTTTGCTAAAAATTGATTGTCATTGTGATGGTATCGCTGTAGCTTCCGACATAGGCGTTTTGTCTTGCAGGGATACGTCCGAATATATCGTGATCTCTTGACTGCGAACCTATCCCCACGAGAAAACCGCCGCTTACCGTCGCTGTTCCAGCGCTGCCGTCGCCCCAAACACTCGTGCGGCTTGAATTTGTGTAGAGATTGTAGTTGAGATGGTGGCCTGAGTTGGTGGTGCTGGTCATTACTCTCGATGAGAATGAACTGCCGGAACCGACGCCGACGTTTAGCTCTATTTCGTAAGTAACGCCAATTATTAACAAGTCTGTGCAGGCTACGTGAACAGTCCCGGCGGCGTCATTATCGGCAGAGTTGAAAACATTATAAACGCCAAAACTGACGCCGCTGGAACTTACAGAGCAGCTTGCGCCGTAAGCAGAACCTGCCATACCGCCTAAAGCCAAAGCCAGTATCGCGGCAAAAAACCGTTTGCTAGCCGCCGGGTGTTGATAATTAATAAACTGTTTCATGGCTTTACCCCTGTACAAGTAAAAGAGCCCAGATTTGGCAATGGCTCTTCCGTTTCAGGATAAGCCACGGCAAATTCGCAGGATTGTCCGCGCCAGGTGGCGCGTAAACGATTATTGGCCTCCAGGCCGGTAATAAAAACTTCGCCTCTCAAGGCCACGGGAAATGCTTCGCCTTGCCCGTTGATTTGCACAAGCGCACCGGCAGGCATCGGTTTGCCGTCAGCCAACACCAACGTAAACAAAGCGCCGCGCGAGCGCTTAATGGGGAAGTTCAGCTCATAGCCGCTGCGATAGTAAGGCACCGCTTCAAGTTCCAGACTGCTGAATTGGGCGTCGAAGGGGAGATCGGCCTGTTCAATGCGGATGGGATTGCGCTGGTAGGGACGCATGCGCGGGATGATAACATCGCCATTGGCATCGGTAATGCCTGCCAACTGGTTGTCCGCATAGACGCGTACGTTGGGAATGCCCGGTACATGAACCAGCGCAAAGCTGTCGGTCATGCGCCGTGAAAATTGCGGCCATGATGCTCCCATCATCACCACCCCGCCGCTCACGCCGCCGCGATAACCGGTTTGATCGCCGGATCGGGCAACCTCCATATTGTAAAGTCCATAATCGTTTTGCAGATTGACAGCGGCGCCATACCTTTCACTAAGGCCCTCGGAAGCCAGCAGCCGGTAACCAAAACCATTGCCACGCGGAAGACTCCGCTGGATTTGCAGCGTCCCCTGCTCATTGTTTTGCAGGCCGGTGCCATTTAGACTTCCTGTGGTATTTCCGCCCAGAATGTCGCTCAGAGAAAAAGTGAAGGTCAGCGAGACACTGTCATCGGGCGGGCCCTTCACGGAACGAAAATAACTCAGGTTCAACGCCCCGATACGCCCCAGGGAAACATTATAACCGGCGTTCGCCAACGCGACATCGGCCTTATCCCGGTTGTCCTGACGAATATAACCCAGGTTTAAGCTGCCGTAGGGGCCAAAGCTGATGCTTGCCGACGCGCTGCTGAGTTCGCGGGGCGCCAGAGTTCCGGGTTGCATGCCGATTTGGGTAAAATGTTCGCCCGCAAGCCGGGTGCGGGCGGCAATACTGAACCATTTGTTCTGACGCTGGAAGCCCACGACGGTAAACGGGCTTAAACCGGAATCGCTGTGGCTGCCCCCCAGCGCAAGGTTGAAAACGCCCAGAACGGGCCATAAATAACTCCCGCTGACGCCCAGGGTTTGCTGCCGTTGCAGCAGTTCGCCATGCGCTTCGCCGGTAAATTGGTCGCTAAAGCCATAACGGTGGGTGCCTGACACAAATCCGGTGGCGTAGTCGAAACTGGATAATCCATAATTCTGCCGTATCAGGCCGGTTTCATAAGAATACTGTTGCGTGCCCTGGCTTAACAATTGGGGGCTGACGTAATACGGCTGGTTAATAATCTGCTCCCGTCCCAGCAAATCTTTTACGACGATGCGCGCCTCGCCTTGCCCGGTCATCACGGGCAGATTGGTGATTGAAAAGGGACCCGCGGGAACATCCGTGCGCATCTGCAAAAGATTGTTCACATAAACATCAACCGTGGACGGCAATACCGCTTCGCCGGCCACAGCCGGCATGGGAAAGGGGATAAACTGCGGCTGCGTGGTAAAATTGGTGGCCCATTGAATCCCGCCAAACCGCGCCGCGCCGCCCCATTCGCCGGGCTGGCTGATCGCATCGCCAAAGCGCAGACTGGACATCGAGACCGGCATATCCTTGGTCCAGGTATTGTCCAATCGGACAATATTCACCGTCTGCGTAAGATTCTTCCATAACAGCGACGACGTTCCGACCCCCCAGCGATTGAACACGCCTGTCTCCGTAAGCGCGTTCATCGTCACTATTCCCTGATTGTACTGGGCGAAGCCATCATAGTTGAGAAATCCGCCCAGGGTAGAGGGAACGGGTGTCGGCGAGTTAGCGGCGCCGCTGACAGCGCTGGCCGTAAACGCATTTCCCGGCGCAGTTATCGCGAGGGTCTGCGTGGATTCCTCCACCTGGTAGCTTACCCCGCCAAGTCCATCCAGCGGATAAAAGGCTTCATCCTGATGCTTCAGAGGCACGACAGCGGGTAAACGAAAGTGCCAGCGCTGCAAGTCTTTTGCCGCCGCTAACACTTTTCCACCGCTATCGCGAAGAAACAAAACCGTCTCATGCTGGTCTTCGCCATTGATCTTTACGCTCCATAAATTTTCCACCAGCGCCGTTGCCGCAGCGGCTGGCAAAGCCGGACCGGCATCTGCCGCGCTGACTTCTACATGCGCGGAACCCAGCGACAGAGCAAGCAGGAAGAATAGCGAACGCGTAGCCGGCATGGCTCATTCCTTTGCGATTTTGCGCCTTGTTATCCACATTAAACAGTTCTCCGCCTGGGGGTATCTCCACAGTAGCGTTAGTGCTCTCTACACGGCAGGCTATTTTTGCTCCACATTAATAACGCCGCCATCGATATCCCCTGCCTCGGTCTGGACAAAAAGATGCAGCGCAGCAACTGACGGCGAAGCCGGAATATCCTTAAGGAGCCAGTTGTGGCTTTGGCCTGGCAGGACATACCCGGCAATTTGCTGCGTGCCCAGTTCGCCGCCATCGGCGCGCGCCAGCCTGACATTGGCCACCTGAACATGGGTGTTGCCGTTGTTTGTCACACCCACTTCAAACTGCCCTTCCTTGGTGCGGAAAATCCGCCAGGCCAAAACCGGCAACTGAACGGCGGCTGGTGGAACGAACAACGGCACGCCCATGCGCAACGCCATCTGCAAACCCTGAAAACCGGGCTTGGGCGGCGGCGGCACTTCCTCCAGGTACAAGCGGTAAGTCAGTTCGCGCTGCGCATCCGGCGGGCGCCGCAAGCCAACGCGCACAATCTGCGAGCCTCCGGCCGGCACCGTAAAAATGGGCGGGGTGGCGAGAATCTCCTTGGTTGGGGTGTAAACGTCCTTGCCCTGCGCCTGCGACCAGCTCATCACTTCCAGTTGCAGCACGGCCGGTTCGCCGCCGGTATTGCGCACGGTCATTGCGGCGATCGGCTTGCCGGCAGACAGCGTGACGCGCACCGGAATTACCTGAAAAGAACCGGCGCTAGCCGTTCCGGCTCCAGCAAGCAGAAACGCCAGGGCGCAAACAGCCTGGCTCAGTATCCGCGGCAGGGGGGGCAAAGCCAAACGTACGGCGTGGCCGTTAAATTGAGTAGTGTTCATGGTAGCGGTCTCCCAACAGGCAGAGGACCGGTTAGCCCCGGCCTCAGGTAATTAATCATTGACGGGTTTAGGTTTTTATTGCCCTGATATCCAATCGGATAGGCCATAGTAGGGTACGGATTAAAAATATTAAAGTGATTTTATCGATTCTGGCGCAATAATCAATCCGGGGTAAATCTAAATGCCGGCTCCGCCGCTGATAAATGTGCATGAAATAACGTGTACATCTTGCTCCTTCGCCCTCAGTGCCCAGGTATCTGCACAAGTCGTCATCCCATGCGGGACGGGGTTTGTAACCCCGTCCCAAACGTTTGCTGCTGCTGTTGCCTTTATGCCATGAAAGAAAATGCTGCGTCCGGAAACATTCCCGCACCTGTTTTTTGATTCAATTGCCAGTTTGTCCGGGTATCGTAAAAACGTGAGGGACGGGGTTGTAAACCCCGTCCCGCTTTATGATTATCTGCAATGCGCCCGCTTTCTTGCAATTTTTAGCAGACCCGGGAGATAGTCTCAAGCACTTACGCCACGCCCAAAACATCAGGGCTCAGGCATTCCCGTCAGCATCAGTAGGTGACGGTAGCGACCACGGTGTCGGTGTAGCTGCCCACCGGCTTGTTTTGGCCGCCGGTAACCGCGCCATAAATAGTAAGCTGGCTGGCAGCGCCGGTGCCGGTATCGGCCTTGCCGGTTAGCGCCGTATTTCCCCATACGGTAATGCGCGTGGGTTCCGAATAAAGAAAGTAAGCGAGGCGATCGTTGCCGCTTGCCATCTGGCGTAACGGGATGGTATCGGTCGATCCGCCTGCGGGGTTCGCGCCCTGGCCCAGGGTGATGATAACATCCGAGCCGATGGTACAGGTCGTGGACACGAAACCGGTGCCGGTCAGAGGCGCAGTCTTGTTGTCCACGATCGGGTCATAGTTGCCAAACTCCAAAGGCACGGTCGAGATCGTGCAGGCCGCGTTAATTTCGGCGCTAACCGGCAGGTTGGCGGTGTCTGTGCCAGCGTGGCTGCTGACGCCAAACGAGCCGCTGGTTATGGCAAGCACCAGTGTCGCTGCCAAGCGTAAAGCGCGGTTGTTAAGGTGCGTGGTTTTCATCGTAGTAGTCTCCACCTGGGCAGTGGACATTAATACATTCCGCCATTTACGGGTTCAGGTTTTTTGCCGCCCTGTTCTGTTATCCACTCGGCTTGATTGTAACATACCTATCCGGTGACTAAACAATTTGCATCGAAGCCGCACGGGGTTTGCGGCCCGGGCGGAACGATTGAAGACCATGCGGGACGGGGTTTGCAACCCCGTTCCAAACGTTTGATGCTGCTGTTGCCTTTATGCCATGAAAGAAAACGCGGCGTCCGGAAACATGCCCGCACCTGTTTTTTGATTCAATTGCTCGCTTGTCCGGGTATTGTAAAAACGTGAGGGGCGGGGTTGTAAACCCCGTCCCGCTTCATGATAAAAGAAAAACCCCTGTCACCGTCCGGCTGGAGTCAACCGGTGGCAGGGGTTCAGCTTAAAAAATAGAGGCGTTTTTATTTCCGGCTCCAGCCACCGGAAACAAAACGCCAGGCCTCAAACTGCCGGGCCTGGCGTTCGCTTCAGCATCACTATTATGTGAAGTCGATGGTGACCACCACTGTATCGGTGTAAGAGCCCACACTTTTGTTCTGGCCAGCGGCTATGGTGCCATAAACAGTGAGACTGGTTTGCAAGCCAGTACCCGTTGCAATAGCTTTGCCAGTTGCTATAGTACCGCCCCATACAGTAGTGTCTTCAGCTTCCGAATAAAGTTGATAACCCAATAATTCAGTAGGACCACCAGCACCAGTCTTCATGAAGCGAACTGGAGCTTCGAGAGTTCCCGTACCGTTTTGCCCTTGATCTAATAGCGCTGTGCCTGTGGCACCCAATGTGCAGGTCGTCAAAACTGTGCCAGTGGTATGCAGGGCAGTCGCGAGGTTGGCATTAACCGGATCATAGTAACTAAAAGCGACGGCCGTCGTAGAGACAGCGCAAGCTTCCTGAATCTCCGCAGTGACATTCAGGTTTGCGGTATTGGTACCTGCGTAGCTGTTGACGCTTATCGCGCCGACACCCACAGCCAGGATTGAGGCCACTGCCAAACGTAAGGCGCGGCCGGTATGTGTTTGTGTTTTCATAATAGGTTCTCCAGACAGGCAGTGGACACCTTTGCCCGCGGCCTACAAATATTTAATTAACCATTGTTGGATTTATGTATGTCATCGCCCTGATTCATTAATCAGATAAGACACAACATGTCTGAAGTGTAGGTCAGAACAGATAATATTCAATCGAATATATCGAATTAAAAATATCTAATAAATAGTTTTAATTGATATTATAGAAAAAAACGGGCGGTATTCAGTCAACAAGGATTCACAGAACCGTGTGAGGAGCGATATTGGGCAGATGGACGTGTTGCTTTGCAACTGCGTAAAGCCGTAAGGAAGCCATGCGGGACGGGGTTTGTAACCCCGTCTCAAACGTTTGCTGCTGCCGTTGCCTTTATGCCATGAAAGAAAACGCTGCGCCCGGAAACAGATGCGGGAATGCAGATTTTGCCGGGAGCAAAATACCTGCCCAGGCAGTCATAACCCCGTGCTATTATAATTTTGACAGTCAGAGGAGTGACACACATGGGATATTCCGACATCATTGCGCGTGAAGCTGGAACGCTGCCTCCTGAAAAGCAGGTTGAGATTCTGGATTTTATTGCCTTTCTTAAAGCAAGGTATCTGCCCGCCGAGCTTGCGTCAGCGCCCAAAACCGCCGAGGAAATTGAAACTTTCTTCCGAAGCTTCCAGGTGGATATCAGCGGATATAAATTTGACCGGGACGATGCCAATGCCAGGTAGGATATTTATCGACACCAATATTGTAATTTACGCGCTCGGACAAGCCTCCACCAAAGCACATCTTGCCGCTCCATTATTTGTTGGTTCGCCATCCATCTCCACGCAAGTGCTTTCCGAAACCGCCAACGTGGCGTCCAAGCGGCTGGGACTCCCGGTTTCAGAAACCCGAAAGCTCATTACCTTACTTGAGGCGATGTGCCGAGTGGAAATTATTTCGCTGGCCACTATCCATACAGCTCTCGATATCCGCGAGCGGTACGGCTTTTCCTGGTATGACAGCCTTATTATCGCCGCCGCGCTGGAATCGGGCTGTGATACCCATTACTTTGAAGATATGCAGAACAGTCAATTTATTAATGGACGCTTGCGCATCGTCAACCCGTTTGTTTGACCTTGTTTTTACGAATCCGAAGGGCTGGGGCGATTGACGTTAATGTAGGTCGGGCAACCGCTTTATCGTTGCCTGACGTTAGCATCGAGATGTCGGGCATAAACAGCATGCCCGACCACCGCGCTTAAGAAATGTGGTAACAAAATAATTGTTTGTTTAATTATTTGTTATTACAATAAAATATGGAAATCGACTTTGACCCCGTAAAAAATGCCACGAATATCCGCAAACGCGGCTTGAGCTTTGAACGCACGGCGGAGTTTGATTTTGAAACCGCTCAATTTACCATCGATAACCGACGCGATTATGGCGAAACCCGCTACCGCGTACTGGGATTTCTCGACCACCGTCTGCATGCTTTGGTGTTCGTTGAAATTGTCGGCGGCATTCGAGTCATTAGCTTTAGAAAAGCCAATAAACGCGAGGTTAAGCAGTATGAAACGCAATCCAGAATTGATTGAGGATGACAACCCGGAATGGACGGAAGCCGATTTTAAACGCGCCGTGCCATTTTCCGCCTTGCCCGAATCATTACAAGCCACACTGTCAGGTTTAAAAGGCCGTGGCAAGCAACAAGCGCCCACTAAACTATCAACCACGGTGCGACTTGACCGGGATGTGCTTGAAGCTTTCCGCGCTACAGGCCGTGGCTGGCAAACGCGCATGAACGAAGCATTAAAAGAATGGCTTAAGGAACATGCCGTTGGCTGATTGATTATCGTATCTTCTCGTTCCCACGCGCCGCGTCACTTCTGGACTTAAACGCCGAAGGGGCGGGCGGTTTTTCGTAGTTTGCGGAGAACAACTGCAAATCTGTAAGGCGGATTCGCGACAGCAATCCGCCATGATCGGAATGATCTAATCTGATCCTTGCCCGGACTTTTCCAAGCGGGAGATGATGACTGGTTGTGTTTGATGTTGTGCGTTTTTGGCGGTTTGCTGTCGCGACCCGTTAGAGCACGAAGTGAAACCGCCCTACGAACTTGTCATTTTTATCTTGTAAACTAATGTCCTCGATCGGTCGTGCAAACGGCAATAGCTCGTCGATACGGCTGTTAGGCCAGGTGGGCAATTTTACCAAGGTATCTCTAAGCCATGCGACTGGATCGAGTCCGTTGAGTTTAGTTGTGTCCAGTAATGTTTGGATGGCTGCGGCCCGTTGGCCAGCGTGCCCGGAACCAGCGAACAACCCGTTCTTTTTGCCCAGGGCAATGGGGCGAATGGTGCGGTATTTTTTGCTGACGCATTGCAAGAAGCCGCATGAGCGCTAGGATTGCACTTCGGAGTTGAATCCACCCCGTAAACCAGGGCAATAATTTCACTTTTTGCTTCCAGCCAGTCTTGAAGGTCATTGCCAGGATAAAAGCCACGTTTTTCTGCCTTGTAATAAGCGGCCTCAGCGATCATATCATCAAGATTAAGGGGTTGAACTGTGGGCGGAGTGGGCGGGGTAAAACCAAACTTGATTAAGTTGACAAGATCCTGCGGCGAACTGCCTTTGATACCTATTGCCACCGGTTGTACTTCTGATAGCGTGCCGAACAGCCGATCCCAGAGCGATAAAACAGCGCCATAGTTACTGTCGTGTTCGCACCGTTGTGTTGAATGATGAGTACGGTGCAGAGAGGGTACGATAATGATATGTCCCAGTAATTTTTCACCCATAAAGGAAATGTTGGTATGATGAAACATGATAAAAAAGGTCATGACTGCTTCACTGGTCAGCACTATCGCTTCTTCTATGCCAAAAATGATGATTGAAATCGCTTTCAGAATAAAAATGATGAAAAGCTCCAGAAAATGAACGCGAAATGCTGTGGAAATATTCAAATAAGGATCGTTGTGATGAACCCTGTGAAACATCCACAGACTGTCAAAACGGTGACTGGCTTTATGCCAGAGATACATTAACAAATCGAGGAATAAAAACGATAGGACTGCTTTGCATGTGGGATTGGATAGCGTGTTAAACAGTCCTTTGTCTGAATAGCGTCCGGCCACTATCAATAAGGATGAAGCCGACACTACTGACATGGCGATACTGTTAACAATAAACAGGCAAAAGTTTGTTTTATAGGACTGGCGCAGGTATTTTTTGGGCAGTTTTTCCCGTGGCGCGTGAAATTCAAGGGTTGCGAATACCGCGAAAGCGATGAGTAGCGTTAACGCCAGCATCTCTCCTGGCACCAAAGTTGGCCATCTGAAATTGAATTCAGTCAGAGTCGTTAGTCTTACCATGGAATTTTCCTTACTAAAAAGCTGATAGAATGTGATCGCAAGGCTATCTACCGGTTAAAATTAAGCGGAAACACTAAATGGATGCCGGGTGGTTGCAGGGGTACATAGTACACCGGCGGCGGAACGAAGACAGGTTGCACATAAGCATAGGGTTGCTGATAGCCTCGCTGGTAGCCATAAGGTTGTTGATATTCCCGTTGGTATCTATAGCCATCATGATCGCCATGTCTATGATGCTCGCCGCCACGATCAGCAAACGCTGACGATATGGATAAAACGCTTATCGCAGATACCAAGATGAGTGCCGTCACGACCTTATTGCCAATTAGCCTTAAGAGTTTAGCTTTCTGTATTAACGTTTTCATTGTAACCTTCTGTTCTGGGATGTTTAAGCGATTAGGAGCCATAGACAGTATCGCCTGATCCAGGCTAATTGAGCTCATAATTATTTACCAGTCGACTTCTTGTCGTCATGCTTATGGGTTATCCTACGTAAAATTACCATGACTGAATGGTTCGACTGTATAAAGGTTACCTGAACAAGATGAGAGGAAACTGGTTGGTTTGATTAAGGCTAGATGAAGATAGGCATCATCTTGGGAAGATTTACGCTGAGCTAAATCAGCGGTTTTTCATATTATAACCTGCGCAGTCATGTTGAGCTTGCCATGCAACGCTATAAGCGCATTTTCCGGCAATACCTGAAAGCACGTGCGTTGCCGCAACAAAAAAAGGAAGCATGGATCAGTGCGACTGCACTCAACAGAATGACCAATCCGGGCATGCCTGTGTCCGTAAAAATATAACAAACGTTACAAATGGTGGGCTTTGCCCAAAATTTGATTTATTCAACAACGCCTTGTATTATCGAAAACCGAAACTAAAAAATATTTTTATATGAGCACACTGCACCTTGTCTGCCCGCATTGCCATGCCATTAATCGAATCCCATCCGAACGTTTGGCGCAACATCCCCGCTGCGGTCAATGTAAAGGGGCTTTATTTGGCGGGCATCCCGTGGAATTAACAGGTGACTCTTTTCAACGTCACCTGTCACGTAATGATATTCCCGTTGTCGTCGATTTCTGGGCCGCCTGGTGCGGGCCTTGCAAGATGATGGCTCCGGCTTATGCCCAGGCCGCTGTCAAACTTGAACCTCGGGCGCGGTTGGCCAAACTCAACACTGAACAGGAACAAGGCATTGCAGGCCAATTTAACATTCGCAGCATACCTACGCTGATTATATTTAAGGGCGGCAAAGAGATTGCCCGCCAATCCGGCGCCCTGAGCGCGGAGGATATTATTCAATGGGTCAGCCGTTATCTTTAAAACCAATAGCCCATTCTTTTGCTGTTTGGCGCCATAGCGTTGGCTGTATAACTGATTTAGTTCTGCTTTGTCAGATTATACGAAAGCTCGTCATACCCGCCGGGAAGCGGGTATCCAGTGCCATGGATGGTAAGCTCAAACCCATCCATGGAGCCTGGATTCGCTTCGCGCTCTCACGGGTCCGGCACAAATCTGTCTGGAACAGATTTGCATTAATCCGAAGGGCATCAGGCAGGATAGCCTGATGTGACCCGTCAGAGCGCGTAGCGAATCCATGCCGGAATGACGATCTTGGAAAATAGTGATCATCTAATCTGTCAAAGTAGAACTATGGCACTCACACCATGATTAGATACCTTGACCTGAGACAGACGTAGTTTGGGCGCAGATTTGCATTGCTCCCTTTGATTTATTGGGTTAGTATCCTCACTAAGCTCGTTGATTCGCCCCATTCCCGTCTTTTGCAAAAAGCCCTTATCTTGCAAAATTTCAACGAGTTTTTGTCAGGTACAAAGAACGTAAGTCCATTAACACCGGCCCTATTCAATCTTAAAGGTGATTTTTGCCTACGCATGCCTTGTCAAACGATGCCAATATCGTTAATGAAAACCCGCCCTCTGCACAATGCGGCAATATTCAGGGGTTTCGATTAGCATGTTTTGAATTTCAGCTCTGTCTTAGCGAAGGCACGGAATTACCGGTCTATAAAGGCGCGGTTTTTCACGGCGCGTTAGGTCAGGCGCTGGCGCGAATAGGCACGAATTTCCGGGATTATTTTTACAATCCATCGCCTCCCGCGCACTGGAGCGACGCACAACAAGCGCCGCCCCGCCCTTACATACTGATTCCGCCCCTGGATGATAAAACCCGCTACGCGGCAGGCGACACACTCAACCTTGGCATAATCCTGTATGGTTCAGCCATCGATTATTTCCTGATGGTCTTTGCCGCCCTGGAGCATCTTGGCGAATTCATGGGCCTGGGCAAACAACGGGGCCGCTTCCAAATCGACCGCATTCAGCAACTGACCACTCAGGGTGCAAAGCTTCTTTATCAAAACCGCCAATGGCTAGGACAAGCCCAAGCCCTGCACGCCGACCAGTTTTTTACAGAAATTTCCCAGTCCCTAACCCACCTTCGCCTGAATCACAGCACCCGTCTTCGGCTAAAAGCCGGCAATGAACTGCTACGCACCGCGCCGCCTTTCAGCCTGTTGCTGAACCGGTTATTAGGCCGCATCAACGCCCTGGCGACCCTTTATGGCAGCGGCATTGTCATAACGCCTGAAGAAAAACAGCATTTACTCACTCTGGCCGGAACCGTGCAAATCGAACACAGCACCCTGCACTGGCACGACTGGCAACGCCATTCGCAGCGAACCCACAGCACCATGCCGTTCGGCGGCTTGCTGGGTGAAACGGTTTACCGGGGAGAACTTGCGCCATTTATCCCGTGGCTGGCTTTGGGGCAGTGGACCGGGGTTGGAGGGAAGACTAGTTTTGGGTTGGGTTTGTATAAAATAATGCGTTTACTGGAAGATACAACGCCTTGCGATTTAAACGTGAAGACGCTAAGCCACACTTTAGGAATGAGCATAAATTAATTTAGGCAAATTCAGTTTAAGAATTAACCTTTGCGCGAAAGAAACTTTCTTCAAAATTAACAAATGATAAAACCTTACGCCAAAGAAATTGAAGCACAGATGCA
>JAQTPT010000116.1 GCA_028712795.1 Methylococcales bacterium
CAAGAAAATATTGAGCGGTGGCAACAACAAGGTCTCACCATAGTAAACATTGCCCCTTATTCGCCTGAGCTTAATATTATTGAAATCCTCTGGCGAAAAATTAAATATGAATGGATGCCTTTCTCAGTCTATGAATCGTTTCAAAATTTGAAAGAATCTCTATTCGAAATCTTGGCAAATATCGGAAAATATTACACCGTAATTTTGCTTGAAAGTAAAATTTCCCTAAAAATGTTAAATAACTTTTGAACGGTTACTTATGACATCATCTTGGATTCACTACTCCAACCGATTTCACACCATGCCGTATAAACATAACGAGAGCCGCCGCCATAAAAAGGGTACTGTGCATATTCGTCCGTAAATATACGCTAGCATCCGAGATCATTCTTTTTTATGCTCTTAATGGTGTCGTAAAACAATAAAAACTTAGTTTCCGTACATAAGCCTATTTGCGACAGGGTTTTCCGTCTATTTTCAGAGGTCATTTTGAGGCGATTTGGCGGTTGCACATAGAGTGTCGTAAAACTGATATTTTCCGACAAATACCGTCAGCACGGGGGTTTCAGCGGATAGCAACTCTTAACCCTATTTTCCGTTCCGTTGTCCCCAAAACCCCTCTTCTCTATTCGGTGCTAACTTAACCTGCACACTCCGTTCCAAAGCGTAGGTTTGTGTATCTGCTTGAAGCTTTATTATTATTTCAATCCTTCTTTACTCGGGGGCGACGGATGACTTTTCTCAGTTCCAGGACAATCAACGGTATAAATCCAACCCCGATCCACGACATGCACTGATTTAGAGAAACCGGCTCGATCTGGAACAGCGTTTGCAGTATGGGGACATGATGTATCGCCAACTGCAAGGCAAAGCTCACCGCCACAATCAGAAACAAGCGTATGTTGGAAAACAAGCCTATCTGCCAAATCGTGCGCTGCTCACTACGTGCACCGAATGCACGCAGCAACTCGGCGATCACCAGGGCGGTAAAGGCGGCATCGCGGGCTTGCTCAAGGCTGTTGTCGATGTACAGTTCATAGATAAACACGCCGAGAGTAACCCCGGCAGTCAGCAAGCCTGTGAGCAGGGTTAGTTTGAGGAAATCCCGGTTGAATAGCGTCTCTTGGGAGCGTTGCGGCGGGCGATTCAACACGCCGGGGTCAATCGGATCAGTTGCCAGAGCGAGCGCTGGCAAGCCGTCTGTTACCAGGTTGATCCACAGAAGATGCAGCGGCAGAAGCGGCAGCGGCCAGCCCAGAAGGACCGCACTCAGCATCACTATTAATTCGCCGGCATTGCCACCCAGAAGATAGGCCAACGTTTTGGCGATATTGTCATAAATGCCCCTTCCTTCTTCTACGGCAGCAACGATGGAGGCAAAATTGTCATCGGTGATAATGATGTCGGCGGCCTCTTTGGTGACCTCGGTGCCGGTGACGCCCATGGCGATACCGATGGAGGCCTCCCTGATCGCAGGAGCATCGTTAACCCCGTCCCCGGTCATCGCCACTACTGCACCCCGTGCCTTCCAAGCGCGAACAATGCGGAGCTTGTGCTCGGCGGTAACCCGCGCATAAACAGAAACCTGTGCTACCCGTTCCTTCAGCGCGTCGTCGTCCAAACGGTCAAGCTCGGCTCCTACGAGAACTTCATCGTCTTTGCCCAGAATGCCTAATTCATGGCCTATTGCCCGTGCAGTGTCTGGGTGATCACCGGTGATCATCACGGTTTTGATGCCGGCCCGTTTACACTTGACCACGGCCGCCTTCGCCTCGGCGCGTGGAGGGTCCTGTAAGCCTACGAGCCCCAAAAGAGTGAGTTCCTTCTCGATCTCGGTGTCATTCACAACCACCTCCTCTTCGAAATTGAAGCCATCCAGGGACCGCTCAGCGACGGCAAGCACGCGCAAGGCATCGTGTGCCAGTAAGGTATTAGCCTGGAGCAGTCGGGTGCGATCGCTCTCAGTCAGCTCCCTTACTCCTTGATCAGTACGGATCAGGGTGCAACGGCTGAGAATAATTTCGGGTGCGCCTTTGACGAATGCCCAGGGTTGACTTTCCTGACTACGAATGACGGTCATGCGTTTGCGGTCGGAATCGAAAGGCACAGCAGCCAGACGCGGCATTTCCGTTTCAATGATTGCACGGGTAATACCGCCTTTGGCGGCGGCTACCAGTAGCGCCCCTTCAGTAGGGTCGCCCACTACTACAGGCCGGTCATCTAGTAGAGTCAGTTCGGCATCATTGCAAGCGACCGATGCGCGCAGCAAGGCAAAAAGTTCGGGACTTTCTGAGGGCAGACTTGCCACGTTGCCGGAAAAGAATGCGCCTTCCGTGGCGTAACCTTCGCCGGTGACACGATACAAACTTTCAGTCGTAACCAACTTGCGGGCCGTCATTTCCCCAATCGTCAGCGTACCGGTCTTGTCCGTACAGATGACCTCGGCACAGCCAAGCGTTTCGACCGAGGCCATGTGCCGCACCAAGGCATGACGCTGCACCATGCGTTGCACACCCAAAGCGAGCGCGACAGTCACCACCGCAGGCAGCCCCTCCGGAATAGCCGCTACCGCAAGACTCACCGCGCTCAAGAACAGCTCAAACGGCGCAATTCCCCGCAGTAATCCGAGACTAAAAATCAGGGCAACAATAGCGAAACAGGCCCACAATAATAGACGCGCTACCCGATCAAGTTTTTGTTGCAGAGGGGTTTCTCCGCTTTCGGCGGTCTCCAGAAGTTTGGCGATATGGCCGAGTTCCGTCTCCATCCCGGTATTAACCACCAAGGCACGGCCGGTGCCTCCTGTCACACTGGTGCCGAGAAAGACCATGTTTTTCCGATCCGCCAGAGGCGTTTCCAAAGGCAAGCTGTCGGTGAACTTGCCTACGGCTTGCGATTCACCGGTAAGCGGCGCTTCGTTGATACGAAGAACAAAGGTCTGGATCAAGCGAGCATCGGCAGCGATCAGATCCCCGCCTTCGAGCAGCAGAATATCGCCCGGGACGATTTCAGTCGCGGCGACCACCGCGCTGTGACCATCACGCACAACGCGGCAATGGGGCGCTGCCAGCCGGGCCAGCGCTGCCGCCGCTTTCTCAGCACGATACTCCTGAATAAAACCGATCACCGCATTCAGGATCACGATGGTAATGATGGCGAAACCATCTACGGTTTCGCCCAGTGCTGCGGAAACCGCCGCCGCGCCAATCAGCACCCAAATAACCAGACTTTTAAACTGGCTTACAAAAATGACAAGGGCCGAGACGCGCTTGCCCTTGCGTAGTTTGTTTTGCCCATACCGGGCGAGCCGGGCAGCGATTTTCTTGTCGGCAAGCCCCTGCTCCACATCAGTCGCAAGAAGACTTGCGGCTTCGGTAACCGATAACTTGTGCCATGCGTTCATAAGTGCTGTTCCTCCCTTTAGCAGAGAATCGGCAATGCCATTTTGTATTAAACGTTTGATTTTTTATTATTGCGATCTGCGCTTTCTGGCAGACGGCAAAATCCTTGTTCAGGCAAATCCAGGGCACTGTTAAATTTGCTGGATAAATTCTGAAAGGCAATGAGTCCGGTTAGTTCGACTATTTCATCTTCGTTAAAGTATTCATACAGGCGCTGAGTCAAATCATCATCAACTTGTCGGCCGGTATACGTCACAGCCTCGACATATTCCAGGACAACCCTTTGTTTGTTATCAAACAACCCACTTTCTTGCCATTGTTCAAGGGCCTCCACCTTGTTCATGGAGCCCGTTCTTTTTGCCAACACAGCGGAGTTAATATCCATACAAAAACGGCACCCGTTTATTTGCGATACTCTCACCGTAATCAAGGATCGTAGAATGGGATCAATAGGGCTGCTTTTTCTATCCAGCACTCCATAGAGTAGGGCTACCGCTGCAAACAAGCGAGGGACTCTGGCCCAAATCAAAGCAGGCTTAAGGATTTGTCCGTACTTGCTTTTCTGATTCCAAAAGAATGGACGAAGGTACCAAGGATAACTGGAAATCAGTTTTTCTGTAACTCTCATAGCATCACCGAAGCAGATAATAAACATCCGGACTCATCCGAAGACGGTACGGGCAATGGCTTAGCCAGGGCAGCAGGCTTTTTTGCCAACACTGGGTGTTCGAGTTAGTGGAAAAGTAGGCATTGATTGCGCGAAGCTCCGTAATAGCCTCGCGCAATACCAATAGCGCTGACCGTAGAAAGAGGTGTGAAGCGTTACATCTGACGATGCAGCTTTGCCATGCTCAAGTTTTCCTCGGCGGCTTTTTCATAGGCGTTAATCAACCACTGGCAATGGTCTTTAAAACTTTGTGCTTGTCTACCGTAGAGATAGCTTTTTGACTCATATTCGCTAAGAAGTTTTTTGTGCTCATCAACCTTGAGCTACATTTCTTCCGCCGCTTCTTCGTAATGTTCCGCTAGCGCATCATGATCTGCTTTGGTTTTTGCGTTTTGCACGGCTTGACTCATGTCCATCGGATGCGACTTCATCTCGGCGCAAGCGGCCAGCAAGCCGAGGGTCAGAAACAGGGAAATTAATAATTTGGTTTTCATGGGTTTTCTCCAGGATAATTCAATAGTTTAGTGACATCATTTTTTCAGATTGTTAACTTTTTATCTCCTTTAGCTCGTGGATTAATAAACAAAAGTAGGGTCATCAACCCAGCCTGCATAACCATGTATCTACTTTAAATTCCAGGGGAAAACCAACATCAAACCTGCAAGGTTTGCGCTTTTTGAGTAATTAAATCTGCCAAAGAGGGAAGTTCGAATCGCCCAGACACGCGATCATAAACGTAATCGT
>JAQTPT010000010.1 GCA_028712795.1 Methylococcales bacterium
GTGACAGGCCGGTATTCTAACCAACTGAACTACCACTCCAAAGTCTGGTGGGTGCTGAGGGGTTCGAACCCCCGACCCTCGCCTTGTAAGGGCGATGCTCTCCCAGCTGAGCTAAGCACCCGACTAATTTCCCATTACACTTTAGTTTTTTAAATCAAAAACAATATATGCAATGGTTTGTAGTGTTGAAATGAAACAACTCAACAAAGAAAAACTAGTTTACAGCATCTTTTAAAGATTTACCAGCTTTAAATGAAGGAATTTTTGCGGCTTTAATAGTAATTTCTTCACCTGACTGCGGATTGCGACCTTTGCGCTCAGCTCTTTCTTTTACAGAGTAAGTACCAAAGCCCACCAAAGCAACCGAATCACCTTTACTTAATGCACCTGTCACGGCAGCAAGAAATCCATCTAAAGCACGTCCAGCATCCGCTTTTGTTAAGCCCGATGACTCAGCCATTGCATCTATAAGTTCCGATTTGTTCATCATTCCCCCCTGAGGAAGTTATTTTTATGTGTATTGTGTAAAACCCCTATGTTCACTCTCATGTACGATCATCAGCAACACAAGAAACACGGGTATTTATATCAATAGCCGCAACATAGTGTCAAGCTTTAAAACCCCTAGAGGCCATGTTTTTTGCGGTTTTACGACAAAACATTAAAACCGCGAAACATTTTTAATGAGCAGTAAGACCCTGTTGTAATATTTTAACCGGTTCAGCCTCGGCTTTACCTTGCCCTTCATCAGCTTTATCAGCGGGAACAGGCATGTGCTGCAAAGCCACTTCCAATACCTCGTCTATCCAGTGGACTGGCCTGATATCGAGGTTTTGCTTGATATTTTCAGGTATCTCAACCAAATCTTTTTCATTCTCGGCTGGAATTAAAACCGTCGTTATACCACCACGATGGGCTGCCAATAACTTTTCCTTTAACCCTCCGATAGGTAGCACTTCTCCTCGCAGGGTAATTTCACCGGTCATCGCCACATTTGCCCGCACCGGTATTTTTGTCAACGCAGAAATGATGGCGGTACACATGCCGATACCCGCACTGGGACCGTCCTTGGGTGTAGCCCCTTCAGGAACATGAACATGAATATCATTTTTCTGGAACAATTCATTATCAATCCCTAACAGTTCTGAACGACTCCTGACTACCGTCATCGCAGCTTCAATCGATTCTTTCATCACCTCACCCAGCTTACCTGTTGCCGAGTGTTTGCCTTTTCCGGGAATTACGGCTGTCTCAATGGTTAAAAGCTCTCCACCCACTTCTGTCCATGCCAAGCCTGTAACCTGACCAACCTGATCCTGTTCTTCAGCAAGACCGTAATTAAACCGTTTGACCCCTAAATAATTATTGAGATTTTCAGGCGTAACCAAAGCTTTAGTTTTCTCTGGTTTCAACAAAAGATCTTTAACCACTTTACGGCAAATTTTCGAAATATCCCGTTCCAGGTTACGCACTCCCGCTTCACGGGAATAATAACGTATCATGTCCCTGACCGCGGTTTCTGCAATTTCAATTTCATGTTCTTTAAGACCGTTATTTTCAACCTGCTTAGGGATTAAATAACGGATGGCGATATTTATTTTTTCATCTTCTGTGTAGCCTGCAAGGCGTATAACCTCCATTCTGTCTAGCAATGCCGGCGGGATGTTCATGGTATTGGCGGTAGCGACGAACATCACATCAGACAAATCAAAGTCCACTTCCAAATAGTGGTCTGAAAAAGTATGATTCTGTTCAGGATCCAGCACTTCCAGCAAAGCGGATGCCGGATCGCCCCGGAAATCAGCCGCCATTTTGTCAATCTCATCCAGTAAAAACATAGGGTTTCGTGTTTTCACTTTAGCCAGATTCTGCAAAATCTTACCCGGCATCGATCCTATATACGTCCGTCTATGACCGCGAATTTCGGCTTCATCTCTAACGCCGCCCAAAGCCATCCGCACATATTTGCGGTTCGTTGCCCTGGCGATAGACTCGCCCAATGAAGTCTTGCCTACGCCTGGAGGCCCAACGAGACATAAAATAGGGCCTTTAAGTTGCTTAACCCTTTGCTGCACAGCAAGATACTCAAGAATGCGCTCTTTTACCTTTTCCAGTCCGTAATGCTCGGCTTCCAGAACCTGTTCAGCAATTTTCAGATCATGCCTCACTTTGGTCTTTTTCTTCCAGGGCACATTGATCATCCAGTCAATGTAATTGCGCACTACGGTCGCTTCAGCGGACATGGCCGGCATTAATTTCAGCTTATTAAGCTCAGTGTCCGCTTTTGTTCTCGCTTCCTTTGACATACCCGCGTTGGCAATTTTCTTTTCCAGCTCTTCAATTTCATTAGGCACATCATCCATGTCACCCAGTTCTTTTTGAATCGCTTTCATCTGTTCGTTCAGATAATATTCCCTTTGATTCTTCTCCATCTGATGCTTGACGCGAACACGGATTTTTTTCTCCATTTCCAGAAGGTCAACCTCCCCTTCCATTATCGTCATTAAATCTTCCAGGCGTTTTTCAATATCCGCAGTTTCAAGTATGGCCTGCTTGTCGCTCACCTTTAAGGTCATATGAGCCGCCATCGTATCGGCCAATCGACTCGGGTCGTCGATGCCCGACAGCGCATTTAAAACTTCCGGGGGAATTTTATTGTTCAATTTGACGTATTGGTCGAATGAATTGATAACCGTCCGCTGCAATACATCCTGTCCTTGTTCGGATAAATTGAAAATATCGTCAATTCTTTCGACCACTGCCGAATAAAAGCTGCCTGTTTCTTGATAACGAAGTACACGGCTACGCTCTCCACCTTCAACGAGAACCTTAACCGTGCCGTCAGGTAACTTCAGCAATTGCAGAATATTAGCCAAGGTGCCGACCTCGTAAAGATCAGTAAATTCCGGCTCATCAACCTCAGCTTCCTTCTGCGCAACCAGCAAAACCTGCTTATTGTCCTTCATGGCGGCATCAAGGGCATCAATAGAGCGCTCCCTGCCGACAAACAACGGAATAACCATGTGCGGATAAACCACGACATCCCTAAGGGGTAAAACTGGAATCAAGTTATCTTTTAGACGTAACTCTTTCATTTTGTGCGTTTCCATAGACGGAACCTATAACAATTTCGTGGATTAGGAGATTATGGGGGCGCTAATTAAAATAGCAAGGAATAGAATTACAATATAACGTTTCTTTTCTAAAAACATAAATTACATTTACATTTGCGATGCTATTAAACTTGCCTGATATCCACCGGAACACAAAGCTTGCGCATTAGCCCTTGATTGGCCTTTGCGTAAATGCGATAATCGTAAGCAGTTGTGGACATACGGATTCCCGGAAAAGGCCCGAATTAATGCAGAGATGGGCTAACGGAACGTCTTTACATCAATGGCATTAGCAATTTTTCTAACTTTTCTAAATCTCGCCTTGTGTTGATGTACAATTCTTCAACCCTCGTTCTCGCCCACGGAGTTTTCCTTAAAAACTTCAGGCTGGATTTGATGCTGGGTTCGTGATTAAAACATTTGATATTGATCATGCCGCCCAATTCAATCCATCCATAATCCGCCACGAGTTGGTTTAGCATCATTTCCAGAGTAATGCCGTGCAAAGGATTTTGAGCTTGCCTGTCATTCATAAATAGTCCTTATGGTAAAAACCAAGCTGAAGATAAGAGAAGAACTTTTCAAACAATCGTCTCTTGTGCCCTTTGCCTTGAATCTTGAGTTTTCTTACGCCCTTTTTGATTAGTCGTTCTGTTCGTACTTGCGCCTTATCGCGTCATCCCTGGCATCATTAATTTCCCTCATGATACTGCCCACATCAGCCTTTTTATTGCTGCTTTTGAAATGGCCGGTCAGCTTGACATCAGGTGTCAAATTGCCGCTCTCGTAAATTTTCCAGATTTCTTTACCATAGCTGGTAGCAAGCAGTTCCGGCGCAAAACGGCCAAAGTAGGCAGCCAAGTTATTTACGTCGCGTTCGAGCATCTTAGGCGCATTATTGTTAGCCGCCGCATCAACAGCCTGCGGCAAATCGATAATAACCGGGCCATGCGCATCAACCAGCACATTAAATTCAGACAGATCGCCGTGGACGATTCCTGCACAGAGCATCCTGACCACTTCTTTAATCAATATGCAGTGGTATTCCAACGCCTGTTCACTGGTTAATTCAAGATCGTTTAGCCTTGGCGCGGCGGCTCCCTGCTCATCAGTCACGAGTTCCATCAGCAACACGCCTTCAACAAAGTTATAGGGCTTCGGAACACGCACCCCCGCAGCGGCAAGACGATATAAAGCATCGACTTCCGCATTCTGCCAGACTTCCTCTTGCTGTTTGCGGCCAAACCGCGTATTTTTTTCCATGGCGCGTGCCTGGCGGGTATTTCTCACTTTGCGCCCTTCCTGATACAAAGCCTGCTTATGGAAGCCTCGCTTGTTAGCTTCTTTATAGACTTTGGCGCAGCGAATTTCACCTTCAGAGAGCACGACGTAGACAGCGGCCTCCTTGCCACTTTTTAAGGGACGGATAACTTCATCGACAAGACCATCACGCACCAAAGGTTCGAGACTTTTCGGGGTTTTCATAGCCGTTCTTTACCTGCTGTGCTCGAAATAATTAGTGATATTTAGCTTTGATAATGACGTTTTCCCGCTCATAGTCTGCGTTGAATTTGTTATGTAATAGTCCATAGGGTTAACTTCGGTGTATCGATAAATCCATCATTGTTAAAGCATCAGCTGCACGGCTCAGACTAGCAATAACGCCCAAACCCGCCACTCGCCCACTTGCAAAACAGGCTGTTAGCAGATAGCCGCCGGTTGGCGCTTCCCAGTCCAGCATTTCGCCCGCGCAAAACACCCCCGGCATGGAGCGTATCATTAAGTGCTCATCAAGTTCCTCAAAAGCAACCCCGCCAGCGGTACTGATCGCTTCATCAATGGGTCTTGTAGCGGTCAGTTTAATCGGCAATGCCTTGATAGCAAAACACAGTAAACCAGGATCCTTGAAGTCTGACGCAGAAACTATTTCCCTAAGCAGACCGGCTTTTACGCCATCAATGCCAATGCGCTTACGAAGGTGATTTGCCATGGAATGCTTGCCTTGAGGCTGCGACATTTTACCAATGAGCAACGGCAATCCATTATCAGGCAGCAAATCAAGATGAATAACTGCGAATCCTCTTGCTTCAATCTCGTCTCGCAACAGCGCTGAAAGGCTATAAATCAGCCCCCCTTCAACGCCATTTTCAGTAATTACAAATTCGCCCAACTGACGAACATTAATCCCTTCAGCATTACTAAAAGATACGCATACCGATTTTAACGGTTGACCGGAAAACCGGTTACGAAAATACTCACTCCAGACCACGTCAAATCCACAATTTGAAGGCTTTAGGGGATTAACCAAAACACCTCGCTGAATAAGTGACGGCACCCAAGCACCGGTAGAACCCAAGCGCGCCCAACTACCACCACCCAGAGCCAACACAACCGCATCGGCTTTTGTTTTGCGTTCGCCTTCGGGCGTTGCAAAATTTAGCACAGCGCTTTCATCCCCTTCATTCCAGCCAAGCCATTTATGACGCATATGAAAATTTACACCTACTCCACGCAATCTGTGCAACCATGCGCGTAATAAGGGCGCCGCTTTCATGTCAACCGGAAATATACGCCCTGAGGAACCGATAAAAGTCTCAACACCCAGATTTTGTAACCAATCACGCAAAGTTTGAGGCGTAAACCTATCCAATATCGTTTCAATATAAGGGATACGATGACCATAGCGCGACAAGAACTTCTTGTAAGATTCGGCATGAGAGATGTTCAACCCGCCTTTGCCAGCCATCAAAAATTTTCGTCCCACAGAGGGCATGGCGTCATAAAGATCAACCTTTAACCCCGCCTCAATTAAAACTTCAGCAGCCATTAATCCAGCCGGACCGCCGCCAATAACTGCAACCGTTTTTGGCAATAAAGTTTCAAATGAATTTGTCAGTGCATTGTAAATTCTCTCTCTCCCTGTATTTGGTTAAAGTCTTGTGCCTGATTAGATACCGCACAGTATAAGTCAATCTTTATTATACATTATCACTGACTTACTAATCAGCGGCTAAACAAAGAAAACTTAAATCGCCAGAGAATGTAATTCCAATTAGGAAAAAATAATCAAATTATGATGTTGGCTGTCACAACCAGACCTACACCCGTTTAAACAGGTTTAAACAGTGTATTAGCCATAAAGGGATCTGCAAGTAAGTCATCAATCGCTAATTTTAATGACTCTTTAACTGCGCAAATATGTTTTCGCCCAGCAAATGCCATCGGACTTGGGTTACCTTTAGTCTCTTCATTCCAGTCGTTTTTTACAACAGCTAAAACAAGGCATACGATTCAGTTACCCTTTTTGATATTACTGATAATACCGGCCAAGAGAAATAAAAGATTGAATTTTTCTTTTAAATTCCCTATTCTTTCCCCGTTAGAATTTTTATCGAATTCCCTTTTTCCACCAAGAGAACTGCGGTTCTCTTTTTTTACACCAAGAGAGGTCACTATGAAAAAATCATTAGGCACATTAGCCGGCATTGTTTTAATCGCTTTAAGTGGATCAGCCTTAGCTGACGAACAACTTGAAATCGGTCAAAAAATTTATGACCGTGCTTTTGGTCGCGGTTGCGGCACTTGTCACGATATCGCTTCAAATCCACAGTTACCTGCTTTAATTAAAGCAGGTACACTGGACAGAGCGAAATTCGAAGAAGTTCTGAGAAATGGCAAAGGCGGTATGCCGAAAGCTGTTGATGAAATTATGAAGAACAAAGCAGTTGAAAAAGCCGGTTTGACTGAAGAATTGGCAATTGATTATCTGTACAAATACATAAGCACCAAATAATAATAACAAAGCGAACACAAAAAAGCCGCCTCGGTTCTATAGCTGGGGCGGCTTTTTTATGCTTAAAATTATAATTTCCGGGCAACCGCAATACGTTATTTTTTTCCTAAAAAACGAATAATAGTTTCTTTGCGCGGCAAGCGATAACGGTTTTTAAACCAGATACCTGCAACAGCCGCCAGCATTAAGCCGCAAGAAGCGAGCGTCGCATAAACGAGATGCTTTAGCTCGGACATTTCCTGCATTAGTTGCTGATTAGGGATCGCCACTTTCTCTTTTTCAGCGGGTTCTGAGTAAGAACGCAGAACTTTAACTTCACTTTTCAATTCTTCAATCGTACCCAATGCGCTGGAAACAGTGCCTAAACGGACACTTTCTTCCAAAGACCTTAATTTACTTTCTATCGACCCACTGACCAAACCAACAAACTGCCCTTTCAAGGTATTAACTTCGGCGGACAACACGGGATTCATTTCAGCAACAGCGGCTTCAGATTTTTTATAACGGGTAACGTCATTAGCAGGAAAAATGAAAAATCCGGCAATAACAATGAGGGTCATCAAGAAAAAAACCATCGCCATCAACCATCGGTTCACTTTCATCAAGCCTTGGTGAGAAGGAATTCCTTGCAGAACCACAATCTCTGATTTCGTCTCGTGCAACTCACTCATTGTTTACCTCTCAAACCAAGCACTGAAAGCATACCGGCGGGATATTGTTATTTTTATAGTCATATCTAGCCGGTAATTATACAAGCTAAATTACATTTGTCCTGTTTTTATTGGCCGCATTAACGCAACCGTTTAGCGGCAGCTATACGCATTCTCAGCGCGTTTAATTTGATAAAACCCTCGGCATCTTTTTGGTTATATGCGCCGCCATCCTCTTCAAACGTGGCGATGCTTTCATCGAAAAGACTGTCAGTAGCAGATGTTCTGCCCACTACAATCACATTGCCTTTATACAACTTCAGCCGGACTTTACCGTTCACGGATTCCTGAGAAACGTCAATCATGGTTTGCAACATTTTTCGCTCAGGACTCCACCAATAACCGTTATAGATCAATGATGCGTAGCGCGGCATTAACTCATCCTTCAAATGCGCCACTTCCCTGTCCAGGGTTAACGACTCGATCGCACGATGCGCTTTCAGCATTACCGTACCGGCTGGCGTTTCATAACAACCGCGTGACTTCATGCCCACATAACGATTTTCAACAATATCCAGGCGACCAATGCCATTATCGCCCGCAATTTTGTTCAATTTTTCCAAAACCGTGGCGGGCGAACAAGTCACGTCATCAATCGCAACAATATCGCCTTGTTGATAAGTCAGTTCAATATAGGTTGCTTGATCGGGCGCAGCTTCAGGTGAAACGGTCCAGCGCCACATATCTTCTTCAGGCTCTGCCCAGGGATCTTCCAGAATACGGCCTTCATATGAAATATGCAGCAAGTTGGCATCCATTGAATAAGGCGAGGTCTTGCCTTTTTTCATTTCGACAGGAATCCCATGTTTTTCGGCATAAGCCAACAGCGTTTGCCTGGAGGTTAAGTCCCATTCACGCCAAGGCGCGATAACCTGGATATCGGGACGTAAAGCATAAGCGCCCAACTCAAAACGAACCTGATCGTTGCCTTTGCCGGTCGCGCCATGAGAGATGGCGGTTGCGCCTGTTTCATTGGCAATCTCAATCAAGCGTTTCGCAATCAAAGGGCGGGCAATCGAGGTGCCCAGCAGATACTCGCCTTCATAAACCGTGTTGGCGCGAAACATCGGGAAAACATAATCACGCGCAAACTCTTCCCGTAAGTCTTCAATAAAAATATCTTTAATACCGGCTGCCTTGGCTTTTGCGCGGGCCGGTTCGACTTCTTCACCCTGCCCCAAGTCAGCCGTAAACGTAACGACTTCACACGCGTAAACATCCTGTAACCATTTAAGAATAACGGAGGTGTCCAAACCGCCGGAATAAGCCAATACAACTTTATTGATTTTTGACATAACGCCTTCAAGCTCTGAGTTAAAAAATGATGGGGATTATACCCGAAAATTGACAAACGGCAGTAGTGATGGAAATGAAGACGCCCAAGCAATGGTTATTGCTGCGCCTCCAGAACAATAGCCAATCCACGCAACACTAAATCCGTGTCAATAATCGGCTTGATGGCTAGCTGAGTCGCGATAATTCCGGCATCGCCGCCTGTTAAAATCAACTGCATCGCACTGGCTTGTTTGCTTAAAACATGTTCAATTAAGCCGACAGCGGCTAATAACGTTCCACTGTAAACAGCAGACTCCGTAAAGTTTGCCGGCCCGACACTATAGTTTGTTTCGTGAAACTGAAGCCCCGCAGTCCCTGTAGCCAACGATTTTTTCATCAGCGTTAATCCGGGGCTAATAAAGCCGCCTTGATGTCTACCCTCAGCATCGATCAAATCGACAGTAATGGCGGTGCCGCAATCGACTATACAGGCGGGTTTGTGATAATGGTTGCGCACAGCCACTAGGGCTAACCAGCGATCAACGCCCAGTTTTTCGGGTTGTAGATAGGCATTATGCACACCGAAAGCGTGTGCTTGGGACTTTACGGAAATAATATCAACAGCCGGCCAAAGTTCTACGGCTACCGCCAACACAAGGTCCACTATAGGTGTTGCGCTAACACAGGCTATGGCCAGGCGTTTTGGCGGTGGTTGCGGTTTCCAGGCTTCAATAAGTTGTTGCCGGGTGATCTGTTGATTTAGCAAGGCATGACGGGTAAGCAGCTCGCCATCTTGTAGCATCGCCCATTTAAGCCGGGTATTTCCGCCATCAATCAATAAATTCATACTATTGACGCGTTAAAACTGACTTCACCCGAAGCGAAAGCGTGAATAGCGCCATCCAACTTTTTAATCAATAACAGACCGTTGTCATCGATGCCTTCGACAATGCCTTCGATCTCTTGCTGGCCAATAAACAGGGTTGCCAATTTTCCTTTTAAACAGTCGTAACGCCGCCATTCATCAAGATACGCTTTAATCCCGGCCGCCTCAAACCCGTTAGCAATTGAAAGGATATGATCCAATAGCGTTCCAGCCAGTTGATTTCTGAAAAACGGATTTTCGCCACTGATTTTAGTCAGGTCAGTCCATGCCTGGGTAATGCTTTGCGCATGTGTTTCCGGTAAAAACAGGTTTAAACCCAAGCCGATAACGGCGGCACAGGGGCCATCGGCTTCACCCGACACTTCGATCAATATGCCGCCCAATTTTTTACCCTGACTATAAATGTCATTAGGCCACTTTAACCCCACGTCATTGATGTTGTGCTGTTTCAAAGCCCTGATGACTGCGAGGCCAATAGCCAGACTTAATCCTGCCGTGCTGGCAATGCCGCCTTGTTGAAAACGCCAGAGTATCGACAGATAAATATTACTGCCATAGGGAGAAACCCATTGCCGCCCTCGCCTGCCCTTACCCGCCGTTTGATGTTCCGCAAAACAAACAAAACCGGAAGGCGCGTTAGTGCGGGAATGCTCCATCAGATAGCTATTGGTGGAATCGAGCGTGTCATGAATTTCCAGCGTTGAAATCAAGGCGTTATTCTGCCCGCTAAGGCTGGCACTGATTTTGTCGTGGGCCAATAATTCCAGCGGTCTATCCAGCCGGTAACCTTTGCCACTGACGGCTGCATGATGCAGGCCTAACTCAGATAAACCTTTTAACTGTTTACAGATAGCGGATCGGCTAACCCCCAGCGCCCCGGCAAGCTCAGTTCCGGAATGGAATTCTCTATCAGCCAGCAGGGTAAGGATTTTTTTTTGTTTATCGGAAATAAGCACGGATTTTGTCTTTAGAACCATTACAATCCGGCAAATTATACGGCAAGCAGGGCCTTTATTTCCGATATTTCAAACCGCTGTATTAACCGGCTATCAGCAAGCGGTTTAAATACTGATGCGAGCCTTGCTCCCGTTTATAGAACTGTATATGATTCAGCTTTAAACCCTTCAAAAACCCGATCCAATAATGCACGCACACACCGTTGCGGATTTTTAATAAAAACCACACTGAGTTTTCCGCAAGTTAAGTGTAACCGTGGAGAGTATAAACACACACAAGGAACGCCCTTAAGGAAAACAAGATGTCAGAACAAACAAACTATATCCGTTGGTTTAATGAATTGACGATAGACGATGTCCCCCTGGTGGGCGGCAAAAACGCATCGTTGGGTGAAATGTACCAGGAATTAACACCGCAAGGCATTCAAATACCCAATGGCTTTGCCGTGACGGCTGAAGGCTACCGTTATTTGCTCGGTCAGGCGGGTGCCTGGGAACCGCTCCACTTGGCGCTGGATGACTTAAATCCTGATGATGTCGCTGATCTTGCCAAACGGGCGCGTAAAGCACGGGAAATAATCTATGCCGCGCCCTTCCCTGCTGACCTTGAAAGCCAGATACTCAAAGCCTTTGCACAATTGCAACAGCAATACGGCGAAGACATGAGCGTTGCTGTCCGCAGTTCCGCCACCGCCGAAGATCTGCCCACTGCCAGCTTTGCCGGACAACAGGACACGTTCCTTAATATACGCGGTGAACAAGCCTTGCTGGAAGCATGCAAACGTTGTTTTGCAAGTCTTTTTACTGACCGGGCCATCCATTACCGCGTTGACCAGGGCTTTGATCATTTCAAACTGGCCTTATCGATAGGCGTAATGAAAATGGTGCGCTCTGACCTGGATGCCAGCGGCGTGATGTTTTCGTTGGACACCGAGTCCGGCTTTAGCGATGTCGTTTTTATTACCGGAGCCTACGGCCTGGGGGAAAATGTCGTGCAAGGCGCAGTCGATCCGGACGAATTTTATGTCCATAAGCCAACCTTTGAACAGGGACATCGCGCCGTATTAAAACGCACCCTGGGCTCCAAAAAAATAAAAATGATTTACAGCGAGGGGCGCACCCGTGAACCCACCCAAAATGTTGTCACCTCGGAAAAAGAACGTAACCGCTTTTGCCTTGACGATCAGGATGTTTTAACCCTGGCCGATTACGCCATAAAAATAGAAAAGCATTACAGCGCCAAAGCCGGTCAAGCCAAGCCGATGGATATGGAGTGGGCAAAGGACGGCCTTGACGGCACTTTGTATATTGTTCAGGCTCGCCCTGAAACCGTTGTGTCCCAGTTAAGCGGGATGGTTTTAGAGCAATACGTACTTAAAAGCAAAGCCACCCCCCTTGTCACGGGGCATTCAGTAGGCAGCAAAATTGCCACCGGTAACGCGCGTATTATTGAGAATGTCGGGCAACTGGGCACCTTTAATGCGGGCGATGTGCTGGTTGCCGATATTACGACCCCGGATTGGGAACCGGTGATGAAAATTGCTTCAGCGATCGTCACCAATCGGGGCGGCCGCACCTGTCATGCCGCCATTATCTCGCGTGAACTGGGCGTTCCAGCGGTTATCGGCTGCGATAATGCCACGACCACTATCAAAAACAATTCGCCCGTGACGGTATCCTGTGCCGAAGGCGATAACGGCAAGGTCTATGATGGCATCCTTGAGTTTGAAATCAAAGCCACCGACTTGACCGGCCTTAAACGTCCAAAAACCAAAATCATGCTGAATTTGGGCAATCCGGAACTGGCTTTTAAGACCAGTTTTCTGCCCAATGACGGCGTAGGTTTGGCGCGTATGGAATTTATAATTACTGAATACATCAAAGCGCACCCGATGGCGTTGATCCACCCCGAGCGAGTGCAAAATGCCGACGAACTGGAACAATTGGGCGAGTTGACAAGCATCTATGAAAACCCCGGAGACTTCTTCATTCAACGCCTTTCGGAAGGCGTAGGCACCATTGCCGCTGCTTTTTACCCCAAACCCGTCGTGGTGCGCATGTCCGACTTTAAAACCAATGAATACGCCACATTGCTGGGCGGGCGCTGGTTTGAATTTGACGAAGCCAACCCGATGATAGGTTTTCGCGGCGCCTCCCGTTACACCCATCCCGCCTACGCGGAAGGCTTCGCGCTGGAATGCGCCGCCATGAAACGGGTGCGCGATGACATGGGCTTGACCAATGTCATTCTGATGATCCCCTTTTGCCGCCGCGTCCAGGAAGCCCAAAAGGTGCTTGAGTACATGGCAAAACTGGGCTTAAAGCGCGGCGAAAACGGCCTGGAAATTTATGTCATGTGCGAGATTCCCAATAATGTCATCTCGATTGATGCCTTCTCCCAACATTTTGACGGCTTTTCCATCGGCTCCAATGACCTTACCCAACTGACTTTAGGGGTAGACCGCGATTCAGCCATCGTCGCCGAGGATTTTGACGAACGCGACCCCGGCGTTAAAGAAATGATCCGGCTGGCCGTGGAAGGCTCAAAACGCAACAGCAAACATTGCGGCCTGTGCGGCCAAGCGCCGTCGGATTATCCTGAAATGGCGGAGTTTCTGGTGGAGATTGGCATAGACTCAATGAGCTTGAACCCTGATACGGTGTTGCAAACCACGCAACAGGTGCTGGAAACTGAAAAGCGGTTGGGGCGGGGTTAAGAAAGATAATGGGGTGATATCGGCTCGATCTAAGCAAAAAAATAAGGAGTAAGTTTGCCCTCTTGGCATGAAAAGGCTATCATTTCGCTACCGTTACAATAGTTTCGAGATTGTCATGACCGGTTTACTGATAAAAGACATTCCACCCGAATTGCATCGAAAACTCAAAGAAGCAGCAGTGCGTTCCCATCGTTCTATGACTCGCCAAGCCTTGGTGTTACTGGAACAAGCTTTGTCTGCGCCGTCCCCTTCGGCCGGACTGCTGCCCGATCCGCTCAAACCGGCAACAACGCTAGCCTCCGGCGATGTTATTGCCGTCATCCGTGAAATTCGCGATGCGGATCAGTTAAACTTGTTGAAATGATCGTCATCGATGCCAATATACTGATTTACGCTTTGATCGAATGCGATAACTCGCGGATGATCCCCCAACTACGGGAAAAAGATACCGACTGGCGTACTGCCGGGCTTTGTTTGCATGAGATACTCAATGTGTTAACAACCTATCAAAGGCGCGGACTTTTAACGCTGGAGCAATGCCGGGAATTGCTTAAGTCTGCCAATCGTTTTATTTCAGTGGCCCAATGCGAGGTGGATATGGAAGCGTCTCTTTCAGTGGCGGCAAAATATGGTATTACCGGTTATGACGCTCAGTATGTCGCACTCGCGCTAAATCTGGCTGTCCCGCTGATTACCGAAGATCGCAAACTTCGTCAAGCGGCGCCGGAAGTCGCAATTTCAATGCAGGAATTTATTGAGAAGTAATGCAATTGATGGGCAGTCACAGGCAACCCAACATTACAAATCCAGCGGACTACGTACTGAGGAACGGTTGGGTAGAAGTTAAGGAAGCGAATTGGTTGGTTAGGATGAAAAGGAATTCCATCGTTTGCACATGTAACCACGTCCCCCAAATGTAGTAGCCGGATGCAGATTTTTGGGAACCCCGGAGATATCATCCCCTGATTCCGTTTCACTCCATCCAGGCTACTTGCTGAAAAGAGGCTGGGTAGAATATAAACAAAGTAGCCTCGATGAAGTAAAACGGAATCGAGGAATTAGGTTTCGATTATCCTCGATTCCACTGCGTTGCATCGTGGCTACTTGCTACTTACTTTATTTTGGTTAGATTTATCATGTTTTTTGATGATGCTACCTGTAATCATGTTAGGATATGCTAAATATATGCAACTAAATGAAATAACAATGATTTTTAATTTTTATAAGTTAATAGACAAACAAATTACGCAATGTTTTTCGTCCATTAGAAGTCTAATTTTAGTTAAGTACTCACCATGGTGATCGAAATTGACATTGCAACGCATGACAGAAAACTTGGTTTTGATATGGCTGGTGTCGGAGGGACTTTGACGTCAGGAACTGTTGTTGAAATTCCCGGCGGACTCAAAGTGAAATACGATGGCGCTCTTATGCTTAAAGCGTTTGGCATTCCCGAAGTGCTGCAATTTATTGTCGATGCCAGCACAAATGTTGAGCTTAGCTTGCTGGCGGCTTGGCTTTACGACAAGGTCAAAGGTAAGGAAGTCGAAACGATTACTATTAATCGCAGAGTAGTCACACAGATAACTCAAGATGGAATTCTTCAAGTTCTCGAAGAAGAAATAAAAACAGATGAGTAACGTACCTAACCCTACGCTCAAGCGAGACGCCGCAAAAGTGTATCACCCCTTAACTCGTTAAGACGCAATCCATAGGGCGCAATAGGCGATAGCCAGGTAGGGTACGCACTGCGTACCTTTTGGGGCTTGATTTATAGGAACGCTTTGATTTAAGGTACGTAATGCGTACCCTACGAAAGAACAGTAGGACGGATTCTCGATAGCAATCCGCCTTAGATGGAGCCTTAAACCTGACCTCCCACTCAGATTTCTTCAAGCGTTTTTTTATGTTCAACTAATTCTGATGCTGTTGCTTTGTTTGGCGGTTTGCTATCGCGAACCGTTAGAGCAACACGGTAGGGCGCAATAGGCGATAGCCGTATTGCGCCGCATGAAAGGCATAATTCTCCTCCACTACTTTGTTTCTTTGTTACAATTTGGAGATAATGAGGATTAACAATGCCTGACTATCGCCGTTACCGCATTCCAGGCGGCACTTTTTTTACCGTCAATCTGTTGGCGAGGTATCCTAATGACCTATTGATCCGGCCTATTGATGTCCTTCGGCAAGCAGTCAAAAAAAACCGTAAACGCTGGCCTTTTTACATTGATTCTTGGGTGGTTCTTCCTGACCACTTGAATTGTATTTGGACACTACCTGAAGGCGATGATGATAATTCCAACCGCTGGCGTCATTAAACAAACGTTCTCCACGGCCGTACGGCGGATACTCAACCCGCCCTGCGTAAGGTGGAACTCATCGCGGTTCCACCGGATGTATGCCCCATTACGCCGCCGTCTCAAACAATGTTAGACTGGTGACCCCATTTTGGCGGAACGCCTGAAGGCTTCCGCCCTACACTTGGAGTCCAGTTTCTGCCCGATGGGGACATTACAAGGATGGGCAGACGCCAGGAAGCCTATCGTTCACGAGTGATAGGCTGCGCATTGCTATCCAATTCCAACAAGAATTGTCCTTATGGGCTAATTCATACGCCTTGAGCTTGTAAAAAATGGATGCTGAATAAATCATCCGGGTCAGTCCAGACTTTAACGGGGTGAAAACCTGCACGCAAGGCGAGGCGCTGAAATCCGGCGATGCTGTATTTATGAGAGTTTTCAGTGTGTATGGTTTCCCCTGCCTTAAAGTGAATCAGCTCACCCGCGATACTGATGACCTGCTCCCCTTCACTCGCCAAATGCATTTCGATACGATCGAGGTCCCGGTTATAAAATGCGCGATGTTGGAATCGGTCTACCTGAAAACTCGCACCCAGCTCTCGGTTGAGGCGCAACAGCAGGTTCTTGTTAAAAGCCTCCGTCACTTTCTGCTGATCATTATAAGCCGCCTCCAAAACACCGATGTCCTTGATTAGGTCTACACCTATCAATAAGCCGCCATCGTTGCCAACGAGCCGGGCGACTCGCCTAAGCAGGCTCACCGCTTCTTCGGACGATAAATTTCCGATGCTGGAGCCAGGAAAAAAGGCGATGCGGTTCTTCCCTCTTAAACCGGGTGGCAGGTTCCAGGACCCTGCATAATCGACGCAGATGGCATGAATTTCGAGCCAGGGATAATCCTTCGCGAGCAAATTGACAGATTGGAACAAATGATTTTTAGAAATATCCATCGGGATGTAACATTTTGGCCGTATTGCATCGAGCAATAGGCGAATCTTGGTGCTGCTGCCGCTGCCGAGCTCAAATAGAATGGTGTCCGATCCGATGGATGCGGCTATTTGATCACCGCATTGCATTAGCATGGCGATTTCCGTGCGTGTCAGATAATATTCAGGCAACTCACAAATCCGGTCAAACAACATAGAACCTTGCGGATCGTAGAAATATTTTGGAGAAATGAATTTTTGCTCAGCCTTTAATCCGGCGAGGATATCTGCACGGAAATCGCTCAAGGCGGGATGAAAATCGTGAAAATGAATCAAGGGCAAGTTCGTCATGCGTAGTCTGCCAAGCGGATACCCATAAACTGCCATCGGTTATGGGGATAAAAAAAATTACGGTAGGCTCTACGGATATGATTAGCCGGCGTGGCACAAGACCCGCCCCGAAGTACTATTTGATTGCACATAAATTTACCGTTGTACTCGCCTATTGCACCTTCCGGCTGCCGATAGCCGGGATAGGCTGTATAGGGACTTTGCGTCCATTCCCAAACATCGCCGCCCAGTTGCATGAATCTTTTACCGGGGCTTGGGGGCAGTGGATGGAAATGCCCGGATTCCAGGAAATTGCCTGGCGTCAAATCTTCCTCAGCAGCCGCATATTCCCATTCGGCTTCCGTGGGCAAACGTTTACCGGCCCAGGTCGCATAGGCATCCGCTTCAAAATAACTGACGTGGCAGACCGGTTCGTTTGGCTCAACCGGTTTCAGTCCTTCCAGCGTAAAACATTGCCACGTCTTGTCTATTTGCCGCCAGTATAAAGGTGCCCTCCATGACTCTTGTTGAACGGCAGACCAGCCGTCCGATAACCAAAGTAATGGCTTGTCATAGCCGCCATCATCCATGAATTGAAGGTATTCCGCATTGGTCACCAAACGATTGGCCAGAAAAAAATCGTTCAAAAGCACGTTATGACGAGGCAATTCATTATCAAAACAAAAACCTTGTCCCTTATGGCCGATGGCAACCTTGTCTCCTGGCAGCTTGACCCAATCCAATGCCACGGTCGAATTCTGTGCTGGTAAGGAATTATTATTGACGTATGACGGAAACAAAGGATTGTTTCCCAAAATATGCTTGATATCGGTTATCAGCAATTCCTGATGCTGCTGTTCGTGATTCAAGCCGAGCAGGATCAATTCCCGGATTTTCAAGCTATTCCGGCGGCAATCCAGGTCCGCTATCAAATCGCCCATGTGTGCATCGATGTGGGCTCTATAGCTGTATACTTCGGCAACTGAGGGCCGCGAAAGAAATCCTCGTTGCGTCCTTGGAAACGGCTTGCCAACTCCCTGGTAATAGGAATTGAAGAGGTCATTGAATTGAGGGTTAAACGGCCGATAGCCTTTTAGATAAGGTGTCAGTATGAAGTTTTCGTAAAACCAGCTGATATGGGCAAGATGCCATTTTGGAGGACTGACATCGGGCATTGTTTGGACGACATAATCCTCAACCAGGAGCGGTTCGCATAGCTCGACACTCTGCCGGCGCACTTGGAAAAAAGGCTCGCTCAATGCGATGAGGCTGGATGAGGCAGGTTGGCTATGGCTCATGCGCTGGAATTCATCATTCATAGAAAGCAAGCATCCTATATCTGATCAGCTCGCCGCTTCATTGGCTGACCTCTACGCCATGCCAGAAAGCAACGTAATTTTTAATGTTTAGCGCCTCCTGTTTCGGCTCTGGATAGTACCATGCAGCATCCCGATTGATCGAATCGTCCACAACGATATCGTAATAACTTGCCTTGCCTTTCCAAGAACAAAGGGTGTGCGTACTGCTTTCTCGCAGAAATTGGGTCATTACGGAACCGGGCGGAAAATAGCAATTCCCCTCAAGGTTCACGGTTTCATTGCTTTCGGCAATGAGGGTTTTATTCCAAATAGCTTTCATTGCTCGTGCTCCACTGCTGTTGACAACATAGTACAAAAAAGACGTATTAAGTGCATTTCATTGAAACACACCAGGGCCTCAGTCCACTCGAAATAAGTCTCTCAGCCATCCCCTTCAGAGCAACTTGCCCTCGGATAAGAAGTTATGCCTACCGGTTTTTTGAGCCGGTTGAGGGACAATATCCGTATAATCAAAATAACTCGGTTCAGTCACCGAATTATAAATCACTACTGTGTCACACCGGTTTCGAAAATTCTCGACGTTTGTAAAAACAGTCACTCTGGATTCACCCGGCAACAAGAGGCCAATTAGCGGCGTCGACAGAATCCAGGGGTAAGGTCAAACTTTTGTTTTTAAATTTTCCATTATCATAATGAGTTGAAAAACTTAGGCTTCCAGTGTAAAAATTGAAAGCTGTTTTGTAGCGTCGCTTAAATTTACTCAAAAGCAGCAATTCATACTGCGCAAATATATGGACAGCCAACCGAAAAAACCAGCACTTTAGCGGCCTCTGCCGATTTACCCCTTGTTTGACCGTTTGCGACTACATTTCGGAACCCTATCTTGAAACAAGAAACTCTGCATCTTCCAGACAATGGAAGGTATTGTGCTGAGAAAACTATAGGGTTTATTGGCCTGGAAAGTGACAAATAGAAACAATGGGTCTAATCAATCTGTAATTCAAAAACCCCGAAGATTAGAACTTAGAACTCCATTTTAAAAATTCTCTTATGCTATCACGATCAAGCATAGGACGTTATTAAACCTTGATTAATATTGGTTCAAAAGGCAAATTTTTAGTTAGCTAAATATCTAGACATTAACTGGTTCAACGTGAGCAGGGGCAAGTACGACGTCATGAAAACGCGTCAGGTTGATGACACTCCCACCTTCCGGCGTCATGCTTATAATATCGACGAAGTGCGCATCGAAAACAATATCCCCAGCCACATAGTTGTAGTTGGCATAAACTAATGCAGCCAAGGTTTCGTCGTGACCATTCACGGAGACTGTTATGCTTGAGCGGTTAGCTGTTAATTCTGAGGCACTGTAACCAAACAGAGGGCTCCGTTCGTCAATGGGATGAATCAGAGTCCATGTCAGGGCGAAAACGGGTGTTCGTTGGCGGATTAATCGGAGGTCATGGATGCGGATAAACCTCTCTTCTCGCTCGTTGACTTCATCGCGCACTAGTGAAAGGGACGCAGTAGCTTCCACGATACGGTTATGGCGCTCGTTAGCGATCCTTAACATCAATACACGGCCGCCTTCAAAGTCACGGACAATTGCATTTTTACTAAACATTATGCGCGCAGTAGGCTTTGAGAAGCGCGCAAATACCAGTCCCGTAATCACCGCAATGCCAACCATGCCAGTAAGAATCTCAATGGTTGCCACAATGTGTCCCGTGAGGCTAGCGGGCGACATAACTCCATAGCCAACAGTCGCAAGAGTTTCGACGCTAAAGAAAAAATAGTCTAGGAATACACCCTCACGCGCATTGATCACACTACTTGGCGACAGCCAATAGAGGGTAGCGAATATAAGGTTCAAGAAGAGATAAACAAGCACCAGTACGCAGAAGAATCGGGGCCAGCTCAAAGTTAACACCAGATGATAGGAATCCCGAAATTTGCTCTGATGCCGACCATCCGTCAGTATATGCGTGTCTCCAACCAGACGAGTGTAGATAAGTTTTTTATGCGGCTTGATCATTGAGTTTCAGTCGTGATACTTGAGAACAGGAGTTCGCTCTAACCATGTCGCCCTTCCAGTAGTGGACTCTTATAGGCGTAAAATTGCAGCTTCAATCCCAATGGGCCTATTATGAGGTATTCTAGTGCTGCGTCAATTGCCAACAAAATATACTGAAAAGATTCCTGCACGGCTATGTTTGCCCATCTCCTCGAAAAAGCAGAAATTGGCAAAAGCTAATATTAATGCGCATATACCACTCTAAACCGGCCATCGATTCTAATTGAATTACGCCTGCAGTGAATGTCTGCTTTAGAAATGCCGAAAAGCCGCTGTCAACCCACGCTCAGGACAGTCAAAATAAGTTTTTAACAAGATAACGCCGCAAATCAACCATTACTAAAGCTGTCGGCTGGATTTGCTTTGAATGTGTTTTATCTATGCTTCGACTATATCATTTTTCAAGCTTAGGACGAACGCAGCCACATCGTCACATTCTTGCTGGGGAATCTGCAAAGCCTTCATTGTGGCGCCAGAATGTTCAAGGAATATCGACCAATCACTTTCACTGATTTTCATGCCCTTATGTGTTGTTTTCATATTGCGGCCAGTGTAGTACATAGGGCCGCCAGTACTGGCACATAAATAATCAATGAGTAATTGGTGTTCTCTTTCTATACCATCGTCTCCTCGATTCTGCCAGAAACGGCCCAATTGAGGATCTGCTTGCAGGCGTGGCAGCAAATCGCTGGTAAAAGCGGCGATACCATCGTAACCGCCAAGGCGTTGATAAAGTGACTTGTTATTCATAAGTTTCTCCACTTCGTTTAATAGACGTATAACATAATATATGTCTATCAATATGCCTAAATAAAAAACATAACTTGTCGCGTATGCCTCGTAAAATCATCCAATTAATTTTTTGATTAGAGAATAAAACAATAAGTCATGGCGTACAAACAAAAACGACATCCGTTCCAAAAAAGGTAACTTCTCATTAGTTACAGGTTTCGATGTCAGGAAACGAATCTCCCGAATGACTTTCCTGATTTCATCAGGGCCGAGCCCGTGAGCCCCAAATGAGCCAAGGCCTCCGAAGTTCGAAACGGCGGCGGTCAACCGTTGCGATGATAAACCTCCAAGCGGCCCCTGTATAATCGGGTAGTCGATACCCAGCCGGGTTGTGAGACCTGTCCTGGTCCAGGATGTGGAATCAAATTGCGTTGCCATGTCAACCTCTGTGTGTGATAAACATGCCGCTGAGAAACAGCGCTCGTCCGGACTGCATCGTTCTCACGTAAGCGTCGAAAAGTGTAGGCGGTGTCGGCAAGCCGATCGAAAGCTCCTTTAATCGCCGTTCAGCGCCGACTGGTTGTTGAGTCGGCTGTCTTTACCATTTGCCGCTGTGCGCACCGCCATCCACATGCAGCACCTCCCCTGTGACCTGACTAGCTTCCGTCAGATAAATGACAGCGCTGGCAATATCCTCAACCGTGGCGATTGTGCCCATGGGCGAAAGCGTTTTCAGGAAGTCTTTCGGATCGTTGACGTGAAGCGGGGTGTCGACGATCCCAGGGGCTACAGAGTTGAACCGAATTTGCTCTTTAGCATACTCAGAAGCCAAGTTTCTCAATCCTGCTTCCAGCCCGCCTTTGGTGATCATGGGAAGGGAGACCGAAACACCTGCAATCGGATTCTCCACCAACGATGTGGTGATGCACACGATGCTGCCGCCTGATTTCTGTGCCAGCATCTGTTTGACTGCAAGCTGCGTAATGTAAATGAAGCCTTCGAGGTTGGTGGAAACGAGAGCTTTAAAGTCGTCTGCCGTGTAATCGGTGAAGGGCTTCGCAAAGAAAATACCAGCATTCGCAACCACAGCATCGATCGAACCGAACTTCTTGATCGCGAGTTCCGCGACCTTCTGTGCCGTCTCAAATTGACCTATGTCGCCGTCGATCAAGGCGAGGTGGTCGGAAGCTGAAAGCTCTTTCGAATTCGTCGCGCTCCGCGAAGTTCCTACAACGTTGTATCCTCGCGCCAGAAACGCTTGGACGACACCCGCGCCAATACCCTGCGAGGCTCCCGTAACGATGACGGTTTTCTGTTTGCTTGTCATATTCGACTCCTGTGTATGGTTCTGTTGTATTAATTTCTTTGGTGTGGTTCAACACATTTGTTGTCACTGCGTAACATCAGTTGTTTCGAAGTAAGCGTCCCATTCCTTTGAGTCAAGCTTTGATATCGCTGATATATCGGCGTCCCGGTAATTACCGACAGTTTCGATCATCTCTCGTTTTGTTGTACCATTCCAAAGCGCTGTGTATTCAGCCGCCGGTCATCCCCATCCCGCTGGGAACGGGCACGGTATTCGCGTTGCCGCTCTGCCACTGTCTTTACCATTCTTTGCCGGAAATCGCCTTGAACCATGTCTCACTTTCTAACCGGTACCGGTCTTTTTGCGCCCGACCCTCATAGCCGCCAACCGCTGTATCATGACGTAAAGCACTGGTACGAATGGTATGGCCAAGAGCGTTGAAGACAACATGCCGCCAAAAACTACCGTACCGATGGCCTGCTGGCTGGCCGCGCCTGCTCCCGAGGCCTCAAGCAAAGGCACGACACCCAGAATAAAAGCGAATGACGTCATCACAATAGGCCGGAATCGCCGGCGGGTGGCTTCCAATGCAGCCTCCGTCACGGATATCCCTTCGGCCTGCAGTTGCCGGGCGAATTCGACGATAAGAATGGCATTTTTGCAAGCCAAGCCTATCATTAAGATCAGTCCAACCTGCGTATATAAATTATTATCAAATCCCCGCATCATTTGAGCCAAGAGGACACCCACCAGCGCCATAGGGACAACCAGTACCACGGCCAGAGGACTGGTCCAGCTTTCGTACAATGCTGCAAGCACCATGAATACCAAGGTAATCGAAAGTGCGTAAATGAAATAAGCTTGATTACCCACCTGCTTTTCCTGGAAAGACGTCGCCGTCCAGTCGAAACTAATTCCTTTGGGCAAGGTATTATCAGCCAATTGCTCCATCAAACCTAGAGCTTGTCCGGAGCTGAATCCCGGAGCGGCTGCGCCATAAATTTGTGCCGAAGGGTAAAGATTGTAACGCGTCACCAGTTCCGAGCCCAACGTACGCTTTACCTGTAACAGAGTACCTAAGGGTACCATCTCGCCTTGCCCGTTTCGCACATAAAAGCTCTTAATATCTTCCTGCTGCACACGAAATGGTGCATCGGCCTGAACATAAACCTGAAAAACCTGGTTGAATTTATTGAATAGATTGACAAAAGTGGAACCCAGATAGGTCTGCAACGCCGAAAAAACATTGTTGAGTGGAATATTGAGTGATTCTACCTTGGTTCTATCAATATCCAGGAAAAGTTGAGGACTGCGCGCATTAAAAGTAGAGATCAGATTACGCAAACCGGACTGGGAGTTGCCTGCGCGGATGACCTCGTCAACTGCTTTTTGCAACTCCGCAAGTCCCAGGCTTTGACGATCCTCCACCATCATCTGGAAACCGCCTCCCTGGCCCAAACCACGGATGGGGGGAGGCACCAGTACAATGGAGATGGCCTCCTCTATGGACGATAGGTCGCGGCGCAGACTGGCGACAATCTTGTCCTGGCTCAAATCCGCCCCCCGTTTGCTCCAATCGTCATAGACGATAAAGGTAGTAAACAGGTTGGAAACGTTAGCGTTGTCCAGTACGGATAATCCGCCAATGGTCACCCACGCGCTAACTCCCGGAGTTTTCTTGAGAATCGCATCCTGCGCCTTGGCTATGTTAACTACTCTCGGTTGCGAGGCGCCGTCCGGGAGCTTGGTAACGACAATGGCGTAACCCTGATCTTCGGTGGGTAAAAATCCGGTGGGATGGTTGGCGAAGCGCCAGCCGGCGACGGTGATCACCAGCACGAACAAAATCACCATAAACCCGGCCCGCGCCACCATCCAGGTAACCAGCCGCATATAGGAATTCTCGACCCATGTATAGCCTTTGTTAAACCCACGGAAGAACCAGTTGACCTTTCTTTTGGTCATCGGACGCAGCCAGAGAGCACACTGCGCCGGTTTAAGGGTCAGCGCATTGATCGCGCTGATAATGGCAGTGGACGCGATAACCAAAGCGAACTGCCGGAACAACTGACCGGTGATACCCGGAAGAAAGGCAGCGGGTAGAAACACTGACGTCAGCACCAAGGTAATGCCCATGATGGGGCCGGTAATTTCCTGCATTGCCTTAATCGTAGCCTCTTTTGGCGTCAAGCCTTTTTCGATATGATACGAGGCGTTTTCCACAATTACGATGGCATCGTCGACAACTATGCCGACTGACAGAATCAACGCGAAGAGGGTCAGCAGATTGACGCCGAATCCGAGCATGAACATGGCCGCAAAGGTGCCAATCAGCGTGACAGGGACAGTCGTCGCGGGCACCAGTGAGGCCCGCCAATTCTGTAAAAACACCACGATGACGATGAGGACGAGAATACCTGCCTCGAACAATGTCTTGTAGACATCGTGTATCGCGCTACGGACAAACTTGGTGGTATCGTAACGAATTTCGTAGCTCAGACCTGGCGGAAACTCCTTGCTCACAGACGCCATGGCTGCACGAACTTCGTCCGCCACGTCCAGCGCATTAGCGCCGGGCAAGGTAAACACCGGCATGACCGCGGCCTTGTGTCCCCTGGCTACGGAAAAGTTGCTGTAACTCTGGCGGCTGAGTTCGACGCGTGCGACGTCTCGAATCCGCACGATTTGCGCCGACTCAGCGCGCGCGCTTTTGATGACAATATTCTCGAATTGCGTTACCTCGGCCAAACGGCCCAACGCGTTGACAGTAAATTGGAAAGTCTGATTCGCAGGGACCGGAGGTCCACCGAGTTGACCGGCGGCCACCTGCAAGTTCTGGCTCTGAATGGCATTGACCACGTCGTTTGTGGTCATATTAAAATAGCGAAGCTTTTCCGGATTCAACCAGACCCGCATGCTATAAGGACCGGCTCCCCGTACCGCGATCTGGCCCACGCCGGGCAAACGCGCCAACGGATTTTGCAGATTGATCACTGCATAGTTCGAGAGATAGGTTTCATCATACCGGTTGTCCTCCGCAAACAGCGCAACAACCAACAAGATGTCCGTGGACACTTTTTTTACCGTGACGCCTTGTGGCTGTACCGAAGCGGGGAGCTGAGGAAGCGCACTGTTGACCAGGTTTTGCACCAGCGCCATGGACGTATTAAGATCGGTTCCTACGTTGAAGGTGATTGTTAGTGTGTAACTACCGTCGCTGGCGCTGGTCGACAACATATACAGAGAGTTTTCCACCCCATTAATCGCTTGCTCTATTGGAATGCCAACCGTATTCGCAACCACTTCGGCGCTGGCGCCCGGATAGCGCGTAGTGACCTGAACGGTCGGAGGCACAATGGGCGGGTATTGCGACACGGGCAGATTCATAAAACACACCAGCCCCAGAATGACAGTGATGATCGCGATGACGTTGGCGAAAATCGGTCTTTCAATGAAGTATTGAGAGATCATGGTGCCGGCCTCTCCGGTTTCATCATGGCAGCAGGAGCGCCCCCTTTGTCTTCGACTTTTGCCAGCGGCTTTCGTATGGTCTTCACTGTATTGCCGGGGATTGAACGTAACAGACCTGTCACAATCACCCAATCCTGATCACTGAGCCCCTCTTCGATAACACGATTATCGCCAGCTTGAATGCCAAGCTTGACCGGGCGGCGCTCTACGACGTTTTTATCATCCACTACCAGTAGATATGAGCCCAACTGGTCATAACCAATGGCCGCTTCCGGTACCAGGAGCGCCATTTTTTCCGAATTGACTACAAGCACCCGCACACGAGCGAACAATCCGGGCAAGATAGTGCCATCGGCATTGGGGAAAATGGCACGCAAAAGCAAGGTACCTGTCGTTGGCGTTACGGAAATTGCCGTGAAATCCAGATAACCCGTATGCGGATAGCCTTTATCACCTGACAGCGCAAGCGAAGCAGGTATCTTCATCTTCTCGGCTTCGCCTGGTCCGACGTTGGTTTGTTTGATGACCCTTAACAGATCCGTCTCGTTGATGGTGAAGTAGACGTAGATTGGATCGATCTGGTTGATCTGAGCCAACGGGGTAAATTCACCGGCACCCACGAGGTTGCCTGGATCCTTGAGCCGACGGTCAATACGTCCATCGAAAGGTGCGGCAACATTCGTATATTCCAGATCCAACTTAGCCAAATCACGGTTAGCCTCGGCAGCCACCACTGCGGCCCTCGCGTTATCACGCTCAAACCGCCAATTATCCACATCCGTTTCGGCTGCCGCATGCTGCCGCACAAGGCCACTGAAACGGTCCAATTCGGTTTGCGCGTGATCAAGACTGGCCTTTTGCTGAAGAACTTGGGCCTCCGCTTGTTTTAAGCGGGCTTGATAGGTGTCTTGTTGAATCAAGAGCAGCGGCTGGCCCTTCTTAACGGTATCGCCATCGTGAAAGAAAACCTTTTCCAGATAGCCTTGCACGCGCGCGACTAATTGAACCGTATTATAAGCCTGCGTGTTCCCGGTAAATTCCAAATAGTCACTAACCTGCCGATGGATTGGCTCGCTAACCGTGACCTGCGGTGGAGGCGGCGGCACATAGGTATTTTTTTCTTCGCACCCCGCGCTAAAAATAATCATAACCCACAGCAACCTGGCAATGTTGTGCCTTCTCATAAGACTTCTCTTCCCCGTTACCATCGAGGCCAACTGACGCCAGACGGCGTCTGAGTATCCGGCGATGGCTGGGCAGCAGGCGATAATAGGCCGCCCCAATCGGTACGTTTTGCCATCTGTTCTTTGATCGAATCGGGCACAATGTCCTTGCCCTCACGAATCTGCCAGCCGCCGCCCAAGGCCCGGTACACACCCACCAAATTAGTCGAGATTTCTCCCAACGTATTGGCGAGGCTATCCTGTTCGCTAAGCAGCGCCTGCTGAGCCGTCAGGACGGTCGTGAAGTCAGTGATCCCCTGGCCGTATTGTAACGTTGCCAAATCCAGTGAATTTTGGGCCGCTTCGGTACTTTCCGCCAAGTACTTGGCGCGCTCCTGGGAGCGCAGAAATGCCACAAGATTGTTTTCCACCTCCTGTTGAGCGGTGAGGACAGTGTTTTGATAACTGACTAACAGCTCCTGTAGCCGTGCATCCTGTACCCGTACCTGATTGGTAATTTGTCCGTAGTTAAAGATGTTCCATTGCAGCGCCGGACCAAAGTTGGCGGTCCGGCTTTTCCAGAGAAAAACATCTCCCAGCGTAAACGAGCCGACATCACTGGACAGGAAGCCAAAAGTGCCTGTGAGCGAGATAGCCGGATAGAGTGCCGCTTTGGTTACACCGATGCTGGCGGATTGGGCGGCGGCCTGCAGTTCAGCCTGGCGGACGTCAGGGCGGCGGCGCAGAAGCTCGGCGGGGATGCCCACGGCGACCTGCATCGGAGGCGAGGGGATCTGCTGCACTGTTCCAGCCAGCAAATTGCTTATATTGCTCGGAGGCATGCCCAACAGAACGCTTAGCGCATTCTGTTGCTGACGCAGGCCAATCTCGATTGTTGGAATGGAAGCCTGCGTATTTGCCAGTACCGTCCTGGCTTGTTCGACGTCACGCTGGGAAGTTGTGCCCCCTTTAAAACGGATATCCGCAAGTTGCAGGGTTTCCCGTTGCGTATCAACATTCTGCCGCGCTATGCTCAGGCGCTTTTCCAGCGTCCGGATAGTAATATAGGCGCGCGCCACATCGGCGGTGAGACTGACCAGTGCGTTGTTGTAATTGGCCACCGCCGCCTCGAACCCGGCATCAGCCGATTCAAGGGCGCGGCGAAACTTGCCCCAAAAATCAATTTCCCAACTGGCAGTCAAACCTAGCTGCGCTTGGGCATAATCGAAAATATGGGAAAAAGCTGCTTGTGAAGCTCGCTGGCTGAGATGAACCTTGCTCAGCGAACTGATTAACTGTTGATTTTGCGGATAGAAATTACCAATTGCAATTCCTAGTTGGGCGCGGGCCTCAAGCACTCGCACCCCCGCCACGCGTATACTGAGATTATCGTGATATGCACGATTAATTAACTTATTCAGAATAGGATCATTGAATGTTTTCCACCACTCTTGATCATTGGGAGTAGTTATCTTAAGTCTTTGATCCTCGGCTTCCAGCCATTGGGCAGCCGTCTCAGTTGGGGGACGAACATAGTCGGGCCCAACCATGCAACTGGGAAGCAGCATAAAAGCCAATAGCCAAACCGGGCAAAACCCAGGGAAATTAACGTCCCATCGCATCAATATAACACCTAAACGTTCGGGTTCGCGCCAATAGTAACCTGGATTTGATGTCCAACGGTACTAAAAAATAACGTTAGCGTCTGGTCCAAATCCATTTATTATTAAACCGGTATCACTGTTTGTTGGCGCCGATGCCAAACTGACCACGGCGCTATTGGATCGCCTGACTCATCATTGCCATATCATCGAGACAAGAAATCAATCATTCCGGTTTAAGCAAAGCAGTGCTAAGGCCAAAGAACGTATCCAATCCAGGGAATCGTCTTTACGTGTATCGCTAACTTCAGAAACAGCAACCGTCGATTCCCAGGAATAGGATCATTCTTTCTCTATTTGTTTATTTTAAAGATGACAACTCAATAAAAAAAGGGGTTCAAAACTAACTCAGTCTGGTCGACTATTTCAATGCTGTATAGTACGCCAGATAGGTTTCATCCTCTTATCATGAACGAGATACAGGCGTTTGTCAGACTCATTCACCACTGGAAGAGGCTGCTGAAATTATGAAAATAGATGAGTTGAGATAATCTCAATGATTTGATCCAAGGTCAGGTCTTCATTTTCGCCGACAATATTATGGGCAGAAATGGGATATCTGAGGTCTATGCCATAGCGCCCTGTGCTTTGGCCAAAAGTATAAATGTAGGCCGAAAGGGTAGGGTCGCTAATTGTGCATAGATCAATGGCTTGATAATGCTGTTCCCGGGTGTTCAGCGCGAGGGTATTTTCTCCGTAACGATGCACCAGTTCCAATAACAGAAGCTTAAGCGGCGTATCTTTTTTAATCGCCCAAACATTCATATTGGCGTGCCGGGTTAAATCTTCCTGACTACGACAGGCCTGGCGTAATAATTCAGTATCAACAGACTTTGCGCCTTGTTGATTAACCATAGGGAAAATAAAAAACTCAGGAAAGCGCTACCGGCAATCCATAAATCAGCATACGGGGGGGCGTTATCCGCCAAGAGCCAGTTGGCAATCCCAGCACCGGTAAACAGGGCTATTAAGGGCAAAAGATACAATAATAATGACGCGCGTAGCAACAGGCTTTCGTCAATGGCGACCATGACTTCATCGCCGGCTTTTAGTTGAATGTCGCTATCAACAGGCACTGATTTTTTTTTAAGGACGCTGCCGAGTGCGTTGGTTGTGCATGAGGCTTTTTGCTGGCACCCGCCACACGCGCTGTTTTGTCCGCTCTCAACCCAAACTTGATGGTTTTCTATTTTTACGACGACCGCTAATTCTTCTATCATTGCCAACCCCATCAATCGATCAGTGTCAGATGCTTTTCGGAAAAATAGAGTATGCCATCAATTTCTTCCAAACGAAGCGCTTGCAAGCTTTGCCCATAACAAACCGGGCTTTGGCATTCTCCCGTTTTAGGGTCGAAGATAAAGCCGTGCATGGAACAGCGCAGATATTTTCCGGTTTCGTCAAAAATCGCATCCTGTTCGCAGTTTAAGGGTCTGTGCATGTGCATACAATGGTTCACATAAGCGTAAGAACAGTCATCGAAAGCAAAAATAATGGCTGAAATTGGCTGTTTCTTATAGCTAATCTGACGAATTAAAAAACGTGTTTCATGCAGTTCATTAAGAGTGCAGATTGGTTTCAGTTTGTCGTTTGCCATAGTTAATCCTGTATTTCAATTATTTGTTGCGAGTTAAATCTCCTAAGGCAACCTGAGCAAATTAATCCCAATCTTTTGCCAGGATTTTTAACCAGGCATCAAGCCTGTCTGGCGTGAGGTCTTTCTGATTTTCCTGATCCAGTGCCAGACCTACAAAGCTGCCATCAACAACCGCTTTAGAATTTTTGAAGTTATAACCTTCGGTTGCCCATTCACCGATGATTGTGGCTCCACATTCTTTAAACTGCTCGTATAAATAAAACACGGCATCAATGAATTCCGTAGGATAGCTTTTTTGATTACCCAGCCCATAAATCGCCACTTTTTTGCCGCTGAAATCTTGCCCTGCCATTGTTGGCAAAAACTCCTCCCAACTTTCAGTGGCGTTACCGGTTGATAAGCCGGGTAACAAACCCTCGCCATAAGTGGGCGTGCCTAAAATCAGGGTGTCATACGCAAGCAAATCAGTCACATTGGCAGTACGGATATTCACCGGTTTGGCTGCAACAGCCTGGCCCAGCACCGTCGCAATATCTTTTGCCACACGCCGGGTATTTCCGGTATCTGTCCCAAAAAAAATACCTACTTTAGCCATGGCATCCTCGCTTGATAAATGGACTCTTGACGTTTAAATTTCAGGAAAAATTATAAATTACTCGGCCTTAGAGCTGTATTTGCAATAATCCCGGTTCCTTGTTTATCTGTACCGCCTGCCATTCATCCGGGGTGTAGGCTTTAACGCTGACTGCGTGCAGTTTTCCGGAGGCCAAGGGCTCTTTCAACGTTGCCATAACCAATTGCTGTTTTTTAACCAGCGCCAGATCAATGAATTGATCACTCACAACAGTAATCAATAAGTCACAGCCTTCGCCTTCGACCAGCACTTTTGCATCTGAAATGCCTTGTTGCACCAGTTGTTCAACATCAAAGCTGGATAACACGTCTTTTTCGGGTTCTGCTTTTTTTGGAGCTGCGGCTGTTAATAAGGGCAACAAACTGCCGTTGATTGACATTTCTTCAATGATATCGCAGCCACCAACCAATTCACCGGCAATAAATAGCTGAGGATAAGTCGGCCAGTGAGAAATGCTCGGTAACTTCTCACGAATAAAGGGTGCTTCCAGGACATTCACGTAAGCGTAAGGAATGTTGGTGGCATTCAGTATACCCACCGATTTGGCGGAAAATCCGCATTGCGGATTCGCCGGAATGCCTTTCATGTAAAGAATGATGGGGTTGGTCGCCAGTTGATGACGGATTTTGTCTTCGGTTTTCATAAGTCGATCCTTTATTTTTATAAGGTGATTTCATTACTGCCGCGTAGGGTACGCATCGCGTACCTTATGAGGTTGTGTTTACCCGGAACGCTTTTTAGTGGTACGCGATGCGTACCCTACGGTTCTATTAGTTCATGCCTATGAGTTGGATTTCGCTCTATCCAGCCTGTTGTCTGAGTTTGATTTCATCTTTTTTAATTAGCCGGATTTCACCTTCGCCTCTGACGACATTGGCATCAACAATGCATTGTTCAACATCATCACAAGAAGGTATATCAAACATGGTTTTTCTTAAGATCTGCTCCATAATACTGCGTAATCCACGTGCTCCCGTTTCGCGTTCTATGGCTTTTTTGGCAATTTCAATCAGGGCCTCTTTTTCAAATGTGAGCTCCACCCCTTCGTAGGCAAATAATTGTTGATACTGACGTACCAGGGCATTTTTAGGTTCTGTTAACACCTTGATCAATGAATCTATGTCCAAAGGTTCCAACGGCGCCAACACGGGAAATCGGCCAATAAATTCTGGAATCAAGCCAAATTTACGCAAATCACTGGGTTGCGTGGCATTAAGCAGCGCTTCAAGCGCTGGCTTGTCAGCCGGATTGTTCACCTCAGCATGGAAACCAATAGCAGAATTTGTAGGCACCAGGCGTTTTTCAACATGTTTTTCCAGGCCGGGAAATGAGCCACCTGCAATAAACAGTATATTACGCGTATCAATCATGGTTTCACCCTCCTTGTTACGCTGGCCTTTTCCGGAAACTTTAACGTGGGAGCCTTCGACTAATCGCAATAATGCCTGTTGCACGCCTTCACCGGAAACATCACGAGTTCCGGTTTGTTGTTCCGGGCTACGGGCAATCTTGTCAATTTCATCCAGATACACAATACCCCATTCCGCACTCGCCATATTACCCTCGGCAACATCCAGTAACCTGACCAGAATATTTTCCACGTCATCGCCGACATAACCCGCCTGAGTCAGGGTTGTGGCGTCAGCAATCACAAAGGGTACGCCGACAATTTTAGCCAGTGTGCTGGCTAATAGCGTTTTGCCTGTGCCGGACGGGCCTATCAACAAAATATTGGATTTACCGATTTCAACATCCTTATCAAACTCGCCCAGGCCTGCATCGCCACTTTCATGCTTAAGCCGTTTGTAATGGTTATAAACGGCCACGGACAAAATTTCTTTAGCCAGATCCTGGCCAATAATGTACTGATCAAGATGCGCCTTGATCTTTGCCGGGATAGGCAATGGCCCCTGCATTTCTGAAAGCTCTTTTTTCCGGCTCCAATTGCTGACGACCTGATTGGCCAATAGGACGCAATCGCCACAAATATACCCCTCGCTACCAGCAATCAACGGGACTGAAGGGGATTGAGCTATGCCGCAAAAGGAACAATGTTTGATTTCTTTATCGCTCATGGATAATTCCTTAGGATTACTTCGGTAAACTGGCTAACCATGCGCGCTGACAAGTTCGCCGTGAACGTTCTTTCATTATTTCACGTATTTTCGGTGCCGCTTTTTGTAACGATAAGGTTTCTGCTTTTTTTATTTGCTTGCATAAAACGAGGTGAAAACCAATTTCCGATTCGACAACTTCACTCACTTCACCGGCTTTTATCTTAAAAAGCACATCATCCAGTTCCGGATAAAGCTTGCCGCGCGGCACAATACCCAGAACGCCGCCTTGCAAGGCTGTGGGGCATTCAGAATGTTTTAAAGCCAGTTCAGCAAACTTATAAGGCTTCTTTTGCAGTTTTTCGCTGAGTTCCTGTATTCTGGATAATGCCATTTCACGGGTATTTTCGGGGTAGTCAGGATTAATACTGATAAATATATGGCAGGCTTCACGCTGTTCAGGGCGGTTAAATTGCTCTGTATGTAGATGGTAATAGATGCCTATCTCCACTTCGTTGATGTCCGGTGAACGTGAAGCAATCAGTTCCATTACCACATTGACCCGGCATTGACGGTAAAGCGCGGCACTCAGGCTTTCATGGTTCAAATGGTTTTTTTCCAGGTCGCTGAAAAACGAATCATCATTCTCATAACGATCACGGATTTCCTGGTAAGCGTCCTGCAATTCCTTATCGGAAATAATTACGGCGCCGGCTTCAGGCGCATTGAGGATACGGCTTTCGATTTTGAACTCATTGATGGCCTGAGCTTCTGCCTGCCTTAATTCATCGGGTCGCAATTCATCCGGTGTCTTTTTAAATAGCGCCAGAGCCGCTCTTAACAACGTATAAGGATCAACCTTGGCCGGTTTGTCAGGCGGGTTCATATCAAGACTCTGGCTCATTGAATGATTCCGGGTGGGCAGGGGCAAGCGCCGACTCAGGCACTTGCAGGGTTCTGCCCTGAAAAGAGACGTGGTATTGAATCTGTTCGCTGTCTCTGATCACCTTAAAAACTTCACCTTCAGAGCCTTTAGCAAACAGGACATTACCCTGCACGCCTAAATCAATATTGCAAACAACTTTGTCCCTAAACTCAAAGCGGCTCGGATTCCAGGGCTCATCCTCACCGATCAGTTCTTCCAAGCGGCAACCCACCATTCGCCCATGATTTAGAAAATGCACGGTAAAAATAACCTGGTCTTGCAGAAAAGTGCCGACTTCCACGACATTACCCATACTGCCCCGGCGAACCAATAAAGTACCTACATCCATACCGGGATAAGTGCCGTCATTGCGGATGTTTCTGGTGACCCGGACGGATTCGCCAAATTCAAACCGGCCTTCATCGAAGCGATCGGGCCTCATGTTTTTATATCGCCGAGGGGAACAAAAGCGGATTGCGGCTCGCCCATGGAAAAGACCTTAAACACTTTTTCCGTTTGCGCATCGGACTCAACAAAATCCTGATAAGCACGCAGAAGTAATTTAGCGTAGACCGCCCGCTTTGCCGGTTCATTTTCCGGCATTTCATCGGCGGCTTTTTGTAAATAATCATGAAAACGTTGCAGGATGTGCAAGCGGTAGACATGCACCACGCTGGGTTCGTATTCCAGTTGAAAATACTGTAAAAAGTCTTCAGCCGATTCCAGCTCTTCCATTTCTTCTTCAAAACTCATGGGGTTTCTCCGGTTACATTCAAATAGGGCCGACTAAAGTGGCATCCTGAGTTAGCAGATAGATCACCAGCATGATAAACATCGCTAAGCTCACTATTCCAAGCAATGACGCGTTTTTATCTTTAAACATGATCTTACTCCGATAATTAAAACTTTGTTTTTTCCTCTTTACGCTTAATAACCAACTCCAGTAATCCTTTTGCGCCGATCCGGTCTTTGCTATCCAATCCCACCAATTTTTCAAAAATACCCTGGCTCACATCCAGACACTCCAAGCGCATATTTAAGAACCCTATCGCTTTCAACGTAAACAAATATAACCTGACCTGAGTTAATAAATTTGCGGGGGCATTATTAATATGGCTTTGTTTCAAATCACGCCAATCCTCAGGAAAACCAATCATAGGTCTTATGACAGACAGGGCTTTAAGGGTTGCATTCAAAGCGTCTTCCAACCGGTGTTGGTAATAGTAGAAACGGTTAAGGGCAACCAAAACGTTCAAGGATTCAGGCGCGAGAAAATAAGCCCTCAATAAAGGCAGTTCGGCATCGCCTGTCGCATAGTTTTCCGCTGCGACCGCTATCATTTCTTTAACACCCAAAACATCCGGTTCTTCAAAATACAAACCTTGTGCTTCAAAATCCAACAGATCCATTTAACCCCTCACCGCCAGCTTTACCGGACTTTCTTTCTTGGGAACACAAACGCTTTCCGCTTCGCAATTATCACAATCCTCTTCAACCGTTACTTTAGGCAACTTTGTTGCCCCGGCTTCCAGTTCATCAATCCGTTCAATCAAACAGGCAATCGCTTTGCCAACCGGGTCTGGAATTAAATGATGATCCAAGTCGATACCATGCCGGTTTTGTATTTTTGTACCCTTGGTTTGAATAACGCGTCCCGGAATTCCGACCACTGTGCAGCATGGCGGGACATCTTTAACAACCACTGAGTTAGCGCCGACACGGACATTATTGCCTAAGGTAATAGCCCCAAGAACTTTAGCGCCAGAGCCTACCAGGACATTATTTCCCAGTGTCGGATGCCGCTTTTCCTTATTCCAGGTAGTGCCGCCCAAGGTAACGCCATGGTACAAAGTGACATCATTGCCAATCTCTGTTGTTTCACCGATCACCACGCCTAATGCGTGGTCGATAAATAAGCGCCGCCCGATGGTTGCGCCTGGATGAATTTCAACATTAGTGAACATTTTGGCCATTGCGGCTAAAATCCTCGCGGTCAATTTCCAGTTGGCTTTCCATAGACGGTGGCTAATCCGATGGATCAGCACTGCATGGACACCGGAATAAGTCAGCAATATTTCCCAGACGCTATGGGCAGCGGGATCACGACCAAAAACACAGTAGACATCTTCATGCCATTGGGCTAGAAAACGCAGTGTCGTTTCTGCCTTGGGTTTATCTGTCTTGGGTTTAACAGTATCTAACATGACCATAACCATTTTTAAGCGCCTTTTGGGTGTGTGAATTCCAAGTATGCATCAACATAAAGCAGTAACATCAAGAAGACTCGAAGAATAAGCAAAGGGGCTAACCCATTTTAGAGAGGAACACCCTGCATTAAACCAGACAGGTTCAAAACTAACAGGTCTCGTGCCGGTTTTAAGCACGAAGCAGAAAAACTTTGTTTAAATTTCGCGCTCTATGTGACTACGTGGTGAATAATCGAACCTTAATTCAAAATCCAACCGGTTTTACCCAACCTTGGAGGCCCGGGTATCCTGAAAAACGTTCCGGGATACAGGTCATCCTGATCGGGTATTTCTACAGACTCTTTAACTTCTGGTTCGCATGATTGCAATTCAATATGTTCGTTCATGATGAATCGTCCTCTAAAGATTTTGGTGAAAGAGGTTTAAGTCTTCAGTTTTTGGCGAGCGTTTCGTGCTGCTTACAAAAAGCCTCACTTGAGTCAACAGCTTTTGTGCCTGTAACCGGTTAACCGCAATGCCAATTTGTTTATAGGCATGAATAACGCCTTGCGTGCCTGAATGCTTCCCTAAAATCAGTTGATGCCTTCGCCCGACGATGGCGGGGTCAACGCCTTGATAATTATTCGGGTCTTTTAACAACCCATCGACATGGATGCCCGCTTCATGGCTAAATACGTTTTTGCCGATCAAACTTTTTCGACTGCCGATGGCATCCCCGGATGCCCGTGCCACCTGCTCGGATAACAAAGGAAAATTCTGTAGCAAGATGCCGGTTTCAAAACCATACAACTGCTTTAAACCCACTACAACCTCCTCCAATGCAGCATTTCCCGCGCGTTCGCCCAGACCATTAACGGTAGTGTTGACATGCGTTGCTCCAGCCAGTGCTGCCGCCAGTGTATTGGCAGTCGCAAGACCCAAGTCATCATGGGCATGCATTTCAATTTCCAGATCTGTCGCCGCCCGTAATTTTTTAATCGTCTCAAACACGCCGAAAGGTTCCATAATACCTACCGTATCGGCGAAACGGATTCTGCTCGCACCTGCCTGTTGCGCAGCATCAGTCATGTCTATTAAAAAACCCACGTCTGCCCGAGAGGCGTCTTCCATGCCTACGCAGACGTCCAAACCCAGAGCCCGTGCTTCCTGAACACAGCTATTGATCGTGCTTAACACCCATTGACGGCTTTGTTTAAGCTTATGTTGAATATGCTGGTCGGAAGCCGAAATAGACAAATCGACTTTACCCACATTCAAGCCAACACAAGCGTGTAAATCATCGCGGCGCATTCGAGACCAGACCAGTAGCGTTGAGGGCAATCCCAATGCGGCAATGGCTTTGATTTCTTCCCTTTCAACAGCTCCCATTGCCGGAATGCCTATCTCCAACTCCTGCACGCCCAACCCGGAAAGCTGAGTTGCGATCGCCAGCTTTTCCACCAGCGAAAAAGCGACTCCCGCTGATTGTTCGCCATCCCTGAGCGTCGTGTCGTCTATGATGATTTGGCGTGCCTGAGTTTTCATAATTCACCGTAGGGTACGCACCGCGTACCATTTGGGGGTTTCCAGCAATACTATCGGTCTAAAAAGGGACGCAATGCGTACCCTACGCATAAGTGGGTGCAAACGCTTTTTCTGGATCAACTACCGGGCCATCACCCTCCCAATAGGGTGACAACTTACGCAGAGTGGCAACGATACCTGGCATCACTTTCAACACAGTATCGACTTCCGACATTGTGTTATAGCGTGAAAAGGAAAAGCGGATGGTGCCGTGAGCGGCAGTGTAGGGGATATCCATCGCCCGCATCACATGCGAAGGCTCAAGTGAACCGGAAGTACAGGCTGAACCACTGGAAGCTGCGATCCCTGCCTTATTCAACAACATCAAAATCGACTCGCCTTCGATATATTCAAAGGCGATGTCTGTCGTATTCGGTAAACGGTTGTATAAATCGCCAGTGACAAAACAATGTGGAATCTGTTCAGTGATGCCGCGTTCAAGACGGTCACGCATGGCCTTAACTTTGGTGTTTTCATATTCGATGAACTCTTGAGCCAGTTCACAGGCTTTTCCTAAGCCAACTATAGAGGCACTGTTTTCAGTCCCGGCCCGCCTGCCGCGCTCCTGATGACCGCCGCGTAACAAAGGACGATATCGCGTGCCACGGCGCAAGTATAAAACACCAATGCCTTTTGGCGCGTGAAGCTTATGCCCGGACAACGACAACATATCAATTTTGGTATCTTGCAGCATCATTGGAATCTTGCCCACCGCCTGAACCGCGTCGGTATGAAACATCACACCCTTTGCGTTAGCCATTTCCGCCATTTCAGCAACAGGGAAAATAGTGCCTGTTTCATTATTCGCCCACATCACTGATACAATTGCCACCTGATCGGACAATAAATTCTGATAGGCATTCAAATTCAAGCGGCCTGCCTTATCAACCGGCATTCGATGAATGGTGTAACCATCTTTTTCAAGATAGTCACACAAACTTAGAATCGCGGGATGTTCCACTGCGGTGGTAATGATTTCTTTCTTGTCCGGCTGTGCTTTAATCGCTGAAAGAATGGCTGTTGAATTTGATTCGGTGCCGCAGGATGTAAAAATGATTTCAGAATCATGTTCACAACCAATCAGCGCCTGAACCTGTTGGCGGGCATGTTTAAGACCCCGCGCCACGCCATCGGCAAATTTATGGATGGAGGATGGATTGCCGTATTGTTCAAGAAAATAAGGAATCATCACATCGACCACGGCGTGATCAACCTTGGTGGTCGCATTATTATCCAGATATATATCAGTCATCATGCCACCTCAATATTGACTAACTTCGACATTTCCGTGGCCGGTACAACTTTAATGAATTCGCCCATGACTTCCATCAGGCGTTGTTGAATTCCCGCAATGGTCATTGCCGCCATTTGACAGCCATTACATGCGCCGGTCATATTGACATAAGCCGTGTTACCCATCACTTCAACCAGTTCCACATCCCCGCCATCCGCCATCAGCGCCGGTCTTAGCGACTCCAGCACCTGCTCGATTTTTTTGATGCGTTGCAAATTGGTCAGTGGCGCTTTAACGGCTGCGATTTTAATGGGAGCTTCCACGGGGGCGGCTTTTGGGTCAAATTTCTCGCCTTTTTCTGCCAGCACTTTTTCCAGAATGGCTTCAATGTCTTCGTGACAAGCTGCGCAACCTCCGCCCGCCTTGGTGAAATTGGTGACATCTTCAACAGTCCGCAATTTATTGGCCCAGACCATTTCTTCAATCATCACGGCATCAATCGCGAAACATTTACAGATCAGCGCGCCTTCTTCATGGTCGTCTTTCCATTCTTCTCCGCGATAATTGGCAATCGCCGCTTGCAGCGCTTCCCGTCCCATTACCGAACAGTGCATTTTTTCGGGCGGCAATCCCTCGAGATGATCGGCGATATCCTGATTGGTCACCTTTAGAGCTTCATCCAGCGTCATGCCTTTAATGATTTCAGTCAGAACCGAGGAGGAAGCAATTGCGGAACCACAACCAAAAGTTTGAAAACCTGCTTCAAGGATGACTTCACTATCATCATCGACTTTTAGCGTAAGCCTCAAAGCGTCCCCGCAACTGATTGAACCCACTTCGCCTGTTGCATTGGCATCAACAACCGCGCCGGCATTTTTTGGGTTAAAAAAATGCTCTTTTACTTTGTCTGAATAGTCCCACATTGATTTATCCTCGGATTAGCTGGGTAGCTTGTAGGGTGGGCAGAGCTTTTCTGACCACCGTGTTGCGATACATGCAATAAAAGGGGGCAAATAAAATTGCCCACCCTACATTACGAACAGGGTTTTCCAGCGCCTTCGGCGCTGGTGTTAAAAGAAGTCCCGCAAGCGCAGCTCTTAACTGCGTTAGGATTGGTAAACTTGAATCCCGAACCTTCGAGGCTATCGAGAAAATCGATGGACATGCCGTCCAGCATTGGCATGCTAACCGGGTCGATAAACACCTTCACGTCGCCGCAATCAATAACAGTATCTTCCGGTGTGTGGCTGCCTTCAAGCTTCAGTCCGTATTGATAACCCGAGCAGCCACCATCGGTCACTTCTATCCGCAAACCCGCTAAGGGCGTTTCCGAACCGGCAATAAACCGGCCAACAGCGCTAACGGCTTTTTCTGTTAATGTAATCATTTTTATGTTCTCCTGAATGAGTGGCATCGTTCTTGATAATACTTATAGCAACCTGTATGCCATTTCGTTATTTATTCGCTAATAGACTGTTTAACAAAGCCTTAATAAACAAGTTATACAATAAACAACGTCTTAACAAACAGGTTTCAATCAGACAATCGACTAACAATGTAGGCTTTGCTACAAAATAAATGAGGATTATGAAATGACTGTAGAAGATTTAGATATCGGTGATGTCGTCTATGCCGCCAATACGATTACAGATGATGGTACAATACCCGAAGGTTTCGAAGGCAAAATATTGGCCGAAGCCGGAGCTCGCGGTGTTATTACCATGATTGGACATGTTGAAGATGAACCGTCCCGCTCTGTTTGGCTGGTGCGTTTTGAAGATAAGGACAGAAATTTGGGTAACCCCGTTGGATGCTGGGCCGAGGATTTGGTAGTTGAGGCTAAGCGAATCAATTAACGGTGTTAAGTAAATGCTAAAATTTTCACCACGACGACACGAAGAATAATGATCAAGCCTTGAACTTCCCGTGTCATCGTGGTGCCTTATGTTGATTCTACCTGGCCCCCCTGTGCTACAGTCCACTTCCCGTTGGAAAATGGCTGATCCTCCTTGTATTGAAGTCGTTATGAATAAGCAAACCGAAACCGTCATAAACTACCACAATCGTACCAAACACCGGTTGGAGCGATACGCCAAAGGCCCTGATTCAATCGATTGGGACGATCAACCCGATCAATTTCGACGCTTTTCCGGCTGTGATATTGTTACTCTGCCCAAGACGGGGACTGAACTTGAACCGTTATTTGCCGGCCTGGATAACCCGGAAACAATACCGGCCAAACCGTTAACGCTGGCAAATGCCGGTTTGTTGCTTGAACTGGCGTTTGGCCTGTCGGCCTGGAAACAGTTCGGGCCAAGCCGATGGGCATTACGCTGCAATCCATCCAGCGGCAACCTGCATCCAACCGAAGCTTATTTGATCAGTACGGGCAATGATTTTATTAAATCCGGGGTTTACCACTATGTCAGTCACGACCATAGTCTTGAACAGCGTTGTCAGTTTACGGACAATGTTCCTGAATCCGTTATTCTGATTGGCTTGTCTTCAGTTCATTGGCGGGAAGCCTGGAAATACGGCGAACGGGCTTTCCGTTATTGCCAGCATGATATTGGCCATGCCTTGGGCGCGTTACATTACGCGGCGGCGACGCTGGGATGGTCAATTCAATTACTGGCAGAATGGTCCGATGATGATATCGCCAAGCTATTGGGGCTTGCCCGGAGCGATGACTTCAAACCACTTGAACACGAATTCCCCGATCTTATTTGCCGGATTAATACACAGGCTGGCAGCAAGCCCTTGGATATCAGAATCCTATTGGAACATGCGCAAACAGGTACCTGGTCCGGAAAAGCCGATAGCCTTCGCGCCTATCACCTCTATAAATGGCCGATCATCGATGAAGTCGCTTTTGCCGCCAGCAAACCGCGAACGGAAGAACCTGACAAGCCAATCGCCCGGCAGCACATCATAAAATCATCCTGCGCCAAAACAGCCACGGCAATCATCCGTCAACGCCGCAGCGCCCAACAGTTTGACGGCAGAATGACGCCGATGCCGCAAACTGATTTTTACCGGATGCTGGCCGCCGTGTTACCCACAACAGCCGCATCCGAATTCTGGCCTTGGCCACCGAAAATTCATCTGTTTATTTTTGTCCATCGTGTTGAAGGTTTAGCGCCCGGTTTATACGCGCTGCCAAGGGATCAAAATGCGCTGGAAAAATTGCGGGCCGCAACCCTGGCTGAATTTGACTGGCAAAAAATATCTCAAGTAATACCGCTATACCACTTGTATTCAGGCGATTGCAGGGTACAAGCCAAAACGCTTTCCTGCCATCAACCGATTGCTAGCGACAGCGCCTTTAGCCTGGGCATGGTCGCGGAATTCTGCGAAACCATCGAAACAACACCGTGGCTTTACCGCCGCTTGTTCTGGGAATGCGGCCTGATAGGTCAAGTGCTCTATCTGGAAGCGGAAGCGGCGGGCATTCGCGGCACAGGCATCGGCTGTTACTTTGATGACAGCGTGCATGAGCTTTTAGGCTTCAAGGATGAGCAATTTCAAAGCCTTTATCATTTTACGGTAGGTAAACCGTTGGAAGATAAACGGCTGGAAACGTTACCGGCTTATGGGCATTTAAAAACGTAGGGTGGGCAACGCTTTTCTGCCCACCGTTTACAACACCAACCGATTAAGCTGATGGGAAATGAGGCATTGCACGCCCTTCTCGGCTTTATTCAAACAACGCCCCAAGGCGAGATTACTTTTTCTCCAGGGCCTCAATTCTTTTTAGCAAAACCGCAATCGTTTTATCCTGCTCCTGAATGGCTTTAATCATCGGTGCCAGAAGATCGTTATAGCGCACGGTCATGTATTTGTCCGGTGAGCCGTCTTCCTCAATGATACCGGCGTTCTTGTAACCCGCATCGCTTAATGTCTGTTGCAGCTCTTGCGCGATGAAGCCCCACTCTTTTGTTTTCGCCGCATTATTGTTGCGGATATATTCTACAGGGCGCAATTGGGTGATGAAGTCGAGTCCCAAAGGCAAATCGTTGATGTGGTTTTTAAGGCGCTTGTCGGAAGTCGATGACCAAGGCACTTGCCCTTCGATTCGGGTGACCGAGGTATTGCCGATCCGCACCTTGTTGCAGGCGTTGACTTTTGCTTTATAGCCGATAGCTGTCGCATTAGTAAGTCCGCCTGAAGTAACGTCTGCCAGATAGCCCATAACTGTGTTTCGACTTCCTGTGATGTTAGATAAAAGCGCCTTAAACCCTACGGCGGTGTTGTTACTTCCTCTGGTGTTGGAATAAAGCGCATAGCTTCCATTGGCTGTGTTGTAACTTCCTGTGGAGTTATAGGAAAGTGCATCATATCCATTGGCAATGTTGTAATGTCCTGTGCTGTTTTGCCAAAGTGCATAGGATCCATTTGCGGTGTTGTAATTTCCTATGGTGTTAACTGAAAGTGCTTGATCTCCAATGGCAGTGTTGGAACTTCCTGTGGTGTTGAAAAAAAGTGCAAGATTTCCATTTGCGGTGTTGCTATTTCCTGTGGTGTTTTGTGCAAGCGCGACAGCTCCAGTGGCAGTGTTTTGGTTTCCTGTAGTGTTTGCATAAAGCGCCTGGACTCCAGTGGCAGTGTTGTAATTTCCTGTGGTGTTGGTATAAAGTGCGGAATTTCCATTGGCAACGTTGCCATCTCCTGTGGTGTTGGAATAAAGCGCCCGGGCTCCAATGGCGATGTTGCTACTTCCAGTGTAGTTGGAAGAAAGTGCATAGTATCCATCGGCGGTGTTGTAAGTTCCTCTGGTAGTCGATGGAAGCGCGCCCTTTCCAGTGGACGTGTTGGTGTCATCTGCTTCCGCAGGACTGGCAAGAGCCATGGCTAGCGCTGCGACCACTGAGGTGGTTAAAAACGACGTTTTGAAACGACAGGCGGGTTTAAGGGTATTGCTGGGGATATTAGTTTTCATGATGCTGTCCTCGTGATTGATGATGGGTTTGCGAGGGTTGGCATTTTTTGAATACCCAAAAACGCAATAAATAAAACGCAAGACTTTAATTTGTAAAGATTTTGCCAATATTTATAACGAATTATCAGCTATATAAATCAATTGCTTGCTTGCTGATTAATTCAGCATTGCCTATTCTGGCTCTCTAACATTTCGATCTTGCGTTATTACGGGTTTTATGTGTGCTAAAGACCCTGGAAACGGAGCAACGCCAAAAATAATGACTTCCTCGCGATCATCAGTGTTCCATAGATTATTCATTTTTACTATCCGTATAAATACTTATATGATTGTTTTATTTATGGTCACCTTTGACAGCCGAGTAGTCAGCTATAGCCATTCAAGCTGGATTCGGTAAAAGAACAAAGCGCACGCAGTAGTTGATGGCGCGACGTTGGTAACTGGCCAGATTGACCAACAATTCGGCGCTCAAGGCAGTTTCCTGATCGACATTTATCCTGTCTGTGATTATCTTGCGGCAGCAGCAATAGCTTGTGCGCCCATGAACGAGAAAGTCTGGCTGGACAAACAAAAAGAACTGTTAAAACAAAATGACTACCAAAGTGTTTTGGACGGAACCTTATAAAACTAATCATCAGACTTTTCAATTGCTAAAAGCCGTATATTCTCTCTGATTTCGAAAAAATTTTGCGGCGCAACCCGCAACACAAGCCCTAAAGCCTCAAATGCAGTATGCCAAGGATAACTGTATTCAGGAGGTTTATAGTGGGTTGAATCTGCTCGATAATTTGATTCCAGCGGATTCCCCCTATCCAATCAATAAAAATAACATCATGGGGCTGTGAAGGGAAACGGTCAGCCAACAAGAATGCATCGGGTGATTTGGCATCCAGATAATAAATTTTCGATTTTCCCGTGCCGCCTCTGAAGATAAAGATTCGGGCCGCGTCGGCAAAATCCTGGTTTATTCCCCCTGCATCACTCAGTGCTTCAGCCATGGTCATCCGGCCATTGATCATATACAGACTACGTGATCCTGTAGAGTTACTGCCGCGAGCAAATTCCGCACTGCCGGAACCGGTATTGTAACCTAAGCTAACGTTGCTGAAATCTTTTTCCAGGTAATCGATTAACTGAGGCGTAATGGGTTCAAAATCGATTTTTTTCAAAATGGCTGCATTGTTTTCCGCAACAGGCATCTCTTCGCTTGGCTGAGAGTTAAAATGCCATAGATGCTGACCCGGAACGACAGAGCAAGCTCCAAGCTGGCTCAATGCAATTAAGGTTAGTAAGTTATTGATTCGCATAAATTCATATTTCCAGTGCAATATCCTGGGTAATTTTTGCTGACAGTATATCCTTAATGACGGTGGCAGCAGCAAACTGAAAAAACTCTTTTTTCCATTTTCTTTTAGGCATGGTTTTTATTCAGCGATTTCTGATTTTGGAAAAGACATTAACTACATTGATAAGCTGGAGCTTTCCAAAAAAATTAAATGAATGCTATGTAACACCGTAGAATAGTATGATTAAAAATTACTTCAAAGTAGGATTATGGTCTCGAAACTGACAACAACAAATCATTGCTCCGATATTGTCGGATTAAAATATGTTTACCCGGTTATTTCAAGGCGTATGGGTGGTTTGTCTGTAGGCATCAACTTTAATCCCAACAACGCGTGCAACTGGCGCTGCATTTATTGCCAGGTGCCCGATCTAAAAATTGGCGCCGCGCCAGACATGGATTATAAATTATTGGAAGACGAGCTAAGTTTTTTTCTTGATGATGTGCTTAATGGTGATTTCTATGAGCGTTTCCAGGTTGATGAAGATAAGCGGGTCATTAAGGATATTGCCATTGCCGGTAATGGTGAGCCGACTAGCTTGAAGGATTTTGCCCGGGCGGTGGAGTTGATTGGCAAGATAGCGACAGAGGCAGGGGTATTTCCGCAAAGTAACTATGTGTTGATCACTAATGGCAGTTTAGTGCATCAAACTAAAGTTCAGGCTGGTCTGAAGATATTACAATCTTATGGCGGCGAAGTCTGGTTTAAGCTGGACAGCGCTACAGAAGAAGGCAGGGCTTTGATTAACAATACTGCGCAAAGCTGCAAGGCAAGCATGAAAAACCTGATGCTTTCGGCGAGGTTATGCAAAACAAAACTGCAAACCTGTTTGGTTGACTATAACAGGCAAGGCTTCTCTGACAAGGAAAAACAGGCCTATCTTGATTTGTTGAAACGCATTAAAGAAAGGGGTTGTGACTTGCAGCGAGTGATGCTATATACACTTGCAAGGCCGTCGTTGCAGCCGGAGGCTATTCTGTTGGCGCCGCTGTCAACCGAAATATTAAATGCATTTGCCGATGATATTCGGCACTTGGGTTTTGAAGTGACTGTGAGCGTTTGATAGTGGGTTTGTTGTGAATTATAAGAAGCTGTCTGGCAAAACATTAACAACAATTTGCAAGAGTTGATTTTAGCATCGCAATTCGGATCACATTTTCAGCAGTTGCAGGCAGTATTTCGAAATCCTTTGATAAGCCTCGGAAATAGCCTGGCCAAGAAAAAGTTCGCTCGACTACCCATCGTTTTGGCAGGACAGCCCAATTCCCTTCGATCTTTTCCGAAATACGCAATATCATCCCTATTTTGGTAGAAGTAAACTTAAGAGCGGTGCCACAATAACCCGTATCCCCGGAAAATGCTTTCAGTGATGGGAATTTGCTGGCCGCCCCTTCCAATACTTCGCAAGCGCTTTTGGTGTCGCTCAGGTTGGCGGCATGGACCCTAACTTAGAGCGGGTTGTCGAGAATATCCACCACAATAATGTGCCGCTTATGCCCTTTAACTTTTTTACCAATATCACTCACTCGCTCTTCGCTGGCGTGCTGGGTTTTACGCATTGCGCATCGATGATCACGTAACTGGGTAGAGCGGCTTGACCTTCTTTTTGGCGGTGGTAGGCCATCAACCGATCCAGGCATTTTTCCCGGATGCCCGTTTGTTCCATTTGCTGAAATGGTCGTATACGGTTTTCCAAGGCGGGATATCTTTCGGAATTATCCGCCACTGAATACCGCCTCTCAAAACATAGAGGATTGCGTCCATTATGGATTTTTTGTGATGCTTATGTGCATTTCCGCGTTTGCGATTAAAGTTCAACGAACAGAAATCTCAATGTAGTTGATTTCCAGCGTCCGCTTTACCTATAGGAGGTGTAAGCCTAAAACTGCTGTGTTAAGCTTTTTATGCGGATCAATCCGGAGCTTTGCTTTTAACCCGAGTTCCCATGAGGTAATCAAACCATGGCCAAGTGACACACCAATTTGCGTTGGCTCCGCCAAGATGATGTTCATAATGCCAAGGCAAATGCCGCCTGGCCCAAACCAGATCCAGATGGGCTTTACGATGCTTGTAATAATAAAGGGCTAGAGACGCATAGACCGCGCTGGTAAATGAGGGAAATATGGAGAAGATTGGCACATGCAGCAGCACAATACCTGCCATCACTACCAGTTCCTTACTTTGAGTATTCCAGGTTGTTAAGGTCAACTTTTGATAGCCTGGATCGACCATATTGTTAATGATGCAAATAGCATGGTGATCATGCAAATGATATGCCCAAAAACTATGTAGTTTTTTCCCCAACGCATGTAGAATATATTTGTGCATCAGCCATTCACCTGCATTGGCATAAAGCAAACCTAGAAAGAATTGAACGGCTAAGGTAACCATGAGACATCGGAAATTATGTTCTTAGGGATTAAATGATTGTGGAAGTAACAAGAATAGATTGCATAAAATTAAGTGTATTGCCGTTATGAAACCAGCACGGATATTTTCAGCCGTGTGCGCAATTATTCGTCTATCTGTTGAAAAACAATATTTCGTTCTTCAAGATCCGAATCTTCGATTTATTTATTGAAGGGAAAGTTGCCTGATTTTTTCCAGTACTTTGATTTGGGTTATAAAAAATGATTATTGTATAAAAAACCTAACGGATCATCTCACATGTCTTACATGCGGTGATATCAGTACCGTCCAAGGATTGCAGGGGATCGATAGAACGTTAACTCATCTTTTGATACCCGTTTTAGAATACCAGCCAAAGTGCGACAAGCGGCGCGATATTTAACAGGATGACCCCGATTTTATAAACGCTCATACCGGCATAGTGGAGTGTGTCGAAAGTTTCGGCCGAGAGGTTGAACCATCGGCAATGAAGGCGGTACATCCAGTCGTGGGCAAAGCAGAACATGCCAAACCAGACCAGAAGTATCGAATAGTTAAAGGCAAAACTGTAAAGCAAAATCTCTTTGAGGGTTTCGGGGTTCATGGCGGTATCTCACATAATGGGTATTTACCCTGTTCAAAAGGATCTGGGTTGATAAATCGGATCCCAAAATTAAAAACATCTTGGCGATCTCATTGATTCTTACAGTCGACTTATGAATTGAATGCAAGAAAGGTTGTTGGGATGGAAATTCAATAGACTTTCACTCCCTTGCATATCCCATCAAAGGAATTGTACAAAATTAGGTCTATGAATGGCAAGCGTGATAACCGGTGTTGCGGTTGTACATGCAAGTAAACGAAACAGTTTTAATCGGTGTCTTTATTTATCTTCCAACGTTTCGATACGATAAATCATCTTGCAAGATACAGCAACTTAAACTTCGACATTACAGATTCAATAGTTTGAACCTTTCAGTTTCTATGACCGTTCAAACCAGCTTCTGCGTATAAGCCAAAAATGCATTCCCAGCTAAAGCCACGATAAAAATACCAGCCTTCCAGCTCAAAACAGATCATTTTACAGTCGCAACACTACTTCGTTAGCGAAGCTTATTTCCGGCATCCCATTGCCCAATTCCATTTTCATAAATGCGTTTTTAAGCTTACAAGCTTAAGACAACCAACTTTTCCTTTGTTATGATACCACTTGCTAGCGGCAGAAAAGCGAGACGGGTTTTTTATTAAAACCCCTTTTGCCTTTTTCTTTTGTTGCATATTCAATTTAATTTTATCAGGAGTTTTCTATGACCCGTCTCACGCCACCGCCTAACGGCAGCGCCATAACGATGCAAAATGGTAAGCTCGTCGTGCCTGATAACCCTATCATTCCCTACATAGAAGGGGATGGAACCGGGCCGGATATATGGCGTGCCACGGTTCGCGTTTTAGACGCGGCGGTTGCAAGCGCTTATGGTGGGCAAAGGAAAATTCACTGGCTGGAAGTTTATGCGGGTGGAAAAGCCAATACGCTTTTAAATACCTGGCTTCCTGATGAAACCGTTGACGCCTGCCGGAATTATTTAGTGTCCATTAAAGGTCCGTTGACCACGCCAATAGGCGGCGGTATCCGGTCTTTAAACGTGGCGTTGCGGCAATTGCTGGATATGTATGTTTGCCTGCGTCCGGTCAGGTGGTTTCAAGGCGTGCCCTCGCCGGTAAAAAATCCTGGCGCGGTTGATATGGTTATTTTCAGGGAAAATACTGAAGATATTTATGCAGGCCTGGAATTTGAGCAAGGCAGCGACGAAAACAAGCTATTCATGCGCCTGTTGAAGGAAAACTTCCCCAAACAATTCAGTAAAATCCGTTTTCCGGAAACCTCGGGTATTGGCATCAAGCCCGTGTCACAAGAGGGCACGGAACGCTTGGTTCGCTCTGCCATTGACTATTGCCTGATCAATAAACGCAAAAGTCTGACGATTGTGCATAAGGGCAATATTATGAAATTCACCGAAGGGGCATTCCGTAACTGGGCTTATGCCGTCGCCGAACGTGAATATGCCGGGCAAACGTATTCATGGGCGCAATGGGAAAAAACCCGTTCACAGTCAGGCGAAGCAGCCGCGAATAAAGAACAGGCGGACGCTTTGGCAAGCGGCCGCATCTTGATTAAAGATGCCATTGCTGATATCGCCCTGCAACAAGTGTTAACGCGGCCAGAAGATTTTGATGTGATCGCCACCTTGAATTTGAATGGCGATTATTTATCCGACGCCTTGGCCGCGCAAGTGGGCGGAATCGGTATCGCGCCCGGCGGCAACATCAATTATCAAACCGGGACGGCTGTTTTTGAGGCCACCCACGGCACTGCGCCCAAATACGCGAATCTGGATAAAGTCAATCCCGGCTCATTGATCCTGTCGGGTGAAATGATGTTGCGCTATATGGGCTGGTTTGAAGCGGCGGACGCCATTATCAGCGCGATGGACGCCGCTATCGCCAGCAAACGGGTAACCTACGATTTCGCGCGCCTGATGAATAACGCCATGGAAGTCAAGTGCAGCGAATTTGCTGATGTATTGATTGAGAACTTTTAGATAAGGTACAGGGTTAAAGGGCGGCCGTGGTGAATTATGGGGCCTCTGAAATTCAAAAAAAGCCTTCTCCCTCTGAGAGAATGCCGGGATGCGGGTTTTAAAATCATACGCCCTTTCACTTCGTGAGGGTTAAGGGGATGGGATATTAATCCTCAAATTATTTCGTGTATATTGTTAAGTAATTATGTACCTAAGAAATAATCGATATAATGACTTTGATGACAGCACTTATTACCTCTTCTGGCAACCCGTTTAAGCAGGATCAAAAATGACTAAAGAAATTATCCAGACAAATAAAGCGCCCAAGGTCATCGGGACTTATTCACAAGCCGTCAAAGTCGACCACACTGTTTATCTTTCAGGACAAATCCCCTTGGTGCCTGAAACCATGACAATTGTCGAAGGCGATATGACGGCGCAAGTCACCCAGGTATTCGACAATTTAAAAGCCGTTGCAGAAGCCGCGGGAGGAGGCCTTGATGATATAGTCAAGTTGAATGTTTTTTTAACTGATTTATCACATTTTCCCTTGGTCAATGAAATCATGGGGCGTTATTTTCAAGAGCCTTACCCCGCAAGGGCCGCTATTGGTGTTGCCGCTTTGCCTAAAAATGCCGGTGTGGAAATGGATGGGATTATGTTTCTGAAACCCCAGGAATATCCAGCATCTTAATATTTAAAAATCAGTAGACAAAGCGGCAGATTGATTTCGTTTTTTCCTTTATAATCAGCGCCAATTTTTGTTCATTTATGCGGATTTAGTCTTTATTCATGGGTCAACGTGAATTACCTTAACCAGCCGGTTGGTAAATTGTCAGGGATAGGAGCCCAAACGTTAAGCCGTCTGGAAAAGCTCGGTATCCGTGTGATCCAGGATCTTATTTTTCATCTGCCGCTCCGTTATGAAGACAGGACCCGGATTTATCCTATCGGCTCTTTGATGGCGGGCATGACGGTGCTTGTTTGCGGTAGGGTTGAGTTTATTGATGTTTTACCCAGAGGCCGCAAAAGTCTGATTTGCAGAATCAGAGATGACACCGGCTTTATCTCATTAAGATTTTTTCATTTCAGCGCCAACCAGCACAATACCCTAAAGCCGGGGACATTAATCAGTTGTTTTGCCGAAGTGCGGCACGGCTTTGCCGGACTGGAAATGGTTCATCCCGAATATCAGGTTATTGCAAGTCCAGACACGCATATTACGGAAACCCGATTAACCCCCGTTTATCCGTTAACAGAAGGGTTAAGTCAAACCACCTTAAGAAAAGCGGTCAAACAGGCATTAAGCCACTGCGCCAGTGAGCCCAAGCTGTTGGTGGACTGGATTCCCGAAGCGATTTTAAAAAAATATCATTACCCGTCGCTGGCTGAAGCCATACAAACCCTGCATGCGCCTGATGAATCAGTCACGATTGAGGCATTACAAAACGGTAGTGTTCCCGCGCTTAAACGGCTGGCGTTTGAAGAGCTGCTGGCCCATCATCTGAGTTTGAAGACAAGCAGAAATAAAACCAAGGCTTGGCAAGCGCCAGTGTTCGAAGGTTCCAGCGCTAAAACCATCACAGAACAGTTTTTAAATTCCTTGCCTTTCAAGCTAACACGAGCGCAGCAACGCGTCATCGCCGAAATCGAGGCGGATTGCCGCCTGCAACATCCCATGATGCGGCTGGTTCAGGGCGATGTCGGTTCAGGCAAAACCATTGTTTCCGCTTACGCGGCCTTACTGGCGTTAACTGCGGGTTATCAGGTTGCGGTTATGGCGCCCACTGAACTATTGGCAGAACAGCATAACCGTAATTTCAGCGCGTGGCTTGAAGGTTTTCAGACTAACGTCGTTTTTTTGACAGGTCAAATTAAAGGCAACGCCCGCAAAGCGCTTTTACAAGGGATTGTGGAGGGTTCGGCGGGTATAATAATCGGCACGCACGCGTTATTCCAGGAGAGTGTCAACTTCCACCGGTTGGGCCTGGTTATCATTGACGAACAACACCGTTTTGGAGTGCATCAGCGGCTGGCGCTGAGAGAAAAAGGGCAACAGGGCAACACCAGACCGCATCAATTAGTGATGACGGCCACCCCGATTCCCCGTACTCTGGCGATGTTGCAATATTCCGATCTGGATATATCCATTATTGATGAACTGCCTCCCGGTAGAAAGCCTATTGTCACCAGCGTGATTCCCGCCGAGCGCCGCGCTGAAGTGATCGACCGGATTAATAGTTGGGTCGATAAAAAACGCCAGGTTTATTGGGTGTGTACTTTGATAGAAGAGTCGGAAGTTTTACAATGCGAAGCTGCGGAAAAAACGGCTGACTATTTGACGCAGGCTTTACCCAATGTGCGAGTCGCCTTGATTCATGGGCGCATGAAAAGCACCGATAAAGAGGTTGTCATGCAGGCCTTTAAAAATCACCGGATTGATTTGCTGGTTGCCACTACCGTTATTGAGGTTGGCGTCGATGTTCCGAATGCGGGTTTAATGATCATCGAAAACCCCGAACGCCTGGGGCTTTCCCAACTGCATCAATTGCGCGGACGGGTTGGGCGCGGGAAGGACGACAGTTACTGTTTGCTGATGTACCAATCGCCCTTGTCGGATATCGCGCGCCAGCGCCTGGGTATTTTAAGGGACAGCAATGACGGTTTCGTTATCGCCGAAAAAGACCTGGAATTACGCGGCCCCGGCGAAGTGATGGGCACACGGCAAACCGGCGCAGTCAACTTTAAAATTGCCGATTTAGCCAGGGATGCCGATTTGCTGGAGGCTATCCAGCAAACCGGCGAGCAAATTTTCAACCAAGCGCCCCAAGCCATACAACCTTTATGTGATCGCTGGCTGGGCACATCCACAGTTTATGCCGAGGTTTAGTTCAGATGGACGCGAAAAGTTTCTTATTTAACTGCGAACCGTTATGGCAGGAAAACCGGCCGGGCTTGCGCCATAAAATCCCTGAAAATGTTCAGTCATGGACGTATGAATCCGGCTCCTTAACCCAGCGGTTACGGGATATTTACGGCGCTGGCATTGCGGTTAAAATCTTGCTGCAACGCTGGCAAACCCCTTTCTTAAGTGAGCGCCGTTTACTCAAACTACCCGAACATCACTACAATTTAACGCGCGAAGTGTTACTCCATATCAACGGCAAGCCGCTGATTCTGGCGCGGACCATAATTCCCAAAAGCACCATAAAAGCGGCTAAAAGCAATTTATCAAAGTTGGGCAATCGCCCGTTGGGAGAAATCATTTTTTCTTATCCCAAGCTGGAACGCATCGCTATGGACGTGACCTTGATTAACCCGTCCACATGGACGCAACCAGCGCTTGCGGAAGCGGGCATCAATCAACCGGTATGGGGCAGGCGAACGGTATACGCCATTGCACACAAGCACATGCTGGTGAGTGAGTTTTTTTTGCCGGAAGTTTTGGGAAGTTTTTAGACTATAGCTGTTTTTGAGTGACGCCAGCGTACTCACCGCCGAATATGACAATATCAGCCGACTGGTAGTGAGGCGCCACCGGGAGTGACGCCGCCAATGCGCTCTTGGAAATGGGAGTACCTCTGCAAGTGAAGTTGCGCCCGCACACTTTAAAAAATGACGTCTATTTTTAGAACTCATATTAAGTAACTTCTGAATTATTTGCGATCATTCCGCTCATTGAACAGTGGTTAGCTATTTGTTATAGCGGCAGATTCTTAGCTGCCGCTACCCGCACCGCTCGCCGAGAAAAACCTTGCAATCGAGCACCATTTATCATCGAATAGCCTTTAAGCTGCCAGTGCATCACCTCGGGGCCTTCACCTGAACTGGTTGAATTTCTCATATTAATAAGAGAGCTGTAAGAGCCAAATCGTCGCTTCCCGACCCATGACATTGGGCGCACTGAGAGGCTAACATGCGGCTTGCATGAATAGTGTTTTTGCAGGGTAAGGCGGATTGGCAGCGCTCATGGGAAGAACAAAACAAAGCCCGGGCACAAAATGACTGTAGGTTGAAGCGTATAGATTACGCATGGTTAACTCCACTAATTAAATTTAAAGCATGTTTCATACATTGCCTAAAACAAGGTTTATTTGCCCACATGCGCCAAGGCCCGTAAGCTTTTGTATTGTGTTTTATTTACTATTTCCAAATTTAAAGTGAATCCAGCGACTGCGGGTTTCGATCGTTTGCCTTTGCGGGCCTTGTGGTAAGCGCTGAGCAGGTTCTCAAAGCTGATGACTTCAGGCCAGATTCTACCGATGCGTTTCATTTTGAAAGATGTATTTACGGCGTATCAACGCTTTTTAACCAGCCGCCGACTTGTTTACCTAGTTCTTCCAACAGTCTGGCTCCCTGTTCGTAACGCTTAGCAGGGATGGTTTGCAACTCATACGCCATTCTCCACAGATGCCGAACTACCGCCAGACGTCTGTTTGCGAGTTTTAACACATCACGCTTGTTTGTGACATAGGCCGCTTCCACCAAAAGTTCGAGTATCTCGATCATGCCTGATTCCAGCCGCTCACCAAGCGTAAAACGCCGGTTGCGGGGAAAATTATCCAATAACGGTATCAGCCATATCAAAAGCGTATGGCAATCCTGAACGGCTTTAGGCAAAGAATTTGCGGTCATTTAAAAAATTTTTCGATGGGGGGCTTTGCCCCCATACCCCCAAAAGGGAAAAAGCAAAAAGATAAAAGTTAAAGTGTCCTGGCGAGACGAAAACCGAGCCTGTCGATGCGGAGGTCAGGTACACTCCTGTTGCGACTGGCCGAACGCACGAGTTGGGGGGCGCTGTCCCACGAGCCACCGCGCAATACACGGAGAGGACAAGCCTTGTTATCAGGCGATTCTTGTGCCGAACCATCCGCTGGCGTATGGTTATAGCTGTCAACGTAACAATCCTGAGTCCATTCCCAGACATTCCCGAGCATGTCGAACAACCGCCACCCGTTTGCTTGGAATTGTCCCACGGGTGCCGTGTAGGGAAAATCGTCCCCGCACTTAAACGCCTCCCATTTGATAGCGTAAGATTGTTTCAGGACGTTTTCATGCTTCGAATCAAAAACATTTGCATAGATACAGGCAACATTGGATTCGCCCTCTTTGTTTTCTGGCCAATAACCCTTTGTCATGGTCTTAGAGCGTGCCGCATATTCCCATTCCGCTTCCGATGGCAGGCGGTAATTCAAGCCGGTACGTTCAGAAAGCCAGATGGTATAAGCCACGGCATCGTCCCAGCTGACATAAATGACGGGCCGGTTGCCCCGGCCCCAGCCTTGATCGCCAGGTTTTTCCCGCCCAGTGGCGGCGGCAAACAGGTCGTATTCTTCGAAGGTGACTTCATATTGTCCCATTTCAAAAGCTTTTGCAAATTTAACGGCATGGACGGGTCGTTCATAAGGATTGCCTTTACCGGAAAGATCGCCCATCTGGAATTCACCTGCAGAGATTAGCGCCATTGCCGGTTTCTTCACCGGCCAGATACCTAATTGTACAAACATTGCCTTGGTTGCCAGTGCTGGCGGGTAGTCGGATTTATTGATATGGAAAAAAATGCCCAGTAGGGTAATACAAAATAAGCCCAGCACGGAATAAGTAATGCGGAACCCGGTTTGTCGGCGCTTGCATGCCTTTAGGTAAGCTTCCGCTATTGTGGAACGAGGCGCAGCGGCGGTCACATAGCGCTGTAACAAGGTACCGGAGCGTAGCGCACTGCTTTGGCGGCCTGATTTATCCCACTCGCTGGCGACTTGTTCCAGGTCGCGGCGGGCGCGCAGGGCAACCGCATGATCGAGTATCCACTGCCGCAACCGATCCCAACCCCCAAGCACGGTTTCATGGGCGACTTCAATCATCGGTTGGTTGTTTTCGCCTTCGCTGGTGACCAGCAAGCGCGCATCGGTGAGCGCTTCGGCGACAGTTTTCAGGTCACCTTGCAGCAGCGATTGCGGAGCGCGGCGGCGGGTGGCTATTTCCTGCTCATTGACTTCAACCAAGTGGGCAAACAGTTTCGGCAATGTGCTATCAAGATCAATTTTTAATCCCTGCAATGCAGATTCCGCACGTTTCTGGACTGCCCCTTTTACGCCGCCGAAGGTGTTGTAGGCATCAATGCTGATGGCGTGAGATGGTTGCTCTTGTTCATAGAGCTGATTCAATGTAAAGGCAATAAGGGCCATGGCACCGGGGCCGATACCGGCATCATCGAGCAAACGCTGCGCCAAGCCCTCTTCAAGCTCGACACCGGCGGCCTCGGGAGGCCTGATGATCATCTGAAGAATAGCGCTTACACCCGGAGGGTCCAGAGGAAACGTGCCGCGATCTTGACGCAAGAGATTTGCCAACGTGGACTCTTGAATAGCACGTGCATAAAAATCGGCACGCATCGTGACAATACCCCGAATGCGAGGCAGCGTTACGAGGTGTTCCAGCAAAGCGAGAAAATCCTGGCGGTTATCCGCCGTACACTGTGTGAACAACTCTTCGAATTGGTCAACGACCAGTAGTAGTTCGGTGGCTGGCTGAGTGTGCGACAGTAATTCAGTCAGGCGCTTTTCAGCAATATTGGCATCAGCCTGTAAGGAACGGGCGATTTCGTTTTCAGTCTGTCCGGCGATGTTGAGTTTCGATTTGAGTGCGAAAGCCAGCGCCAGAAAGGGATTGCCGCCTCTTTCGCCGGGTTTGAAGATAAGATCGGCCCAGGACGCGTTACCGATGATGCCGGTACGCAGTCTCGGCAACAGTCCCGCCTTGACCAGCGATGACTTGCCGGAGCCGGATACGCCAACAACGGCGACGAAACGGACTTTAGGGTCTATAAACTGTTGCAGCAACTGATCGACCTCGCGACCACGGCCAAAATAAATAGGCGCCTGTTCCGGCGTAAACGCTTCCAGGCCAGGGTAAGGCGAGTCTGGCCAGATTGGGGTGGTTACCGGTTTGACGGCCGTTTGTGAGGGGCTGTTTGAGGGCAATGTCTCCAGCAATTTATCCAGCCGATCGCGCAGATGCTGCTCGAACTGCTGCCGAAAATCGTCCGGCGCTTCGTAATAATTGATACCGCCAGCCAGCGTGCCGTCCGGGTTGGTGAAAGGGGCAAAAAACTGTTTGACTTTGTTCCATTGCTCACGGATGGACTCAAAGTTGGGATCATCCAGGTCGAGTTTAGGCGCTCCGTTGCGTCGATACACCCAAACGGCCGGTTTACCGTTAGTCCGATAACCCTTGAGGGCGTTGAGATATTCCCACTCGGTGCCGGAGAGATAGGGCGAGCCGTCCTGTTTTAATTCAAAATCGGCAGGAAGCTGAGTCCCAATGCGCGACCAGAAGATAATTACGGCCAGGTCGCAGTCTTCGGGCTTCGGAAGTCCTTTTGCGATCGCTTCCTGCGGTGTCATGCCCGCCTCCATCGCAACGGCTGCGCCGGGTTGGTCCCATGCGATAATTTCAATATTAATTCGGCCACGAAAGCGCCGTTCGCTGCTGATGTGGGTGATGGCTTCCCGTGCCAGTTTACGCTCCAGAGGAACGTCGCCCGGAGATGCCAAAAATATCCGGAATTGTTGAAGATTTCCGCTTTCGGCTATCGCATTCTTGGTTTTTTCACTTGAAGACATGACCCACACCTTATTCCTTCGTGTTGTAAATACTTAAGAAGTGATCGCAATACAGATTAAAACAACAATCATTGTGCCAATCTAGTGACTGAAGCAACGGATAGCAGGGTTAGGCGTTCATAGCAGAATGCACATCAGGCACTTTCACATCTTCGAAATACTGGGCGGTTTCATTGGCAACCACTTCGCTGACTGTCTTGGTGAAACGTTGCAGTGCTGCTTGCAGGATTTTCACCCCTTCCTCGTCAAGCGTGGCCGCTCAAGCTTCCGCGTTTCGTAGTTCCCATTCGGATAGGTGGCCTCAGTATCTCTTATGGGTAGTTTGAGCTTGTGAACTATCCTAGCATTAGGTAGTTGCGAATGCCTGCCGGGTAAATTTACCGTATATTTTAATCTCGCTGTTCTATCACCAACATCCATGGCCTGGCTTTTGTGGGTAGCACCTTTCTCGCTCCATCCAGTTTGATATGAGCTAAACTGACAGCATCCATGACATTGCCTCCAATAACATCAAGTTCGCCAGGCCGTTGTGCAACAACCAGGTCACAGTGGTAAGCCCCACGCCTTAGCTCGTTATAGTTGTGAATTGACTGGATGAAAGCTTCACCTCGAGGCGCGCAAATAATGTCTCCGGGCTTTGGGGCATAAGTGTTGATGGCATGGCTTACAAACCTGCGTGCAGACTCCCCCGCCATCACATGCTGAATATAATCCCAATGCAAAACGGTAGAAGGCAAATCGCTTTCAGGCACCCCCGCGCTTCGGGCCAGCCAGACAATAAAAGCACCCGACCAGGGTCTAATTTCCCCTTCATATCCGATTATCGGCAAGTCTGTCGCAGTATACCAATACATGAAGACCCGGCTAAAAAAAGGCGGTAACGTTTCATGAGCCCGAGTTGCATTATTCGGATAAGTTACTTCCGGCGGCTCAATAGTATTGCTAACCTCCGGTCGGCCAAACAATTCCCATTCCTGGCGGGCAAGGTAAATCATTCGTTCTCGAGCGTTAGGCATAACAAACGAAGGACTGACATTGGCTGCCGCTAACAGGACAGGTTCTTGCCCCTGTTTTTGCACTGCGCAACCCGTAAGAAGCAAAACAATGCCGAGAAATAAATAAGGCATGCTTAAGGGCATCTGTAAAAAATACCTCCCATCTCGCTGCGATTTTTGGCGAGAATCAGTAACGCTAAATTGAGATAATAACAGAGAACACACTGGCCAGGTAGCAACTGCTTTTTTATGCCTATACCACTGGCAAGCATTGCCGTGGTTTTAGATTTAACGGACATTGACTCATGGGAAGTTGCATTAAGTAAATGTGAGTACAAACTGGTTATCTCTTACTGCGGTCATAAAAAAGCCTTGGATAAAAATATCCAAGGCTTTGATTTATCTGGCTACACAGGACGGGATCCAACAACCGGCCTAATGATTAGAAGACAACAAACAGCGATTTTGGCCTATCCGTTTCTTCAACCGCTTTAAACATTTAGAATGGCAGCTACAAAGGAGCCTTACAACTTAAAAAAACAGGAAAAATACTGCCAATTTATCAGTCCAGAGGTACAGGAGGCAGACCCGGTCAAATATCTGAACTCCAATACCGAAGCACTCCTTCTCATTGGCAAGTGACCTTAGGATCGTTGCAGTACGCCACATTCTCCCAACTGAACGGCTGGCTATTCCTTGGCTCAATAGTCAGTCGCAACCATTCGGAAGGAGCGGTAGTCGACCCTTGCACGGTGATGCGGGTCAGATTTGGCACTGACTGGGTATGGTGAATGCTTCCCGTTGAGCTGCTTTGGCTTGCCAATGGCTGGTCTGAACCGTAGACATGAGAATCGCCATTCAACAGCAAAACCGGACCGCCGAAGTCCTCAACAAGGTCAGCCAATTTCTGAACGATGGGCGTATAGTTGGTAAGCTCATTGGTTGTTGCCGTAATAGCAGACAGATCCCACATATCAGCTTGAATCCCAATGACCACGGCCCGTGCATGATCTTTTTTCGCCATATCGAATGCTGCTTCCAACCAACGGAAATCAGCGCTTGTGCGCTCAGCAACTTCCTGAGTCTGAGCGGTCGGATTGGCGAAAGCCCCAGCCCAAGGCAAAGTATCATTGTTTGAACCGGGTACGTTCAAAGTGACAAATACGACCTTACCTTGCTTCCACATTACGTTTTCTACAAATTGGGCATCGGCGGGATAAGCAGGATTGAAATATTGCGCCTGACTCATCACCTGCGCCTCTTTACCCAAGGTAAGGCCGGGTTTGGCAAAGAATAGGCTGCGCACGCCCGCCAATTCTTTCAGGGGATCGCCGCTTTGTAACTGCTTGGATTTTTGGCAATCAGTCCACTCATTGTCGCCGGGCGTGTAGACCACTGGCTTATTGAACTGCTGGAATTGGAAATAGATTTTTTGGTTATAGCCTGGATTGGACAGGGCAATCGGTGGCAGGATGTCAGCGCTAGTGCAAGGCATGCTGCCGGCGTGAATATCGCCCACATGTATCAATCGGCTAACATTGACATCTGCGTTGACGGAATTGATCAAAAGGTGAGCATTGTCGAGCAGCAGCTTGTTGTACGGCCAGTCTCCAATTACTGCGACGGTAATCGGGCGATCAGAGTTTTCATCTTCCTGGCGCTGGTCATTGGCGGAAACGGAAGCAGCAAAGATCAAACCTATGGCGCATAAAGCCGAAACCGGCAGCAGATTCTTAAACCTAAAAGATGGCATTTTCATCGTAAGTTATCCATTTTCAAATTGTTATTGATGGCAAAGACAGATTCACCCGCAGGCAAGAAAAGTGGCTAACGAAAGTGTTCAGCGCCAGTAAGATAGGGGCTGCCAACAACTTGTCCACCAGAACTCGCCCTTGAACGTAGATCAGCTTCTCGTCCGCTCTAAAACGGATTGTTCCTATTGTAGGTAGGTTATATTGCCATTTGATGACATCAACGAAGAAGATGCGTCTTAATAGATACGCCAAAGCAGCGCCAAGTTTGGGATGTTTAAAAATACTGAACGCCTTAATTTATAAGGGTTACTTGCATGCTAATTTTTCCGCATCCACTATAATCCGGATTCCGGAATATGGGAAGAAAAGACATAAGGTCATCTCTAATAATTCACAAGTCAGTCATGATTTTTCAGCTACACGGAATAGTTTCGAAACAAGCTAAATAAACAAAGCCGCAAACTCAAAGGCCAGTGCAACGCCAAGACCCTTAACGCGCTCTATTCCCGCACAGTTGCTCCTAGACAATTGTGTAGACAGTCAAGAAACCTGCGACTACCTGCATCGTCAGGCAGCTTAAAAATAAAATATCGATAACTTTAGCCCAATAGCTTATTCGGGAAGGATTTAGAATTTGCAGAGCGAAAAAAACCAAGTAGCAGATAATAACAAAACCGAGCGCGGAAAAAAGAAATAAATCGTCGGCATACGTACCTATTTTTGAAGTAAGAGGTTTAAGATTCAGGATGCCAACCAGAGCAAGACTGATACCCGCCAAAGTGCCACTGTTTGAAAGTAGCGCCAAGAGTATTTCCCGGATTTCTCTCGTATCGGTGTTATGTTTAAACATATTTAGCACTATTAAAGTTAAGGATGTCAGGCGAATGCTTGCCAAATATTTATTGACGGTTTATGTAGAGCAGTCTGATTATTGTAGCTAGATGAACAGGGGTGTATCAATACAGATTGAAAGCCTGCCAAGCCCCATAAATATCACAAAAATATTCATATTCCTAACCTTTTGTTTATTGTTGGAGTCTTGGAACGTGCCATCCATGATTGTAAACCACGACCGGCTTCGGAGAAAAGTCGACTGTGGTTGTTTGGGCGGATACTCTAGTATTCAGTCAGTTTTGATATGACGGATAATATTAACGTTAGATGCCCGTGGTTGTCTACGAAATTCCCGGCAAAATATGGCTGGCTGAATACTAGATATTCATAGATTTATCGGGTTACGCTATCGATCGGCAATGGCGCCTCTATTTCTTTACCTCCTGCATTTATGCACTCGAAACCCGACACACTTTTGGAATTCGGTGGGCAAACAAAAATCAATTGTCTCCCCGTTATGACACATTCAAACCCCTTTACTCCGATTTTCCATGCGCCGTAGAAATTCAGCCATCACCAGCCGATAGAGTTCATCGCCCAGATACTTGTCTTCAATGCCGCTGTCGATATTCGGGTTGTCATTGACTTCTATCACGAAGCCCTTGCCGCTTTTTTCTTTCACATCGACGCCGTATAAGCCGTTGCCTATGGGTTGCGTCGCTTTAAGAGCGGCGTCCAATATGGCTTTAGGCACTTCAAAGGTGGGCATAGTCTCAAAATGGCCGCTATCGGTCCGGCTCTCATGATGGCGATAAATTTGCCAGTGATTTTTGACCATGTAATAACGGCAGGCATATAAAGCGCGGTTGTTAAAAATGCCGATGCGCCAGTCAAAATCCGTATAAAGAAATTCCTGGGCCAAGAGCAGCGCCGATTGTTGAAATAACTCCTCCACTTTTAGGTCAAGCTCTTGCCGGTTATTGACCTTGACAATACCCCGGGAAAAGGAGCCATCGGGGATTTTAATCACCACCGGAAAGCCCGCTTCCGTTTCCACTCTATCCAAATGAAAGGCATTGCCTTTGTGTAACAGCCAGGTTTTTGGGCTGGGTACGCGGTGCGTGCGGAATAAATCCGCGAGATACACTTTATTGGCGCAACGCAGCATGGACGTGGGGTCATCAATCACAATCAAGCCTTCCGCTTCGGCTTTTTTGGCAAAGCGATAAGTGTGATGGTCAATGCCGGTGGTTTCTCGGATAAACAAGCCATCAAATTCGGGTAATCGCGCATAATGCTGTTGGGATATTAATTCGACTTCAATCCCCAATTCCCTGCCAATTTTAATAAATTTTTTAAGAGCGCCCCGATTACTTGGCGGTAACTGTTCTTCCGGATTGATCAGCATGGCAAGATCATAACGCGCCGCCTTTCGCGCACGGCCTTTGCGCCAGACTTTCTTGCTGAATTTATCCAGCGCGTCGGCAAAAACAGTCTGCTGAGGATCATCCAGATCACGATGCGATATAGGCTTTAAGCCATTGATTTCCCATTGCTTGCGAAAGCTGAGTGTCACTTCCAGAACTGGACAGGAAAAGCGTTCAAATAGCAGCCTTGCCAGTTCATGAAAAGCAGGATCAGCGGTGGTGCCAAAATAGCTCAGCAACGTTATTTCATTATCCTTGTTATCACGACTTTTAAAGGCGCGCGCTAAAGTCGGCGAGAGGTCTTCAAGCTGGAGCTGGTAAAGCGACTGCTTGCCCAGATCATTTATGACCTTAACTGAAGGGATAACGTGATGGCCTCGCGCTTCCGCAAGTAAGGAACAGTAATACCCGTCGGAAAGATAACTGTAGCTACTGCAAAGATTGATGACCCGGACACGTTGTTCGGATTCGCCTTGTCCAGTGGCAAGATAGGTTTCAAAGGTAATGACCTGATCGCTCGGGTAATAAGGGTTCCAGTCGGAAAGATTGTCAACCACCAGAAGGGTGCGTGCCATAGATAAAGTAATCCTGCTATTAAGTGAAGCGTGATTCTGAAACCAGTCAGGTTTTTATACAAGGAGTTTCTGAGCTTAAGGAATAATATTTTATATTTCACTTAACTGGGGCTATGCTAACGAAAAATTTCAGGTAATTATTTATGTCTTGTTATCTTCCATTTACTGTTATTGATACCGAACTATTCCCTGCCAATTACTTATCAGGCAGGCAACGCTGGTTGGCTGAACTTGGCCGGGACGCGCGCCGGTTTTCCTATCCCTGTTTTGGCAGCGGTCCTGAAGGCGAAGCGCTGTTTACCGATACTGTTTGGATCGGCTCGGAAGATGCTGGTAAAGTTGTGGTGTTACTCGGTGGCACGCATGGTGTTGAAGGCTTTGCGGGCAGTGCGGCTGAAACTGATGTTCTGCGGTTGATTAAGGATGGACAACTTGTTATACCGGCTGATACAGCCGTTTTAATGGTGCATGCGTTAACGCCCTGGGGTTATGCCTGGTTGCGCCGCTGTGGTGCCGATGGCGTTGACCTTAATCGAAACGTGGTCGACTTTTCCAAGCCGTTACCTGAAAACAGCGGTTATGAGGCGCTTAAACAGGCGATATACTTAAACGATGCACAACGACGAAAAATAGCATTTGCTGAATTTGAACAATTGCACGGTCGCGAGGCATTTGAAAAAGCTATTAGTGGCGGGCAATATACGGATCCAGCCGGCCCTTTCTATGGAGGCAAAGCGCCCGCGCATGGCCGGCTTGTTGTCGACGATCTGATACATAAGCACGCCCTGCAGCAACGGGAGTTGGCGGTCATTGATTTACATAGCGGGCTCGGGTCATTTGGTTACGGTGAAATTATTTGTGACCATCACCCTAATAGTCCGGCAACACAAGTTGCGCGTGATTGGTATGGAGATTCCGTAACCTTGCCTTTGCTGGGTACCTCCAGCTCAGTGCCTAAACTGGGCTTAATGGATTATGCCTGGCACGCCATTATGAATGAGCGTAGTTGCTATATCACGCTTGAGTTTGGCACTTACAGTACGGAGCGCTTGTTTGAAGTATTACTTCGTGATCACCAACTCTGGGCGCAATCCGGGAATGACTTCGCGCGCCGGGAGCACAGCCTGCTGATGCGCCAGCATTTTTGCCCGGAGGACAAAGCCTGGAAGGAAATGGTGTTATTTCGCGCCAGACAAGTGGTTAGCCAGGCATTGCGAGGATTATCCAGTTGACTGCTTTAATTCGTAACGCCCGATTAACCGATCTTGATGCGCTGGTAGCCCTGGAAATGGCTTGCTTTGAAACAGATAAATTAAGCCGGCGCAGCTTTAAACACTGGATCACCACAGAACATCGCGCTTTACTGGTTGCCGAAGTGTCAAAAATAATAGCGGGTTACATCCTTATTATTTATCATCCGGGCACCCGGCTGGCCAGAATATATTCGGTTGCGGTGTCTCATCAGCACAGGGGCTTAGGTTTAGCTAAACAACTCATGTCCGCAGGCGAAGAAGCCGCTAATGAAAGTGGCAGGCTTTACCTGCGCCTTGAAGTGGGCGTGGATAACATGCCTGCAATCAAACTCTATGAAACGCTAGGCTATCAAAAATTCGGGATCTACCGCGATTATTACCAGGATCACAAAGATGCCTTGCGGTATCAAAAACGTATCCGCCGTTATCGCGATACGCTACAGTATCGCTCAGTCCACTGGTTAAGGCAAACCACGCCATTTACTTGTGGCCCGGCTGCGCTGATGATGGCTATGCATGGCATCAACCGATCCTATCAGCCGTCACAGGAAGAAGAAATTAATCTTTGGCGCGAAGCGACCACTATTTTTATGACGTCCGGTCACGGGGGGTGTCATCCCATTGGCTTGGCCTTGGCAGCAAAGCGCCGCCAGTTTTCTGTTGAAGTCTGGATCAACCAAACAGGCACGCTGTTTATTGATGGCGTACGCAATGAAGAAAAAAAACAGGTGGTTGAATTGGTTGATAATTGTTTTAAGCGCCAGGCAACAGAGCAGGCAATCAAACTACATTTTGCCAATATCACCCAAATTGAATTGATTGACGCATTCAAAGCAGGCGCGATACCGGTCATACTCATCAGCACTTTTCTCATGGATAGAAAAAAAGCGCCGCATTGGGTGGTCATGAGCGGTTTTGATGACGATTGTCTTTATATGCATGATTCTGACCCGGATGACGGACGGCAAAGTGAAATTGATTGCCAGTTTATTCCGATTGCACGGGAGGATTTTGACCGGATGTCCTGTTTTGGTAAAAATAGATTGCGAACGGCAGTAATAATTTGGCCGGGGTAACGGTTAAATCTGAAGAGGCGTAAAATTGGAGCCGGGTAAACATTGATTTAAGCTAAATTTTATAAATTGTACCTGGCCAAGTTTCGTCCGATTTAGCTACCTGGGACGTTTGATCGCTTGCCCAAATCAGGCAATCAAATCTAATTTACAAGCTATTAAACGAAAAAGCGCACGATTTGTGTACAATCCAACCTTTATTTTCCTGTTAAGGCTAAAGAAAATGTCTGTTGGAATTACTTTAAAAAACCTGGTCAAGGTATTTGGTAAAGTACGGGCCGTTGATGGTATCGATCTTGTCATCGAAGCCGGTGAGCTGTTTTTTTTGTTGGGGCCTAGCGGTTGCGGCAAGACCACGCTTTTACGCTGTATTGCCGGTTTCAATGAACCGGACTCAGGCCGGGTGCTGATTGGGGAGCGTGATGTTACCAAAATGCCGCCACATGAGCGTGACACCGGCATGGTCTTTCAAAGTTATGCCCTTTGGCCGCACATGACGGTCGCGGAAAATGTGGCTTTCGGGCTGGAAATGCGCAAAATCCCCAAATCCGGGACGAGGCAGCGTGTTGCCGAAGCCTTGGCTATGGTACAAATGAGCGACAGGGCCGAGTATAAACCCAGCCAGCTTTCCGGCGGACAGCAACAACGGGTGGCGCTGGCCAGGGCTTTGGTTGTAAAGCCGGCCTGTTTACTGCTTGATGAACCCTTGTCAAACCTGGACGCCAAATTACGCCTGGAAATGCGCGGCGAAATCCGCCGCATCTGTAAAACTTCCGGCCTCACCGCCGTATATGTGACGCATGACCAGAAGGAGGCGCTCAGCATAGCGGACCGTATGGCCGTGTTAAATAATGGCCACATTCAACAAATAGGGACGCCGCACCACGTTTATCGACAACCCCGGAGCCGTTTCGTGGCTGAATTCATGGGGGAGAGCAATTTTATCGACGGCGAAATCATGGCGGTCGAAAAAGAACGTATTGTCGTGAAAACCGCCATCGGCGCTATCACCAGTAGCCAAAAATCCCCTAAGGGCCTTAAGCTTAACCAAACGGTGACTTTGTCGATTCGGCCTGAAATCATCCGGCTGTGTAAGTCGCTGTTAACTTTGCCCAATGTATTTACCGGAATGGTTCATGACACGGTGTATCTGGGTGAAATGGCCCAGCACCAGATCAAAATTGCCGCCCGCAATGACCCTGGAAATGTTGCCAACTTCAAGGTATTTGAACTAAATCCCAGAGCGTACGCGCGTGACCAGGAACAGAAAGCCTGTCTCTGGTTCGCGCCTGAAGATGTAGTTGTCTTGGTGACTTAAATGGTAAAAAACCTTATTATCCTGTCGATCAGCGGCCTGGTGATTGCCTTACCGTTCCTGTTCAGGCAAACGTCGCAGGTGACCGGCTGGCAAGCGGGCGATCCCGAATTGGTGGTGATCACGCCGCATAATGAAGCGATCCGTTTCGAGTTCGGACTGGGTTTTAGCCAATGGCATCAACAACACTATGGCAAACCCGTCAAAATCGATTGGCGGTCGCTGGGTGGTACAACTGAGATTATGCGGTATCTGGAAGCGTCTTTTCTTGCCTCTTACCGCGCCTATTGGCAACGTTCGGGCAAGGATTGGCCGGCAGCAGCACAGCGCTTGATGGATAGCCACTATATACCTGATGGCAGCAGCATCGATAACCTCTACCAAACCTTTCGAAGCACCGACGATCCCGGCATTTTCAGCGCCAATATCGATGTGTTTTTTGGCGGCGGCGAATATGATCATAGCACGGCTTACAAGCGTGGTTTGACAGTTCCGCCCTGGCCGGAGGATCAAGCACCGCCAGGCTTATTCAACCAGGACGGCATCGAGATGATACCCAGGCAATTGAGCGGCGAAACTTGGCGCACACCCACCTTGTTCGGCGTGGCGGTGAGCACCTTTGGCATCTGCTACAACAAGGATCGCTTACGGGAGTTGGGGGTGGATACGCCTGTCCGCTGGGATGATCTGGCCAATCCAAAACTGATAGGCCAGGTTGGTGTTGCCGACCCGACCAAAAGCGGCAGTATCGCCAAAGCGTATGAAATGATCATCCAGCAAAAAATACAGCAAACCGTTCTGGCAGCCGGATTCACCAATGACGACATCACCCGCTTCGAAAGCGCGTTTGACAAGGCTCATGGTAAACCCTGGGAGATTCCAGCCACTGTCCCTGTCCACTACCAGCAAGCGGTTGAAGATGGATGGCGGGAAGGATTGCTGCTTATCGAGCGGATCGGCGCCAATGCCCGCTATTTTACCGATTCGGCCAGCAAGGTGCCCATTGATGTCAGCAAAGGCGATGCGGCAATGGGACTGGCGATCGATTTTTACGGGCGTTACCAGGCCGAATACAGCCGCGCCCCCGGCGGCATTGAGCGCATGGTGTTTGTCACCCCGGAAGGAGGGTCTTCCGTCAGCAGCGATCCGGTCAGTTTAATGCGTGGCGCGCCGCATAAAGAAATTGCAGTCCGATTTATGCAATTCCTGTTAAGCGATGACGGTCAAAAGCTGTGGAATTACCGGCCGGGCGAGGTTGGCGGCCCCGTCAAATATGCGTTGCGCCGTTTGCCTATACGGCGGTCTTTCTATCCGTCCGGGAACGCAGTCCTCAATCAGGCGTTCGAAACTCACCGGCCTCATTTGACCGATAACCTGGCCGATCCGGCAATCAATCCCTATGAGCTCGGCAAAAAATTTACCTACCGGCTGCGCTGGACAGGGCATCATTTCAATATCCATCGCAACCTGATTAAGGCCATGTGTCTGGATGCCGGTGAAGAACTTAAATCGGCCTGGCAAGCTATCCAGCAACACGGCGGCACCGGGCTTAACTCGTCGGCAATGCAGGCTTTCAGCGCCCTGCCTGATGATTTTAACTGGCGTTCCGCGATTGACGGCTATAGCAAAGCCAATCAACTCGATACCATGCGACGCTGGGTTTTGCATTTTCGTCAAACCTTCCTAAAAGCCAAAAGGCTGGCTGAAGGAGACGCATCATGAGACACCGTTCCGCCTGGCTGATTTTCAGTCTGGCAATGCTAATTTATCTGTTTTTCTTTCTGATCCCGCTGGGCAGCGTCATCAAAGGCGGCTTTTTTGCCGATGGCGGCTTCACGCTGGAGTACATCGTCGGCGTGTTCAGCAACCCGATTTACCGCGAAGGCCTCTTAAACAGCTTGATGATAGGACTGGGCACGACGCTGTTGGCGGCGGTAATCGCCTTGCCGCTGGCCTGGACAGCTAACCGCTTCAGGTTTCCTTTCAAAAGCACATTGACGGCCTTGCTACTGGTGCCGATGATTTTGCCGCCCTTCGTTGGCGCCATTGGCTTTCAGCAAATTTTCGGCCAATACGGCGCATTGAACGCAGCGCTGAATCTGGGCTCTATTGATTGGCTGGCCAACGGGCGCTATTTCGGCGTGATAGTGCTCCAGGCCTTCTCCCTGTATCCCATCATGTACCTAAATGTGGCTGCCTCCCTGGCCAATATCGACCCAGCCATGCTGGAAGCCGCTGAAAACATGGGCAGTTCCGGTTTTACCACGTTTCGCCGCATTACCCTGCCGTTGATCATGCCCGGTATTTTTGCCGGTGGCACCATTATTTTTATCTGGGGCTTTACCGAACTGGGCACGCCGCTAATCATGAACTTTACCCGTTGCGCGCCGGTGCAGGTCTTTGATGCCCTCAAGGAAATCGGTTCAAATCCGTTCCCTTATGCCCTGGTATTAGTCATGTTGACCGCAAGCGTTTCACTCTTCGCACTAAGCAAGTTTGCCTTTGGAAGGCAAAGCTTTGCCATGACCAGCAAAGCCGCAACCGCTTTTGCAGAAACCGAGGCCACGGGCTTGAAAGGCTATGCATTGGCACTGCTTTTTTTAGCGGTGATCTTAGTGGCGTTGCTGCCGCATTTTGGGGTGATACTGACCAGTTTTGCCCAACCGGGCAGTTGGTACCGGACAGTGATACCGGCAGCATTTACCACGGAAAACTATCAGGAAGCGCTGGGTCACGGCATGACCGTCAGCAGCATTCGCAACAGCCTGACTTATTCGCTGCTGGCCGTGTTGTTTAATGTCGTGTTTGGGGTAGCGGTCGCATTTGTAGTCGTGCGTTCCAATTTAAGGTTCAAGGGGCTTCTGGATGGACTCGCCATGTTACCTCTGGCCGTGCCCGGACTGGTGATGGCATTCGGATATTTGACCGTCAGCGCCTATTTGAGCAACCTCGATACGGTGAAAAATAGTCCATTATTACTGGGCTTGTTCGATGTCAGGACGAACCCGACGCTGTTTTTGGTCATTGCCTACAGTATCCGCCGCTTGCCTTATATGGTACGCTCTGCGGTGTCGGGTTTGCAGCAAACCAGTGTTACGCTGGAAGAAGCCGCCGCCAATATGGGCGCGAGCCCATTGCAGACCGTGCTGCGTATTACAGTGCCGTTGATTACGGCCAACCTAATTGCGGGCGCGATGCTGGCCTTTGCCTTCAGTATGCTGGAAGTATCTGATGGGTTGATGCTGGCACAGCGAGCGGATTACTATCCGATTACCAAAACAATTTATGAGCTGTTCCAGTTGATTGGCACCGGACAGTATGTCGCCTCCGCACTGGGTGTATGGGCGATGCTGTTTCTGGCCATCACAATTATGTGTTGCAGCCTTTTACTAGGCAAGAAAATGGCTGCGTTGTTTCGTATTTAGAAGGGGGGCATCATAGTTCGCCATAAGCCATTTCTAAAATGAAGCCAACCTCGGATAGTTGATGAAGCAGACCATCACAATGCGTCTTTTTTTCGTGCCAAACAAGCATATTCCATAATCAATCGAGACCGGCCCCCATTGATTCTGGCGAGCCGACGGGCATTGCCGTCCATAAGCACCCGCATGACTTTCATTGTTAGTTCTCTGGGGAGTGTGCTAGAATCGCCCCAGCCTGCCTGATTGCACACTCTCGCAGCCCATGATGGCTGGCGCATTTGCCGAAAGGCAAATCTCCATAATCATCATTTTTACGACAGGTGAGGTTCCGCATCCCTATGCTGCAACGCGGTATATTTTGGAAAACAGGGTTTGCCTGGATTGCGCTCTGCATAGGATTGCTCGTTACGGTTGTCGCTAGCCTTCAGGTCAAGCAGGGCATCGAACAAGCTGCCGAGAAAAAGTTTGCCTTTGTCAGCGACCAGATAACCGTCAAAATCCAGCAGCGTCTCGACGACCATGCGCTTATTCTTCGAGGCAGCAACGCCCTTTTTGAAGCGTCAAAATCGGTTGAGCGCAACGAGTGGCGAGCTTACGTCGAAGCCCTGCGAGCAGGGCAAATTGTTCCCGGCGCCCAAGGGATTGGATATGCGCCAGTTATTCCAGCGGCTGAACTCGCCACCCACATCGCCAACATTCGTGCGGAAGGATTCCCCGGCTACACCGTACACCCGCCTGGCGAACGCGCCCTCTATGTACCCGTCGTCTACCTCGAACCCTTCCGCGACCGCAACCTGCGCGCCTTCGGCTACGATATGTACTCCGAGCCGGTCAGGCGAGCCGCCATGGAACAGGCGCGCGACACCGGCGAGGCGGCGCTTTCCGGCAAGATCGAGTTGGTGCAGGAGACCGGCACTGACGTCCAGGCAGGAGTACTTATGTATGTTCCTGTCTATCGCAACGGCGCACCGAGAGACACGCCCGGACAGAGACGGGCGGCGTTGATTGGCTGGGTTTATAGCCCCTACCGCATGAACGATCTCATGGCCGGCATTCTTGGCGCCTGGATGAACCACGAAGGCAAAACCGTTCACCTGCGCATCTACGATGGGCTTCAGACAACTCCTGCCGCTCTGCTGTTCGACAGCAATCCCGCTAACTTACCCAAGTTGCATGCGCTGTTCACTCAGCAGCGGACGATCGGCTTCAACGGCCATCAGTGGCTGCTGGTGTTTGATTACACCGGAAATCAATCCGGCATCAACTACGCAGAGGCATGGATAGTTCTGGCCGGCGGTCTTTTGGTCAGCACCCTCCTGTTCGGATTAATCCTCTCGGCGATCAACACGCGCATCAACGCCGTCCGCATCGCCAGAGAACTTACCCAAGAGATCAGACACAGCCGGGAATTGTTGAAGGAGAGCGAATTCCGCTGGAAATTTGCCATCGAAGGTTCCGGTGACGGTCTTTGGGATTGGAACATAGCAGACAACACGGTGTTTTTTTCCAAAGTCTGGAAGGAAATACTTGGCTTTACCGAAGACGAGATTGGCGATGGGCTGGAGGAGTTAACGAAACGCATCCACTCCGAGGACGCAGCAGACGCCCTCGCCACCCTGCAGAACTATCTCGACGGCAAGACTCCGGCCTATGCCAGCGAATACCGTGTCCGCTGCAAGGATGGCAACTATAAGTGGATATACGATCGCGGCATGTTAGTCAGCCGCAACAAGGAAGGCAAACCCTTGCGCATGATCAGTACGCATAGGGACATCACTCAGCGCAAACTGGCAGAGGAAGCGCTGCGGATCAGCACCCTAAAATATCGGATCCTGTTTGAGAGCTCGCGCGATGCCTTGATGATGTTGGCTCCGCCATCATGGAAGTTCACCGGAGCCAATCCGGCAACGCTGCAATTAATCGGTGCATCAAGCCTGGCCGAATTCTTTACGCTCGGACCGTGGGACTTTTCGCCGGAGCGGCAGCCGGACGGACGCCTGTCAAGCGAAAAGATACAGGAAATGAACGAGATAGCCCTGCGCGAAGGTTCCCATTTTTTTGAATGGGAATGCAAGCGGCTTGACGGTCAGCCGTTTTCCGCCGACATAATGCTGACCCGCATAGAGGTGGGAGGAGAGCAGTTCTTGCAAGCCTCGGTGCGCGATGTCACCCGGCGTAAAAAAGCCGAGCAGGAGCTGCGGATTAGCGAAGAGCGGTTAAGTCTCATCACTGCGTCCGCCCATGATGCAATTATCATGCTCGACGAAGCAGGGAATATCTCGTTCTGGAATAAAGCGGCCGAAAGGATGTTCGGGTACGTTCAGGAAGAGGCTCTCGGCCACTATCTGCATACTATGCTGGCCCCCCAGCGCTTCAGAGAAGCTCACTTTCAGGCCTTCCCGCATTTTCAGCAAACCGGCCAGGGCGCAGCCATTGGCAAGACCCTCGAGCTGGCCGGGCTGCGCAAGGATGGCAGCGAATTCCCCCTGGATCTATCACTCTCCGCGGTGCAGGAGAAAGGCGCCTGGCAATCGATCGGTATATTGCGCGATATCACCGAACGCAAGCAGGCCGAAGAAAAACTCTACCTTGCCGCCAGCGTTTTCACCCAAGCCCGCGAAGGGATCATGATCACCGCGGCTGACGGAACGATCATCGATGTCAATAAAGCCTTCTGTGATATCACCGGCTACAGCCGCGATGAAGTCCTGGGACAGAACCCGCGCCTACTCCGTTCCGACCTTCAGGAAAAAGAATTCTACGACGCTATGGGCTGCGATCTGGTCGAGCAAGGCTACTGGTTCGGCGAACTCTGGAACAGGCGCAAGAACGGCGAGGCGTACGCCGTGATGCAAAGCATCAGCGCAGTGAGGGATGCCCAGGATAACATCCTGCAGTACGTAGCGTTGTTCTCCGACATCACCCCGCTCAAGGAGCGCGAAAGGCAGCTCGAAAATATCGCCCATTACGACGCCTTAACCAGTTTGCCCAACCGTGTGCTGCTGGCCGACCGGCTTCGCCAAAACATGGCTCAGGCCCGGCGGCGAAAACAATGGCTGGCGGTGGCTTTTCTTGACCTCGATGGCTTCAAGGCCATCAATGACAACTACGGGCATGCAGTTGGCGACCAGTTGCTGATCGCCGTGGCCAAAAGCATGGGACAGACCCTGCGCGAAGGCGACACCCTCGCCCGTCTGGGCGGCGACGAGTTTGTCGCCGTGCTGCTCGACCTGGCCGACATCGAAACCAGCGTGCCGATGCTCACCCGCCTGCTCGCCGCCATTGCCCAGCCGATGCAAGTAGGCGTTCATGTGCTCCAGATCTCGGCCAGTCTCGGCATTACCTTCTACCCGCAGCCGGAAAACATCGATGCGGATCAACTGCTGCGCCAGGCAGACCAGGCCATGTATCAGGCCAAGCTGAAGGGCAAGAACCGTTACCACGTCTTCGACGCCAAGCAGGACAGCAGCATCCGTGGCCGTCACGAAAGCCTGGAGGGTATCCGGCGCGCCCTGACCGAACGCGAATTCATACTGTATTACCAGCCCAAGGTGAACATGCGGACGGGGGCAGTCATCGGTGCTGAAGCCCTGATCCGCTGGCAACACCCGGAAAGGGGTTTGCTGCTGCCGGATCTGTTTCTGCCGGTAATCAATAATCATCCTCTGTCCATCGAAGTCGGCGATTGGGTGATCGACAACGCCCTGACCCAGATGACGCTCTGGCATGCCGCCGGACTGGACATTCAGGTCAGCGTCAATGTCGGCGCCCGCCAGTTGCAGCAGGCGGACTTCGTCGAGCGCCTGAGCGCCCAGTTGGCCGCGCATCCGGAAGTCATGCCCTGCTGCTTCGAACTTGAGGTGCTCGAAACCAGCGCTCTGGAGGATATCGCTTTAGTATCCCAGGTCATCGAGGCTTGCCGGGAAATGGGGGTGCTATTTGCTCTGGACGACTTCGGCACCGGCTATTCCTCACTGACCTACCTGAAACGTCTGCGCGTCGCTCAGCTCAAGATTGACCAGAGCTTCGTGCGTGACATGTTAGACGACACAGACAACCTGGTTATTCTTGAGACCATGGTCAGCCTGGCCACGGCTTTACGCCGCCAAGTCATCGCCGAAGGGGTGGAGACTGTGGAACAGAGTGAAATGCTGCTGCAACTCGGCTGTGACCTGGCCCAGGGCTACTACATCGCCCGGCCCATGCCGGCACACGAGTTACCCGGCTGGTCGGTTGGCTGGCGGCCCGATCCGGCCTGGAGTAACCTGCCTTGCGTCAAGCACGATTATTTACCGGTGCTCTTTGCCCGCATCGATCATCGCAATTGGATCATCGCTATCGAAGCTTTCCTCAAGGGCATGCGCGAAACGCCACCACCGCTGAATATCCACCAGTGCCGCTTCGGTCAGTGGCTGGATTCCGAAGGTCTTGCCCGCTTTGGCGCGCGGCCAGACTTCATGGCCATCAAACAAATACACCGGCAGGTGCATGCACTGGCGGTAGAGCTGTGTAAAATCCAGGCCCGGGGACGCAAACCGGATGCGCTAGCGAGGCTGCGAGAACTCCACGATCTGAAGGATGCTTTGCTTAAACAGTTGACTCTCTTGCAGCAAAGCCAGCAGTTGGCGGGAAATGAACCTTTGAGCCAAGGCTGACGGGCGCGATTAGTCAATTTCTGTAAAGGTCTGTAATCGCAATGGGGGCCAAGGATCTGAACGGCCGTTACCAACTGGCCAATAAGAAAATGGAAATGCGTCAGACTGCCTATCTCAAATTATTCAAACATCAACTTTCCAAAAATAGTATTAGCGAAATCAGAGAGGCAACCAATAAAGCATGGGTCTTAGGCAATATCGATTAAAACAACTCATTCAAGAGCAGTTAGGAAGGCGGTTTGAGCCCAAAGCCAGAGGCGGGGGACAGGAAATCAGAGCACCTTAATTCTAACCGGGTCTTTGCTCTTGGCGGAAAAGCATCATCCTGACCGCATTGGGTATCTGGATGCGCATTACTGGCCACCCCTGACTGACTTCTTTTTAAGGTTAATCTGCAATCAGGAATTAAGCTTATTCATCACAGCCGCCATATCGCCGCTAGCCATTTGACCGATATAGCTTCGGCTTAAATCAAACACGTTGACCAGCATTTCCCATTCCGGCTTCGAGGGCGGGGACAATACAAAATCAACAACGGCTTTTCCGGCAGGCGGGCGGCCAATGCCAATTCTCAGGCGATAAAACGCTTTTGATCCCAAGTGCGCGATAATGTCCCTTAAACCGTTGTGACCGGCATGACCGCCGTCTTGCTTAAGCTTTACAACGCCCGGATTGAAATCCAGCTCATCATGGACGACAAGAATTTCTTCAGGAAGTAATTTGTAATATCGGGCGATTTTGCCGACAGACTGGCCGCTTCTATTCATAAAAGTGTCCGGCTTTAACAGCATGATTTTTCCGTTTGCAACGCTGCCCTCTGCAAACAAACCTTGAAACCTTGGCTGATTAGTCCAGGTACAACCCAAATCCCGTGCCAAGGCATCTAAAAACAAAAACCCGGCATTGTGCCGGGTTTTTTCGTACTGCTGGCCCGGATTACCCAAGCCAACGATAAGCTTAATCATCTTTATGATAGAGCGGCAGCATTAGACAACTGCTACAGAATCGTCTTTGCTGGCTTTTGAAGCCATCATGGAAACGACGGGTAAATTATGCTCGGAGCCTTGAGCCAAAACCACAATATCAACGCCGGCTGGCAAAATAATATCTGAAAGGTGAATGGTTTCGCCAATATCCAGAGTAGCCAGATCGACTTCAATAAATTCAGGCAACGCTGAAGGCAAGCATGTAACCTCTACATCAACCATGGAATGGGTTGCAATACCGCCTTTTTTTCCACCAATGGACGTTTGTTCATTAGTAAAATGCAAGGGTACATGCACTTTTACTGTTTCAGACATGCTAACCCGAAGAAAATCCAGATGTAAAATCTGAAATTTTGCAGGGTTGCGTTGCACACCTTTCAGAATGGCCTGCTCCGTTTTTCCATCGACAGTCACATCCAGAACGTGCGAATAAACCGCTTCATGCTCAAGATGTTTAATGACTTCGTTATGGTTTAAAACCAGCATTTGAGGCTCTCTATGCCCACCGTATATCACTGCGGGCACATTTCCTTGACGACGCGCGCGTTTCGCGGCGCTCTTGCCTGATGGCCCACGACTTTCAGCAACAAATTCAAACACCTTTGACATTTTTCCTCACCATTTTTCTGAAGTCCGCACTCTGAAAGCACGCACATTAAATTCTAATCAACAACCATTAGCCGATGTATCGCTAATCTACATAAAGCGAACTAACCGACTCACCCACTGCAATTCGTCTTATTGTCTCAGCCAACATTTCTGCAACGCTAAGCTGTCTTATTTTTCCGGACTGAGCCGCTTCCTGATTCAGCGGTATAGTATCCGTAACGACCAACTCATCAAGCACGGAACCATTCAAGTTTTTCATGGCATTGCCTGATAACACTGCATGAGTACAATAGGCAACCACTTTTGTTGCGCCGTGTTTTTTCAACGCGGTAGCGGCGTGGCACAAAGTGCCTGCCGTATCAACCAAATCGTCAATAAGGACACAGGTACGACCATCAACATCACCAATAATGTGCATAATCTCCGAGACGTTGGCCTTGGGCCTGCGCTTATCGATAATGGCAAGATCCGCATCATCAAGGCGTTTGGCAAGGGCCCGCGCCCTAACAACGCCACCAACATCCGGTGAAACAACAATCAGATCTTTATATTGTTGCCGCCACACATCACCTAAAAGGAGGGGTGATGAATAAACATTATCCACGGGAATATCAAAAAACCCCTGAATCTGGTCGGCATGCAAATCAACGGTTAAAACACGGTGCGCGCCAGATTGCTCAATCATTCTGGCAACCAGCTTGGCGCTGATTGGCACCCGGGCTGACCGCGAGCGTCTATCTTGCCGCGCATAGCCATAATAGGGCAGCACAGCAGTAATCCGTGATGCCGATGCGCGTTTGAGCGCGTCAATCATCACCAATAATTCCATTAAATTTTCGTTAGTGGGCGAACAGGTGGGCTGAATAATGAAAACATCCTTGCCACGGACATTTTCTTCAATTTCTACCGCAATTTCCCCGTCACTAAATCTACCGACAGTCGCCATGCCCAAGCGCATGTTAAGCTTCTTAACTATACCGTCTGATAAAGCTAGGTTTGCATTTCCAGAAAACACCATCATAGAGGTGTCATTCATTCAAGTACTCCACACGAATCTAACTTAAATGGATATAAATGGCTGGGTCGCAAGGATTCGAACCTTGGTATGCGGAGATCAAAACCCCGTGCCTTACCGCTTGGCGACGACCCAATAATTATGATATGTATTTGCCAGTCTTCAGCTTTGAAGACAAAGGCGATTCATTTACGCCTTTAGCCAGATAAACCTGCCACCTGTTGTTTTTAAGTGACTCGCTGGCATTGAATGCTGCAACTTCTGAATCAAACTGGGCAAATACACAAGCTCCTGTTCCCGTTAGCCTTGCCTCTGAAAACACCGACAACGCAACCAACGCGTCTTTAACAGGCTGATATCGCTCACAAACCACTTCAGCACAATCGTTTTGATGCTGGCCTGCTATAAAGTCGGCTATTTTGATTGATTTGCTATTCCGTGTCAAATTTTTAGCAGAAAATATTTCTTTAGTGTTCACATGGCATTCGGGCTTGATAACGACAACCCATTGCTCTCCAGGATTTATCTCCTCCAATTTTTCCCCAACACCTTCTGCCCATGCTGAATGGCCATATACAAATACAGGCACGTCAGCGCCCAGAGCCAACCCAAGCGCCATCAATTTTTCAACTGACAGACCGAGCCTCCAAAGTGAATTTAACACCACCAAAGCCGTTGCGGCATCAGAGCTGCCACCGCCCAAGCCGCCGCCCATCGGCAGGTTTTTTTCCACCTCAATGCGCACGCCTGCGGTGCAGCCTGTTTCTGCTTTTAACAGATTTGCAGCCCGTATCGTTAAATCATCTGCCTCTGGCACATCTGGAAGTGTATTTTGCAAACTTACCCGCCCATCTTCAACAGGATGAAAGGTGATCCAGTCACACAAGTCTATAAATTGAAACACCGTTTGCAGCAAATGGTAACCATCAGGCCTCTGACCAACAATCCGCAGCATTAAATTTAATTTTGCCGGAGCAGGCCATCTCTCCGCCCAAGCCAACTGATTAAATTGGTTTTGTGACATTTAAAACCCATTGATCTATAAATAATTTTAATTTGACCTGCTCATTTTTAACGGTGATGTTACGTGGCATGGACTGGTCATTGACGAACTGCATCTGTTTATATTCAATAAGCCATCCGGCCTGCTTAAAACCAGTGGCAGTCTCTACAAACGAGCTGCTTGGCTCAGGCAAACCCACCACCCAATAACGCAAGGAATGCACCGGGACAAACATGCCCAGTTGCTGGTTTATAAACGCTTCCGGCTGTGATGATGACTGCGCCTTTCCGTCCCCGCGATCTAAGGTGACTAAATTGCCCGTTAATTGAATGACGGTTGCGCCCTGCCCTAATGGGCCGGATAGCTTTATCCGCTCATCATACGGAGTATGTACCCAGTTTATATTTGCCGACCAGGAATCATTTTTTCCGGTTATCGCCAACCGGCCATTAAACGACCAGCGCTCCAGCTTGTACAGATGCGCCCTTGCCGTCTTTGAATATTGGGCTTCCGGCACCACTGGCGCAGTGGAGCAGCCTGTCAGAATCACTACAAGGCACAACAAACCCAACCATTTTACTTTACTGGCCAACATTATTATTTTGCGCCGCCCATCACTCTTCGTTGAAAATCCCTTAGATATTCATCATTCGGCGAGTCTTTAATCGCATTCCTAAATAATTTTTTAGCCTCATCTTTTCTGCCTAGAGCCCATAACACCTCGGCAAGATGCGCCGCTATTTCGTTCTCCTGTTGTTTTTCATACGCTTGCTGTAAATAAACCCGAGCTTTTTCAGTATTCCCCAACTTAAACTGTAGCCAGCCATAACTATCGATAACAACGGCCTCGTTCGGTGCAAGCGCAAGCGCTTTTTGGAGGTATTTTTCCGCGTCGGCATAGCGGCTGGGCTTGTTAAGCAGAGTGTATCCCAAGGCATTTAACGCCTCGACATTTTCAGGATCCATTGCCAATATCTTCTGCAGATCCTCTTCGGCTATTTCTGGCTTATCAAGACGCTCCGCCATCAATGCGTGGGTATACAACAATTCTTTTTGATCAGGAAATTCATCCAGCGCGTTGCTCAATAGATTAAACGCTTTATCATACTGCTTTTGCTGACTGTAAAACTCTGCCTGCACCAACACCAGCCGCAGCTTCTCTTTTGGGAATTTTGCCGCCAAAAGACTTAATCGTGAATTAGCCTCATTGAATTGCTTGTCTTTTTCAAGCAAAGAAATCGCTGCAATCGACGCGTCAAAAACAAGCGGCCCATCCGTCACTTTATCGAACCAGTCCAGCGCTTTTTTAATATGACCCTTTTTTTCTTCTATTTTGCCCAAATAAAAACTGGCCTGATACTGCCATTCAGGTTGCTCCAGCATCTTTTTAAAGCTGTCTTCGGCCTGTTCATCCTGATCTAATTGCAAATGCACCAATCCGACCGCAAACTGACTTTCGAAATCCTTGGGATCAGCCGCTATCATACCCTCATAGACCGCCATCGCTTCTTCATAGTCCTCTGCTTTTATTAGCACTTGCGCAAGCATTTTGTTAATTTTTTTACTGCCCGGGTACTTAACCGACGCATCTTTTAGCAGCGCTTTTGCTTTCTTCAAGTCTCCTGAAAATACGGCAATCTGCGCTTGAAAAACCAGCGCTTTATCCCATCCCGGCTTCGCCTTAAGTGCCTGCTGTATTTTGATTTGCGCCAGATTTTTATCTTTATCCTGCGCAGCGAGCAACGCCTGCATAAAATAAATCTCAGCCTGATCAGGATGTTGTTTCGATAAAGTATCCAGTGCTTCATCCACCGCCTCGATCTTGCCTTCTTTTTGCAGTACGCCAGCCAATTCAAGCAGAGAATTTTCGAAACCGGCCGGATCAGCAGCCAGCATTACATTAAGGTGCGCACCGGCGGCTGTCTTATTGCCAGACCTTAGCGCCAATAATGCAGCAATTTTTCTTGCTGTTAGGTTTTTGGGGTCTTGGCGTAACCACAAATTAACCGCCTCGTTTGTTTTATTAGTATTTTTCATGTACATGGCGATCATTGTCGCCCTTTCGGCAAACCTCGGGTCATGCGTCCGCTTCGCGGCTTCCAGATAACCCTCCAGGGCAATATTATATTGCCCCCTCTGCCCGGCAATCTCTGCCGTCAATAGTGTAAAAAGCACATCAGGGTCTATTGACGTTTTTGATTCTTTTAGTTGAGTTTTTTCTTTAGTCCCAGCTATTTTAACGGGCTCACCGGATGCTTTTAAATCACGCGGCTTTGCAGGCGAATCGGCGCAACCATTAAGCACAACCAGGGTTATTACAGAAAGCAATTTAAAAATTAGCACATACAATCCTATTTATTACTCAACACACAATCGCAATAGGTTATCAGAAAAACCCGTCGATTTAGACTGCTGATTTATTCCAGTGGTATAAAGTTATTATATTTCTTAAAAAACGACGACATAATATACGTGGATTTTAGATAAAAGCGATGACGTTAAGGTGTAAAATATCAGACAAAAAACGAAAAAAGTATTATCTTTGATCTTGCGTCCTGGCATTTTTGCACAACATTAAACTTTATTTAATCATATTAGATCATGACTTTTCTTGCAGTAGGGATAAATTACAATACCGCGCCGGTTTCCATCCGTGAACGCCTGTCATACCCTGCCGACAGACTCGAAACATCGTTGAAAGAGTTATGGCGCCTCAAGGAAATCAATGAGGCCGCGATTCTTTCAACGTGCAACCGCACCGAATTTTACTGCACATCAACCACCACCAACCAGCAAATCCTGATTGATTGGGTTGCCCAAAGCAAACACATCAATGTTTCGGATTTTGCGCCATACCTGTATAGCTATACTGACAGCTCCGTGTGCCGCCATATATTCCGGGTCGCTTGCGGATTGGACTCAATGATTTTGGGCGAACCGCAAATTCTCGGGCAAATGAAAACAGCCTACCAGGCCGCTTGCGATGCCGGCACTTTAGGCAAACGGTTAGGTAAGCTTTTTCAGCACACATTTACCGCGGCCAAAAAAGTGCGCACCGATACCGCTATTGGTTCCAGCCCCGTATCAGTTGCCTTCGCCGCCGTTCAACTGGCTCAACAAATCTTCGACAAACTCAGCGAACAGACCGCTTTGCTGATAGGCGCGGGTGAAACCATAGAGCTGGCGGCGCGGCACTTATCCCAGCAAGGCATAGGCCGCATTATTATCGCTAACCGCACCTACGATAAAGCGCATACCCTGGCGGCGCAGTTCAATGGCTATGCGATTGCTTTGTCGGAATTGCCAACCCATCTGGCTGAAGCCGATATCGTCATTTCTTCAACTGCCAGTCAATTGCCGATTCTGGGCAAAGGCCGCGTGGAAAGCGCCCTTAAAAAGCGCAAACATAAGCCCATGTTTATGGTGGATTTGGCCGTGCCACGCGATATTGAAGCGGAAGTCGAGCAACTGAGGGATGTTTACCTTTACACCGTTGACGACCTCCAAAACACCATTGACCAGAACATGAACTCGCGCCGGCTGGCCGCGGAACAGGCTGAAGAAATAATCGACACTCAGGTTGATTATTTTTTAGCCTGGTTACGCGCCCAGGGCGCCCAATCCACGATTCAGGATTACCGCCATCAAGCGGAACAGTCACGCGATGAAGCCTTACAAAAAGCCCTGGCGCTTTTGAAAAGCGGCGTCCCTGCTGAAGAAGCGCTCAACCGGCTCGCTTATAGCCTTACCAACAAACTCATTCACACGCCCAGCACCCAAATCAGGGCAGCCGCCGAAAACGAACGCCACGATTTGATCACCGCTGCCCGCGAAATTTTTAAACTAACCAAATCTCAATGAAACACTCCATACAAGTTAAACTAGAAAATCTCTGCGAACGTTATGATGAAATCGCCGCCTTACTTTCGGAACCTGAAGTACAAAGCAATCAAAACAGATTTCGGGCATTGAGCCAGGAATATGCCCAAATCGCACCCCTGGTTGATTGTTACAAAAGATACGAACAGGCATTAAAAACGCTGGCTTCGGCCAAAGAAATGGCCAGCGATAACGACCCCGAATTGAGGGAAATGGCCAAAGAAGAAGTCAATGAAGCGGAAGATCTGATAGAAACGCTGGATCATGAATTACAAGTATTGCTTCTACCCAAAGATCCCAACGACAACCGCAATATTTTCCTGGAAATACGCGCGGGCACTGGCGGTGATGAAGCCGCTATTTTTTCAGGCGACCTAAGCCGCATGTATCAACGCTACGCAGAAAGAAAGGGCTGGCAAACAGAAATTATCAGCGAAAGCCAGGGCGACCACGGCGGCTACAAAGAAGTGATTTTGAGAATTGCCGGGCGGGATGTGTATTCCCAATTAAAATTTGAATCCGGTGCGCACCGCGTTCAACGCGTGCCGGAAACCGAGTCGCAAGGCCGCATCCATACCTCCGCCTGTACCGTCGCCATCATGCCCGAAGTCGAAGAAGTGGATGCCATCGACATCAATCCAGCCGACCTTAAAGTTGACACCTACCGCGCATCAGGTGCCGGTGGGCAGCACATCAATAAAACCGAATCCGCTATCCGCATTACCCATATCCCATCGGGTGTGGTGGTGGAATGCCAGGACGAGCGCTCGCAACACAAAAACCGCGCACGGGCCATGTCTTTGCTGGCATCCCGATTGTTGTCCGCGGAACAGGAAAAACAACATGCCGAGCAATCGGCAACCCGAAAGTTGCAAGTCGGCAGCGGCGACCGCTCCGAACGCATCCGCACCTATAATTACCCGCAAGGACGCTTAACCGATCACCGCATCAATTTAACGCTATATAAACTGGATGACATCATGCAGGGCGGACTGGAACACGTCATCCAGCCATTGATTAGCGAGCATCAAGCGGAATTGTTGACGCAGCTGGGGGATGATTAAGCGTTTTGTGTGGGCGCGAGTCCAACGAACAAATCAGGAGTTAAATACATGAATACAGCAGAAAAAATTTATCATGATGTACAGGATTTTCCGGAACATTTAGCGTTAGAGGTTTTGCATTTTGTAGAGTTTTTAAAAAATAAAAACCCGTTAAAAATACCAAACGAAACCACTCAGACTGCAATAGAGGCGGGTGAACGTGGCGAATATGAGACCGTAACGCTAGAAGAATTAAAAAAGAATTGGGATGAGGCGTGAGAGTTATTGTTCAGACATCGCAGTTTAAACGGGATTTAAAAAAGGTAAAACATTCAGGTCGTTACAAAATAGAGGATTTGCTTGCGTTGGTTGAGTTATTGGCTACTGATAAACCATTGCCTGAAAACTATCAGCCACATGATTTAACGGGCAATTGGAAGTTGCATCAGGAATGCCATATAAAATCAGATTGGCTGTTAATTTATAGGTTATTACCCGAAGAACTATTGTTAGTCAGGACAGGTTCGCATAGCGAGTTATTTTAAAAATATCGGGTTAGGTAAATTCCCAGATTCCACTGCACTCCATCTAGGCTATTTGCTATGTCGAAGAGCGTCAACAGTTGCAAAAAGCTAATCTGTGAATGAAATTCTTGCGGAAATAGAAAGAATCATGTGGCCTAGTTAACGTAACCTGACCTATGCAACTAATTTTATACATAACTATGCACTATGCAAAATCAAAACGAAAAAATATAAAATCTATTTGCAATCTATGCAGAGTAGAGAAAGACCTATCGTGGGATCATGTTCCACCACAGGGTGGAATTGAGCTTACAACTATTCAGATGGAAACAATTTTCTCGCTACTGACAGGAAACAAGGAAACTCCCAGAACATCCCAAAATGGAATGAAGTATCGAACAATTTGCAGTGACTGTAATTCTTATCTTGGAAAAGAATTTGATCCAACAATTAACGATTTTGCGTTATCGGCAGGTAGATATTTACAGAGTACGATTGAACTACCAGACACGATAAACCATAAAGTTATGCCACAACGTTTTAATGAAAGCTATTTTAGGTCATCTCATCGCTGCTAAGGGCCTGTCCAAAAATAAGTGGAACAAGTTGTAGGAATAAGAGATGATGTCTGCATGGGCACAGAAGAGATCATTGAAACCCTCCGTAAGAAATTTGAACGCGTTTCCGAGGTTCTGGATGAG
>JAQTPT010000068.1 GCA_028712795.1 Methylococcales bacterium
TTGTGGAGGGGTTTAAAGAATCCATGCGAATTGTATTTGATAAGCATCTGGGGCAATGGAATTATACTGCCATTCCTGAAGCGACAATTTCAGAAGTTGCATAAGTTATTTTATGCACGTTCCTAAGATAACTTGAATTGCAAAAACCGAAAACTTGAGCGTTGAGATTATATAATGACGACAATGAACTGAAATAGGTAGAGTTAGCCATGATTGAAAAAAATATACGAGATAACACACTACCAATCGCCATCTTCGGTGAAGTGCTCATGGACCAATTCCCTGATGGTCAGCAGGTATTGGGCGGAGCGCCTTTTAATGTGGCCTGGCATCTTCAGGCTTTCGGTCAGAATCCATGCTTTATCAGCCGAACCGGTAATGATGCCATGGGCGCAAGCATACGGCAGGCCATGACCGATTGGGGCATGACCGTTGAAAACGTGCAAATCGATCCCGGTTATCCTACCGGAACGGTTGAAGTCAATATCAACAATAACGAACCCAGCTATGACATTCTGGCTAACCAGGCTTATGATTTTATCGCCGCACAGCAACTGGGTCCGGCAAACCAATACAGCGTTATTTATCACGGCACGCTGGCGCTACGAAACTGTATTTCGGAACAAGCGCTTAATGCCTTAAAAGCACGCCATTCAGGTAAAATTTTTGTTGATGTCAATTTGAGAGCGCCCTGGTGGCGCAAAGAACAGGTTAATCAGTGGGTGACCAATGCGAATTGGGTAAAGCTTAATCATGATGAGTTAGTGCAGTTGGCCGAGCCACAACACACGATACAAGATACGATGCGTCTGTTTCTGACGAAACATAATCTGGACGTTCTGATTGTCACTTGCGGCAGTTCAGGGGCTATGGCGCTGTCTAACGCCGGTGAGTTTTTGGAAGTTACCCCGGCAGGCAACTTATCAATAGTCGATACGGTGGGCGCTGGCGATGCGTTTTCTGCGATATTGTTGCTTGGAATGCGGCAGGATTGGCCAATGTCCATGGCGTTGGAGAGGGCGCAAGCATTCGCATCCGCCCTGGTAACCCAAAGGGGAGCCACGGTAAAGGATTTAAGCTTCTATCAAACGTTTATTGACGCTTGGGCTCTTGATTAATTCTACTTTGTCAGATTACATGATCACACTATTCAAGATCGTCATTCCGGCATGGATTCACATCAGGCTATCCTGCCTGATGCCCTTCGGGTTAATGCAAATCTGTTCCAGACAGATTTGTGCCGGAATCCAGGCTCCATGGATGGGTTTGAGCTTACCATCCATGGCACTGGATACCCGCTTCCCGGCGGGTATGACGAGCTTTCGTATAATCTGACAAAGTAGAACTAATCCGGAAAATTTATATTTCGCCGGGATTTAATTGCCAATCGTTGTACTCCACATGACCACCGCTGCCTATTCAGCGGTTGCCTTCTTATCAGGATTGATAGTCTACTTGTCATAAAGGGTTAACAGAATTTATCAGTTCCTCTGAAACCGAAATACGATATTATTAACAGCCAAACACATTGACCTATCAGGATAATCCATGTCCAGGCAACAAAAATCAAACGATAGTGATGTAACCACTGCAACCAGCTTCCTGCTTCTGTGGCACAACTGGATGGATCGTAATGTCTACGATCTTGCCCGGCAGATGCGCTTGAGTTACCTGCCGCCGCTGATGGTGTATCTGGCGGCGGGCGTCTCCGGGTTAACCGGTATCGTCGGCACTTTTTTCGTCAAGGAATATCTCGGTTTATCCGCCGAATTTCTGGCGGCCTTAAGCTTTTGGGTCATGCTGCCATGGGCGCTGAAGATGCCGCTGGGTCATCTGGTGGATTTGCTATGGCGGTATAAAGCGGGATTGGTTTATTTGGGCGCGGCATTGATTGCGTCAAGTTTGCTGATCATGACGAACTTGCTGGCCGATCTTGATTATATGACCCAACTGATGCCCGCCGAAAGCTGGTATATTTTGGCGTCCCTGTTAGCGCCGGTCGGTTATGTCATGCAGGATATTGTCGCCGATGCCATGACCGTTGAGGCAGTGGCGCGGTTCGATGCACAGGGCAAGCCCATTCCCCAGGAGCAAATTCTGCTCGCGCACACCACCATGCAGACTTTGGGTAGAGTCGCTATTATTGGTGGCACTCTGCTTGTAGCCGCCGCCAATGTCTATCTGTTCAGCGGCGTGGAAACTATGAATGCCGCGGAAAAGTCGGCGGTATATCTGACCGTTTATCACTGGGCATTGTTGATTCCAGTCATCTCAATATTGGGTGTTTTGCTGTCTTCCTGGCAGCGCTCTCAAGAGGAATGGCGACTTTTAGCTCAAGGCTATGAGTTTTCTGACATTAAGCGCTTGCTGGGCCGGCCTGAAACGGAACTGCCTGCAATCAATTGGTGGCTGTTGGGCGGCGGGCTTGGCTTTACCTTGTTCGCGGCTGTCATGGGGCTCACCGATGTGCGCAACAATGAGGAAATAGTGTTTGCCGGATCCCTTGCCATCGTATTGTTCCTTATGTGGCGTTTGACTAAAGAACTGGCGCTCAGTGAAAGAAACCGGTTATTCGGCACGGCATTCGTGATATTTGCGTTCCGGGCGGTGCCGACGACGGGTGCGGGCGAGACCTGGTGGATGATTGATGTGCTCGATTTTGACCAGCAGTTTCTGTCGCAATTGTCCTTGATTTCCAGTGCGCTGACTTTGTTCGGGATGTTTTTGTTCCGGCGGTTCATGGCCGAGCGTCCTATAACCTATATAATCGCCGCTCTCACGGTCGCCCTGACGGTGCTTTACCTGCCGAATATTGCCCTGTTTTACGGTATTCATGAATGGACTCAGGCGCATACCGGCGGTGTCGTGAATGCCCGGTTTATTGCGTTGGTCGATACCGCATTGGAATCGCCTTTGGGACAGATCGCCATGATACCCATGCTGGCGTGGATTGCCAATTCAGCGCCCGAACAGCTCAAAGCGACTTATTTTGCGGTGATGGCCGCTTTCGTAAATCTGGCCCTGTCGCTTTCTCAACTGTTGACCAAGGCGCTCAACCAATGGTTTGTAATCACGCGGGAGGTTAAGAACGCATCCGGCGCGGTAACGGTATCCGCCGATTACAGCCAACTGGGCGGACTTTTGATCACCGTCGCGTTGCTGGGTTTTACCCTGCCGATGCTGGCGATCCTTATTGCCAAGCGTGGCTTACTGGCCAAATAGCCGCAGGACCAAGGCCGATAATCAGGTATGATAAACTGATGTGATGAATCAATTAAGCGAAAGAGGAATCTATTGGCTTCGGACTTAGCAGAGAAAATCTAATGGTTAACCAGCGCCTGACTTGTCACGCCGGCACAGTAACCACCGCCATGTGGACTGTGGATGTCAACATCAGGCCACAACCGCAAGGCGATTTAAGCCTGAGCTATGAATTGACGGGTAATTTGGCGAAAATTCGCATTCCTGCGCCGCAACCCTCTATCGCTAAAGATGGATTGTGGGAACACACCTGCTTTGAGGCGTTTACCGCCGTGGAAGGTGAGCCGGGGTATCATGAATTCAATTTTTCACCGTCCGGCCAGTGGGCTGCTTATTCGTTCAGCGACTACCGGGTGCGGAGCCCCTGGACAGCCAGCCAGAGACCAGCTATCCGTTTTGTAAAAAGCGATGGGCATTTGCTGTTGGAAGCGGTGATCGCTTTGGGTGATTTGCCACGGAACATGGCAAACAAGCCGCTTCAGTTGGGTTTGGCCGCCGTCATTGAGGCGAGTGACGGCAGCCGTTCTTATTGGGCATTACACCACCCCGAAGGCCGCCCCGATTTTCATGATCGCAGGGGATTCATTTTGTCACTCAACCAGAAGTAGTCCACAAGAAATATGAAATTTGGTATTGACCGTTTACTTGAAGATGCCGCTTTGCGACGGCCACTAGCGGGAAAGCGCGTGGCACTGCTGGCGCACCCGGCCTCGGTTACGCAGGATTTGACGCATTCGCTGGATGCGCTGGCCAGTTTAGCGGACATCAGCTTCAGCGCGGCATTTGGCCCGCAGCACGGGCTGCGCGGGGATAAGCAAGATAACATGATAGAGTCCATCGACTTTATCGACCCGGCGCTGGGTATTCCTGTGTTTAGTCTCTACGGTGAAGTACGCCGCCCGACAGATGCGATGATGGATACTTTCGATGTGCTGCTGGTCGATTTGCAGGATCTCGGTTGCCGCATCTACACCTTCATCACCACTCTGCGCTATGTGCTTGAAGCTTCGGCAGCGCACCAAAAAACGGTGTGGATACTTGACCGTCCCAATCCCGCAGGCCGTCCGGTAGAAGGCTTGACGCTCCGACCAAGCTGGGAAAGCTTTGTCGGTGCCGGCCCGATGCCAATGCGCCACGGGCTGACGATGGGCGAATTGGCGTGCTGGTTTATCAGTACCCTTGAGCTGGACGTGGATTGCCAGGTTATCACGATGGAAGGCTGGCAACCGGAGGTAGCGCCCGGCTTCGGTTGGCCGCTGGGTGAGCGCAGTTGGATCAACCCCAGCCCCAATGCACCCAACCTGTGGATGACGCGCTGTTACGCAGGAACCGTTATGCTGGAAGGCACAACACTCTCCGAAGGCCGGGGCACGACCCGGCCATTGGAATTATTCGGCGCTCCGGACCTGGACGCTAAAGCCCTCGTCAAAACCATGCGCGACATAGCCCCGCAATGGCTGGCAGGCTGTCGCTTGCGTGAATGCTGGTTTGAGCCAACTTTTCATAAACACGCAGGCAAACTGTGTGCCGGTGTCCAAATTCATGTGGAAGATACTGCTTATGATCACGCCGCTTTCCGCCCATGGCGCTTGCAGGCATTGGCATTCAAAGGACTTCGTCTTCAGCAACCCGATTATCCGCTCTGGCGTGATTTTCCCTACGAGTATGAGTATGATCGATTGGCTATCGACGTCATCAATGGCTCAACCCTGTTACGCGACTGGGTCGATGATGTCCAAGCCATGCCGGAAGATTTGGAGGCAATTACATGTGTTGATGAGCGGGCGTGGCAAGAAGAGCGGTTGGCGTTTTTGTTGTACTAAAAGATGGCATACCCTGCACGGTCACGTTTACGGAATTCTTATTATCATGATGCCTGTCCTGTGCCTGGCTGAAAGTGACAAGAAGAACAAACAGGTCATCAACTTTAGACTTGGTCAGCGCCCCGCTTTATGGAGAATGCCTGTAGCGAACATTTGGCATAAAGGCTTGTTTAATGGCAAGCTTCGACTCATAACAGCCTGTCGGCTATGATTTTATGCCTCCATATAACGGACAGTCGTGACGTGTTGCAAACGACCCATAAACAACATTGGCGCCAAATCTACAAATGACAAGTTTCCAACCAAAAGCTGTCAGCCGATCCTGGCGAACCAACTGGCAGTAGAGCCGTGCCATTCTATCTCGGCTGAGGCTGATGGGTCTGAAGTGCCACGAGTCGTGCGGCTGAAACAGCGCAGATATCGCCGGCCCGACTGGCAACTGCGGCCATGGCTTCGGGCAAATATCCGCAGCCCATGACAATCCCGTCCGACCCGCGAGACAGCAGGTAATGCACTGGATCGTCAATGCTGCCATTCCAGTCGGACAGCACGCCAAGCCGGTGCACTGGCAGGATGCTATCCTGAAGAGCCAAGTAGGTAAGATCGTCCACCAGCGGCCGCTTGAGCGGACGATCGAGCGGCATACCCGCCGCGTGCATGGCCTTGACGATGTCTGCCTTCCGCTCGTCATAGCCCGATATCGGCACCGAATAGGGTTGGCCTGCTAGGTATGTTGTTGCGTGCGATGCATTCCAGAGCGCCGGCCCATGCGTTGCAAGAATGGCTAGCTGCGAGAAGGCCGCGACAGCCACGAACAGTCTTGCAGCCTTGGTCCCGATCCGTGACAGAGGTCCGTTTTCGTGCGGAAGGGTCAGGCAGAGCAGGCAGGCAACGGCTAGCATCGGCAGGATGTGTGCGGCTTCATAAACGTTCTTGTTAAGCTGGCTTGCCCCCCAGATAGCGATGAGACCGAACAGGCACACGGCAATGGGCACCTTCGGCTCTCGCAATGCGTTGCACTTTCGGCCTTTGACAAAGCGCGCGAGATTCCAGACGCTTGCCGCGACAAGGCTTGTCCATACCGCGATCAACACGGCCTGAAAGATAATAGCGACCGGCTCGCTGACGAGTCCGGCGGGCAGCCAGAAGGACATCGGCTCTGGCTTGGGCGCGGCCAGCAAGATGTAGTCGAACGGCAGGACGCCTCTGGCGGCCTCGCCAATCGCGCCTAGCAGGCCGCCGCCGTTCGCCAGAAGTGCGGCGATGTTTTCCTTCGCCAGCTTGGCCGCCAATACCGGGTCGTTTGGGCAAAGGAAACGGCCTTCCCAGTACTGTAACGAGATTATCGAGAGCGCCACGATCAACCCGATTCCGATGAGACGCGGTGTAAGCGTTGCCAAGTCTCGGGAGCAAAACAACAGACAGGTGCATAGGACGACCGCGTAAAGAACGCCCTTGAGATGATAGCTGAGGCAAAGTACAGCGATAAAGACAATCCAGGTGACCGCAGTCCAGATTGACCGGCTGATTCCCGCTTCCTCGCGCTGACGGTAACGTAGGGCGAGGGTGATCGCAGCAACCGTACCGATGATCAAAGGTTGCTCCGGGCGGCTCATGACCATCAGAAGAGGCAGGATTCCGATGCCCAGCGGGGCGAGGATGAGCGCCCGGACCGGCAATGAGCGATTCTGGCCGGTGCGAGAGGCGACCGAGCAGAGCCGCCAAATCAAGGCCAGCCAGAGCAAGGCGCAGGCTACACCTTCGAACCGTACGAAGATCGGAGCATCGAGCCAACCGTTGACAGTGGCGGAGAACAGCCGCGCAGGCATCATGAAAATCGGCGGTCGCGCCAGAGTATTGGGGCCGCAGGTGTCGCTAAACATCGGGTCTACGCCTGGTGTGAAGCCAGCCCTCTCCTGAAAGCGCCAGCCGATCTCGTCGGTATAGAGTGGAAGTGCTGTTCCCAGGACAAGCATGGTTACAAACCCTGATAGCGGGAACCAGTCCAGCCAGCCGGGAGCGTTCTCGGCTCTAAAAAATTGCGTTTTTTGGACAACTAAAGCTTCTGTGGATTTATCGGGCATAATGTAGATGTAGCGGGAATACTGCTAAAGCAGAGTGTCTGGAATGGAATTACTGAATTCAGAAGTAGGTGAAACATTCCAAGTATATACTTCATTTTTGCAGCAAAGTGGTTTAATTTCAAAATCGAGCTGATAGTAGCCTGTATGGTGATGGCGGCATTATAGATGCCAGCGAACGCGCCGAACGCTTTCTGCTTTGGCCTTACGGGATCGCCAGTCCGGGCGCTATGCGGCAATGGGGCACGCACGACATCGCTTTCATCGGCAGGCGCCATTTCGATGATCCCTTTTTATTAGAAAATTTGTTGGACAAGAAATGATCTGTCAGTCAAATCTTAAAAAATTATCAATGCACCCAAGCCCGCCCATGGCCATAATTCAGCTTAATCGCTTAGAAGCCGTCTGGCAAAACTATTTCTATCAATATCAAGAATTTTTGACAACAAGCTGAGAAATGGCGTACAAAACAAACTTAGATGATGCGGAACGAAGAATCGACATGACTGTTTATCGTTCTACTAGTGGTTTTAACCGGACAGAATTCAGTGGCTGAACCCACGCTGCCGCTCGGTGAGTTCAGCCGCAACCGCCTTGATGGCTGGGAGCACAAAAGTTTTAAAGGCGAAACCCGTTATGAGTTGCAAGCCCTGGATGGCGACGTGGTGTTAAAAACCGAAAGCCAAGCCGCCGGTTCCGGGTTGTTCAAGGAGCGGCACATCGATCTGGAAAAAACGCCATTGGTCGTGGCGTATTGCCAGCCGCTTGGTCGGGCTGAATGAACAAAGCAAGGCCGGGGACGATTACGCCGCCAGTGTTTATGTGGTGGTCAAGGGCGGTCTGGCATTTAGGCAAACAAAAGAGATTAATTATGTCCGGGCCGGAAACACCTCAAAGGATACCGTCTGGCTCAACGCCTTTGCCGGCGATCATGCGATGATGCTGGCTTTGCGTGGCCAGCGCCATTGAGCGTCTGGTACAGCGAAAAGCGTAATGTGAAGCTTGACTTAAAAAAACTGTTTGGCGAAGACTTGCGTTTTATTGATGATGTGGCGCTGATAACCGATGCTGACATTTGTGGCGGACAGGTTTCCGCCTTTCATGGTGATATCTGGTTTTCCAAGGGTTAATCATGCACGATACCTGGTCAACTTAAATTAATGGCAGCAAGTAGTGCATCCAACCGAGGACGAATTTTATGGTCGACAGAAGACAATTTATCAAGAAGGCCTCAGGAACCCTGGCAGCGCTTGGAGGATTATCCCTATTTCAGCGATCTGGCCTGGCGACCGCTACAGGTGCCGAGGACTCAACAAGCCTGGATGCCCTCCCGGGTAAGAAAGCGCTAATCAAAAAGACTTACCGGCCTCCCAATTATGAAACTCCGGTCAGTTATTTCGACGCGCCATTTACCCCCAATAATATCTTCTTTGTGCGTTACCATAACGCCGTGATTCCCGAAGTGAAGGCTGGTGAGTGGCGGCTACGCATCGGCGGCGATGCCGTTCGCACTCCGTTGGAACTCACCCTCGAACAATTGCGCAGGGATTTTAAGCCGGTTGAAATCGCCGCCCTGTGCCTGTGCTCCGGTAATCGCCGCGGTTTGTTTCAACCGCATGTCCCTGGCGTACAGTGGGGTTCCGGCGCAATGGGCAATGCTTGCTGGCGGGGTGTTCGCCTGAAAGATGTGCTCGCGGGGGCTGGAATTGGCAAATCTGCCATGGAAGTGAGTCTGGATGGTGCCGATTCCGGCGTAATGAAAACTACGCCGGACTTTATCAAAAGCCTGCCGCTCGCGAAAGCGCTGGATGAAAATACCCTGATCGCCTTCGAGATGAATGGCGAACCTTTGCCACACTGGAACGGTTTTCCCGTCCGTCTGATTATTCCCGGCTGGACCGCCACTTATTGGATGAAGCATCTGACTGCGGTCAATGTAATGTCAAAACCCTTCGACGGCTTCTGGATGAAAACCGCTTACCGCATACCCAAGGATCGCTTCCAGGGCGGACAATTCAGCTCACAGGAAACCGAGACGAATAGGCCGATTACCGAAATGGTGGTTAATTCATTGATCACCAACCTGGTGGATGGACAGACCTTGCCCACTGCCAAGCCCATGGAAATCAACGGCGTAGCCTGGGATGGCGGCAATGGCATCGAAAAGATGGAAGTTTCCACGGATGGCGGCATCAGTTGGCATCAGGCCACGCTGAAGCAAGATTACGGACGGTTTTCCTGGCGTCAATGGCACCATGTCTTTGTACCCAAACATCCCGGAGAATACCGGATCATGGCAAGAGCTACCAGCCATTCCGGCGCCTGCCAACCGAATGAGCCGATTCCAAACCCTTCTGGCTACCACCACAACGCCGTGCAGAAGATCACTATTCAGGTAGCTTGAGGAGAGCATTATGCGAACGTTTATTTTGTTGCTATCGTTTTTCTCCGTCACAGCAACAGCCGGGGAAAGCACGATATTCTTGAAGGACCGGCCAGGCAAAAACCAGGTCATTGTGAAGTGCGCAATGTGTCACAGCCTGGATTATATCACCATGCACGCCATGATTCTGGACCGGGCCGGTTGGGTGAAAACAGTCGGCAAGATGATCAATGTGATGGGGGCTCCCATTGATAATGCCGACAAAGAGATTATCATCGATTATCTGGCGAAGAATTATGGGAGATAAGATTTGTTTAAATTCACCCTACAAACCTCGACCAACACCTTGAAGGGAGATTCTAATCCCAGTTATCAATTTCCAGATCATGAGGTGCGGGCTTCCCTTTTCCTGTTTCTACATACTCACGAAGGCTTAACAGGAATATGGCCCACTTCGTACTGCAGTGATATGTAAACTCAACTGCCTCGCGCCAGTTTCTGTGGCCGAAAAGGATAATAGTTTGGTTGTCCTGCTCTGATAGCTGGAAGGTGATGTCAGTTCCTATCCATTCATCCGGCCCGTCTACGCAGCGCCACCGGACCTCTTTTTGAGGATCGAGCTTTTTCACTTCCATAACCATTGTGCCTCTGAGTTCACCTGTCCTCGTTCGAAAGGTGAATTTGATCTTTCCTCCGGCTTTGCCATCACCTGTAACTTCCTCTGTCCACCATTGGGCCAGACCTTCCAAGGATGTTAAGGCTTCATAGACTTGAGTGGCAGGGGACTTGATCCCAATACGATGAATAATGTCGATCATATTAACCTCCAGTAATTTTGTCATAACAAAATATAGTAATGTAACGGTTTTTTCCAGGATGCTAATCAGCCGGCAGGCCCGCGATTTCGATCACCGGACGGATCTCGACGGTGCCTTTGCGCGCCATTGGAATCCGCTCTGCGATGCCGATCGCCGCGTCGAGATCACTGGCGTCGACCAGGAAGTAGCCGCCCAGTTGTTCGCGCGTCTCCGCGAACGGACCGTCGGTCACGAACCGTTTGCCGTCACGCACCCGGACGCTGGTCGCCATTGCGGTGGGTTGTAATGGATTGGCGGAAAGATACTGGCCGTTCGATTTGAGCTGATGCGCGAGTTGGGTGGACTCGACGTAACACGCTTCCCGTTCGGTCTCGCTTAACGTTTGTTCGCCAGCGTAAATCAGTAACATGTATTTCATGGGCGGCTCCGTGATTGCATTTTTAATCTTGGTTTACTGCGTTTGGCTCCATGTAGATCAATTCCCAGATGTGGCCATCCAGGTCTTGAAACCCATGCCCGTACATAAAGCCATGATCTTGCGGCTCATTATAAGTGGCGCCACCGGCGGCGACGGCCTTGCAAACCATTTCATCGACTTCTTTCCGGCTCCCGGAAGATAGGCATACCAGCACTTCCGTGTATTTAGTCGCATCGCAAATTGCTTTGGGCGTGAAAGTCTTGAACTTGGCCTCGGTCAGGAGCATGACGAATATGTCCTCACTAACGATCATGCAAGTGGCGGTCTCGTCAGTAAATTGCGGATTAAACGTGTAGCCGAGTTGAGTAAAGAATTCGATAGATTTATTGAGATTTTTTACGGGTAAATTGACAAAAATTTTGGTGGCCATTTTTTCTCCTTAACAGGTTTGTTCTAGATAAGTGATAACGTTGATTGTGGCTCCCTGCGGATCTTGCAGCACGCAGAAGCGTCCGACCTGGGGAATGTCCTGCGGCGGCAGACAGACTTTGCCGCCCATCTCCACCGCCAGCTTGGCGGTGGCATCCACGTCGTCCACCGTGACATAGACTCCCCAGCAGGGCGGCATGCCTTCGGCGGCGGGTGGTATCGTCATGATGCCGCCCATCTGCTCGCCGCCGCACTTCACCAGAGTGTATTCCATATCGGGCGTGGATATAGGCGCCGGTTCCAGCGTCCAATTGAAGAGTTTGCCGTAAAAATGCTTGGCGGCATCGGCATCGGTGGTCAGCAGTTCACACCAGCTAAACGCGCCATGAAGTTTGTGTTTGGAATCCATAATTATCTCCTTCATTTGATTGATATAAAACTATCGATAGGTTTTTTGGAAAGTTCCGTAGGATTGACTGCACGTTGTTTAGCCATCCTATGGCCCTGGGCGCCAACAGGCCTTACATTACGGCTCAGGGCTTGTACGCCGCGAAGAAAGCCTCCATTCTGCTCTGGTATTCGCTCGGATCGACATCCTCAATGTGCGTGGCAATCAGCCAGTGATGGCCGAACGGATCGGTCACCGAGCCCATGCGGTCGCCCCAGAATTGATTTTCGGGCGGCATGGTTTCCTTGGCGCCCGCCTTGACCGCATCGGCAAACACGGCGTCGGTATCGGTGACATAGAGATGCAGTTTTACCGGAGTGCCGCCCAGTTTTTCAGGCGAAACGTCGGTGCATCGCGGGTTTTCGTCCGCCAGCATGAATATCGAATCACCGATCTTGAATTCGGCATGAGCTATCCTTCCATCAGGCGCATTGAGACGAAACTGCTCGGTAGCGCCGAAGGCTTTTTTGTAGAATTCAAGCGCCTCGGCCGCGCCCTGAACCACCAGATACGGGGTCAAGGTGTGGCTGCCTTCTGGTATGGGTTTGATTTTCGTGGTCATAATTGTTCTCCTGTTTAAGGTTGAGGGTTTGTAAAATTTTGCCTACGCCGTTAGTCGAATGGCGAATGCCAAAATCGACATTCACGGCAAAATTTTGTTCATGATTCTAACTGACAAATTGCGGCTGAAAGGAAACATTCGGCTCGTCAAGCCCGAGCACGCGGCACGTTTGTTCGCTCTCCTCGACCGGCCTCACTTCCACGCAGCCGAGTCTGGCACCCGGAATCCGCGAAGCCACCTGTATCGCCTCGTTCAGATCCCTGGCTTCAATCAGATAATAACCGCCAAGCTGCTCCTTGGTCTCGGCGAAGGGGCCGTCAGTCGTCGTGACCTTGCCGTTGCGCACTCGCAGCGTAATCGCGGCATTGGCGGGCAGCAGCCGGTTACATCCCAGGTAATGGCCGCCCTGTTTGATGGCTTGCGTAAATGCCACATATTCTTCTAAATGCTTCGCCGCATCGGTTTCCGTCATCTGCTCCATGACGGTTTCGGCACAAATCAGGCATAAGTATTTCATAATCGACTCCTCCGGTTGGTAAAAAACTGTTCACGCCGGATAGTCGATCGGGGATGGACGAATTCGACATCAGGAAAACTGAATCGAGATATTTTTTTCAATCTTCTGGTACGGACCAATTGCCGGAACCTCCGCTCCCTCTCCGAGACCTTCGGCGCTTGCCGTTTCAACCCCTCAGTTCAGTTCGCGCAGTCTTCGTTCGAGAAAGCGCCGTTCCGGCTCCTGCCGCGTAAGGCCGAGGGCCAGTTCATAAGCGGTCCGGGCTTCCGTCAATCTTCCCAGCCGCCGGCACAAGTCCGCCCGAGCCGCGTGCGCCAGGTGGTAATCAGCGAGATCGCCGCGCCCGAGGATGGCGTCGACGAGGGCAAGCCCGGCGGCAGGCCCGTCCCGCATCGCCACCGCCACGGCATGGTTCAGCTCAATCACGGCTGATGGATTGACTTGCATCAACACCTCATAAAGAGCGGCGATTTGCGTCCAGTCCGTTGCGGCGGCTGTGGCAGCGTTGGCATGCACGGCGGCGATTGCCGCTTGCAAGGCGTAGGGGCCGAACCGCCGCGACAACAACGCCCTTTCCATTAGCGCCGTCCCTTCCGCGATCTGTTCCCGGTTCCACAACGCGCGGTCCTGATCGTCCAGAAGGATCAGATCGCCCGTCGGCGAACTGCGCGCGATGCGGCGTGATTCGTGCAGAAGCATCAGCGCAAGCAAGCCTAAGGCTTCGGGCTCGGGCAGCAGTTCGGCCAGCAACCGCCCCAAACGGACAGCTTCCTCCGATAGATCGTGCCGGGTCAACGATACACCGGACGAGGCGGAGTATCCCTCGTTGAACACCAGATAAATCACTCGCAGCACCGGGTCTAGCCGGTCTGGCAACTCGTCGGGCGTAGGCACCTGATAAGGAATGCGCGCATCGCGGATCTTCGCTTTGGCGCGCACGATACGCTGGGCCAGCGTCGGCGCAGGCGTGAGGAACGCCCGCGCGATCTCTTCTGTCGCAAGCCCGCACACCTCGCGCAGCGTCAGCGCCACCTGCGCGTCCGGCGACAGCGCCGGGTGGCAGCAGGTGAAGATCAGCCGTAAGCGGTCGTCCTCGACGCCTTCGTCATCCCAGGCTTCAGCATCTTCGCTGGCGGGATCGCCCAGCGTATCGGCATCTTCCAGAGCGTCGAACCGGGCGCGCCGGCGAATGCCGTCGATGGCCTTGAAGCGGCCGGCCGATACCAGCCAGGCCTGCGGTTTGGCGGGCACGCCATCCCGTGGCCATTGCTCCATCGCTGCCATGAAGGCATCGTGCATCGCTTCCTCGGCGGTATCAAAGTCACCGAGCAGGCGGATTAGCGTGGCAAAGATATGGCGCGAATCGGAGCGGTAGAGGGCGTTCACCCTCTCGCGCACGACATCCTCGTGCGTTGGCGGCAAGTTCACGATAGCTGCTGTTTGTTCTTCACGATAGTTATCCATGGTAGCGGTAAAGCACTCCTTCGGACATGTCGAAAGCAAATGTTGGTCTTGGCGGGATAAGCCGGCACAAGTAGAAATTGCTTACATCCTCTTTCTGTAAAGATTGAAGAAAGGTCGTTATCCCAATCCGGCTGCCAAGTATAAACCAGTTTTCTAGGCAGATCGACTTCAAGATATTTCCCTTGTACGCAGAAAGGAGAGTCATCCGCCGACAATCCTCCGGCTCGCCAAGCCCCCCAACCCGTAAATCCGCATCCCATCCGGTAGTCCGAAACCATTTTTCGTCACCCCACCAGGTCAAGATTTCTTTGGTTGATAGCGTCTTAAAAACTCTTTCCGGTTGTGCATCAAGATCAACGGGTGCAAGGATGACGCCATCGCTCAAATCGGTAATGGCTCTAGGTAAACATTTTGTAGTCATTATATATATTCCAGATGTAGATAATATGACACCGATTTGCAAGACGTGAAAAATCATCGAAAGCATCATCTTGTATGGGTCGATAGTTCTACTTTGCCAATGACCTGTACCGGGAAGCTTAAATTCAAATCCGAACGACTCAAAGGGGGGCGGGAACCACCCGTTGAGGCTGGAAGATTGCTTTCGGCATATAACCAAAAATCACCGCGTACGGCGCATTCGTAGGGTGCGATAGCGATAGCGTATTGCACCATTGATCAACGGTGATGCTATTTCGACACACGGAAGCTAAAAAATATGTTGGATGATTAGTTATGGGGCGGCGGAAAATTTGGTGTGGTATTTGGCGGAATACGCTATCGCTATTTCGCCCTACGAAATGACTGTTAGCGCCGGTCGGTTATGTCATGCAGGATATTGTCGCCGATGCCATGACCGTTGAGGCTGTGGCGCGGTTCGATGCGCAGGGCAAGCCCATTCCTCAGGAGCAAATTCTGCTCGCGCACACCACCATGCAGACTTTGGGTAGAGTCGCTATTATTGGCGGCACGCTGCTTGTAGCCGCCGCCAATGTCTATTTGTTGTAAATCTGGCCCTGTCGCTTTCTCAACTGTTGACCAAGGCGCTCAACCAATGGTTTGTAATCACGCGGGAAATTAAGAACGCATCCGGCGCGGTAACGGTATCAGCCGATTACAGCCAACTGGGCGGACTTTTGATCACCGTCACGTTGCTGGGTTTTACCCTGCCGATGCTGGCGATCCTTATTGCCAAGCGTGGCTTACTGGTCAAACAGACGCAGGACTACGGTCAATAATCAGGCATGATAAACTAATGCGATGAATCAATTAAGCGAAAGAGGAATCCATTGGCTTCAGTTTTAGCAGAGAAAAATCTGATGGTTAACCAGCGCCTGACTTGTCACTCCGGCACAATGACTACCGCCCTGTGGACTTTGGATGTCAACATCAGGCCACAACCGCAAGGCGATTTAAGCCTGATCTATAAATTGACGGGTGATTTGGCGAAAATACGCATTCCTGCACCGCAACCCTCTATTGCTAAAGATGGATTATGGGAACACACCTGCTTTGAGGCGTTTATCGCCGTGGAAGGTGAGCCGGGGTATCATGAATTCAATTTTTCACCGTCCGGCCATTGGGCTGCCTATTCGTTCAGCGACTACCGGGTGCGGAGCCCTTGGACAGCCAGCCAGAGACCGGCTATCCGTTTTGTAAAAAGCGATGGGCATTTGCTGCTGGAAGCGGTGATCGCTTTGGGTGATTTGCCACAGAACATGGCAGACAAGCCGCTTCGGTTGGGTTTGGCCGCCGTCATTGAGGCGAGTGACGGCAGCCGTTCTTATTGGGCATTACACCACCCCGAAGGCCGCCCCGATTTTCATGATCGCGGGGGATTTATTTTGTCACTCAACCAGAGTTAGTCCACAAGAAATATGAAATTTGGTATTGACCGATTACTTGAAGATGCCGCTTTGCGACGGCCGCTTGCGGGAAAGCGCGTGGCATTGCTGGCGCACCCGGCCTCGGTTACGCAGGATTTGACGCATTCGCTGGATGCGCTGGCCAGTTTAGCGGACATCAGCTTCAGCGCGGCATTTGGCCCGCAGCACGGGCTGCGCGGAGATAAGCAAGATAACATGATAGAGTCCATCGACTTTATCGACCCGGCGCTGGGTATTCCTGTGTTTAGCCTCTACGGGGAAGTACGCCTCCCAACAGATGCGATGATGGATACTTTCGATGTGCTGCTGGTCGATTTGCAGGATCTCGGTTGCCGCATCTACACCTTCATCACCACTCTGCGCTATGTGCTTGAAGCGGCGGCAGCGCGCCAGAAAACGGTGTGGATACTGGATCGCCCCAATCCCGCAGGCCGTCCGGTAGAAGGCTTGGCGCTACGCCAAGGCTGGGAAAGCTTTGTCGGTGCCGGCCCGATGCCAATGCGCCACGGGCTGACGATGGGCGAATTGGCGCACTGGTTTATTAATAAGTTGGCGCTGGACGTGGATTGCCAGGTTATCACGATGGAAGGCTGGCAACCGGAGGTGGCGCCCGGTTATGGCTGGCCGCTGGGCGAACGAGCCTGGATCAACCCCAGTCCCAATGCGCCCAACCTGTGGATGACACGCTGTTACGCAGGAACTGTCATGCTGGAAGGCACAACGCTCTCCGAAGGCCGGGGCACAACCCGGCCATTGGAATTATTTGGCGCGCCGGACATAGCTGCTAAAGCCCTCATCAAAACCATGCGCGATCTTGCCCCGCAATGGCTGGCAGGCTGTCGCTTGCGTGAATGCTGGTTTGAGCCGACTTTTCATAAACACGCGGGCAAACTGTGTGCCGGTGTCCAAATTCATGTGGAAGATACGGCATATCATCACGCCGCTTTCCGCCCATGGCGCTTGCAGGCATTGGCGTTCAAAGGACTTCGTCTTCAGCAACCCGATTATCCGCTCTGGCGTGATTTTCCATACGAGTATGAGCATGATCGATTGGCAATCGACGTCATCAATGGCTCAACTCTGTTACGCGAGTGGGTCGATGATGTCCAAGCCATGCCGGAAGATTTGGAGGCAATTACGTGCGTGGATGAGCGGGCGTGGCAAGAAGAGCGGGTGGCGTTTTTGTTGTACTGAGAGAGGGTATACCCTGCACGGTCACGTTTGCCGAATTCTTATTATCTCGATGCCTGTCCTGAGCCTGGCTGAAGGGGACGCGAAGTAAAATGGGCTACCAACTTTAGCCTTGGTCAGCGTCCCGCTTTAAGGAGAAACCTACAGCGGACATTTGGCATAATGGCTTGTTAGTGGCAAACTTCGACCCACTCCTGCCATTCGATGCCTAGCGAACCCAACGGTAGCTTCAATGCTAAAGCGGTCATGAGTAGTCACGCACCTACAGCCTTCGCCATGCCTATCTATCAGGTTGCTTCCGCTAGCACTGAACTTTGCTCAGTGGCATGTAGGAATGCGGAAACTGATCCCACTGACCATTTTGAGAGGCGATTGCCTTTAGGCTAGAGTATTGGCACCGCTGAATTTGTTGGCCATACAATTAAAAAATGCAGTTATCGGGCTTTTGGATTCTGCTGCCTCTGATTCCTAAAAAAGCGGGAAACTGGAAGTGTCATTAAGGAAAACAAAAAAACGTGAATGCGGATGCATATATTGCTGGACAATGATGGCTATATGTGCAATTCTTAACCAAAAGTATGGTTGGCAAGCTACCATAATGATCGAATTGGATCAAATTGAATAGTCACTTTTTATGACCTCATTAGAAGATATACTCAGCACGCTTGATTCTGCCTATAGTAAGTCTCAAATATTTTTTATCGGGAAGAGGCTTGCGGTATTAGGTCCAAGAAATGTAGGGAAAACACGAATATTGAATTTCTTAACCAAGGGCGAATTGCCCAAGGTAGGAAAAGAAAAGGCAACAGTATTTGAGCCAACTCAAAGCAATATTTACGAATATAATAAAACTCGATTTGTTTTAAAAAAGACTCACGATGTCGGTGGTGGCAGTGAATTATACGGCTTTAACAAAGAGGTTTCTTCACAGTGGAAAAGTATAATATCAAAATGCGATGTAGTCATTTTTATATTTCGTTGTGATTGGGTAAGTAACCCCTCGCTATATGAAGCTCAATGCGCAACAATGCTCGACGAGATTACGAAAATAGCAAATTACTTCGATCATTTCTATAGACGAAGCAAACCAGTGATTTTAGTCGGGACCTTTTTAGATGCGACAAATCTCCCAATTTCTCCACAATCAGCAACAATCCTATTGGACAACTCAACCGAATTACGTCTAATGTATAATAAACTCGAAGAAGTTTGCGGCAAAAAACTTTTTGTTGTAGCCGGAAGCCTGAAAGACTTATCTTCAGCAAGCCTTCTAAATACATGGATAAAACAAACATGCTCGAAACTATAGATCCGAATCGCATGGAGTGCTTCTATTTGCAGGCGCTTGATAATCAATCCCCAGACATAGTAAGAATTGGGGATCATGAGCCAAGAAGGTCTGAGACCTGGCAAATAGATAGATTGCGTGAATTAGCGGTAAAACGGATAACAGATGTAACAGGGTATGGTAGAAAAGTTTTTTCCAGCAAGGATGAGATTGTTGAAATTTGGTGGCGTAAGCTAGATCTGGTGATTTCAGTTACTTCTTCAACATTAGATAATAACGGACGAAATGCACGCGTTTTTTATTGCAATCGGGTACTTGAAAGTTGCATTAGCGCAGATAAGTCAGAAATGATTACTGGCAAAGTTCTTGCATTTGGCATGGCTCATGGTTTGGTTTTCATTGAAGGTCTGTCAGATCAAATAGCTGAAGGACTCGCTGCTGTAAAAAAAACTATTCCTCGGTACTTGTTAAACAAGATGATCATTCTGATAGTAATCATGTTTCTGGGGATGCTTGCGATCCGACTTATAGTTTAATTCAAAGTTTACTAAAGCCAATGCCTACGGAATTGAATGAACTTGGATTTGATAAACCAAAAATAATTATGATTATTTCTCGCCCTGATTTATTGGACGCAGAAAGACATGATCACAAAACTACTGATGGCAACATACCACTATTTAACAATTCTCAGATAAAAATAATTACCCCGCCTTATAAATCCAACGAAAGGATCGTTGCCATGTTGGATAACTTAAATTTATTAACTCCGGGGAATACGCTACTTAGAAATCCTTATGATCATAGTTTATATTCAAGAGTTCAGGATGCGGAATTAGAGTTTGCAATTGCAAAATTTGTGCATTTCACTGTAATCTGCAATAAACTTGGGGCAAAAAGCTGTACTATTAGTAACAATAAAGATGACGAGCTTAAGGAGGTTAAGGAGCAAGACTTCCGTTTTAAGTATTTATTCAAGTCTGGGAAGGCACACCAAAAAGAAAGCCTAAAAGATAAGATTAAGCAAAACTTGAAACTCGTCACAAATTTTACCGGTTCTGCTCCTAAGATTTCGGAGGCTGAGGAATATATAAAGAAACATTATCTTACTCACGACACATGGATAACCAGCCTAATCGAACTCCGAAAAAATACACATAGCAGTCAAGAAGATTTCAATCTTAATTTAGATTTGACACGCGAAACAGATTTAGCATTGAACGCAGTATTAAATATAAAGATTCCAACAGTGCTAGGAAACGTAATTGCGGGCTGCGACATTGCAAGAGAGCAGAGATCGCGCCTTATTCTTGATATCAAAGTAGAGTTTCCCATTTAAAGCTAGGTCAGTGGGATCAGTTTCCACATTCCTACATGCCACTGAGCGAAGTTCAGTGCTAGCGGAAGCAACCAGATCGTTAGGAATGCACTTCGCTACCGCCACTCAGGACTGAAACGACGAGTTCCTAACTTGGCCAGTTCCGTCAATTTGTGGGTATTTCAAGTAAGCAGCCATACGCAGGAAGCGTGAGGAAGGGCCGGAGACTGCAACGGTCGAAGACATGGCAAAGGCTGTAGGTGCATGAGCGACAGCTACCTGTGTGCAGCAGACTATCCAACGGCTGCTTCGATAATCTGATGAACGACCGGAAATGGCCGATATTTGTCCTTCATAAAGCAGACCTTACTGTCGGTTATACGTCTGCTTCCGGACTCATGCCATATTCTTTGGATTATCAGGTAAACCCTAAGCCGGGTCAATTTCCACCCATTTGGCAAAAAAAAAACCCAAGCTGTTTAAGCTTGGGTCGGGTTTTAAGAGCTTGGCGATTCCCTACTTTCGCATGGCAAACTGCCACACTATCATCGGCGCTAAACGGTTTCACTTCCGAGTTCGGGATGGGATCGGGTGGTTCACGTTCGCTATGGTCACCAAG
>JAQTPT010000069.1 GCA_028712795.1 Methylococcales bacterium
AAGGCATTACATCAATCAAATGCAACAATAACCCGGTACGCGACAAATGCTTAAGAAACTGCAAGCCCAGCCCGGCCCCTTCCGCAGCGCCTTCAATAACACCCGGAATATCGGCAATAACAAAGCTGCGCAAATCATCAACGCTGACCACGCCTAAATTGGGGTGCAAGGTAGTGAAAGGATAATCAGCCACTTTAGGGGTAGCTGATGATACAGCGCGTATCAAGCTGGATTTGCCTGCATTAGGCATCCCCAGCAAGCCGACATCAGCAATTAACGTCAGCTCCAAAATAAGTACGCGATGCTCGCCTTCAGAACCTTTACTGGCTTTCTGCGGTGCCCGGTTAATACTGCTTTTAAAGCGGGTGTTTCCCAAGCCATGAAAACCGCCTTTGGCAACCAGTAGAGTTTCGCCAATTTTGGTTAAATCACCTATGACCTCGCCGGTTTCCGCATCAGACACTTTTGTTCCTAGCGGTACCGGCACATAACAGTCGTCACCCTTTCTGCCTGTGCAATTACGGCTCATGCCATTTTGTCCGCGCTGCGCTCTATGCACGGCATGGTACCTGAAGTCCACCAGGGTGTTCACATTCTCCACGGCGATCAGGTAAACACTGCCGCCATCGCCGCCATCGCCGCCATCCGGACCGCCCATTGGAATATATTTCTCGCGCCGAAAGCCAATGGTGCCATTGCCACCATCACCCGCCTCTACACGAACTTCCGCCTCGTCAACAAATCTCATAACTTACACGCCGTCACACTTAAAAACCCATCAATAAAAACAAAAAAAGCCCCGCCATAAAGGACGGAGCTTTTTTAAAACCGCCGGATTAGGCTATGCCAACCCGGCTTACATAGCTGTAAACTGTGAGATTTTATGCAGCAACAATACTGATAAATTTACGGCTTTTAGGGCCTTTAACCTGAAAAACAACTTTGCCATCAGCCGTGGCAAACAAAGTATGGTCTTTTCCGCATCCCACATTATCACCTGCGTGAAACCGGGTTCCACGTTGACGGACAATTATGTTTCCTGCTATTACGTTTTCTCCGCCGAAACGCTTGACGCCTAATCTTTTTGCATTCGAGTCGCGACCGTTACGGGTACTACCACCTGCTTTCTTATGAGCCATCTGTAACTCCTATTCCTTAAGCAGAAATGCCAGTAATCTGGACTTCTGTATAATATTGACGATGCCCCATTTGCTTCATATGGTGCTTACGTCTTCTGAATTTAATAATTTTGATTTTTTCATGTCTACCTTGAGACAAAACAGTCGCAGTGACCTTACCGCCTTCAATAAATGGCAAACCGATTTTAACATCATCGTCTGTTTGGATCATCAGCACTTTATCAAATTCGATGCTGTCGCCTGTGCCCAGCTCCAGTTTTTCTATTTTTAAGTAAGTACCTTCTTCTACGCGGTACTGTTTACCACCTGTTTGAATTACCGCATACATCTGAGCAAGCTCCATCAAGCATTAATCTGTTAAAAGTTAATAGACAATTATATTTTTAAACTCAAGTCCCGTCAACTAAAATCCATTGCACATGTACAAATCGCTCTATATCTAACCGGCACAAAAAGCCATTGACTCCAATTTACTTTATTCATTAGCACAGACAGTTAGTCACATATTGAGCTATAATATCCAGAATGACTTATATTTATAGTTATTACTATGAAAAATATTCAAAACCAACACTCTTAGCACTGGATCAATGGTATCACACTCACAATCATCACTTTCGAACACACTGGCATCCATTGATTTTGATTTAATCAAGAATTTAACGGCTATCGAAGCTAAAGCAGTCGATCAGTTGATTATTAACGAGTTAAGTTCCGATGTAATTTTAATCAACCAGATGGGGCATTATATCGTCGGCAACGGCGGTAAAAGATTACGCCCGATGTTGCTGTTGCTTGCAGCCAAAGCGCTGGGGGGCGTAAACGATAGCCACCTGGTTCTTGCAGCTGTCATTGAATTTATTCATACTGCTACCCTGCTGCATGATGACGTTGTTGACGAGTCAGACCTAAGGCGCGGCAAAGAATCAGCCAACGCAGTGTGGGGCAATGCCGCCAGCGTATTAGTGGGGGATTACCTCTATTCCAGCGCTTTTGAAATGATGGTCCGCACTGGAAATATGCGGGTCATGGAAATCCTTTCAAAAACCACAACCGCCATTGCCGAAGGCGAAGTGCTGCAGTTGTTGAATTGCAATAACCCTGAAACAACAGAAGCAAAATATCTGGAAGTCATTGGCAGAAAAACAGCCATTTTATTCAGTGCCGCCACAAGATTAAGCGCTGTTTTAGTTGGGGCATCTGCTGAGACTGAAGAAAGCCTGGCTAAATATGGACAACATCTTGGCGTTGCCTTCCAATTGATTGATGATGTTCTTGACTACAAGGCCAGCCAAGAAGACTTGGGCAAAAACCTCGGTGATGACCTTGCCGAAGGCAAACCTACCTTGCCTCTGATTTACGCCATTCAAAAAAGCGACGCAGACCAAGCAAAAATAATCATTGACGCCATAAAAAATGGCAACCGCGATGCCTTCAACGAGGTCTATGCCATCGTTCAAAGCACCCAGGCTATTGTTTATACAGAGCAACGCGCAGATGAAGAAGCAGAAAAAGCCATCAATGCGCTGACTGTACTACCTGATTCCGAATATAAAGAAGCCTTGACATTATTGGCAAAATTTTCTGTTCAGAGAAATTACTGAGGCAAAAACCAGCGTTCAACCTGGAATTTATACAGCAGACAAATATATCGCTTAAATTTGCGCCTCATCTATCCCGCACAAAGAACTTTACTGGCAGTAGTATGACCGTTTTCTTTGCTTTGGTACTGACCGCTTAAAGAAACCCTGTTTTTTATAATCGTGCCGGCGTCTCAAACTGTCAGCAAATCCTCAAGCATCGCCGCCATACCGACGCCACCGTCTTGCCCGCTCAATACAGATCAACGGTTTAATGCGTTATTCGCCTTGTTTAGGGCATCCATGTTTTACCGATAAATTTCTTGACAGGATTGTTTTTTTTTGCGGCTTTCCCTTTGCTTTTATTTCAGTTGAATCGGGAAGTTATGCCCAACTAACTTGCCTGTATAGCCTTTTTAGTAAACACTTCAGAAGCCCGCTCAGATAATCGAGGTTTTAGAATTCGGTAAATGCTCGCAAGAAGTCCCGTTCAACTGGAACATCGTCTTACGTTGTATCTACTTTAAAAACCACGGTAAATATAAAAGTTACAGAAATATCTTGACAGAAAGCCCAATAAAATTGATTCTTCCCCACCTTGAACATCCAAGACTTACAGGCTGAAATAATTGCCATTGACCAAGAAATCGCGCAACTGGAAAATAGCGCGTCGCAGGCTCTTGTCAAAAAACTACTGAACTTCATCGAGCGAGTAGTTAAAGAAAATAATACGCTGTTAACTGAACGCCAACAGCTTCGTGACGAGATTAATCGACTGAAAGGCGAGCAAGGCAAACCTGATATTAAGGCTAATAAAAAGAAAGACGGCAAACTATCGTCCGTGGCCGAGCGTAAGGAAGCCGAGGCCAATGCCAATAAAGACAATAGCGAATCAGGCGAGAATTCAGATGGAAAAAAAGCAATGTCAGCGTGAGCCAAAACTACCCAAGATAAACATAGATCGTGAGGTATTTTGTCCATTGGACAAAGCTGGATTGCCGGATGATCAGGTATTTAAGAACTATGAAGACGTGGTTGTTCAAGACCTGATTATCATAACCAATAATGTTAAATATCGGCGTGAAGTCTATTATTCACCGTCGCAGCACAAAAGCTTTCCCGGTGAATTGCCGGCAGATGTCCGGGGCAAAGGCGAATATGGCCCTGGCATACGGGCGTTGATACCGGTTTTAAAAGCTGAGGGTACTATGTCGGAAAAGTGGATATTAGGTTTTTTTCAAAACGTTGGCATTGAGGTTTCAGCGACCCATATCTCCCAGCAATGGACGGGCGGCTATGATCTTTTTCACCAGGAAAAAAGCGATCTTTACCGCGGTGGCATTACCGCGAGCGACTATGTCCAAATCGATGACACCCGTGCGCGCGTCAACGGCACCAACCAGTATTGCCAGATTGTCTGTAGTCCGCTGTTTACCGCCTATTTCACCACACCGAAGAAAGACCGCCTGACGGTATTATCCGTGTTGACTGATTTCATGCCCCCTCACTATCTTTATAATGAACCGGCCAAACGGCTGCTCGACACCTTTAAGTTGGCCGACAAGGCCCGTGTTGCGATAGACGCGCAGTTACCGGCTGAGATCGTGATGAATGAAAGCGAATTCAACGCGCAGTTGACACGCATCGACACCTTGGGCAGCCGCCAAAGCGTTCATCTTACCGAAGCCTGCGCCATTGCTTTTTACCAACAACAAACTGACTTTCCAATCATTGAAAGACTGCTGGCCGATGATGCGCCGCAATTCAAACTGCTCACCCTGTTTCTCTGTCTGTGTTAGATTCACGACGCCCGCCACTATAAAAACTCAAGCCCTTAGTGCCCAGACACCAACTGGCATTAGCCGACTTTCTAAGTCTGTAATGGGCTTACTACACCGAGTTACTCAAGTATAAGCTTGAACTGGCACCGGATAAAAAAAGCCGTGCTTTCCAAGCGCTTTGATGAGCTCTTCTCAGCCACCACGGACTATCAAGAGCTGAATGAACACATCGCTAAAACGCTAGCCAAAAAGACCGAGTTACTGCAGGTATTGGAACTTCCTCGGTTGCCGTTGCATAACAATGCAGCGGAGCTTGGCGCAAGGGTGCAGGCCCGTGCGCGTGATGTGAGTTTTCAAACCCGAAGCGAGAAGGGAACGAAGATAAATGACACTTTTATGACGATTAATCAGACCGTCAAAAAATTAGCCGCGAGCTTTTACGATTACGTTTATGATCGAGTGTCTGGGTGATTCGAACTACCCTCTTTGGCAGATTTAATTACTCAAAAAGCGCAAACCATGCTGGTTTGAAGTTGGTTTTTCCATGGGATTTAAAGTTGATACATCAAAAGGATTTTCTATTTTCAATTCTAATCGTTGGGCTAAGCATGTATCATATACATATCGCTTAATTGTACCAATCATCTTGTATCTCATTATTTAAAAATTAAATGCCATCGAAGTCTAAAAAAGACGTTGATTTTAATTCAACAATAGATCCATACGCCCAGCGCGAAGCTGAAAAGTATGAAAATCCAATTCCCAGCCGTGAGTTAATACTTTCGGCTTTAGAACATGCTGGAAAACCTTTGTCGCGGGTTGACATCGCAGAGGCATTTTCTCTTGAAAATGAAGACGCCCTGGAGGCTCTGCGCCGCCGGCTGCGAGCAATGGAGCGCGATGGACAATTATTATTTAACCGGGGGCAGCAATACTGTCTGGTTAACAATAAGGATTTAATTGTTGGCCGAATTATTGGACATCCTGATGGTTTCGGGTTTGTCAGGCCGGATGATGGTTCTGATGATTTGTATTTATCACCTCGAGAAATGAACCCTTTGCTGCATAATGACAGGGCCATGGTTCGAATTGCCGGGGTTGATAAAAAAGGCCGGCGTGAAGGCTCGGTAGTCGAGATTCTGGAAAGAAACACTCACCAGATAGTCGGGCGGCTATATAAAGAAGACGGCTTTACGTACGTTGTGCCCGATAATAAAAATATTGCACAAACGCTTTTAGTGCAGAAAGGGGGGGCGGGCAAAGCCAAGCAGGGGCAAATCGTCATTGCCGAAATTACTGATCAACCTACTAAGTTGCGCCAGCCCGTTGGTAGAATTATCGAGGTGTTGGGCGATCATCTCGCGCCTGGCATGGAAATCGAAATGGCGATTCGTACTCATGAATTGCCCCATTTGTGGTCTGAGGACTTGCAGCAGGAAATCAAGTCTTTAAGCCCGGAGGTGCCGGAGTCTGCCAAGGAAAACCGCACCGATTTGAGGAGCATCCCCTTAGTCACCATCGACGGAGAGGATGCGCGGGATTTTGATGATGCCGTTTATTGCAAAAAAACGCCTAAAGGCTGGAAATTGCTGGTGGCGATTGCCGATGTTTCACATTATGTGCAGGTTAATAGCGAGCTGGATAAAGAAGCCAAAAACCGCAGTACCTCGGTGTATTTCCCCGAACAAGTCATCCCGATGTTGCCGGAAATCTTGTCCAATGGTTTATGTTCGCTCAATCCTGATGTTGACCGTTTGTGCATGGTTTGTGAGCTGTTTATAGATGAACAGGGCAATGTATTGCGGACAAGGTTTTTTGATGCGGTAATGCGCTCCCATGCCCGCCTGACTTATACCGAAGTCGCAAAAATGTTGGTCGATGGCGATAAATCGCTGGCAGAAAAATATAAGCCCTTAATGCCGCATTTGCGCGAACTATACGCGTTGTATAAGGTTATGCGCATACAGCGTGAACAACGCGGGGCTATGGACTTTGACACCCAGGAAACGCGGATTATTTTTGGTGAAAACCGAAAAATCGAAAAGATAGTGCCCGTTGTGCGCAACGATGCGCATAAGCTGATTGAAGAGTTTATGATTACAGCGAACAGCGCGGCGGCGAAGTACTTAAATGGTAAAAAAATACCTAAACTGTTGCGAGTGCATGAAGGGCCCAGCGCGGAAAAACTACTCAATCTGAAAACTTTTTTGGGTGAGTTGGGGCTGAAATTTGGCGGCGGAGCTAATCCAACGCCGTTGGATTATATGTATTTGGTGGAGTCGGTTAAAGACAGGCCTGACGCGCATTTAATCCAGACTGTTTTGTTGCGCTCCATGTCTCAAGCGGTTTATAGCCCTGAAACAAAAGGCCATTTTGGTTTGGCATTGGAAGCTTATGCGCATTTTACATCGCCTATAAGACGTTATCCGGATTTGCTGGTGCATCGCGCTATCCGGCATTGTTTGCAGGGGAAAAAAGCAGAGACCTTTGTTTATGGCGTTCCCGACATGATTCTCTTGGGCGAACATTGTTCAGCCAATGAGCGACGCGCTGATGATGCTACCCGTGATGTGGTGAGCTGGCTCAAATGCGAATATATGATGGATAAAATCGGTGAAGAGTTTCCCGGTATTATTTCCGCAGTCACTTCGTTCGGCTTCTTTGTTGAACTGGCAGAGATTTATGTAGAAGGTTTGGTGCATATCAGCAATCTGGGGCAGGATTATTTTCATTTCGACCCCACCAGTCACCAGTTAAAGGGTGAGCGCACAGGAATGAATTTCCGCCTGGGCGATAGCGTGAAGATCAAGGTGGCCCGGGTCGATTTGGATGAAAAAAAGATGGATTTTGAGTTGATTCAAAAAGACAGTGCTGCAAAAAAAGCGGAAGCCAGCGATAAGCCTAAAAAAAGACGCAGGAAAAAGAAATCCGGTTCAGCCTGACCTGATTTCTTTTTTGCGCATGCTTGTTCTTATTCTGCAGATTGGGAACAAGCACCAAAAATCAATATTTCCCCCGCTTGATAATAAATGAAATTAAGTAAATTATTTGGCCTTCACTCCGTACAAGCCGCACTCGACTACTCCCCGAATAAAATCCACAAGGCATGGGTTGATAGCGGGCGGCAGGACAGGCGCCTGGCTCAGGCGGTTGATGACTTATCGGCATTGGGCATAGAGCCTGAAAAAGCCGATAGAAAAAGACTGGATCGACTGGCTGACAATAACAATCATCAAGGCATTGTCATCGAAGTTGAAATGCCGGGAGAATTGTCAGAGAGCGATTTAAAAACTGCGGTCGAAAATCTGTCAGAAGCGGCTTTATTTTTGGTGCTGGATAATGTTCAAGATCCGCACAATCTCGGCGCATGCCTAAGAACTGCCGATGCAACAGGCGTACATGGCGTTATTATTACCAAGGATAACGCGACAGGGATTACGCCGACTGTCTGTAAAGTTGCCAGTGGCGCTGCTGAAACCGTGCCGGTTTATCAGGTTACCAATTTGTCCCGAACCTTGCGCTGGTTGAAAGGGGAGGGCTTATGGATTATGGGCGCGGCGGGTGAAACTGCGCAAACGGTTTATACTGCTGATTTTACCGTCCCGATGGCTCTAGTTGTCGGTGCTGAAGGTAAGGGTTTAAGACGCTTGACCAAAGAGCAGTGCGATGTTCTGGTTTCCGTGCCTATGAAGGGTCAGGTAGCCAGTCTAAATTTGTCCGTTGCTACCGGAGTACTGCTTTATGAAGCGGTGCGCCAGAGATTACCGGATGTTATGTAATGGAAATAAAACCCGGTTACCGGCTTGAAGGCGATGACTTAAGCTGCATTCGCGATGATCGTGTATTATTTGAAGAACTGGCATTTGAACTGGTCCCAGGGCAGGTATTGTTGCTGGAAGGCAAGAATGGCAGCGGTAAAACCTCGTTATTGCGTATTTTATGCGGCTTTCGAGAACCCGATACGGGGCAGGTATACTGGTGCGGTGACGCCATTAATGATAGCCAGTATTATGCCGATATGGCTTATGTCGGCCATTTGGACGGCGTTAAAAAAGAGCTGACGGTGCTGGAAAATTTAAAGGTGTCTTTGGCATTAGGTAGGCCAGGTCAGTACTCTATTCAGCAGGCGCTTAATAAAGTCCATCTGGTAAATTACGAGGACGTGCTGGTACAGGCTTTGTCAGCGGGTCAGAAAAGACGTTTATCCTTAGCGCGCTTATTGATTACGCAAAATATCGTGTGGATACTTGATGAGCCATTTACTTCGCTCGATAAACAGGGAATCATGCTGATCGAGTCCTTAATGTCCGAACATTGCGCCAAGGGTGGAATGATTGTTTTAACATCACATCATGACATTGATTTGCACGGTGTTGATGTTCAACGTATTAACTTACCCTGATGTCTTTATCCCGCGCATTTTTTGCCATTATCCGGCGTGATTTGGTGTTGGCTTTGCGCCGGCGCTCCGAAGTCGCTAATCCATTGTTGTTTTTTGTTCTGGTCATCACGCTGTTTCCCTTAGGAATCGGTGCGCAACCAAAGTTATTGCAAGCCATCGCGCCGGGTATTATTTGGGTTTCCGCTTTACTGGCAGCCATGTTGTCTTTGGATAGCCTGTTCCGCTCGGATTTTGACGATGGTTCTCTGGAGCAGATTTTATTAAGCCCACATCCGGCATCAGTTCTGATATTGGGTAAGATTATTGCCCACTGGCTGGTGACAGGATTGCCGTTGTTAATCGTTGCGCCGTTATTAGCGGTTTTTTTAGGGATGCCCACGCATTCTTTGGGCATTTTGTTATTAACCTTGCTGTTGGGAACGCCGGTGTTAAGCTTAATCGGCGCGATTGGTGTGGCTCTTACCGTGGGATTGCGCCGGGGCGGCATGATTTTATCCTTGCTGGTTTTACCTTTGTACGTTCCGGTGCTTATATTTGCCAGTAATGCTGTGGAGATGGCAAGTAGTGGTTTGCCTGTCAGTGCACAGATCAATATTTTGATTTCTATTTTATTTATGGCTTTAGTCCTGGCGCCATGGCCAACAGCCGCTGCATTAAAAATGAGTATAAATTAGTAATATCTCGTAAAATACCCGGTTGCATTTCCAATTTGGAGTCATCGACTATCAGCTCGCCTGAATATCAGTTTTTTTACATGCTAGTAGTCGACTGGGGCTTACCAGATTTGTCCCTCCGATAATTGAACTTTACCTTTTACTTTTAACCTTATTCTTATGTTTTTAGTTCCAGACCCAGTAGTTCGATTCTTTCATCGCATGGCATCGCCCCCGCATTTTTACAGGTTTACTGAACGGCTAATGCCGTGGCTGGTGGTCATTTTTCTATTGTTGACCGCGACCGGGCTTTACGGCGGTTTGTACTTGGCGCCAGCCGATTATCAACAGGGCGATAGTTACCGCATCATCTATATTCATGTCCCGAGCGCATGGATGTCATTATTCATTTATGTGGTGATGGCGATTGCCGGTGCGATCGGGCTGGTTTGGCGTATTAAACTGGCTGAAATAGTTGCCATCAGCAGCGCGCCAATCGGTGCCAGTTTTACTTTTATCGCTTTATTTACCGGTTCGTTATGGGGTAAACCCATGTGGGGAACCTGGTGGGTTTGGGATGCCCGTTTGACGTCTGAATTGATTTTGCTGTTTTTATATTTGGGCGTCATCGGTCTTTATGGCGCAATAGACGATAAGCGGGTCGCGTCTAAAGCCGTGGCTATATTGGCGCTTGTTGGCGTGGTCAATATTCCGATTATTCATTATTCGGTTGAGTGGTGGAATACCTTGCATCAGGGGCCTACGGTAACCAAAATGGATAAGCCTTCTATTCACGTCACTATGTTGATTCCTCTGTTGTTAATGGCTTTATCCTTTAATGTATATTATTTGATCGCTTTGATATTAAGGGTGCGTGTCGAACTTCTTCAGCGCGAGCGAAACACGCAATGGGTAAAGTACAGAATATTGGAGAACAGGCAATGAGTGTGCAAGAATTTTTTGCCATGGGCGGCTATGCTTTATACGTTTGGCCCGCTTATGGGCTTACTTTAATCGTACTTTTAGCCAATATTATTATTCCTGTTTTGCAGCGCAAACATTTTTTTGTCAAAGCTTTAAAGAAAAAACGGTAAGAAATTATGAAACCAGCCAGGAAACAGCGCTTAATGCTTATAGCACTGATGATACTAGGTGCGAGTTTAGCGACGGGATTCGCCTTGAAATCATTTAATGATAATTTGATGTACTTTTTTTCCACGACCGATGTTGTGGACGGTAAAGCGCCCAAAGATACCCTGTTTCGCCTGGGCGGCATGGTTATTAAAGGCAGCGTTGAAAGGCCCGGCGACGGGATGATGGTGCGTTTTAAATTAACAGACTTTAGTAAAGAAGTGACTGTTGAATACACGGGCATTTTACCGGATTTGTTCAGGGAAGGGCAGGGCATTGTTGCACATGGCAAATTGGATAATCGCGGCGTGTTTATCGCCGAAGAAGTGTTGGCCAAGCATGATGAAAACTACATGCCGCCGGAAGTTAAGGCGAGTATGAAAAAACAAGTTCAGTCGCCTTCGGTTCAATAATGGGCGCTGTTTTTAAAGGTCGATTGGAGCGCTGGTATGAAGATAAAGGTTTTGGCTTCATCCAGCCTGAGCAGTCAAAAAAAGATATTTTTATTCATATTTTGGCGTTAAAAAATATGCCCGCCGACCTGTCGTCGGCGATGTCATTTATTATCAGCTGCATGTGGAGGGTGATGGCAAAATCAAGACCATTAATGCCCGCATTGAAGGAGTTGCCTTTATAAGGACCAAATCACCCAATCGCGACAAGCAAAAAAGTAAACAAAACCAGTGGGCTTTCGTACTGGCTTCGATTTTGCTTGTTGTTGCCGTTGGGTTCTTTTTGTACAGTGGCGTTACACAGCACCTTTCTAGTGACTCAGCTGAACTTGTCACAAATAGTGATAACCGCCATGAGTTAATTTTGAATGACGCCTTCCAGCGTCAGATAGGCAATTTTCAGCTTGAAGGTGAAGGAATGGTTTCAAAGGTTTTGCCGGATGATACAGAAGGTGGCAGACACCAGAAATTTATTGTCACATTAAATTCAGGACAGTCTATTTTGATTGCACACAACATAAGTCTTGCGAAGAGAATTGATTCTCTTAAAGAAGGGGGATAGCGTTGCTTTTAACGGCGAATATGAATGGAATGCAAAAGGCGGTGTCATCCATTGGACGCATCGGGATCCTCAGGGCAGCCACGTTGCTGGATGGCTAAAACATGACGGGCAACTTTATCAGTGAAGACTTGTCATTAATGAACTCAACGGAAAAAGCGGTCATTTTTATTTGGCATTAAGAACAAACCAGTAATCTAAATCCGCCGACGAATAACGATTATTTTGACTATGGACAGGTCTTGCCTGCTTTGGCATGAGCCGTTTACAGAATAACGAAAACTGATTTTAAATCCATTTAACTGAAAGAGCCTAACAGCGAACGCACAGGAAAACAGCAATGATTGCAGAACTGGGACAATTTTCACTGATACTTGCCTTGTGCATGGCGCTGGTATTGGGTACGTTACCGATTATCGGGGCTTTTCGCGCCCAAGCCGGCTGGATTGCCGTTGCCAGGCCAGCCGCTTTCGCGCAACTGCTGTTTATGGCATTATCATACGGTTGCCTCACTTATAGCTGTTTGACGCATGATTTTACAGTCAAATACATTGCGGTTAATTCCAATACTTCTTTGCCTACTCTGTATCTGATTTCAGGCGTATGGGGCGCGCATGAAGGGTCGTTGTTGCTGTGGGGCTTAGTGTTGACCATCTGGACGGCTTTAGTCGCGCAATTTAGCAAGAGCATCCCGGACGCCACTCTGGCCCGGGTTTTGGGTGTAATGGGACTGGTTTCCATCGGCTTTATCCTGTTTTTACTGCTGACTTCTAATCCTTTTGAACGCCTTTTTCCCGCGCCTTTAGAAGGGCGTGACTTAAATCCGCTCTTGCAAGATCCAGGATTGGCGATACACCCACCCATGCTTTATATGGGTTATGTCGGTTTCTCCGTCGCGTTTGCTTTTGCTATTGCCGCCTTGCTTGAAGGTCGTCTGGATGCTGCGTGGGCGCGTTGGTCAAGACCGTGGACCAACATGGCCTGGATGTTTTTAACCTTGGGTATTGCCTTGGGTAGTTGGTGGGCTTATTACGAACTGGGCTGGGGCGGCTGGTGGTTTTGGGATCCGGTGGAAAACGCGTCATTTATGCCATGGCTGGTGGGCACTGCGCTAATCCATTCGTTAGCGGCTACAGAAAAACGGGGCGTGTTTAAAACCTGGACAGTTTTGTTGGCGATTTTTGCTTTTTCATTAAGCCTGTTAGGTACATTTCTGGTGCGCTCCGGCGTATTGACTTCTGTACATGCCTTTGCCAGCGATCCGGCACGCGGTTTGTTTATCCTGATTTTCCTTGCGGTTGTTGTTGGCGGTTCGCTTTTGCTTTACGCTGTTAGAGCCCCAACCGTTAAAAGCAGCGCGACCTTTGAGCTGGTTTCAAGGGAGTCCGCGATTTTATTAAACAACGTTCTGCTGGTGGTGACAGCCGCCAGTATTTTACTGGGCACCTTATATCCTTTGGTTATTGATGCGCTTGGATTAGGCAAGATTTCTGTCGGCCCTCCGTATTTTAACGCCGTCTTTATTCCGCTAATGGCTCCACTGGCTCTTGCCGTGGGATTTGGTATGTTATTACGCTGGAAAAAAGACTCCCTCAAAGAGCTGGCACTGCGGGTGCGCTGGATTATTGCAGGTTGTATCAGCGGTGGCTTGATGCTCCCTCTATTGATGCCTTTTTATTCCTGGGGCGCGGTTTTAGGCCTAACTCTTGCCTTGTGGACGGTTGCCATTACGGTGCTGTCTTTTATTGATCGCATGGGGCCGAAAGGATTTTCATGGCAACGGCTCCAAACAATACCCGCCGGATTTTATGGCATGACCATAGCGCACTTAGGCATTGCCGTCTTTGTGACCGGCATAACTTTAACATCCGTGTACAGTGTTGAAAAAGATGTCCGCATGGCGCCCAGTGACACTATTGATATGTCCGGCTATATTTTCGAATTTCGCGGCGTCGAACAAACTAAAGGGCCCAACTATGTGGCTCAACAGGCGTTTGTAACCGTCAGTCATGAGGGTAAGCAAGTTGCCAAACTCGAGCCGCAAAAACGGGTTTATCAGGTACAAACCATGCCCATGACTGAAGCGGCGATTGATGCCGGACTGTTCAGGGATTTATTTGTCGCCATCGGCGAACCCTTGGGTGATCAGGGCGCGTGGAGCCTGCGTATTTACTACAAATCTTTCATTCGCTGGATATGGATGGGTGCGGTATTTATGGCGATAGGCGGTTTGTGCGCGGCTTGCGACAGGCGGTATCGGATTGCCAAGATACCTACAGGTGGACAATGACCGTTAATGAAAACAAAAGATTTGCTTTATTAATTGATGCCGATAATGCTCAAGCGAAAGCAATCGATGCCATATTAACCGAAGCAGCCAGATACGGAGATGTAACTTCGAGGCGTTGTTATGGTGACTGGACAAGTCCCCAGAGTAAAAGCTGGAAAGAAGTTTTAAACAAAAACGCTATCCAGCCTATGCAGCAGTTTGCTTATACCGTGGGTAAGAATGCCACTGATTCAGCTTTAATAATTGATGCGATGGATTTGCTTTATACAGGTAAATTTGATGGATTTTTTCTGGTTTCCAGTGATAGCGACTTTACTAAATTAGCAACTCGCCTCAGAGAAGCTGGGCTTGAAGTTATTGGAATTGGTAGGCGCTCAACACCTGATGCTTTTCGTGCGGCGTGTAATAAATTTATTTTTACCGAAACCATAATGGATGATGAAAACTCTGCTGATAAAATTAAGAAAAATACAAAGCTTGTAGAAACTAGCCCAAGTCTTTCACAAAACAGTAATAATACTATTTCTCCGGCACCCAAAAATGACAAAAACAAGCAATCAGCCAGCATTGTAGACCCATCGAAAGATAATAACTTAAAAAAGCTGATTAAAGAGGCTATCGAGTCAGCATCTGAAGAAGACGGATGGGCAAATTTGGGTGGAGTAGGTTCTTATATTCCGCGTGTGGATAGTTCATTTGATCCTAGAAATTATGGCTTTGATAAACTTGGCAAGTTAATAAGATCACTTGATTATGTAGTAGTACAACAAAAAAACATTGATAGTGGGTCGAATACTTATATTCGATACAAAGATTCTATTGATTAAAACACTAAACATAATTTAAAGATGCTTAAATTCATAATCCCCTTAATATTATTCATCATCATGGCGGTGTTTCTGGCATTGGGTTTAAACCTTAGGCCCAGTGAAATCCCGTCTCCATTTATTAATAAACCCGCTCCGGCTTTTTCCGCTCCCAAGCTAAACGCACCCGAAGAAAAATTATCCCCCGCCGATTTAAAAGGCCAGGTCTGGCTGTTTAATGTCTGGGCGTCATGGTGTGTGTCCTGTCGTGCGGAACATCCCGTACTCAATCAGTTGGCTAAGCAAAGTGCTATTGTCATAGTTGGTTTGAATTATAAAGACGAGGCGAATGATGCAAATAATTGGCTCGAAACCTTGGGCAATCCTTATGACGTCAGCATTATGGATCAGGATGGACGTATTGGCATAGACTATGGCGTTTACGGTGTGCCGGAAACCTTTGTTATCGATAAAAAAGGGCTGATACGTTACAAGCATACCGGGCCGGTTTCCGATGACGATGTGCAGAAAATTTTCCTTCCTTTGATAGCTAAATTACAAGCCGAGCCATAATTAATGAAGCCTTTATTGTTTATTTTTTTGTTGATGATGTCGGGGGGCATTTATGCCGTCGACACTCATCAATTGGCTGACCCTGAACAGCAAGAAAGCTACGAGACCCTGACCAAAGAATTACGCTGTCTGGTGTGTCAAAACCAAACCATAGCCGATTCCAATGCAGAATTGGCGGCGGATTTGCGGCAGCAAGTTTATGAGATGCTGCAACAGGGAAAATCCAGGGAAGAAATCGTCCAGTTTATGACGGATCGATACGGCGATTTTGTGTTGTACAAGCCGCCTTTCAAGGGTAAAACCAGTATCTTGTGGATAGCGCCGGTCGTTTTTTTATTAATGGGATTAATCACAGTGTTTTTCTTTATCCGGCGCAAAAAAGCAGCCGCGAATCAGCATTCTGATGCCGGCGCTATGGAAATGGATATTGAAAAGCAGAAAAAAATCCGTTCGTTGTTAGAAAAAGGTGATCCCTCTTGAATATGCTATTTTTGTTGATTGTAAGCGTCCTGATATTGATTGCTTTTCTGCTGATCCTGCCGCCATTATGGCGCAAACAATCCGTTCAAGCTGATGACCTTGATCAGCGCAACATCTTGATTGCGCAACATCGGTTGGCTGAGCTTAAAGAAAACAGGCTTTCAGGCGGACTAAGCCAGGCGCAATATGATGAACAGCTGGCCGATCTTGAGCAGGCATTGAGTGATGACCTCGATATAAAAAGCCACGTAAGCTCGGCGCAAAATCAGGGGAAGTGGATAGTTTATGTGCTGGTTTTAGGTATTCCTTTGCTGGCGGGGTCGCTTTATCTGACCTTGGGTAATTCTCAAGCCATTAGCCACAGCGCCGAAATGGCGGTGGATCCGGATACACTCAAGCTCGCGGAAATTAACAAGATGGTTGAGGGTTTGGCCGAGAAGTTGAAAAAGAACCCGGATGATGTCCAAGGATGGTTAATGCTGGGCCGCTCCTATAAATTCCAGGAGCAATATCCTAAAGCGGTTGAGGCGTTTGCCAACGCTTATCGTTTGTTAGGTGATCAGGCTGAAGTCATGTTGCTTTATGCGGATGCTCTTGCTTATGCCAATGACAAAAATCTGACCGGAAAACCCGCTGAGCTGGTTTTTAAAGCCTTGGCTCTTGAACCTGACAATATGAAGGCCCTATGGCTGGGTGGCATGGCAAAAGCCCAACAAGGCGATCCGGTTACTGCGATTAAGTTGTGGAAAAAACTGACTGCGTTATTGCCGCCAGGTTCCGAATCCCAAAAAGAAATACAAGATCTGTTGGCTAAAATAGAAAGCGAGTCCCCTCAAGCGCCCGATCAGTCCGAGTCCACTCAGCAAGCAAATGTGCCAGGCGTAACTATTGATGTGCAGGTCAGTTTAGCGCCGGAATTGCAAAAATCGGCCAGTCCCTCTGACATTGTTTTTATCTATGCGCAAGCGCTCTCAGGCCCTAAAATGCCTTTAGCCATTGTTCGTAAACAAGTTTCCGATTTGCCGTTAACCGTCAGCTTGAATGATGCGATGGCGATGGTGCCAAACATGAAATTATCCAATTTTCCAAATGTTAAATTACTGGCGCGTATTTCCAAGTCCGGAAATGCGATGTCTCAGCCAGGCGATTTAATTGGTGTTATTGACCAAGTTGCATTAAGCGATAAAGGCAACCATAAAATAATCATTAACGGCCAAGTCAAATGATGGATCAATCGATCAAGTTCGACCTTGAACTTATCAACCGTTATGACAGGGCAGGGCCTCGTTATACCTCATACCCGACCGCCTTGGAGTTGCATGAAGGCTTTGGCGATAAGGAATATCGCCAGCACATTACAGAATCCAATGCGGCGGGCGGGCCTTTATCATTGTACTTTCATATTCCTTTTTGCGATACGGTTTGTTTTTATTGCGCCTGCAATAAAATCGTCACTAAAAACCGCAAACATGCCGAACCTTACCTGGTGAATTTGTGCAAGGAAATTGCCATGCAAGGTGATTTGTTTGATTCCAGCCGGGTTGTCAATCAACTGCACTGGGGCGGGGGGACTCCGACTTTTTTAAGTTACCAGCAAATGAAACAATTAATGGCGGTAACTCGTCAGCATTTTTTGTTAAAAGATGATGATAGCGGTGAATATTCGATAGAAGTTGATCCCAGGGAAACCCATTCCCAGACCATTAGACAATTGCGTGAACTGGGCTTTAACCGAATCAGCCTCGGCTTGCAGGATTTTGATCCCGCTGTACAAAAAGCCGTCAATCGCATTCAAACTGAAAAGCAGACCTTTAGTGTTTTAGAAGCTGCGCGAGCCGAGGGCTTCCGGTCAACCAACATTGATTTGATCTACGGTTTGCCGCTGCAAACGGTAGCAACTTTTTCCCTTACGCTGGATAAAATACTGGCCGCAGAACCTGATCGCTTCTCGATTTTTAATTATGCCCACATGCCGAACCGCTTTAAAACCCAACGGCAGATTAACAATGCGGATATGCCAAGCGCTGACGTAAAGCTGGATATTTTGCAAATGGTCGGGCAACGGCTGACAGCGGCTGGTTATGTCTACATCGGTATGGATCACTTTGCCAAACCTGACGATGAACTGGCTATTGCTCAGCGGGAAGGCAAGCTGCACAGAAATTTTCAGGGCTATTCAACGCATTCGGATTGCGACCTCATAGGTTTGGGCATTACTTCCATTGGAAAGGTAGGGAACGCATATAGCCAGAATGTAAAAGAGCTGGATGAATATGATCAGCTTATCAGCCAAAATAAACTGCCTGTGTTTAAAGGTGTTGAGCTGGATGATGACGATAAATTACGTGGCGCCGTGATCACTCAATTGATCTGTCATTTTGACTTGACCTTTGCGGCCATCGAGAAAAAATTCTCCATAAACTTTGCCGATTACTTTGCTAAAGAACTTGAGGCTCTTATGCACATGCAAACCGATGGTTTGATAACGCTATCAGCTCTCGGCATTCATGTATTGCCCGCAGGGCGCTTATTAATCCGTAATATTTGCATGGTATTTGATAAATACATGGCGCAAAAACAGCAGCAACAATTTTCAAAAGTGATTTAAATACCCCTATGAATGATGACCGGATAATAGAGCTGGAAATAAAGACCGCTTATCAAGAAGACCTGCTGCAGGAATTAAATAAAATAGTCGGTCAGCAACAGCAACAGATAAATCGCCTGGAAGCAACGTGCAGATTGCTTAATGACCGGATTACAAGTTTGTCAACTGTAGGCGGCAGTGGCGAGGTTATTGACGAAGTGCCCCCGCATTATTAGAATTGATCCCTGAAGTTGAATGCGTTAGGTAATTGCCAATGGTGAGTAGGGTTTTGTCACTTATTTGTTATTGGTTTGGCGAAGTCTGGACTTTAACCCCTTAGCTGTCTATCATGCCCTTACGCGTCTGTTTGTGTGGCGTTGCATTTCAATTATTTGTGAGTTTCATCAGGAGATTTCCATGCTAGAAAAAAACCAACAAGCCCCCCTGTTCAGATCAATAAATCAAAACAATCAGCTGGTCATTTTGTCTGATTTCGCAGGCAAAAAAAATGTCGTCTTATATTTTTACCCTAAAGACGACACGCCAGGCTGCACGATAGAAGCTAACGATTTCACCAAGCTGGCTGAAGAGTTCAGCAAATACGATACCGTCGTTATCGGTGTCAGTAAAGACTCTTGTGAAAGCCACGTCGATTTTATTAACAAATACGGCTTAAAAGTGGAATTACTCGCGGATACCGATGGCGAACTATGCGAAAGCTACGGTGTATGGCGGGAACGGGAAAAAAATGGCGTCAAGAGCATGGCTGTCTTGCGATCAACTTTCATCATTGACAAACAAGGCAACCTGGCTGATGTGGCTTATGGCGTAAATCATGAGGGTCATGCGCAGGAAGTGCTTGAAAAGGTAAAAAGCCTTTAATTCACGTTGCGTCAATTTATCAAACATGATGAGTTAAGCTTTTTCTCAATTACTGGAGAAGAGGCTTAACTTCACACATTAAACCAACCCTATCCGGGGAGTAACCTCATGGTACCAACGCAAACATTAAATCTGACGGGCAAGGTTGCTCTGGTCAGTGGAGCGGGAGTCGGCATTGGCCGTGCCGTAGCACTGGCTTTAGGGCAGGCAGGCGCATTTATTGGCATTCACTACCACTCCAGCAAGGACGGGGCCGAAAAACTCCGTGATGAATTATCGGCACTGAATATTCAGACCCTATTATTACCTGCCGATCTCACAAACGAGGAAGAAGCCAACGCAATCGTTGATAAGCTGGCGGACGAAGCGGGTCGCCTGGATATTTTGGTCAATAACAGCGGCGGCTTGGTCAAGCGTGCAAAAATTGAGGATTGCACACTGGAGAACTGGAACAAATCGCTGGATCTTAACCTCACCAGCGCTTTTTTATTAACCAAGCATGCTATTCCTCATCTGCGGGCAACGGGCAGTGGCCGTATAGTCAATATCCTTTCACTTTCGGTTCAAACGGGTGGCGCTAACGGCGGCGGTTCTTATGCCGCTGCAAAAGGCGGCCTCATGGTGTTAACGCATACGCTGGCTAAAGAACTGGCGCCGCAGGTACGCACCAATTCTGTTATGCCAGGAACCGTGGAAACCCAGCATCATGAGATTCATTCTACCGCAGAGATGATGGAAAATTACCGTAAACAAACCCCCTTAGGACGCAACACCTTTGCCGAAGAGGTTGCAAGTAGCGTGCTTTTTCTGGCCAGTGATATGTCATCGCATATTAACGGGGCTTTGATTGATATTAGCGGCGGGCGTTTTTTACGGTAAATGGTCTTGGCTACTTGGCAGATAAAAATTAGAATACAGATGACGCGGATTTGGCTGATAAACACCGATAAAATCCGTTTCGATTTGTCAGATCCGTGTATCTGTGTTTTGTTATTTCTTTCTGCTTCTTGTAGTTGAGTTGCATATTCTGGCTCAACCTGAACACCCATTCTGAACCAATCTGAACACCTATTCTGATTTAAGTTGAACACCGATTCTGGTTTCAAGCTGAACACTTTTCTGGATTTTCCAGAATTGGTGTTCA
>JAQTPT010000117.1 GCA_028712795.1 Methylococcales bacterium
AAGGCCAAGGTGTACCGCAAGATTACACTCAAGCCTATATGTGGATAAACCTTGCGGCTGCAAAAGAAATAGCAAATGCGGGAGAGACGCGAGATAAACTCGTTAAAAAGTTAACGCCCTCGCAAATTGAAGAGGGGCAAAGGCTCGCACGTGAATGGATTGCTAAGCACCCACAAACCGGGCAATAATTCCATATAGGGAAGTAAAAATTCAGTTTGGAAGGACAAACTTGTTTTAATCTGGTTTTTTTTGAAAGTATAGCCTAAGGCGGGATGGCCGAATTTTTAGCCATTCCTTAGCTGATTTAAGTCTTGCCACGATTCTTTGGTGAATAGAGCTCATCTTAATCTTAAGGATAATTGATATGACAAAACCGTAAGCTTGTTTAAACCAGTCGAATGTCATGAGCTTTTCATTCGATATGCGAAAGAGCCAGAAAGTAAATGCGGCAATCGGAATTTTTCCTGCATAAACTGTTACCCCGGCGATCACCTTGCCTGTGCCTATCAGCTTCAGCGCGAAAATGCCCAGCAACTCTACCTGGGTAAATAACGCTAAAAAAAGAACCAGCAAAACATGGCGGTTGAGCTTATTAATAAACTCCTCTGCTGTTTGTAAAATTGAAAGGCCATGTATAAAAGCATAAATTGGCTCCGCAATATTTTCCCAAATCAGCTCTTCCAGAACGATATAAATTGTCACCAATATGCCTAAAGCGATATCGGTAATTTTGGCAATGATTTTAATTAACATAATCCGATTCTCAGAATACTTATTGTCAGTAGTTCATTGTATAGCAATTGGCTAGCCCTGCGGAAATGCAGCAAAATCCGAGACAATGGAGCTGCGGACACAAAAGGGGCTTCTATTAATAATATTCATAGGCATTTATCAGCGCCTATTGGTAAATAAAGTATTCTGTGCGGTGAAAATTTCTTTATAATAATAAATAGCTTATGATTTTTAGAGGGGATTTTTGACTTGATGATTTTTCGTTAAATCAATGCCAAGCAACGCCTTTTAGTATTTAATTAATGCACATCGTCAAAAATCGATTACCGGCAGAAGACGCCCTGTGCAGGCCAAAATCCTAAAACAGGTAAGGCCCGTTATCTTACCCGTCAAAGTATCCGTCCACTAAGACTATGGAAACCACGTCCTGTGGTCGTGGAACACTAAGGTAGTGCCAATGAATTTCTTAGATGTTACAACCTTAGAATACAGCACTCCTTCAGACTTATTTAGGAATGAAAGTCAGATACCTCCGACAAAGCCGGAGGCTTGAAAATGTGAACCGCTCAAAGCGGGTTAAATTATGTGCCACCTAAAGGTGGCAGTGCCTTAAAATAAATCGAGTTGATCTATTCGCTTATCCTCTTCTTCTTGATGCTTGATGTAATTGCGCACGGTTTCCTCATCTCTACCCACGGTTGAAACATAATAACCTCTTGCCCAAAAACTCTGACCAGTGAAGTTCTTTCTTCGTCCTGTATAGGTTCGTGCTATCGATATCGCACTTTTGCCTTTAATAAATCCAACAACCTGTGACACTGAATATTTAGGCGGAATCGAAATCAGAATGTGGACGTGATCTGACATTAAATGTCTTTCCAATATCTTACATTCCTTTTGCGATGCTAAATCTTTTAGCATCTCACCCAAATATTGCCTTAAATCTTTATAAAGGCTTTTCTTTCTATATTTTGGAATCCAGACAATATGGTATTTACATTCCCATTTTGTATGCTTTAAACTCTCTGGCGTATTCATCGTTTGTTTCCTTATCTTTTCAACTTTAGGCGGTTCACAGATAGGGAGACTCTCGATGATTCCCGTAATTGTCAAACTTTGTGAGTCCCCCAGCAAAGCTGGGGGTTTACTTATGATTAATTAAATAACTCATACAATCAGGCATTTTGCGGGACAGCTCGGTAATTCCACTTGGGCAAAATACTGTCGAATATAATGGGCCTATTCTTTTTAAAACTTTCACATACCTTTCGTCCGGTCTTATAAACAGCCTTAATCAGATTGACAGCGACTCGTAAATCTTTTTCAGTTTTGGTATGCTTAATCAACTTTATGACGAGATCAATGCTGGCAAACACCCCACCTTGACAAGCACGGGTATCATGCGGAAAAAGGCGATGTTTGATCGGATTGTACTTGGAGCAATACGCCGGATAGTGAGCGACTCGAATTTAAATACCGATTTCATCGACTAATTGTTGTAAGTCCTGTTTGAAAAGATACTGGTTGCAACCATTGCTGCGACCTCCATCACATAATAATAAAATGGAGCCGGCGTGCGAATAATCCTAAAAACCGCACTTGAACAAAAGCATTAAATCTGTAAAGCTTGTATTCTTTGAGCCGAGCCATGATTTTACCTCCCAAAGTTATTCATCCAACGGGTGAACCGGAATTTACGCTTTTGTTACCCAGAAGCATGCTCCCTGCCGTTTAATTGCAAGAATGATTGCGCTAGTCTATAACTGGTGGTCATTGTTCGCCCGCCTGGTCGAAGCTGATAAACATTATGAACCCATTGTGTCCAGGCCGTTGTTCTTGCACTGCGTGGCCAAGCAAACCCAGCATGCCGGACAAACAACACTTACCACCACCAGCAGCCACGGCAGGGAGTCTTATGTGAAGGCGGCCTATACGCGGGTATGTGCATTTTTTGACGAGTTGAAAGCAATTGCGCCGCAGTTAACCCCTTTGCAATGCTGGTATCGAATTTTAAGCGAAGCAATGAAAAAATATCTGAAGGGGGCCGTCTTAAAACCGCCCGATTTGATTAGTTGCGTGAGCTAAACGCTCAACATAACCCAATTTTCCTTGTCAAGTTTATGCTTATTTTTATTGGCAGGGATATGTTCAACTGCGGTTTTTAGGATAAAACGCCAGCTTGTTCCGGCGCCAATGCCATCCAATAGCGGCACAACTCGGCACTCCAGCCTTTAGCCTGGTTATCATGGTTGAGTAACTGAACTTTGTTGCGTAACGTGCGCGCTTCCGGAATACGATCCAGACCTAATAATTTTCCCCATTCACCCGGGGCGCAATAGCGTAAGGATTCGATGGATTTGAGTCGGACTAAGGCCATAAAAGCCAGCAGTAAAAACAGACTATCCAAGCCATAGTAACCTTTAGGCAACTTGAAAAACTGCCCGGTATATTTCAACAGCCCCATGGCTAATAAGGCCGGTAGAGCAAACAGGACACCGCCATTGGGCACATCTAAAACCGGCTGAAATTCAGGGGCTACAGATTCCAGGTCGCCAATGCCGGCGGCAACGCGCCCCATCACATCGTGGGCGCCGACGCCCATGAGCGCGGCCCGATCAACGGTACTGCGTTCACTTTTACAGGTTACGAGGTTTGTGGGATCTTTTTTTTAGCGGGCTTATGCAGTCGTCCTGCCCGTATTGCTTTGGACAAGGTGTCTGCTTTGATATCGAGCTTTATGGCAATAGCGGCAACCTCTTCGTGTTCATCCAATAACTGTTGAACTTGCTCGATAACAAGTGGCGTTAATATGGCCGCACCCCGCCTGTTTTTTTGCTTATAAAACCCTCTGGCGCCTTCTCCACGATACAGTTTGACTGAACGCTTAACACTGATCTTGCTCACCCCAAAAGCACGGGCAATCTCTGCTTGCTGCGTATGTCCATTGACACAGAATTGGGCGGTGATCATTCGGAACGATTGGGTGTCTTCTTCCGTGTGACTAAATACCGGTAAGCTGCCGTTGAAACAGGTAATATTTTCTTCTTCTTTTATGAAAGCGAGCAAAGCGGTGACGTGGTTTGGAGATCATGACGGTCTCCAGAAATGGATCAAGGAATTTCTACGCCAGACGACTATAAAAATTATGTCCAGCCTTCCAGTTGAGGTACCCTGCTAACGCATTGTAATATCAGCTAAAAGCCATTCACCTCCTAACCACTGTGCATAAAAAGACACTTGTCATAATGGCCGCGAGTTGCCTGTTATTACGGCATCAAGATCAACGACAGCTAACCGGAAACTCCACCTGACCCGGTCATTCGATGCAGGGCTCTCTAAGGTCGGAACCGCTATTGCCGACTAACATTGCCTTTCGAACTGACAGAATGGGTGGGGCACCATAAGACAGAAACGTATCGTGGAAAGACTTCCATGCCGCTTGTCCGCCTCGCGTTGCTGTCCATTCGTCTCGAAGCTTACGTATTGGGGGGCATTGTTCAATAGGCACAACTGTGAGTCGATGTCTAATCAGTTTTACATTTAAATGCTCTGTAAACTTCAGTTTTTGGTAGAGCTTTGGTTAATGCTGCTGTGTGGCGTATAAAACGGCTGGAACCACAGGTTTATGCATGAAGCAATCCATGCTTGATTCTAAACAAGCGAGATCATCCTCCACGAAGGCATTGGTCCTAATGGCCAGGATAATCTTGTTTGCTTTGCCTTCTACGCACGGATTCACGGCTGGCTTCCAGGCCACTTAGATGGAGCAAATAGGGGTTGCAACAATACTCCCACACGAAAGTGGACGTACCTTAAATAGTGCAAAATATTAAAAGCTTTTGCACATTAATTGGGCACGGTAAGTTTGTTCTACCCAGAAAACCCGGTGTCAGCAAGGATTTGCTAGCCAATTCTGGACATCCCTTCTCCGTTGCTGTATAAAGTGCGTCTTTGACACACCACACAACAGTCCCTTGAAT
>JAQTPT010000070.1 GCA_028712795.1 Methylococcales bacterium
GCTGCCTTCACGCAGGCGTTTGTTTGATGACATGAAGGCCCTAACGACGTATTTATGCTTTGATAGCTGGGAGCATCTGCTCGATTTTATGTTGGAAGGATGGTCTTATACGCCGGAAAGCCGAAGCGTTCGCCTTCCCAAGCCTGGAATCGGATAGGTATTAGTCATAATGAGAATTGCTGCCAGGGGTTTGTTTGCCTCCCGCACAAGGTATCTTTCATGGCAATCTTGTTCATGCAGGGAGGCAAAGACAAATCTTTGCTTTGTGGATTACCCGTTAACCATGAAACCAAGACGCGCATGAGTCATGCGAGTTAATATTCAATTCCCTTGCCCCATTTCCCAGAATAAAACCGTTCATTCAGTGCAATCCGGAAACGAGCCGCTAATTCGGCATCCTTAAAACCAACATCAAGCACATCAACATCGGCTTGATAGCCGACGGCCATCATCGCCATTGGCTTGCAATCACCAGGAAGATTAAAAACCTCGCGGGCTTTTTCAGCATCAAAGCCACCCATTTGATGCACAATCAATCCCAGCGCAGTTGCCTGGAAACATAAGCTGACACTGGCCGCGCCGGTGTCATACATTGCCCATCGATTAGGTTGGCCGTTATGGTTAAAATTCTCCATGGCAACCGCTAGTATCAACACCGGCGCATTCCTTGCCCATAGCCGGTTTTTTTCAACCATGACTGTCAGCGCATTTTGCCAACTGGCTTCATCTATGGCTTTATCGCATACCACAAATCGCCAGGGCTGATCATTAAAACAAGAGGGTGCCCAACGCGCGGCTTCCAGTAGCGCCAGCAAATCCTTGTGACTTACCAATTTGTTGGCGTCAAAAGCCCTTGGACTCCAACGCTGTTGAATTATATCGTGGATCTTCACCCCGGTTGATGCTGGTTTATGCTGCATATCGATCTTCCTATTAAATTCCAATGAGTCTTTTGTTAACGGGATTGCGCCCTGAGTCTATTTTCAGCCAAAGGCCCCGTTATGCCTTCGTGTTTATATAAAACAAGGCGTAGCTTGTTCGGATTCAGCGATCCTGTCGGGTAACGTCAATTACCCTGACTCAATAGTTGGAATCAAAACTCGAAGCGTGCATATGAGAAACCCACTAAACCCAAAGATTACGGCTACGCAGCTTATTTTACTGAAGCTTCTCAGTTCTTAAATAAAGCCAATTACGCTGCCTATACGGGATAGAGATTTAATGCAAGAGTTGCGTAATTTATAACAAACCCTACTTTAATTGGTTTTCCTATACACGTCACGAGCACAAAGACTGGGAAACTTCAGCTTATTTTACAAAGCAGTTTTTCTCGGCGGATGCTTCTGCTTCTTTAAGCCGTTTCCTCAGATCTTTAGACTGGGCTGGGTCACGGAAAACGGCGCCAGCGTCACCCGTTTGTCCCTTGCTTAAATAAGTGAATGTTTTTGCTGATTCAAACTCACTAAACGTCAGTTTTTCGGCGATCTTATCAATTTTACAACCGCAAGCATATTGCGTGATATAGGTGAGGCCGCCATGCTGGGCAACGCAGTTTAAAACATATTCAACACGATCCCTTGTAGGGTAGTCATTGACTAAAGGGGCTGTTTCAACGGTCGCTTGTCCGGCTTTTTTTTCAGGTGTTGTTGTACAACCGGCAAAGGCTGCGCCCAGGAAAAAAATTAAAATAGAGGCTGTGTATTTATTTTTCATTGGTGGTACTCTTATAACCATAAATCGGATAGTAAAAAGGTATGCTCGGCAAAGGGAGCGATGGATACAGCCTGATCATTGGCAAAGGTACCGGTTAATAGCCAATGCGAATCGCGCAGTTGAAAAGCTTCGAGGGTTTGCAGGTTGGAGTCAATCAGCCACAGGTTGGCAACCCCCAGCTTTGCATAAAGGGGCGTTTTAACAATCCGGTCAAGGCGTTCAGTAGAGGGTGATAAAATTTCACAAACCCAGTCAGGAACCACATCAAACCAAGCGGTTTCAGGAAAAACAGGCATTCTTTGTTTACGCCAACCTGCCAGATCAGGCACTAAAATATGAACGCTCAAGTGGCATTCAGGCTCGTCTATAATCCACCAGCCTCCTGGACCGCCTTTGCCTTTCTGAAAAGGCGAAACTAGTTCAGCACCAAGAGATGAAGAGGCTACACCATGTTTAGGCGCGGGACGAGGATGGGTTTCCAGTTGAGCATTAATAATTTCACCGACGATATTATCGGGCAAATCAACAATATCCTGATAAGTGGCTTGTTTAATGGACTGGTTAGACATGATTCCCTCTATTGCTCAACAATCAATATCGACCGGCTTTAAAATACCCATACATTTTAACTGAAAACTAATCTAATGCTCAATTCGTCATTTAGTATGAACGAAGCGTTCCGTCCTGATTGTAAATTATAAACCCTAAGCATCTTAGCCAATCATTTTTGTTATTAAGAAAATACAAACACAATTTGCATTATGAACCATCAACCAAAAATAACCGGAGTAATTCTTGCTGGCGGTCTTGCCCGCCGCATGAACAACCAGGATAAAGGCCTGATAAATTATAAAGGCCGCCCAATGGTAAGTTATGCCATAGCCGCTCTCGCCTCTGTTGCCGATGTGTCGATTATCAATGCAAATCGTAACAGAGAACAATATCAGGCATTCGGATTACCGGTGATTGCCGACCAAACTGATAGTTTCGACGGGCCATTGGCGGGTGTATTAACGGCAATGCTCTATGCCGAAGCCGGTGTACTCGTCGTTATGCCCTGCGATTCCCCATTAATTAAAGCTGAACATTTACAAAAACTGTTGGCTACCCGTGCAATAAATGATTCTGATGTCGCTGTCGCTTTTGATGGGGAGCGCTTGCATCCAGTTTTTTTAGCAGTAAAGTCATCTTTAAGAACCAGCTTGAAAGACTATTTAGCCAGTGGTCAACGAAAAGCTGACCACTGGTTAAAGCAACAAAAAATGGTGGAAGCAGATTTTAGTGACGAACCGGAGATATTTGTTAATATCAATACACTAACTGAGTTATCTGAACTGGAGGCCAAAAGTTTGTAAAAAACTACATGTTTTTGGCATTTTGCTAAAGATTACTCGATGTTCAAGTTTTTAATTTTTTTGCAGCCTGACTCTTGGAAAAGTCGCTCAGCAGCTCGGTACTGTAACGAAGCTGTCGGCCCCAGGCGGCCTATAGACTTAGAAGCTGTCTTGCAAAACGATTTGTATTAAAATCAACTATTTTTGATTGAAAGCTAAGAAATGTCATACGAAAGCAACCTAAGTGATAAAGAATGGGATCTTATTAAAAAGATTTTAAGCCAACCAGCAAACGGGGAAATGCCCATAAGCACCCCAAAAAATCCATAGTGGACGCAATCCTCTATGTTTTAAGAGGCGGCATTCAGTGGCTGATGATGCCGAAAGATTTCCCGCCCTGGAAAACGGTAAATGATCATTTCAGCAAATGGAATAAGCGTGGCACCTGGGAAAAATGCCTGGACCGGTTGACGGTCTACCACCGTCTAAAAGAAGGCCGTGCCGCCCAACCCAGTTACGGGATCATCGACGCGCAAAGCGTGAAAACCCAGTACGCCAGCGAAGAGCGAGGAATTGATGGCGGTAAAAAGGTTAAAGGGCATAAGCGGCACATTGTGGTGGATATTCTCGGCAACTTACTCTACGTTAGGGTCCATGCCGCCAACCTGAGCGACACCAAAAGCGCTTGCGACGTATTGGAAGGGGCGGCCTGTAAATTCTCATCACTGGAAGCATTTTCAGGGGATGCGGGTTATCGTGGCACCGCCGTTGAATTTACTTCTACCAAACTGGGGATGACATTGCATATTTCGGAAAAGATCGAAGGGAAATGGGCTGTCCTGCCAAAACGATGGGTAGTCGAGCGAACTTTTTCTTGGCTAGGCCATTTCCGCCGCTTATCAAAGGATTTCGAAATATTGCCTGCAACTGCCGAAAATATGATCTGAATCGCGATGCTAAAAATAACACTTGCAAAATGCTGCTAATGTTTTGCCAGACAGCTTCTTAAGGAAATTAACTTTCCAAATTTACTAATTAAATGCATTTAAAATCAATTTAATATATCCAGAAACTGGAAATTATTTATATGAAAGTCTATAGATCTCTCCCAACCCGATGTTTGTCAAATGGCATTAACTGAAAAACATCGCCAACACAAGTCCAACCAATTGTTTAAGCTTATCCGCAGGATTTTATCAACTAACAAGGTTTTGATAAATTCGAGCAGCACACCCCCATTTGAGATTTTATTTGCAGGCTGCCTACGGTATATGCGGGCAGTTTGTTTTGTATGCGGGGCGTCTGCTCTGGGTGAAGGGGGGCAATGGTCAAACAACAGACTCAGAGCGTGTTTTAAAAGTCTGTTTAGTCAAGCCGCTTTAGCATCAGATTGATCATGGCAATATAAACGAAGGCTTCGCTGGTTTGCGTTAGTACCTCGTAATCTTTGCTCAGTCTGCGATAGCGATAGAGCCATGCGAAAGTGCGTTCCACCACCCATCGACGGGGCAGCAGCTCAAAACCTTTGGCTGTGTCCGAGCGCAGTACGACATCCAAAACAAAGCGGAAACGTTCCGAAACCCAGTTCAGCAGCTTCCCGCGATATCCCCCATCTACCCAAATACGGCGTAGCTTTTTGCAACTGCCGGGAAGTGCTTGAAACACGAGTTTTGCCCCGTCCCGATCCTGGACCGAAGCAGCGGTTACCACGATGACCAACATCAGACCCAGGGTGTCCACCAGCAGATGACGCTTGCGCCCCTGGATGTGTTTACCGGCATCGTAGCCCTTTTCACCAGCCAATGCCGTGGTTTTTGACGCTCTGGCTATCCAGACAGGCGGCTGTGGGGTGTTTATGCCGCTCGACTTTACGCCTCACGCAAGCACGTAGGGTTTCGTGGATACGATGCCAAGTGCCATCGCGTATCCAGCTCCGAAAGTAGCCATAATGGTTTCCCAGGCAGGGAAATCCAGCGGCAGCAGGCGCCACGCGCAGCCACCGCGCGTAACATAGAGAATGGCATTCAGCACCTGTCGCAGACTTATCGTGCGCGGACGCCCGCCTGGTTTGGCACCTGGCAACAAAGGGCTGATAATGTCCCATCGTCTCCGATTTAAACTCGTGGGATAGCGTTTTTTCTTGGTTGAGCGTCATTTTTTAGCCATGTCAAAATAGTCGTAGCTTACAATATGTTGTGTTTTTATTCGATACTTTTAAAACACGCTCTTAGCAGTTCGTTGCTTACGCACCAGATGACCGTTTTCCGATACGGCCTGATCAAACGTTTTACTTGGGCCGGCGAATAGCCCGTCATCTTCCGGATGTAACGGGTTATCAGCCCTTTATCAGTCTTGCTCAGTTGCAGATAGCGAAACTTCACCAATGTATGCTTTAGCCAGCGATAGCGTGCGTCTTTGCTTTCAATTTGGAAGCTAACCGCTTCGGTACCTTCCAGAAATTGTCAAACTTGGTCAAGCGTTTCAGGCTCATTTCATGTTAGAACGAGCTACGTTCTTCAGGCTCATTTCATATTGGAAAAGACTAAATCTGGACAAAACTTATATTTTGAGATAAATTTGCTCTTATAATATTTATTTGGAATAAACGCTTTGAACCTTCAAGAGGTGCTTATACAACCAGTATGGACGGAAGAGCAGGAGCGATTTCAGTTTTTAATGAAAACACACCACTAACTGGGCGCTTTACCAAAGACTGTCCATACCGTGTGGTACGTCGCAAGCCGATTCTGTCGCAATTTTGTCAGTCTGCGCGATAATTACTATTTTTAGCAAATGAAAAACCAATGATTAGTTTTAAAGCCCCCCTTTTTTCAAAAGATGTCATTCTTTCGCTAAAAAATCATGGAAACGGAGCGACAGCGAAATGAAAATGCAGGCTTTACGAAAATGGCGTCAAGTTACTGCGTTGCGATGTTTCGACTCCTTTTTGGGTCGGAGCGGCCCAAGCATGACGAATCGGGGCAGCCTAAGGGATTAGCGGTTGCGTGATTTTCGCTGACTTTTCGAGCAGGACGCCCGGGGAAATTCTATCGTAAAAATAGCGACTCCACGCGCGCTGTTTTTTTCTATGTCCGTTATGGAGTAACTTATCGCGATCTAAAAGAAATAATGGAAGAGCTTGTCGTAAATGGTGATCAAGCAACCCGAATGGGTTATCAACTATTCTCCGTTGATTGCAGCGGAAGCCAAAAAACGCAAACGTGCCGTTGCGTAGTTCTGGCGAATGGATGAAACCTAAGTTAAAGTCAAAGGCCAATGGGTTTACTTGTGCCGGGCTGTCGATAAATTAGGTGACACTGTTGATTTTATGCTTTCCGAACGTCGAGATGAAGCCGCAGCTACCGCCTTTTTCGAACAAGCCATCGATGCTAACGGGTTCCCTAACAAAGTCGTCATGGATGATAAAAGCAGCGCTAACTATATAGGCTTGGAGAACATTGATAGATTGCTGATGCTGGCAGGTTTAAACAGTTTTGTTAAAATACTCTAGTTTAAATAGTTGAATAAGCTGATTGAACAAGATAACCGTTTAATCAAGAAAATCATGAATCCCAGGATGGAATTTAAAGCCTTTCATTCGGCAAAGGCAACCATTGATGGCATCGAAACCGCTCATATGTTCCGAAAGGGCAGCTGACTGATGAAATATACCCGTATATAAGCAGATTATGACTTGAGCAGGAACTGTGTCCGCAGATAAATGCGGCTTTGCACTTTATGAATATTTGCGACAGAACCGAATTGGGACAGCGCCATTCAGCTGTAATGAGTGTAGGACTCTATCTTAAACTCAATGAGTATTTGACTGGACAGAGGGATCACTTTAATGTTATGAATTTTATAATTAAAATCGCCGAATCAGATCAAGATATCGATTCAACATTTGATGTCCTGAAACAACTACGTCCTCAGTTACATAAAGATAACTACATTCAACTTATTAAGCACCTCAAAGCCGACTACCATTATCATTTAATCTTCCTACAGGAAACTCAGGAAGTATGCGGAGTAGCTGGTTTTCGTGTCAATGAAAACCTGGTTTCCGGCAAACACATTTATATAGATGATCTTGTAACAGACCGAAAACACCGCTCTAAAGGCTTTGGGAATGCATTGCTAACTTGGGTGGCTGATTATGGTAAAACAATAGGTTGCCTTGAGCTGCATTTAGACTCTGGCATTGAACGACATGCTGCGCATCGGTTTTATTTGCGTGAACGCTTCGATATCGTATATTTTCATTTTAAAAAAATAATCGCTCATATTTGAACCTTACATTCAACTCATAAGTGCAATCGAAAATAAGCGGAAAAAAGAAGGTCAGCTGCTATAGCTTCAGGCTTTTTTAATCCGATCAAAGGCGAGGAAGCTCATGAGCGATTATAAACAGCTTAACAAGGCGCAAAGATACTAGATTGAGATTTTAAAGAAAGCAGGAAAGAACCAGATAATCAAGGCGACATGGAAACTGAAACTGGTTCATGTCCATTTATAGCATTTACCTGGGCATAAAAACCTTTTTTTCTGCCGTCAACACTCCGAAAGCATATTGACTTGGTTTGTTCTGGTACTAAGTGAAAATACGCATCATCAGGAATAAAGCCATCGACATCAAAATATAATGCTACCGCTAATTTTCGACAACTGATATCTAATTGCACATCGCCATTCTCAGAGAACTTCGCATCAACCTGCAAGCCTAAATCATAATTGGGAAAATTAGCCAAGCCGGCGGGGAAGGCATATGTTTCTGCCAGCGATATACCCTCAGTTGTTTGCATTTTTAAGTAAATACAGTCCGCAATCGCAGGACCAAAACGGTAACAAAATCCGAAATCCATGAAGCCGTCAAACCAAAGCGTCAGCGATTCTGCCTTGCTTTGTCGCGCGTTTAATTCCAGTGTCCGTCGACCTGATGCAACCACGATATTTCCTGCTTTGTAACAGACCGCTTCAACGATTACAGTCAGATTGCAATCTAGTTCATTGTGGGTATGCACATAATAACCATTTAAAGCTTCATTGCCCAGCAAAACCGAAACAGGCTGCCAAACTCTTTTTAAATAGTAATAACAACTTTTGGGATGACCCTCGCTGTCAATAATGCCCCAGCCGGCGCCTGGCCAAAGATCATTTAAAAACCAAATCAGCGCACCGTTACAGCTTGATAATTCAGAACGCCATTCAGTAAATGCAAGTGCCATCATCTCGCCGCTGGTAATTTTGCTCAGCAGCAAATAACGCTCGTGATCTACATACCTCAACTGCATGGGATCGACATTAAAAAAATACGCCAAATAGTAATCGCGCACATCATCGAAATCCCAACCAGCCCCGCCTAGGTCGCGCGGTGAGCGCAATTTCCAAACGGGATGATGAACTTTTGGCAAGACCTGTTTAGCGCCCGGCAACAATTTCAAATTGCTTCTTTCCGGAATGTTAGCAATGGCCAAGCACTCAGTGGCAAAACGCAGATTAGCTAAACGCAGATCCTCAGGCGGGCGTAAATACGCTCCAAAACCGTAATAAAAAGCCGTACCGGCATGACATTGATGTGGGAATGCCCCTCCGTGGGTGGCTGACGGCCAATAAAATGCAGAAGAACAGCGTTTTTGTGCCAAGTCGGCGAGCACCACGGTAAACAACTCTGGATTCCATAGCGTTCGGTTCGCTCCCCACATCGCCGCCTGCTGCCCGACTTCTGCATTGCCACAAATCACTACAATAGAGGGATGAATTTGCCATTGCGCTAATTGTTGTTCAGCCTCAGTAACAACAGAAGTAATAAAGTCGGTATCTTCCGGATAATCCATTCCGGCAAACATGAATTCTTGCCAGACCATGATGCCGAACTCATCGCAAAGCTCGTAAAATTCATTCGTCTCGTAACAGCCAGTGCCAGGAATTCGCAACATGTTGATACCAGATGCTTTTAGCTGGGTGAGAGCTGAGATATAAGCTTGACGGGAAACGGTCATAGACACTGTATCAAGCGGCATCCAGCTTCCACCCCGACAAAAAATAGGGCAACCATTAACGTTTATGGTAAAACTTCCATCGGCACAATCGACTTGAATTGTTCTGAATCCCAACAGACCTAAATCAAATATAAGCGGCCGCTGTAGCCCCTTAGACTGAATACAAAGCTCAGCCGAATACACCGCCGGCTCACCATGGGTATGTGGCCACCATAATTGAACAGAATCAATTGCAAGTTTTCCGAAATAACGCCGTTTATCGCTATCGCGATTAAGACGGACCATCGCCTGTTGTTGATTTCCTTTAATACAAAAATCAATCTCGGCATCTTCGTTGCAGTGCTGAACGGCAAAACTAATCGTTACGATGCCACATCCATTGCTAACATCCATGTTAAATTTTAGATGTTGGATAACAGGCTCGGATGACGGCAATAAATGAATTGGTCGCCAAGGACCTATCACAGGACAGGGGGGAGACCAGCCTGGCGTACGTCCTAAAATGGAAGAGCGCACGTATCGAAGCTGGTGATGTTCCATCATCGGCGCTCGCCATCTAGGCCGAGGTCGCCGTTGCTTGAGGGATTGATCTAAAGAGCGAAACACCATGATCAATTGGTTGTCTGTAGGTGCTAAGCAACCACTAATATCCACGACATGGTTATGGAACATATTATTGCTTTTCAGCAATAGCTCCCCATTCAGCCAAGCCTCGGTTATCGTGGCCAAGCCGCCAAATACCAAAAAAAAATGACCGGTATGAGTTTGAGCAGGAATGTCAAAATTACACTTGTACCACCAGTCGAACGCATCGAATCTTAACGAGTTATCGTCAATGGACCAGTGTCCGAGCGCCCTAAGCGCAGCTGCTATCGGTGCTGGTTCAGGAACATCGAGCCATCCCATTTCACCGTTAAACGTCGCCGGATCATTAAGTTCGTCGGCTAAGGTTCTGCAGATTTGCCATTGTCCAGCTAATAGATGCGTAGCTGCGTCAGATAAACTGGCAAACCTGTGAACACTGTCGTTCAAAGCCTTTATGACGTTAGCTCTAAAATCGCGGCGCGAATAGAACCGATACTGCTAAACACCTTTTTGTTAAGCATATGATCTGGAAATTCAATATCAAACTCTCCTTCCAAACCCAGCATAACATTGACGCTGGACATTGATGTCATACCTGCTCTATGAAGATCCTCATCCACGGAAATTGACTGAGCCTCACTTCCCAGGCCAGCATGTTTGAGCAATATATTTCTAATTTTTTCATCAATGTTTACAATACTAGCCACCGCTTAAGCCCCATGAAAGACAACTATCAGAATGAAGATACAAGATCAAAGAATTTTTATTTTTTAAACCAAATATATGGTTTATGACTAACTTGATAATGCCGTATTTAAAAACCGCATGCCCTGCTCCCAATCCTCGGCCATGCTTTCATAGCAATCGCTTAAGTCCAATGCGCGTTTAGAATTAACGGCTCGAGCCACTTTTAATATCAGTCCTTTATTTTCTGATGATATTTTTTCAAAACGCGCAATAGCGGAAGAAAAGTTATAGCTACCAGTTGCTGTTAGCCATTTTAAATACGACGCTGTCAATTCAAAAGCAGAACCCAATTGACGAGTATTATTAAATGCCCAAAGATGGTAATACTCTAGTCCCTTATCTTGCAGTATAGGCAATTCTTGCTTGAATCGTTCTGAAAAGCGATGAATGGGATTAGTACCGGGTAGAAGTTTTATATATTTTCGCAATAACTCACAAGACAATTCAATCAATTCTTCAGTTGGCCGTCTAATGAGTTTATCAATATGGATAAGTTCCGCATAGGGGTTTAAATACCCTGCGACTTCAGGAATATCGATTCGGAAGATATTTCGAAAATCCTCATTCGCCAATTCGTAATAACCTGCATTATGGAAATAACCCAACCGTTGTTCCACTATATCCAGCTTTACGATGGCAATTGTTGTTTTGGTATGTTGCTTACGATAATCCGTAGACTGCGTGTCAGGTAACCAGTAAGCGTCTACCTCGACACTTATAAGTCTCCCGCTACCCAAATGCTCAATACAATGATCAAATAAAGGGCGCCACATGCTCATTTCTTGCACATCAACGCCATATAAATCCCTCATTTCAGCCAATTGAGGCTTAAAAAACGTCCACTGATCGCCAACGAAATCTACTGCCAAAGTAAAAGGCAACATAGCGAGTGGCTCTAGTTTCAAGCCATTTAATACTTCAATATAAAGATCGATATAGCAATTCTTTTCGATCCAATTGTATTCGCCGATATGTAACTGATGCGGAACATAGCTAGAGATTGTTATATCGGGCAAAACATTAAACACATTCATTTCGTACGACTGTTTTATGGCCACAACAACTGCCGCACTTTGTACGGCCACTGAGCGATATCGAAGCCATGCGTTTTAAACAAGGCCATCGCGATGCGCTCCATACCAAATCCCATACATGCACTGTGTGCAACGCTCCCATCACTGGCAAAAATGTCAAAGGCGCTTGCAAAGTGATCCTGATGGTAGTTGAAGGAGCAAACAGCGGTCGGTTCTGTTGCCGAAATCACTGGCACCAAAATTTCGAATTTTAGTTTCTGATCTTTTTGGCTGAGCGCACGCATTTTGCCACCCCGCCCGAAAAATGGATCGGATGCCACATCGGAGCTGGCCGGCAATTGCAAATCATGTAAAAGCGTCAAACCTCTTTGTAACCACATATCCCGCCAGGGAACGACTTGTTCAGCCGTCCCGACGCGAATAAATTCACGCATACGAAACGATTGCAATCTAGTAGGCTCCTGTGATGGTTCATGACGAAAAACCCAGTTAAGCACAGTGACCAGTCGACCTTCGCTGGGCAATGTTCCCTTCAAGGTTGGATAAACTGGATAACACGCAGCGGGACTTAACACTACCTCGGTCTGTTTTAATAGTTGCCCCCATTCCCCGCCTTCATCCGCACATGAAGCAAGTTCTTGTGCTGACGCAGCGCTGGTTCCAAAGTAGCTATGCACTGAACCGCAAAGGTGGGGAAATGTTTCCAAATAATGCACCTTTTCCATAATCTTTCGATCAATGACGGGAGGAAAGAAATACACTTCCGCCCCATCATCAGCTGCGAGTCTATTTACCAAATCATTGAAGCGATTTACGACATCTTCAAATATCTCGCCTCTTCCAAATGTGCCTGGAACGGCTGTTGGTACGATTAAACCGTGATAAACTAACCCATCATAAAATGTCTGTGAATTGTATAAATCATTCATAGAGATATTTTAACCTTCTCTATTAGGTAAAATGAACACTCAATCATCTTTAGATACCATCAGTAAAGTTGCGCTTTTACCAGCAATACGATCATTGGAAATCATCAAAGACGCGGAAAGCACATCTCTATAGTGACGACTAAGGCTATAGGGACTATCGTTTTTGTAACCCAACAATCCTACAATTTGCAGTGATTTATGCACAATTTCTGGTGCTTGATTGGAACAACTAATCTTTAAGTTATTCATTTTCACTGCCCAACGTAAATCTTGTAAGCGTGCTTTAGCATCAGAAAGAGTTGAGATGTCATCAAATTCGGCTGCTGTTGCCAACCAATTATTTTTCATACTCTGCAACTGGACTGACAATTCTGCTAAGCGCGTTGCGGTTGGCGGTAAACTACCCGGGTTTTTGCGCGCTTGACCTCGCACGTAACGGGCGGCTCGATGGTATGCATCATTGGCAATTCCCCACCAAAGCGAAGACCACAAAATATGTGAATATGGCACCATGGTTAATGAGGCAATCTCAGCGTAATCATTCGGCAATATTTGACATTCGTCACCGGAAGAGTCGAGACTGAAACCTGGACTGCAAGTTCCGCGCATACCCATGGTGTCCCAACTGGTGGTTTGTGTCAGTGAATAATTCCCTTTTTTTACCAATACTAACAACTGATCGTTGTTAGCGGCCTCGCTATTGCGGCGACACGTAACTAAAATGGCATCAGCAAAAGCACAGTATGAACCGGTAGTGGCCTCCTTCTTCAGGGTAAATCGACCGTGATGCCTTTCAAGTGCACAGATACTGGAACGAGTATCGCCAAAAGTACCCTCCTCCGAAGTAATGGATGACAGCAAAGGCTGCTCAGTAACCACCTCGGCAAGATAGGATTTAAAGAAGTCACTATCACAATAATGTCTTGCAATACATGTAAGTTGATTGAAATGCATCGCCAACACCATACCGCTAGAACCACAGGCTGCCGATAGGCTAGAGCACAAATACCCCAGTTGTTGCATGTTCAGATCAGGCCCACCAAATGCCTTTGGTACAGCGGCCGATAAAATTTTAGCGTGTTTTAATGCTGATATAGTTTCAGCCGGAAAGCGCGCATTGTTGTCGACATCTGCCGCTTGTGGTGCAGCAACATCTTTTGCTATGGCGCGCACCCTTTCGTGCAATTCGTCAAAAGTGGGAGAAGAGATCATCGGATATTGTATAATTTGAAAAAAACCTATGGCCAGTTAAAAACACAAGAACCCTGTTGAAAACATGTAACATTTTAGACGCTGTCCAAAATAACATGTACAACTTTATATCACGGGAGGATGGTGTAGTTCCATCTGCCTTCTGGATTTGGACTATTTCGAGCTACTTATTAGTTACCTAGTTCCTTTTAGATAAGCATAAGCGGCAAGTTCGGCTTGAAATTTCAGCCCCGTCCTACTGGTCGTTCCTGCAATCAAATTGACAATCACTTCATGGATAATTAATGGTTTTTCACGTCAAATCAGGCTGATCTAGGGGTTGTAAGCCCATAACCCCAGAAATTTTTTAAAATACCTTTAAGCTAAAGGTGGGCTTATAATAGACCAATTTGGGTTCTGTCGCAAGTATTATCAGTCTGGGTGCTATCTGTCTGGATGACCATAAGGATTTATTATTAAAATGAGTAATATATAGGCTAACTCATTAAATTAAAAAGTTATTTTATGTTTTATAGGGAACTTTACGGTCAAATCAATTTGTAAGGAATGATAGATATTGGTCAACGAAATTCCTTAGTTTTTCTTAATGAATATTCTTGTACATTTTTTGTGGCCGTCAAGATTTCTCAGATGAAAAAAATTGGTTTAATCCATCGTTTTGTAAGTTCTCGAAAAATGACCTCAAAAAGCTGCTATAATTTGAGAGACCGAATATTGACTATAGGCCTTTCTTGAGACTGGCTTAGCTATATAATTCTGTGAAACTTTTGAACCTTTTGTTGATTAACATCCGTCAGTGTAGAAATGGCTTTTCAGAGCGGAGCTGATAATGTTGTTGCAGGTATATTTGTCCGTGATGTTGGAAATCGAAAAGGCGATGGCTGAAAAAATCCAGACACAATTTCCAAGCAGTTAAGTAATGCAAGGTACAAGGTGAGCTTATTTAGCATCCTGTCGAATTTACCTTTTTCCTTGCCTCTATGTGAATCGTATTGGGTAGTGCGATAATAATGACACGAACAGTGAAACTTTATTTAGCAGGCTTTAGGCCTGCACGCACCCTGGCAGGTCCTAGACGTGACCTTTTCTAGAGACGAATTGGCTCATAGCGAGTTGCACCTGCCTATCGATTCTGTATCGGGCTCACGCTTCCTGGATGATGCTAACGAACTTTGTCCTGTACACGATACCGTCGAGCGAAAGTGGCAACATTTGAGCTTTTTTGAGCACACCTGTTACCCCTATTGTGCGGTGCCGCACATTACCACCGCCGATGTCAAAACCCGTACAATAGCGGTTCTTTGGGCACGCTCTGAGAGTGGCTTTACTTTGTTATTCGAAGCTTGGCGCTCGCCTTCATCGAGTGGGACTCGCAGAGCTACGAAGTAGAAATGCCGGTTAATCGTGTCGCCGAGATCCTGAAGGTTAATCTACAGCGTATTGGGGCGATCTTCAATCACTGGATTGGCAAGGCGAAAATGGCCGATGATCTTAGCACGATAACCCAATTGGGCATCGATGAAACCTCAACTAAAAAAGCCATCATTACCTTACATTGGGAGTTGATTTAGACGCCTCCCGTGTCATCCTTCAATTAACTAAACGTCGAGACAGGGGCTACCGCAACATTAATAATTTCATCAACATGATTCACTTCCCCTGTGGGAAGTTAAAATTTAATTACCCATTGTATTTCACATAGAGTCTTTAAAAAAGCGATAATAAATATGACCGTCAGTAATGATCTCGATTATAAACTAAGCTCTAGCCTTTATAGAAGCCTACTAATATTAACTGATTTCTGGAGCGGCACAAGGATCAGTCCTGAGTCCTTAATTGTTAAAGTACATGATGGTGGTGACGGTGTACCATTTTTCTGGGCTGGTACGCCAATTGATATTGTAAATCTGCCTAATTACATTGGCCAAGATCGATCTATATATTGTTTTTCAGGAACTTACGGAATGAGCCTGCCAACGGAAGAGAATATAAAAATGCTAGCAGTCTATTACAAAAATGAAATTTTGAAAGCGTGGCCTTCAGGCCCCTATTTGTTGGGTGGTCACTGTACTGCAGCCCTAATTTCGTATGAAATTGCAAAGTTATTAACGAATGAAAACCGGGAAGTCAAGTTATTGGTTATTACAGAATTGGATGTGCCTGATAAACGTTTAATTACAAGGCTTTTTAGAAGGATTTATAGTTTACTTGAAAATCAATATATATGGTCTCGGAGCTTTAAGGAAAATTTTATCGATGCGTCTAAAAGCTTGGTAAAAAAACTGATTTCAAAAAAAGACAATGATATAAGCATAAACCGTGAATTATACTGCTTTTCTGGGTATTCAGGCCATATTCATTTAATTTATGTAAGATGGGGTTTACTGGGTTATTTTAGTTTTAAGTTTTTCCAAAGATATTGGCGAAATTTGGCGTTAGGTGGTGCCGATTTTCATATTATTCCTGGAAGGGTTCATACACCCGACGGGGTTATAGTGGCAAAAATAATAAAAAAACTCATTGGCTAATGTTGATGCTGTTAAATGTCAGGTTTCACTTGGTTGTTGTGATAGGAACATAGATAGACTTAAACCTGTCGGGTGGAACTTTAAATAACTCGGGCGATAGCTTATACTCGAGGTTCAAGTTTTTAATTCTTGATTTTAAAGAATCCTGCTAAATCGGGCCATACAGCCAAAAGAGCAATCATGTAGCACCTGGACGCATTGACGAAATCACCTTGATTTATCTGGGGCCGTCTCAGTCAAGCTAAAAAACTTGAGCAACGAGTTATACCGGTAATCCAACGCCTCAAAGGGTGTCCTGACTTTTAATTCTTTTCTTAAGCTGTCGTGCCTCCTGTTGAAGTTATAGAAAAGCACGAACAGGGCCAAATCGGCCTTCATTTCCTCGACATTGGCATAAGTGGTTGGTTCTATGGTGTCGCATCTTGATCGTGCCGTTGACGCGCTCCACCATGCCAATCGTAGCAGGTGTGGCAGGCTTTGTCAGCCGATATTCCATGCCGTGTTTGCCGTGTCAATCAGCGCTGAAAAGTATCCACCTATAGAATTTCAGAAATTAATTTTCCAAAACCCCTCAAAAAATCCACAAAAATCATAACTAAACACCTTTAAAATACCTTCATTTACAAATCCTGCGCGATGCTCAGCTTTAAGCTTGAACCAACCCTTCAAATTGCAAAGGATCGCGATGCAAACAGTAATTTAAAAAAACAGCCACGGTATGGGCGAGCAATTTACGGACAAAGCGATTGCTCAAATGCCAGAGGTCTCGCGCGCGAACCTTTTCGATATTGAAACGATCAGTCAATTGACCGATCACTGTTTCGACCAGGCGTCGCGCCGACAGTAATTGCAGGACAAAAGAATTTGGGCGCGTGTCAGTCATGTTTTTTCGCAATGGGGTCTGCAAATCGATTTCGTGTTCGGCTAATTCTTGCTTCAAAAAAGGTTTGATAAACCTTTGTCGCCAATCAATAAGCTCTGTATGCCGTCTGTTATGTCCTGTAAGACGTCGCGTTTGTCAATGTTTGCGGGCGCAAAAGTATAGCCGCTGATGACGCCTTCCAAATTGATGACGATGTGCCCTTCAAATCCGTAGTAAAATTCGTCCTTGGCCGCGCAATAGCCATAACTGGCTTCGTATTTAAAGCATTCGCTTTTAGGCGCTCGAGTAATTCGACAAACGGGCATCGGAAAACCGTCAACCAAGTGGATGGGATCGCCATAACCGTTTAGCTCTATTGATAAATGCTTCAGTATGCGTTGCTTTATCGCCCATAGGGCGGCACACTGTTTGGCAAAGTTTGCCCGTGATCCTAAATTCGGAAACCATGCGTGCCAATGATTCCTAAAATACCTCCAAATCCCCTTGTCTTGATCTTTGCCTAAAAACTCGCCAACGATTTCCAGGGTAATCACCTCGCTATCCGTCAATTTTGGATCAAATCCTCGGCACCGGAGTGGAGTATCGACAACTTGAGAATAAATATCCACTACACAGCAATAAACATAAATGATAAAGTCTTCTAATGGCATGACACACCTCCCGCTATCGTTTGTTTTCACAAATTGACTTTACGACTGCGGCTTTCCGGCGTATAAGACCATCCTTCCAACATAAAATCGAGCAGATGCTCCCAGCTATCAAAGCATAAATACGTCGTTAGGGCCTTCATGTCATCAAACAAACACCTGCGTGAAGGCAGCTTCTGACGAAGCAGACAAAATTTGTCGTCCATTAAATCCAGCAGCGTTTGCAACAAGCAGGCGAGCAAGATCAACGTCGCCAGTAAAGAAGACAAGAACTGTTGACCATGACTGAAGTTGTGCTCGAAGTGATAGCCCTTGGTCTTCAGCGTATTATTGTTTTCATTTTCAATCTTCCACCTTGCGCGGCCCGAAGCAACCACCGCTGCAACGTTGACATCGTCAATCGCCAAGGAGGTGGCGAAGGCATTTCGATACAGTATCTTACCTTCTCCTGTGCGAGTGGTGATTTCGCACCAGTTCACGAGCAATGCGTCATCGGTATCGCGCAATGGCACAGTACCCACATAACGATAGGTATCTAGTTCATTCCGTTTGCCTGTCCAGCGTTTGCGCACCCCCGTTTTGACCACACCATTTCGTTCCAGATCATCAACCCATTCGTATAAAGTCTTGTGCGAGTCGGGTTTGCAGACCAAGATGAATTCAAGTTGTTTGTCCAGCAACGCTCGACAAAATGACTCGTGACAGTAAAGATCGTCGCCAAGTATTGTCGTACCCAGCGCGGCGAACTGGCTACCCTGTCTTTCTAGCCAGCGCAGTGAGGCATTGATCTCGCAATCCTGTTTTTCATGACCATCCTGCGGGCACACAAATTCCGGAGCTAATGAAATGACCTTGTCGTTACCCGACTTAACCAATACAGGCGTCACTCCTGTGTGTGAATAGTTGACGGTACCCTTGCTGTGGGTTTTGCATGAACAGCATGAACCCTGTAGCTTTTGTGATGAAAAGTATTGCGTCCCATCCAAGGCCAGCAGCAATCGATTGTCTGCCGCCCGAAAGGAGTCGACTACGCCAGCGCTTTGGAAATCCTCAAATACAAAATCAAATAGCGGATACACCAACGCCGGTTCTACCGGATCAAGCAGGCTGCGAATGTGATTGTCGGTCGGGATTTGAAAAACATTAAACAGCGTTTGCGCGTTGTTTTTCCCTTGCCTCTCCTGCATCGTCCGCTGAAAATCCAAAAATGAGGGGCTTTGCATAAAAAATACCGAAAATGCACTCAGGGCGGCATCAGTCATCGTGTAGCTCGAATTTTTTCCAGCTCGCCGATCGGTGAAGGTTTCGAAAGTGGTGCGCAACTCTTTAACCACCCCACTAAAGGTCAAGGCATTTTTACCAAAGGGGCCGCTCATATACTGGTCTCATGGGGGAATCGGGCTGCCATTTTAGGCGATTAGCCGTCATAATGAGAATTGCTTCATTTACGTCGATTATCCCACACCCCAACCTTCCCTATGTTAATATAGGGTGCATTATTTAGCGTTTAATTTATAGGTAAATATAAACATGATTGTAATTAAAAGAGTATATCAAAGAAAATAAAAATTTTATGGAAGAGCTATTTATTGGTTGGCTTAGGGAATACGGTTACGTTATTTTGTTCCTGTGGAGCATCGTAGAAGGGGAAATGGGCCTCATCATGGGTGGCATCATGTCCCATACAGGACATATGCAGTACTTCATGACGGTTTTTGTGGCAGGACTTGGTGGCTTTACTGGCGATCAAATCTATTTTTACGTGGGACGCTTTAATAAAGGCTTTATTCAACGCAAGCTCCATAAACAGCGGCGAAAGTTTGCAATTGCACATTTGTTGTTAAAAAAATACGGTTGGCCCATTATTTTTATGCAGCGCTACATGTATGGTTTGCGCACCGTCATTCCCATGTCGATTGGCATCACAAAGTATTCTGCAAAAAAATTTGCATTGATTAACCTGATAAGCGCGTGGGCTTGGGCCGCGATTACAGTAACGCCTGCCTATTACTTTGGCGAGCAAATCTTAATGTTATTAGCTTATGCCAAGCAGCATTGGTATTTGGCGCTGCCAATAGCGGGCGCATTTTGCTATGGGATTTATGCTTATTTTCAAAAATTGGAGCGGCGTTTATTACAAAAGCGCAATGACCGGTTTTCAAAATAAGCAATAGAGCTCCCGAGAATCCCATTGCACATCTTAAAAGTCAGCATTCCCAATCTGTTTGGCGGATTGTCTTGTATTTACGAAACACAAACCGTCACACGGTGCATATTCTGGCTCAACCTGAACACCCATTCTGAACCAATCTGAACACCTATTCTGATTTAAGTTGAACACCGATTCTGGTTTCAAGCTGAACACTTTTCTGGATTTTCCAGAATTGGTGTTC
>JAQTPT010000011.1 GCA_028712795.1 Methylococcales bacterium
ACGATTACGTTTATGATCGCGTGTCTGGGCGATTCGAACTTCCCTCTTTGGCAGATTTAATTACTCAAAAAGCGCAAACCTTGCAGGTTTGATGTTGGTTTTCCCCTGGAATTTAAAGTAGATACCAAAGTTTCGTACCCCAAAAAATTGTAATGTTCATTTTAATATCCATGCCCAAGGACATGGAATTGCATTAACACCCTTAAAGTGCGGGGTTAGCTGTCCTTCATAAAAGGCAAGCTTGAGAGTTTAGTACCAATTTCTGAATTTAAACCTTCGGTATCGAAATAATAACCTTCAGCCCAAAAATGATTCTCCCAATAAGGAATGAGCATGAAATAACCTGATCAAGTTCATGCTTCGATAAACCCGGCATTATTGGTATGTGAGTTCCAAGTTGCTCAACTTATTTCATGCTCGTTCCTAAGGATGCTGCTTGAGCTCAGGAAACGTACTGAACGCTCTTATTGGTGATTTTTCCTGTTATTTTGATTACTTATTCCCGACTCTGATGACAATATAAATCTTTCTGTAGAAATGTCCTATTTAATTCAACCATTTCGCTTGATCTGGATTAGCGATAGAGGCCATCAATATGCCTAAAATAGTCACCGCGCACTATTACTGGAGTATGGTATTACCCAGAGCATTAGTTTGAAAAGCAGATGCTGGAATAATGCAGTCTCAGAAAGTTTCTTTCAGACCCTGAAAACAGAATAACTTCATCATCAGCATTATCAAGCCAGGGCTGAGACTAAGCTGGATATATTTGAATACATTGAGGTGTTTTATAATAGTGTGTAGCTTCATTCGACGAATTACTGTTTGTCGCCAATGAATTACGAAATGCAGCTAAAATCTGCTTAACCTTGTGTCCGGAAAACTTTTGTCACATCACCTATCACTGGTAACCATGAACGCAGCATTAAATTCTGCCAGGATGTCGTTAATTTCTTTGTACTATCGTGTTTATTCTATCAATCTTCCTCATGCTACGGTGACTGGTTATAAATAACACCCGGTTTATAAAATTAGCACTATCAAAAAAATTTTGCCATTCCTAACTGAATTTGCTGGTTTGTACGTTCTTGGTGGTAGGTTGAATAATTATCAAGGAGACTTTATCCCTTTTTAGTATAATATCTGACATGTAAATGCTTTTTGTATTCTCAATAACTTGTAAAAAACAACAAGTGACTTTATTACACTATAAGCCATCACACAAATAGCCTGGATTCTCTCGAACATGTTTGTTATACATCCATGTGTTTGTGCTAACTTCAGTTTGAACGTATATTAGGCGGTTGTTTTAATAGCCGGATTTAATTGATGGATACCATAAGCATACGCGGCGCCAGAACGCATAACCTGAAAAATATTGATATTGATCTGCCCAGGGATAAACTGATTGTCATCACCGGTCTGTCCGGTTCCGGTAAATCATCACTCGCGTTTGACACTATTTATGCCGAGGGACAAAGGCGCTATGTAGAATCACTGTCCGCATACGCGCGTCAGTTTTTATCCATTATGGAAAAACCGGATGTTGACCATATTGAAGGATTGTCCCCCGCGATTTCTATCGAACAAAAATCCACCTCGCATAATCCACGCTCAACCGTCGGCACGATCACCGAAATCTATGATTATCTAAGGCTGTTATATGCGCGCGCAGGCACACCGCGCTGCCCTGAACATCATATTTCACTGGAAGCGCAAACGGTGAGCCAGATGGTTGATCACATTCTTGCGCAGCCGCAAGACCAACGCTGGATGTTGTTAGCTCCTGTCGTGAATGATCGTAAAGGCGAACATAGTCAGTTACTGGATGATTTGCGCGCCCAGGGCTTCATACGCGCCCGTATTGATGGCGTTGTTTATGATTTGGATGAAGCCCCGGTTTTGGACCTGAAAAAGAAACATACCATAGAAGTGGTTGTCGACCGTTTCAAAGTGCGTGAGGATATTGCTCTACGGTTATCCGAATCATTTGAGACGGCTTTGCGTATTGCCGACGGCATCGCTATTGCAGCATGTATCGATGATGCGACTGAACTTTTGTTTTCTGAGCGTTATGCCTGCCCTCACTGTGGCTACAGCCTAAGCGAATTGGAGCCACGCATATTCTCATTTAACAACCCTAAAGGCGCGTGCAGCAGTTGTGATGGTTTGGGCGTAAGGCAGCATTTTGATGCCGACCTTATTGTCCATAATCCGGACATCAGCCTAGCGGGTGGGGCCATTCGCGGTTGGGACCGGCGCAATGCCTATTATTACCAAATGATCTGTTCCTTAGCCCAACATTACGGTTTTGATCTTGAAGCGCCCTTTTCAGAATTATCCAAAGAAGCTCAAGACGTGGTGCTTTATGGCAGCGGCAATACGGCCATCGAATTTAAGTTCATGAGCGGAACGGGCTCAGTGAAAAAAAAGAAACATCGTTTTGAAGGCATTATCGCTAATATGGAGCGGCGTTACCATGAGACCGATTCGCAAATGGTGCGCGAAGAACTGGCAAAATACCGCTCACATAGACCCTGTAATGTGTGCAATGGCGCACGGCTTAATGTCGCCGCACGAAATGTCTTCATTGAAGAATTTCCGATACAGCAACTCACACATTTACCCATCCGCAAATCGCTGGCTTTCTTTCAGCAGCTCAGGCTGCCAGGTCAGCGGGGTGAAATTTCTGTAAAAATCATTAAAGAAATCCAGGATCGGTTGGAGTTTCTGGTTAATGTCGGGCTGGACTACTTGACGCTGGATCGCAGTGCAGACACCCTCTCCGGCGGTGAAGCGCAACGCATCCGCTTAGCCAGTCAAATCGGCGCCGGTTTGGTTGGCGTCATGTATGTGCTTGATGAACCGTCCATAGGCTTGCATCAACGCGACAACCAGCGTTTGCTCAATACCTTGTTTCATCTGCGCGATTTAGGCAATACCGTTATCGTTGTTGAGCATGATGAAGATGCCATACGCTCAGCCCAGCATATTGTCGATATTGGTCCGGGCGCAGGGGTTCATGGCGGACGCATCATTGCCCAGGGTACGCTAGATGATATTCTTAATAGCGAAGATTCATTAACGGGTCGATATTTGTCGGGTAAAACCGGCATTGTAATTCCCGATAAATTAACCCAGGCTAATAAAGACAAACAAATCACCATCCGCAATGCTTACGGAAATAATCTGAAGAATGTGGATATTTCCTTTCCTGTTGGTTTGTTAACTTGTGTAACGGGTGTGTCGGGCTCGGGTAAGTCAACGTTGGTTAACGACACGTTATACTGCCATGCGGCACGCTTGATTAATCGTGCCGGCGTTATTCCCGCGCCCTGCGATGCCGTTGAAGGACTGGAGCATTTTGATAAAGTGGTCGATATAGACCAAAGTCCGATTGGCCGAACGCCGCGCTCCAATCCTGCAACCTATACGGGTTTATTTACGCCAATACGCGAGCTTTTTTCAGCGACTCCTGAAGCGCGCTCGCGAGGTTACACACCCGGCCGATTCAGTTTTAACGTCAAAGGCGGCCGCTGCGAAGCCTGTAAGGGGGATGGCGTTATTAAAGTTGAAATGCACTTTTTGCCTGACATTTTCGTGCATTGCGATGCTTGCAACGGAAAGCGTTATAACCGCGAAACCCTGGAAATACGTTATAAAGGCAAAACTATCAATCAAGTGCTGGATATGACCGTAGAAGATGCGGCTGAATTCTTCAGTCCTGTACCGGCTTTAGCCAGGAAATTACATACATTAACCGAGGTAGGATTAAGTTATATTACCTTGGGACAAAATGCGACTACTTTGTCTGGCGGCGAAGCACAACGAGTGAAACTCTCCAAGGAACTCTCCAAACGCGATACCGGCAAGACCTTATATATTTTGGATGAGCCCACGACGGGTTTGCATTTTCATGATATAAAACAATTGCTGGGCGTGTTACACACCCTGCGCGATCACGGCAACACGGTTATTGTTATAGAACACAATCTGGATGTAATTAAAACAGCTGACTGGCTAATTGATATGGGGCCTGAAGGCGGTGATGGCGGCGGCACACTAGTTGCTGAAGGGTCGCCGAAGCAAGTTTCTGAAAATGAGGCTTCGTATACGGGGCACTATTTAAAGCGGTTTTTTGAAAAAAGACTATAGACAATTATTCATGCGGAGAGACTATTTTTCGCTAAGGCAAAAAGCAGTAGCTTCTCGTGGAAGCGGCCTTAAGTGAGCTCTGCGAGGCTAAGGCCGCTCCTACGATAAATCCTGTATGTCTATGTTATGTTATTTTATTGGTTTTCCTGAACTAAAATGTTTGCGAATATATGTACTGGTGGCTATTCTCCTGAAAACATGCTGTCAGCTGAAAGATTGTTATAATGGCTATTATAACTAAGGAACGAGCATGAAATAACCTGATCAAGTTCATGCTTCGATAAGCCCGGCATTATTGGTATGTGAGTTCCAAGTTGCTCAACTTATTTCATGCTCGTTCCTAAGCGACAATAAGCAGGGTGTTGTTATAGTGCACTGTTTTTCAAATTGAAATTTTAGGTACAAAGGAGCAACTGGTTTTGACAAAAGTGCAGGATATTACGAGTCCGATGACTTCATCGGAAAAGCGCGCAACATGGTCTTTAGCAAGCATTTATGCCTTGCGGATGCTTGGCTTGTTTTTGATTTTGCCAGTGCTGTCATTATTTGCCGAACAACTTGATGGCTCAACGCCTTCATTAATCGGAATGGCCATTGGTATTTATGGCATTAGCCAGGCAATCTTGCAAATTCCTTTTGGCTTAATGTCAGATCGTTTTGGCAGGAAAAGAATTATTATCATTGGCTTGGTGCTGTTTATGATAGGCAGTATTGTTGCGGCTGTTTCAACCAGTATTTACGGCGTTTTATTGGGTCGGGCCATACAAGGGTCAGGGGCAATAGCCGGACCTATTATGGCTTTGGTGGCAGATTTGACCCAGGAAGTGCATCGCACTAAAGCGATGGCGTTAATTGGTCTCAGCATCGGCGTATCTTTTGGCGTTGCTATTGCCGCTGGCCCGGTGATTGCCGGATTTATTGGCGTTCACGGGATATTCTGGCTGATTGCTGGGTTGTCGTTGCTGGCGATCTGGATCATTCGTTATAGGGTGCCAGATCCGCGGCAATCTAAAGTGCATCGCGATGCAGAGCTTGTTCCCGGTCAGTTTTTTAATAGCTTAAAAAACAACGAATTATTGCGGCTTAATTATGGTATTTTTACTTTACATGCCATTTTAACGGCTAGTTTTGTGGTTGTGCCTTTATTAATGCGAGATACCGGATTATTACCTGCCGAGCACTGGAAAGTTTATTTGCCGGTTTTTGTTATCTCAATGGCCGCCATTATTCCGTTCGTTATTTTGGCAGAAAAAAAACGCAAAATGAAACCGGTTTTTATCGGCGCAATCGGTTCACTGGTTTTGGCTGATCTGGGTTTAATGCAGTTTCATGCTTCTTTGCCAGCAATAATTGGCTTCCTCTGGTTGTTTTTCACCGGTTTTAATTTGTTGGAAGCAACTTTGCCTTCTTTAATATCCAAAACTGCCCCGGGTGATTTAAGAGGTACGGCGATGGGTGTTTATTCAACCTGTCAGTTTTTGGGCGCAGGCATTGGCGGCGGGATAGGCGGCTGGTGTTATGGGGAATTTGGCGCAGCCGGGGTGTTTTTATTTTGCGCGGCAGCAGCATTTAGCTGGTTGGTACTTTCATTTAGCATGAAACCGCCACGGTATTGGGCGAATTTGCTCATCTCATTAGAAAAAATTAGCGAGCAACAAGCAAACGATTTTGTTGCCAAAATGTTGGACATCAAAGGCGTTGAGGATATTACTTTGCATTACGACGAGGGCGTGGCATATCTTAAAGTGGATAATCAACAATTAGATAGGGAACAGTTACAAACTCTTATTACGCTCTATGTGAACACATAATTCACTTTTCAAACCCAACGGTTTAACCCAGTCCCAACATCTGTCCAATGGCAAACGCGCCCAAATAAGTCACGGTAAAGTAAAGAATTGATAAAACCAAGCTGGCGGCAAGATTGATAGCGAGGGTTTTTCTGAACAGATAGGCCAGCACCGAAAACTCCCAGATGAACAGTAAACCCAAGCTATAGTAACTTAAAAGATCTTCGCTCACAGTCAGCCAAATTAAAACGGGGATAACAAAAAGGGAGATTATATTTGCACAAAATAAAATGGCTGTGGTTGTTTGTATATAGGCGTATAAGGTCTTGTTTAAACGCAAAATAAAACCAATAAACATAAGGGTCAACAGTGTTTGTATGGCAACTTCAGTAAAGGATTCGAACGGGTCGTCAGTCATATTCGCTTGCATAAAATACTCAACAATAAAATAGAACAACAGATTTTGTTTAAAAAAACCCGTTGATCTGGTTAACTTGAGCGGGTTGTGTTTAAACCAGCACAAAGGTAAATATTGTCTCAGAATTTCAACAGCTAACATGGCAAGTCATGCTTGATTGTAGTGACGACTGCATGTTATTTATAACCTCTCATTATTCTTTGAATTTCGATAGATCCAAATAGTTAGTGTGGCTATCATCATGGTGATGGGTGTGAACTGGCTCATCATAAGAGCCAAAGTTATCATTCAAAGATTGCACCAGATCTTTTGTTTTATCGGTTAACTGCATTAAGCGCGTTTTCATTTTTTTATTCCAGGCCACCGGTTCGGTGAGCGGGAAAAGCATCCGAACAAAGGTTAAATTTTGCTCGAAGAGGCTGGCCAGATTCTCTAATAAATGCAATTCTTGTTGCCGATCATTCAGTTTTTTGATGATTAATTTGGCGACTAGCTTGCTGATAATGAGATGTATGGGGACCATAATCGCCAGCAGAATCACCAAGACTATTGGCCCAATGATAGGGTCAATTAAAAACTCTAAAATTCCTACATTTATTTCTGCAAAAACCGCCAGGGTAGCAAAAAAGCAAAGGACAATCAGGCTGGATATATTGACGCGCTCCTTCCATAAAACAATAGCTTTTTTTATTTCCGGAATCACTACGTTTTCAATGTCGCTTATGCTTTTTTCCAGTGAGTCGAGAATACGGTAGGATCGGTCATAGGCAACATTGTCCATACGCTGGTCTATTTCGGAAAAGTCGACTTTGTTGAGAGGATTAATGCTGTTTTGCGGATTAGGTACAATAATAAATTGCCCGGTATTCAGGCCCATTGCAGACAGTTTTTTTTGCCAGGAAGAAATGATTTCATTGGCTTTGGCAGGATTGAGCATTGCTAAAGGCTCATCAATCAAGTAAACAAATCTGTTCGAGTCCTGGTGAACAATAATTTGCTGTGTCAATTCATCAAGCATCGGTGCTGCCGATTCAAATACATCGGTGAAAACTAACACCAGATCGGAGTGTTCAATGACATGTTTTATTAACATTGAATTAATCGGACTGGTTGACGCAGCGCTTATATTGGGCGAATCAATGAATAACCTGCCTTTTAGGCGCTCGCTATTGATAGTTTTTAATTCCAGGTATGAATTAATACGGCTGCCTTCACCTTTTTGCAGTTGCTCAATTCTTTTGCTGATTTGGTAAAAGGGATAACGAGGATCAACGTCCAGCGCTGAACCGGGCAATGTCGCAGAGATGGATTGGCTATTTTGCAATAGAACTGTAAATTTGTGGCTGGATGCTTGAATACCCGAGAGCGTCTGCTGCGCACCCAGATAGCTGTTGATAAACCGGGATTTAGCCGTTGAATTGCCCCCTATTAAACTGACTATTGGCCACCATGAGTTTTTACAGGCGGTCGTTTCATCCATTTCGATGAGTCCGAGATCGTATTCAATTTGATCAAGATCATGAAAGACTTTTGCTGCTTTCAGCAATACCGGATTGTCATTGGCAAAGTGTTTTTCAAGGTTGATCAGGTACTTGCTTGCGGTCTTTTCAGTCATCAGTGTGATCCCAAGTTTACTGAGTTTTAATGGAAATATAGCTATTTGAAGTATACACCCAACATTGTTTCTATAAAAATAAAAAACAAGGGAATATCAAAGCAATTCAATGGGTGAATAACGAAACATTTTTAACAGTCTGGTGTTATTTTCCGTACTCGGATAGACTGGATTCATAGTATATTATCCCCAATTTTTAATAAGCTACCTGCAGGAGTAAAATGACGGAATGGAATGCAAATTGGGTTAAATTTCCAACCTTAATGCTAATGTCGCTTTCACTAATGCTGTTTGGTTGCGGGACGCCTTTATTCGGAGGCTATGGCGCAAAGGGCCAGTCAAGGGAAGAGTTTACGCGCTATGTGGAGAGCGTGTTTCGATTGCAAAATAGCATAACCAGCGAAATTATGGCGTTGCAGGAGGCGGATGCTACTGACTATCCAGGTTTATCAAAGGCCGAGCAAAACATGCAAGAAGCTTGCGCTCCCCTTAATGAATATGTTTCCCGAGAAAGTGAAGGGTTAGATACTGGGCTTTTTTTGCGTCGGCGGGTTGAAAAAACAGCTGTGGAATGTGAGCAGAACGCACTAAAAGTTAAGGCTCTGCTCGAACATTGACAACATTCAGGAGGTGTTCACTAAATATCTTGGCTCTATGTTATTTACATCGGGTAATTTTACCCAAGCTTGCATCTTTTAAGATAAAACATTTTTATCTTAAAATAAAAAACGGATTGATAGATAAATGAAAATTGAAAGGAACATTGAAAATCGTCATACGAGCATTCGCTTCAGGCTGGACCGTAAATCCTTTTATCATCAAGCTCAAGACGAACGATTTTCTAATATGACGTACGATGTGAGGTTATCCCTAGAGCCAATCTTCAGAGTCGTTCCCTGCATTATGCGACTTTTTTTGCAGTCCCGCATTGGCCTGTATTATATTAATAAGTCTGTTATGTGATCAATAAACCTGCGATAACCGCTCCCACCAGAGTGCCACCGACTCTAAACGACAAATCCCAGCCCCCAATAACTCTGGAAAATATGCTTTTGATGCCTGAATTGACAGATACCGCAATAAGGATTGCTTTGGCAGCGACACTGACTTCTAATCCATCCTTGCTCATTTGTGCCATAGAAAGGGTAATGGGATCAACATCAGCCAGACCAGCGGTAGCCGCCAAAAAGTAAGCACCCATATCGCCGAAATACACTTTTAATATCTTGGACAGCAAGAGAATAACGACTAAAAATGCGCCAAACTTCACCGCCATCACTAATTGGAAAGGGTTTTCCAGTTTGATTTCGTCTATGCCTTGGAACTCCCTCCTATTTTTCCATAACAAGAAAGCTACAAAATAAGTGAAAAATGTCATAACCAACAGCGCGGGAAGTAAAGCACGGGACAAGTCAGGATTAATAACCGAAGTGAGAAGGAGGGTGCGGGCAAACATCGTGGCGCATGCGGTTAAAATGCCTGCTGCCAGCACGTTTTCCATGCCGGGTTGTTGCTTTGATAATTTTGACAGATTAAAAGTAACGGCTGTTGAAGAGACCAATCCGCCTAAAGCACCGGTTAAAATCGGCCCGTGTTGGTTGCCAACAATCCTGATGGCAAAGTAGCCCAGATAAGAAATGCCTGCAATCAGCACAACCATTAACCAGATGTCATAAGGATTAAAGGCGTCCCAGGGGCCATAACCCTGATCGGGCAGTATCGGGAGTATAACAACCGAGATGAGCAACAATTTAAGGGTTGCATTCAGTTCTTCCTGTTCCAGTTTTTTTAGCCACCCATGGAGTAATGGCTTAAAACCCAGCAACGAGGTAATAACCACTGCGCTTGCTGATGCCAGGGTAATGTGGCCGAAAACCGTTAACGCGCCCAAAGTAAAGGCAATCAGCGAAGCAATGATGCCGGTAATACTGAAGTCTTGAAATTTGTCGAGACTCTTACTGTAAGCAAGCAGCAAAACCGATGTGAGACCCAGAAAAACAAACCCCATCAAAAAAGCGTCCACTTGCTGAGCCAGGATACCCGACAAGCCCCCCAACAAACTAATCATCCCATGGGTGCGCAATCCTGCAACGCGCATGCCCTCGCTCAGGTCTCGGCCACGCCAGCCACGCTCCAGACCGATTAGCAAACCGATTGCCAAGGCAATTCCCAATAGCTTGAAGTTTTCCAGTTCGCTCATGTGTGTTAACCCAGAGTATTGACAATAATCCTAAAAAAAACAGGCCGACTGTAGCTAGGAATCTGATCCGTAAAATTAGCTTCATGCCCGTAAGCGATGCTCATTAAATTCATCAAGCTGATATTTTGCGTTCGCGGGCACACCCCGCTTCTCCGTCATCACTAACTAACCTTAAACTATCTAAATTGTTGGCTTATTTGACAGTATGCTCCTGGCATATTTTTTCGCTATCGCTTTGGCTAAGCTGTTCCTTGGTCAAACCACAGCTTAAGCCGGCTGACGTTGTGGTGAAATATTGACAGGTTTTACAAAGACCAAACGATTGAGACTTATTGGCTTTTTGTAACGCTGTGAGAGCTTTCATGAACATTTCTTCATTATTAATAAAATCGTGCTCTTTGAATAATAAAGCCGCCTGCGTAAATAAATCGGATGTCCGGGCCTGCTTTAAAATGGCGCTGCCGTCGCTTAAAAGATTTAGATGCACCTTACGCCTGTCAACCGCATCAGTGGTTTTTTTTATAAATTCTTTTTTTTCCAGCAACAATAAGGTTTGGGAAACCGTTCCACGCGTCATACCCAAATAATTAGTCAAGGCTGCCGGTGTATCACTGTAACGGTTACAGCGCGACAAATAGTCCAATACTTGCAGGTGAACCGGTTGCAAACCTAATTCCGTGCATTTTTTACGCTCTTCTGAACGAAGTAATGCGGTCATCCGTTCAATCAAGTCAAAAACATCAACCTTTTCCATAGCGCTCATATAAATAATGATTCAGTAAGTTGACAATGGGGTTTATAGTAACATAATATTTTCACGTATCGAATCGATATTATTATAGTGGGATTTGATAGTGCCCTAGTCAAATCTGGTGTATAGAGTCTCAAGTGGCATACTCTATTTGATCGCCAGTTTTTTGGTTCCGTTGACTAATTTAACATCGGTTATGACATTTGCTGAATTTTGACGGTTTTTAAACCGTTGCCATTTCTTTTGCGCTGTTTCCATTAATTTAAATGCCATCAGGAATTTAGAGCGTAGCGGTACTTTTTACAAATCAATCAGTTACTAAGCATTAATACTTTAGAAGCCGACTTGATTTAAAATAATGGCTCGGTTAACTCAGAAAAAGGAATCTATGTTAATCGTAGTGGGTAGTGCGATAATAAGTAGGTGATCAAAAGTCTTTTAACAAAATAAATTGCAGGCAACTTCATATACCCGGCTTACTTCAAGCATTTTGTCACTTTAAAAAATGTTAAAAGACTTTTGAACGATTACTTAATGCCATGAACATTAAATGAGTCTGTATGGGTGGGTGCGGAATTCCTAACGGAAAAATTTTGTTCTGAATCATATTAAAGTCATGCAATAATTTGACACTTCTGGAATTTATGTAAAATTGAACAAACTATTTTTATTCCAGAATTTTTATGCTCCATTACCCATATGACATTTAAAATCCTTTTTTATATACTTTTTATGGCTCTCAACATTGCAAAACTAGCCCACTCAGAATCACAAAAGATTTTACCGCCCTGTCGGGATAGTCCTAACTGTGTTTCCAGCCAAGCCCAAGATGAAAAGCATTATATTGAACCTTTTAAAATAAACGGCAATCCTGAAGAAGCCTGGAATGAATTGAAAAAAGTGCTTAACAGCCAAAGCCGCATGGTTATTACCCATGAAACTGCTGATACGCTTCATGCAGAAGCAACGAGCTTGGTATTTCAGTTTGTTGATGATGTTAACGTAATTCTTGATAAGGATGCCAATATCATCCATGTCCGCTCTGCCTCACGCACCGGTCATAGTGACTTCGGGGTTAATCGCAAACGAATAGAAGCCCTGCGGCTAAAACTGCAAAAAGCGCATGTGATAGATTAATTGTAAATTCGCTATGTGCTTTTCATCCCAACCTTCTCTTTCATGGGAGAAGGTGCAAAAATTCACGCCATATGGGTAATGCCCCCTATTTAAACTCTCTATTTATCTTCCGCCGTGATTTGCGTGTGCATGACAATACCGCGCTAAATGAGGCTTCGCGTCTTTCCAAACAAGTATTGCCTTGCTTTATTTTTGATCCCAGGCAAATAAAGCCACATCCTTATCAAAGTAAGCCTGCAATGCAATTTATGTCGCATTCCATTAGTGATCTTGAGTGCCAATTTGAGACTGCGTTTGGTAAGCTTGCGCTTTTTTACGATTCGCCTGAGCAGGTTTTACGCGGTGTGTTTGAGCAGCAACACATCCAGGCTGTATTTATCAACCGCGATTACTCACCTTTCAGTCGTAGCCGTGATATAAAGTTGGCTGATGTTTGCTAAACATTAGGGATTACGTTGCACATTTTGCCTGACACATTGCTTACCGAACCTGAACAATCCGTTAAAAGCAACCAAACGCCTTATAAAGTATTTACGGCGTTTTACAATAATGCCAGTCACAACTTCGTTGACTTGCCACAAGCTTTACCCAGTCAGAACTTTTTGTCTCAGCCATCTTATTTTACAATCGATCAGCTTGGTTTATCGATTGCTGAATCCAACCCCGATGTGATTCAAGGGGGCCGTAACTCCGCTCTCGCCATTCTGGATAAGCATAATGAGCGAGCCGATTATCTGAATACGAATGATTTTCCGGCACTGGGCGCGACCAGTAAACTGTTTGCGCACTTAAAGTTTGGTACGTGTTCAGTGCGGGAAATTTATTACGCAATCACCGAGCAACCCGGCAGTGAACATCCCTTATTACGGCAATTGTACTGGCGAGATTTTTTTCACCCATATCGCTTATCATTTTCCACAGGTTTTCAGTAGGCCGTTTCTTGAAAAGTTTGCACAACTCCATTTGGATAGAAATCGCGATTTTTTTCAGGCCTGGGCGAAGGGCAGAACCGGTTTTCCGATTGTCGATGCCGGAACGCGTAAATTAAACGCCACAGGCTTTATGCACAACCGGCTGAGAATGGTAGTGGCGTCTTTTCTGGTTAAAGGTTTGCATATCTGCTGGCGGGGGGCGAGCATTATTTGCCCAACATCTGATCCATTATGATCCCTGCATCAATGAAGGTAATTGGCAGTGGCCGCATCAACCGGTTGTAATGCCCTGCCTTATTTCAGGAAATTCAATCCCTGGCTACAACAACAAAAGTTTGATCCCGATTGCCAATATATTTATCGCTGGATACCTGAACTTAAGGAGCAGTCGCCAATATCTTTGACCATGCGTTGTGTTGGATTCATGCCGAACGCATCATCAATCGTCTCATTCCCTTGAATGCCGAGGCGGTTACCTGTCTCTGATGAGAAGTTACTGTATCCAGCCCCAGTCAACCGTTAACAGCAACAATACGCCAGCGAGTACACCTGCCAAGACATCATCTATCATGATGCCCAACCCGCCCTGGACTTGCTTATCCAGCCATTTAATGGGCCAGGGTTTTAGAATATCGAAAAACCTGAACAAGATAAACCCGGCTATGAGGGTTTGCCAGGTAAGAGGAACCAGCCACATGGTTATCAAGTAACCTGCAATTTCATCCCAAACTATGCCGCCAAAATCATGTTCACCTAGCTTTTCTGCTGCCATGCCGCATATCCAAACACCCGCTACCGTCACAATTAAGGTCAGCAGACTATAAATCAGGCTATCGGCTTGTGCAAACAACCAGTAAACCGGTATGGCAGCCAAAGTACCAAAAGTGCCCGGCGCTTTTTTTGCCAACCCCGAACCAAATCCGAAAGCCATAAATAATACCGGATCAGACAGAATTTGCCTGGGTGTCAGTTTATTTTTACCGTAGTGGGTATTAAGAAAAATGCTCATATCCTTTACTGGTTAATGGTTGAATAATGCCTGACTTTTGCAAGCGCAAACCTGGCGTGGATTCAATGACGCCTATTTTTGTGCAATTGATAGTTAGCTGAGCCGCTTTTTCAGGACTTACGGTAAAACACAATTCATAGTCATCGCCCGCGGTAAGTGGCATACTCCAGTCATTAGTCTCATTTATATAAGCCAGCACCACATCGGACAGTGGCAACGCCTCCCAATCCAGGCAAGCGCCAACATTGCTTTGCTCCAGGATATGACCTAAATCACCTGCCAATCCATCTGACACGTCAATACAGGCATTGGCTATACCCGTTAACGCCAATCCTGCTTCAACCTGGGGATTGGGCTGATGAAATCGCTGCAAAGCTGTACCAGGATTTTCACAATGATAGCCTTGGATTATTTTTAATCCCAAGCCAGCTTCACCCAACGAACCGGTCAGGTAAATAAAATCACCGGGTAAGGCGCTTGAACGCAGGAGTGCTTTCCCTTTTGGCACTAAACCCATCGCCTGAACTGTCAGCGTTAACGGGCCTGACGTAGTGTCACCACCAATCAAATCCACTGAATACCGCTTTGCCAAGCCTAAAAAACCTTTAGAAAAAGCAGTCAGCCAGTTTTCATTGACCCTTGGCAGGGTTAAAGCCAACGTGACTGAAACTGGCTTTGCGCCCATACTGGCCAGATCACTTAAATTTACAGCCAGTAATTTATGCCCCAATTGTTCGGGATCGGCTCCAGCAAAAAAATGTACATTTTCCACCATGGTGTCGGTGGTCACTGCCAATTCGTATCCGTCTGGCAGGGACAATAACGCACAGTCATCGCCAATGCCTAAGCTCGTTGATGCATTTCTTACCGGCTGTTGGGTAAAGAAACGCTGAATGAGTGAAAACTCAGATAAGGGCATGAGTTAGTTTTAAAGGTAAATAAAATACATTTTTACCTTGCCCCTTGCTCCTTGCCTCTTTCAACTTGTGCTTTACCCTTAATTTCTACCGTGCGTTTTTGCTGAGCCACTTTATCCAAAATACCATTAACATATTTGTGACTGCCATCAGCACCAAAGTATTTGGCCAGATTAATGCCTTCATTTAAAACCACGCGATAAGGCATATCCGGTCGATTAACCAACTCATAGACTCCGATTCTTAAAATAGCCCTTTCAACTGGATCAATCATATCCACTGGACGGTCTACAAATTCGCCCAACGCCTTATCTATCGCTTCCAGATTTTTGGGCACTCCATGAAACAGCTCAGTAAAATAACTTTTTTGAGCATCTTTCAATCGCTCTTCTTCTAAAAATTGCCGCTCAATCTCAACAAGACTTTGCCCTGTCATCTGCCATTGATACAATGCCTGGACAGCGGCTTTTCGGGCATTGGTACGCGCTTGACTCATCAGGCTTCCAGATTGGCAAATAAACTGACCATTTCGATGGCCGACAGCGCCGCTTCCGCGCCTTTATTACCCGCTTTTGTGCCCGCACGCTCTATCGCCTGCTCAATCGAATCAACCGTTAATACGCCAAAACTGACCGGTACACCATATTGTAACGACACGCTGGCCAAGCCTTTCACACATTCACCCGCAACATATTCAAAGTGCGGCGTACCGCCGCGTATGACAGCGCCCAAGGCAATAATAGCATCATATTTTTTGGCTGCTGCTATGCGCTGCACAACCATCGGCAATTCAAACGCGCCTGGCGCCTTAACGAGATGGATGTCCGCTTTATCTGCGCCATGGCGGACCAGGGCGTCTATGGCGCCTGCTTCTAACTGCTCAACGATAAAACTGTTAAAACGGGACGCTACAATACAAAACTTACCGCCCTGTGCTAATAAATTTCCTTCAAACCTTTTTATTGTTGACATACTATTTCTCTACTCAAATTACAAAACTCTATTTTTAAAACGGTAACAGCATCAATCAGCATTTCAACCCACATGCTCAGACACTTCCAAATCAAACCCGGATAACCCGACATATTTTTTATGAGTGCCCAGCACTTTTAATTTATGGACACCCAAATCGGCCAGTATTCTTCCGCCGGTGCCAGTCATACGCCAATCCGCGGCATCCGGAACAATAGCATTGTCAACAACGCCGTTATCCTCCAGTTGATAACGATGAATCAATTCCACCAGTGATTTATTGTCTTCGCTCTGCCTGATGACAACCAAAACTCCCCGGCCTTCGTCAGCAATTTTTTGCATGGCAGTCCGAATTGAAACACTGCATTCATTCCGTTTTGATGCAAACACATCATCAAGCAAATTCCTGGCATGAACGCGCACTAAAACCGGCTCATCGCCCGATACCTGACCCATCACTAAAGCAAGATGCAGATTGTTGTCGTTTTTGTCCTGATAAGCATAAAGACGGAAATCGCCAAATTCTGTTGGGAACGCACATTCACTAATACGCTCCAGGGTATTTTCATGTTGAATACGATAATGAATCAGATCAGCGATAGTGCCCATTTTAAGATTATGCTGCTGCGCAAACACTTCCAAATCGGGCCGTCTTGCCATTGAGCCGTCTTCATTGAGAATTTCCACGATAACAGCGGAGGGATCGGCACCCGCCAATCTGGCAAGATCACAACCCGCCTCGGTATGCCCTGCCCTACTCAATACCCCTCCAGACTTGGCCATTAATGGGAATATATGGCCTGGCTGCACCAAATCATCGGCTTTGGCATCCACTGCCACCGCGCACTGGACAGTCCGCGCCCGATCGGATGCGGAAATGCCGGTAGTCACACCTGTTGCTGCTTCAATAGATACGGTAAAATTAGTCGAATGCGAGGTTTTATTTTCATTAACCATCAGCGGCAAGCGCAACTGCTGACAACGTTCGCTGGTCAAGGTCAGACAAATCAGACCACGGCCATAACGCGCCATGAAATTAATATCTTCCGGTCGTGTAAAAGCCGCGGCCATTAAAAGATCACCTTCATTTTCACGGTCTTCATCATCCATGATGATGACCATTTTGCCCAGCCGCAAATCATCAATGATTTCTTCAATTGTGTTCATTCGCCAAAAAATCCACTCTTTTGTAATAATTCTTCTGTGACGCCGGCCTGATCATAAGCTGCCGCATCCCCTTGCATTAACCGCTCCATATAACGCGCAAGCAGATCCACCTCAAGGTTAACCTGTGTGCCGGCTTCGGCATCGCCCAGCGTGGTTTCCTTCAATGTATGCGGCACGATATTAACACTGAACAGGGTGCCATTAACCTCATTGACCGTCAAGCTGATGCCGTTGATGCAAATAGAACCTTTCTCGGCAATATATTTGGCCAGATTATCAGGCGCTTTAAATTTAAACCGGAACGAACGCCCATCCGCTTTTTTTTCTATGACTTTACCGATACCGTCAACATGTCCGCTGACTATATGCCCGCCCATCCGGGTCGACGGCGTTAACGCAAGTTCCAGATTAACGGGCGTGCCGATAGCCGCAGTATTTAAAAGAGTTCTGGACAAAGTTTCGTTGGACACATCCGCGCAAAAATAATGTGTTCCTAACTCTACCGCCGTTAGGCAAACGCCATTAACAGCGATGCTATCGCCAAGGGCGACATCCGTCAGCGATAATTTACCCGTGTCTATCTTTAAACGGCAATCACCTGCCCTGCGCTCGATTGCTGAGATTTTGCCTATGGCAAGAATAATACCTGTGAACATCGAAATTCCTGATTTTCAGAAATACAAAAACATGTTTTTGAACTTCATTACGCAGTTAATGTTAATTTCAAATCCGATCCGATCTGCCTGAAATCACGCAAATTTAACCTTTTTTTATCAGCCATGTTCTGTAACCCAGGCATACTGAACAATCCACGCCCTTGGTCACCTAATACACTGGGTGCCATATAAACCACCCATTCATCGACCAGTCCTTCAGCCAATAACGCGCCATTGAGCACAGAACCAGCCTCTACCAGTAATTCATTAATCTGTTGCTGCGCTAAAAAAACCATCACGGCTTGCAGATCAAGCCTGCCATTTTTTTCAGCCAGCTGATAAATTTCAAAACCGGCTTCTTGCAAAGCCAGCCGTTTGCGCTCATCAGGCGAGCACGTCAAAATCAGGCTGCGTCCCGCCAGCTTTGCCATCTGCGCAGTAACCGGCATTTGCAACCGGGAATCCAAAACGACTCTGACCGGTTGCAAAACATCCCACGCAACCCGCGCATTTAAGGCGGAATCATCAGCCAATACCGTATTAATACCCGTCAAAATAGCCGAGCTCTCCGCCCGTAACCGATGGACATCCGCTCTGGCCTCCGCTGATGTTATCCATTTGCTTTCCCCGGACGCCATCGCGGTACGTCCATCCAGGCTCGTGGCCAGTTTACTGCGAACAAAGGGACGATTTTCTGTCATCCTTTTAATAAAACCACGATTTATCGTTTGCGCATCTTCTTGTAACACACCACAACTTACTTCAATTCCAGCGGCCTTAAGTTTTTTCAGTCCACGACCTGACACCAGTGGATTGGGGTCCTGCATGGCCACTACTACACGGCTCAAGCCCGCCTTTATTAGCGCATCGCAACAAGGCGGCGTTTTGCCATGATGGCTGCAAGGCTCCAACGTCACGTAAGCCGTTGCACCTTGAGCATCGTGCACATTTTTTAACGCTTCAACTTCAGCGTGCCCTAATCCCGCTTTAACATGCCAGCCTTCACCGATAATCACATCGTTCCTGACTAAAACACAGCCTACTCGCGGATTGGGGTCGGTTGTATAGCGACCCTTTTTTGCCAGATAAATGGCTCGGGCCATATATAAGGCATCTTGCCGGGCTGACATTATTTTTTTTGTAAACCTTCGATCATGTCCGTGAACTCACTCACATCCTGAAAACTACGATACACCGAGGCAAACCGCACAAAAGCGACGTGATCCAGTGAACTCAATTCTTTCATCACCTTTTCGCCCAACACCTGCACGGGTATTTCACGGTCTCCCGTTTCCATCAACTCTTTTTTTATACGATTGACCGCAGCCTCAATAGCATCACTGTCAACCGGCCTTTTTTCCAAGGCTTTGAGCATCCCTGAACGCAGTTTGCGTTCTTCGAAAGGCTCGCGATTGCCATCACGCTTAACAATCCGCGGCAGAAGAAATTCAGCCGTTTCAAACGTTGTGAACCGTTCCTTACAGACATTGCATTCACGCCGACGACGAACCTGATCGCCTTCATTTACCAATCTGGAATCAAGAACCCGAGTATCTTGTGCTGAACAAAACGGACATCTCATAAAACTTAAGCCACTTTATTTATATACCGAAAACCTCGGCCTTTAAATTCAAAATTTGCTATTTTATAACATTTCATCCGTTTATCGGTCTTTTATTTTCCTGATCAGCTATTTAGCGTTGATCAGTTTTACCGTTCGCCCTTGAGCCGCCGATTGCAAAGCGGCAACAATAATTTGGCAATTAGCCTTTGCATCTTCAAGCGATAGCGCGGGTTCATGGCCATTTAACACGCACGCACTAAAATGCTCGATTTCGAGACAGAAGTGATTATCTACGGTCAAACGTTCTTCGCATTGCCTGCCCTCTTCAGTCCACCAGGAAATGACCGGGACATCACCCGGCAGTTGCCATACGGTGTGGCACTTTATACCGCCGTTAGTGCCAATAATTTCATATTCGCAGCGCCTCGCGCGTTCAAAGCTGAAATCAAAGTGCGCAAATTTCCCTGCGCCGAAATCAATAATACCGCTCGTGGTAATATCAGCTCCACTTTCCACATACCTGGCCACCGCTGTCACGGCAACTGGGTCTTCGTCAAAAAACATCCGTGCCGAATGGATGGCGTAACAACCAATGTCCCACATGGCTCCGCCGCCGCGTTCGACACTTTCTACCAAACGATATATTCGCGCTGGGCGCATCATAAAGGAATAGCTGGCGCGCACCGACCTCACTTCACCGATTGTCCCTAACCGGATCAATTCCTGTACCCGTGCATGTTGCGGATGAAACCGGTACATAAAACCTTCCATGACCGCGACCTTATGCTTACTCGCAGCGGACTGGATGGCTTCGATGTCAGCGACTTTCAGCGCCATAGGTTTCTCGCACAACACATGCTTGCCGCGTTCAATGGCACGCAGAACCCATTCGGCGTGCTCATGGTTTGCAAGCGGCACGTATACGGCTTCAACTTCAGCATCGTCCAGTAATACTTCCAGATTGTCATACGTCTTTACATTCTGTTGATGCGGGGCAAACTGAGCCAACGTTTGCGCGGCAGCGCCGGGGCGACGGCTTGCAATTGCGACCAGTCTGGCATTTGATGCTTCAACGATGGCCGGCATCAAGCGCTCGTTGATACGGGCAGCGCCTAAAATACCCCAGCGTAATTTTGTTTTTATGTTCATGGCAGTTTTTCCTTTTCTGTTCCCCCTACTTAAATAAAGAGGGTTTTGATATATAAAAAAATTCGTCCTCATACAACCAACTATAGTCAGCCATAGGCTATAAAATGTTATCTTTTTTCTACCACTTTATATATGCTTTTTAATAACCAAAGCCAACATGCATGCTTGTTTAACAACGATTCCTGAATAGGCGTCATTTATAAAATCCTTATGATAACCTTTATTAGTTTTTAAGGGCGTGCGTGCTTCAGATACCGTTCGTTTTAGTCGCCCGGCTTTGGGATAAAGGTTGAGCCAATCAGAATCGGCAGATGCCGATACCACATATTAGCCAGCATTCGAATAGCCATCAGTAGTATTGTACAGATGAACATAATAACCGCTCAAAAACTTGGTAGTTGGTTATAATGCCCGCAAACTTTAGGAAACTGCTCTCACAGGTAAGCAATAATGACAATAACAACAAGAACCCTATCAAAATTGCAACACTATTTTGAAACCACAATTGACCGGATTAAAGAAAGCGAGCATTATCAAAAGCTGCAAGCCATGCCTCTACTTAAGCGCTGGGCGACCGTAGCAGGCCTGTTTTTATTATCACAACTGGTGGTTTTTGGCGGTCTATACCTGATTTTTGGCAAGATGGTCGTGGTCGGCTTTTTTGCCAGTATTTTAGCCGGATTGGCGACAGGGGTAGGCGCTTTACCTGCGCTGTTCTTCAAGAACATTTCCAAAAACCTATTCAACAGCATGCTCGGCGCAGCCGCTGGTGTTATGTTGGCGGCTACTGCATTTTCCCTGCTGGTGCCAGGCATGTCGTACGGCAATTTAATCTGGCCAGGCAAAGGCATTTATGTTGTTTCCTTGGGCATGATGATTGGCGCGGCGTTTCTGCATTACGCCGATCGCCAACTGCCCCATGTGCATTTTGATTCAATTTCAGATGTGCAACTGTCTTCTTTAAAAAAAGTTTGGCTGTTTATCATTGCCATCACTATCCACAACTTTCCAGAAGGCATGTCTGTTGGCGTAAGTTTTGGTTCTGGAGAAATGAAAAATGGCGTGGTTCTGGCGATTGCAATCGCTTTGCAAAATATTCCTGAAGGTTTGGCCGTTGCCCTGCCATTGGTTGGTTTGGGTTACAATAAATGGCGAGCGGTGGGTATCGCCACCTTAACCGGTCTGGTTGAGCCGGTTGGTGGTTTATTGGGCATTACCATGGTGACGGTCTTTCAACCTATTTTGCCGATTGCCATGGGCTTTGCAGCCGGCGCTATGCTCTTTGTTATCAGTGAAGAGATTATTCCGGAAACGCATTCAGATGGACGTTCGCGCTATGCGACCTTTGCTTTGATGGTCGGGTTCATCATTATGATGATTTTGGATAACATGCTGAGCTAATACGGGTTTAATCCATATAAGCTAACTCGTAAAAAAACCTGCTGTAACAGATGCCATAGAGTCGCAGATTATAAATAAATTAACTCTGTGAATCTGTGGCGGTTTAATTGTTGCGAGTTATATAACGTTGATCTGACATTTCCAAGGACAACAATGGATAATCTTCAATACCACTTGCAGCAATTTTTTAACTCTCTGAGCACAGTTAATTTCTTCGAGGTTTTTCAGAGCTCACTGGATCGCTTTTTATCATTACTCGCCGCAGGCAATTTTACCGAACTATCAGCCTCAGCCGCGACCAGTTTTGCCCTGATTGCGGCGGCGGAAATTGGCGACAAAAGCCAACTGGTTTGCATGACATTGGCATCCAGACACAGAGCCATGCCGGTTTTGTTAGGCGCTATTGCCGCCTTTGCCTTTTTAAATATCTTGGCCGTTGTTTTTGGCGTCGCCATTGCCAGTTGGCTGCCTGAATATATTGTTGCCGCAACCGTTGCCTTCTTGTTTGCCGCTTTTGGGATTCATTCAATGCGAATAAAAGAGGATGATGAAGATCTGGACGTTAAGGAAAAAAGCGGTCACGGTATTTTCTTCACCACTTTTTTATTGATTACTGTGGCTGAATTTGGTGACAAAACCCAATTAGCCGTCGTTGCCTTAAGCAGTACCGCAGTTCCTTTAGCCGTATGGCTGGGCTCAACCACGGCGCTCGTGTCTATATCTGCTCTGGGTATTCTGGCTGGCCGCACCCTATTACAAAAGGTGCCTTTAGTCTTGTTGCATAAAATTAGCGGAGCAATTTTTCTGGCGCTGTCGGCTTTTGCCGTTTACCGGGCTTATACCAGCTATACGGGATAATGATTATTTTTATTCCAGAAGCAATCAACGATTGTGGGCAAAATAATCAGTATTGGGAGTCGGCGTTACGAATTGACCGGCGTCATCAGTAAAGGATAAAATCAGGCATTAATTTTTGTGTTTTTGTGGTATACCTAATGGCACTCGATTTAAACGGGCTTTTTGGGTCGCCCGATTAACCCAAAACGTTAGATTTCATAGAACCACCTCAATGTGAAATCTGGCTAAATACTCATTGTGAGGTGAACTTTTTGGAGATATATTATGGATAAACTAAAAAAATGCTCTTTAGACCAACTAACAGCACTTTCATTAAGCATTGGCGGCTTGGCTGGAGTTGCAACATTTTTGGCGGTAGGGCCATTAAGCGGATTCTTTTTTATATGGGCTGCAACCATTGCGTGGGCCGCCTACTTCTTTCTTGGCGCCACCAAGGAAGCCTTAATAAACACCATCGTGTGTGGAATTTTCGGCGTAGTTATGGCTTGGTTTACCGCCATTCTACTTACCAATGTTCCGCCAACAGCCGTTCTTGGCTTTCCTGCTATGGCGGCTATTACAGTTGCCATTTCAGTCGTGGTTATGTGCCTTGCAGCCAATATTCCACAACTTGCGACCATTCCCGCTAGCGTATTGGGTTACTCGTCAACATTTGCCTATCTGTTACAAACGCCCGATAAATTGACTCAAGATGTTTTGTTGAGTGTTTCCTTGAGCAACCCGTTACTAGTCATATCTGTCTCCATCGTAGTCGGTACCTTTTTTGGCCAGTGGTCAGCACAATTGAGTGCGAAACTAACCAAGTAACCCGATCGCTCAAACAAAGTTGCGTGGTGTGTGGGTAAAGCTGCTTTGCCCACCCTACCGCATATTGGCTGTAATTAATATACGCCATATTATTTTCAAGTTTTCCAACTCATGAATCGTCACAGCAGTTCAATCGCGCATAAGCAAAGGCTTTACCTGCACTGCGCATCCAAACATAATTTTAAGGAATTTTTATGCTAATTCTCGGCGTAGATATAGGTGGGTCAGGCATTAAAGGAGCCGTTGTTGATACGGTTACGGGCGAGTTGGTCACTGAGCGTCACCGGATTGAGACGCCACAACCCGCAACGCCAGAAGCGGTTGCGGCAATCCTTGCGCAACTGGTCATTCATTTTAACTGGAGCGGATTGGTGGGCTGTGGTTTTCCAGCAGCAATTCAACATGGCATGCCACGAACAGCAGCTAATATATCGCCATCTTTTATCGGCACCAATATCGATAAGTTGTTTTCAGAAGCCACTAAATGTTCATGTTACACCCTGAATGATGCCGATGCGGCGGGCATGGCAGAAATGCATTTTGGCGAGGGCGCGGGTCAATCCGGCGTTGTCTTGCTGATAACGATAGGCACAGGATTAGGGACAGTATTTTTTACTGATGGCAAGCTGCTGCCGAATACGGAATTAGGCCACATGTATTTAAAAAATGGGAAAAAAGCGGAGCACTATGCATCGGATTCGGTCCGGAAAACCGAAGATCTGCGCTGGAAACGCTGGGGCAAGCGTTTTAATGCCTACCTCACTGAGATGGAAAAGCTGTTTTGGCCTGATCTGATCATTCTTGGTGGCGGCGCCAGTAAACATTTTGATAAGTTTAAAGGAAAAATTACAGTGGAGGCGCCGGTAAAGCCGGCCGCTTTTTTAAACCAGGCGGGTATTGTAGGCGCAGCCTTGTATGCACAATCGAAAAATTCTTTTTCCGATAATTAACATCTCTTTTCCAGACCTTAAATGATTCTATTGGATTCGGCTTTGCATCCCAAAATTCACATGTAAATCAATAGCGCTAACAGTTTGTTTTTAAAAGCCTGAAGTTTCTTAAAAATTGACCAGGCTACCCTGCGTAGCAATACGGTCGCCAGAGAATTTTTCGTGGGCTTGCCGGGCTTGGGGTAAAGCCTTGGCTGTCGAAATAAGCCCCTTTGCTATGTTTGTCCCGCTTTTTGGCTGCCAATATTGTCAAAAAGTTTGGCGTTTCTTGCGTACCGTATAGGGGATGTTTTCTTGCTCTCACATTTCCAGGTCATTATGACGAACCTGATTTAGAGCCTGGTTAATCGTTGTTTTATCCATACGCCCGCAGAGCGCAGGGATTAACAAAGTCGTACGATTCATGTCGGCCTGCGGACTTCGTTCAATAATATGCTTAAAATTACCAAACAGAGATCCAATAATGTCACTACTGACAAATAACGGCAAGCCGGTAAGTTGCTTCTGAATATCAAGATGTTGTCGCAACCATTTTTTGTAGCTGTTTTTTAACGTGGGAATTTTGGGGCATTGTTTCTGAGAGTTGATAACACCGCTCATAGCTGATTTGATCAAGCCCTTTGTTTTTAAGAATTCCCATCACTTGCGCGATCACTTGGATGGTGCTTGCAAAGCGTTTAATAAAACGTGGATTCAACTCCGAAGTGCAATCCTAGGAGGCTGTCCGAGAATAAGACCATCGAACGAGCAGCCCCTTGTTAGGTTCGGAGAAATTTAAAAATCCCTGAGGCTAAATTTAAAATTGACCAGAAAATGCACAGTTTTGACGTTGGAACTCGTTCATGACGGATTCATACAGTGTATTTTTACCTATATTGCAGGGTTTGTCGTGAAATTCTCAAACTCTGGACGGATTAATCCCGTAACAATGGCCTTGGCAATTTTTTTGAAATTGTGTGCGGCACAGACCATTGAAAATTCACCGGCGACTTTTTCTTTACCGCGCACACTGAAGCCACGAAACCCGCTATTTTTAATTTGTCCAAACACCGGTTCAACAATTGTTTTGCGCTTACCGTAAACTACTTTGGCGGCTTCCGTTGCCATTTTGCTATTCATCTGTTGACGCAGTGGTTCTTTGTTATCGGTAGTGATCGTACGGGCTTCTCCTTTAGCCGATTGGCAGCAACGGCTTTGCAATGGACATTCGGCGCAGATTTCCGATGCGCCTTGATAGACTCGGCTGCCGTCTTGACTTTCGCGTTTCATGGTTAAAACCTGGCCTTCAGGACAGGTAAACGTGTTATCGGCTTCGTGGTAGTCAAAGTCTGCTTTGACCAGTTTGCGCTCCGAGCTATCCAACGGTATTTTATGGGTCTTTTCACCTTTATCGGTGGCAATGTATGCATCGACGCCGCTTTGCTCCAGTGCCTGTAGATTGTCTCCAGACCAATAGCCATTATCGGCACTCAGTTTTTCCGGCAAGCGGCCGGTGGTCTCTTGCAGCGCTTGCAGAGCGGGCGCAACTTCTTGTTTGTCGTTGGCGTTTTGGCTGACATGCTGAGCCACAATGATTTGCAGGCCGGCATCGACGCTAAGGAACGAGCATGAAATAAGTTGAGCAACTTGGAACTCACATACCAATAATGCCGGGTTTATCGAAGCATGAACTTGATCAGGTTATTTCATGCTCGTTCCTAATCTGGGCATGGTAGGCATAATCGAAGCTGCCGCCTTTCTTCCCCATGATGCGGGCCTCGGTATCGGCAAAGCTGATCTGCTTTTTGTCGTCGATAGCCTGACCTGGGTTGAGCTGCTCTTCACGTCGCCTAAAGCGCCTACTGTTGGTGCTCCAGGGCTTTTTTGGCCGCTTTGATTTTAGCCAGCCGTTCTTGTTTGAATTTCAAGTCCTCCGGATTTCATAGCCGGTTTTATTTTGGTAGCCCTTGTCTTCTTCCTGGTCACAGCGACTGGCTTTTTCAAGGATGTGATTGTCTTCGATCCACTTACGTTACTGGTTCTTCATGTCCGCACTACGCAGCAAGTATCCGGCATTCCGCACCCCACCCTCCATTACCCGGAATTAGCATACAAGTTAACATAACGCTCGCCGAGTAAATTAAGCAGTTGATTGTGGTATTCGTTGCAATTCAGTATAACTTCTCGACAACTGTCAATTAACAGCACATGGATACCCGTGAAAAATTGAAATACCCAGCGAGCGGTAGGCTTTGCGGTGGTGGTTCCGAGTTGGGTGGGAAACGTTTGTTGGCCCTGTTCGAGTGTTTGGCGGATGCGGTACTCCAGCGCACCGTAGACCAAAAGACAGAGCGTCATGATCATCAGTGCCATGATGCGCTTTGGCGACTTGAGAAACAGGGTATTCGCCATGAACCAGGGATCCTTCAAAAAGCGAAAGCCCCGTTCGACTTTTTGTTGCCCCGGCGTATAGTAATCAAGCAGCTCTTCGTGGCTGAGTTGTGATTCCTCCAGTGGGTTGCTGGCGATAATAAAACAGCTTTTCTGTTGAATCTTGCTGCGTCGCGTTTCGAGAACAGAGGCTACGCCTGCTTCAACGCAATAGCTGACCACATCGGGTTTGCGGCCTTTGCCGAGGCGTCCCTTGCCTTTGAAACCATTCACTTCGACGATAATCGGTTCGTGCAAGGCGACGACTTTCAGCGTCTTTTGCAAGTGTGCCAAGGCCGCCTCGGCATCCGCCGCACAGGCAAAAGAGCGTTTGGCTAAGGCGCTGAAGGCCTTGTACTCGGCCTGGCTTTGCTTCAGGTGTTGTTTGTTGACGGTTTGTTCAGCGCGCCCGTGTGCGGCTTGGGTGTAAACCACCAGCCAACGCTGCTTAACGCCGCCATAACTTGAACCCACCTCCGTGTAGGCTCGTTCCGGCCGGGTCTCCAGCCACTCGCCAGAGGCTGCCAGGATTAATTCACGGGTGCCGCCAATGGTTTCAGGAACACGGGTAATCCACGGAAAATCGCCCAGGTCTTGCAGTGTTTTCGCCGTATACAGCGCACTGTCGGCCACTATCAATGAAAGGCCAACACCCTCACGCAATTGACCCAGATGCGTGTTCAGCGTTTGCCGGAAACTGGCTTTATCACTGCTGTTGCCGCTCAAGGCGTCCATCCACAGCGGTATGCCCGCCTGATGTTCGCTAATCAGTTGCAGTATCACCTGATTGAGATCTGGTCGGTGGTCTAGGCTTACGCCCTGAGTGATGTGAATAACGCCTTCCGGCACATCCTCCTGGTCGCTGTTGTAGACACCATCAACATGAAAGCTGGTCGTATCTATGTGCCCCACTTTGCAGGATAGCCCCAAGCGTTTAACCGCTTGCCCCGCCAGTTGACCGTACAATGCTTCCGGGCCGTAAGCGTAGATCGCATCCAGCGCCCTTCCCAAGGCATCATCATTGAGATGCTCCGCTGCTACGCCTTCACCCAGCGAGCGTTCGACCGGTTTATCCTTAAAAAAGTGCGGCATCAGGTATAGCGCTCGATTGACGAAGCCAAGACCGTTTAAAATCATGACCTTGACGCATTGTCCTACCGAAACTTGTCGTTGTTCATGATCTTGTTTGATCACCGTATCGATCAGTTCAGACAGACCCAATTCATCAACCATACCCGCTATGAGGCCTAAATGATCCAAGTTGTAGCTGCTGTAAGGTGAGTTCTCGTTCAATGCCTGTTTCCAAAGAGCGTAATTGATCCGCGCAGTTTAATATATTGTTTGCCTGCTGGGGCGCGGAATGTCGGAAGTATCTCCTATCGTTATCGAATTGGAGTGTGGCTGTCGGGCTCTGGTGTGACTTCGGCAATTTAAGCCTCTTAACGGGGGCACGGCTTATAATGTATTTTTGTCTTTGGTTGCGTTGCTCGATCCAACAAGTCATTCAAAGGGACGCGCCGGCATTAGGTGATGATGCGATAACAAGGTGAATATTTTTTCCCCGGCAGCTTCATTCGATGCTGGGCAACAAACGAGGCCAGTAAAGAATCCATCAGCTTCATGATGCTAGCGTCGCCATGAATTTCAAAATGGCCATAGCGTTCTATGGCGCGAATCCCCTCGTCTTTTACATTACCCGCCACAATGCCCGAAAAAACCCGGCGCAAATTGGCGGCAAGCAAGTGATTCTCCTGGTTCTTGTGCAAAGCGAGGTTGCTCATATTTTCATGCGTGGGTGCAAACGGCTGTTGAAATACCTGATCGATTTTCAGCAACCAGTTGAAATAATAGGCATCACCCTTGTCTTTACGAAAAGCCCGTACTTGTTTTATCCCCGCCTGCATTTCCGTGGCCACCTTTGCAGGATTATCAATAATAATCTGGTAACGCTGCTGCGCCTCTTTGCCCAGGGTGCCCGCGATAAACTGATCGATTTCTTTAAAGTAAGCCTCGGAACTGTCAGGCCCTGTAAAAATCAGGGGAAATGGCATATCATTGTTCTCTGGATGCAATAATACGCCCAGTATATAAAGTATTTCCTCAGCAGTGCCTGCGCCGCCGGGAAAAACCACGATACCGTGTCCGGTGCGAACAAAGGCTTCCAGGCGTTTCTCAATATCCGGCAGAATAACCAGGTCATTGACGATCGGATTGGGTGATTCCGCGGCAATAATTCCGGGTTCAGTGATGCCCAGGTATTGACCATTTTTTATACGCTGTTTGGCGTGGCCGATAGTCGCCCCCTTCATCGGCCCTTTCATGGCGCCCGGCCCACAACCGGTGCAAATATCCAAACCACGCAGACCCATTTCGTGGCCAACAGTTTTGGTATATTCATATTCCTTACGGCTTATGGAATGCCCGCCCCAGCAAACCACCATATTGGGGTTGGTCATCGGGCGAAGAATATTGGCATTGCGGAGAATGTGGAACACTGCATTACTAATACCTTCCGATGAAGTCATGTCAAATTTTGGGTTATCGTTAATCTCGTCACTGACATAAATAATGTCGCGTAAGACTGCAAAAAGATGTTCATTAATCCCTTTAATCATCTTGCCGTCGACAAAGGCATGGGCAGGGGCATTTTTAACTTGTAGCTTGATTCCCCGCTGTTCCTGAACAACGTAAATATCAAAAGCAGGATAACGTTCCAAGAGCTCCTTGCCATCATCCGAAGTGCCGCCGCAGTTCAATACGGCAAGCGAGCAGTTGCGAAATATCCTGTATAACCCTCCCTGGCTGGTATCAAACAGCTTATTGACTTCAGCCTTGGACAGGACATCCAGGCGGCCTTCCGGGGTAATTTGTGCATCGACTACAGGGTGTTTCATCGTATTTTTATATATAGGGATTACATTTCGCCGGATGACTACCGGCTGTTGTTTGGGAACTTGCTTACTAAGGTTTCCGGCGGCTCAACATTCGACAAGGCTTTCCAGATCATAGAGAAAGTGCTCAGGGTATGAGCCGCCGGCTTTATTTCATGGATATCCTGAAAAACTGTATTTGACTGCTTTGATACCAACAAAGCAGTTTGGACAGAAAATGCCACTGGGCTAGCTTTCAGTTTTGGCAGCAAAAGTATGAACCCATACCAGACTGTCAGTATTCCACGTCATCCCCGCGTGCATTTTTAAAATGATGTCTTTATACATTTCAAGATTGGGATAGCCCTCTGCCTGTGCGTGTTCATCAGTCATATCACCTAAACGCTCGCGTGTTAAGCCTGTAATGACAAAAGCCATGCCTTCCAGGTCGAACGTTTCTCCAGGGTAACCATAAATACCATTACGCCGCTGCTGGGTTTTCGTCCCGGCTTTTGTTGCGGCAACCAATTTTGGATGAGTGACCAAACGGTCTATTGAGCAGGTTTTTTCTGGGTAAGCTTCCATCACGGGTTCCATCTAGTTTATAAAAATAGCTATTGTACACCAGCAAAAGTAAGGGCGGCTAAGGCCAATCAACAATACGCATCAGGAGCGCTGCGGAAGCACAGCTACATCGGCTTATCAGGTAATCCTGTCAGCCAGCCCTGAATCCTGTCAGCGGCCTGTTGGGTCAGCTTGACAAAACCACTGACTGCGCCAGCCGCATCAGGCGTTGCTGTGGACCGTTCCAGGTAAAATTCCTGTGTACCGGCTTTCTTATTATTTCCTTCTGCATGGGCTTCCACAGAAAAGCGTAAAACTACACGGGCACGATCATGAGAATCAAACTGCTGTTCAAACTCTTGTAGCCGAATAATTAAAGAATAATTCCAGTTCTTGCCACTGGAAATCAGCAGTTGTTCAAATAACTCAGGTGGTGGGGCTATCCAGAGATCCAGGGCATAGAAGCCCACTTGAGTTGGGGACGTATAAAGCAGCCGATAACGGATGCGGTTATCCCACAACCATGTGGGCGCATCCACGGTAATTGACGAGCTACTCCGCTGCCCGCTCTTATTCATTGAATTTAAAACAGGCAAGCCAAAATCATGCAGCACAGGTTGTTTGGGTGAAACGCTGCAACCGGTGCAAAACAATACTGCGCAAAACAAAGCAAAAACAATTTTTGAATGTTTCATTTTGGCTCCTTATAACCCGGTTCGCCCGGCCCGGAATTATGTTGATCAGGCCCCAGCAGCAATGCCTGCGGATTATTATCCAGCATGGCGGCAGTCCTTTTTACCTGTTGCGCTGTCGACTGCAATTCGGTGAGCAATTTATTTACTTTCGGCAACGTGGTTTGCGTCAAAATATCGCCAGCATTCTCACCGGTATTAACAAGATTGCCTGCATTTATGCTGAGATTTTGCACGTCCCTGGTTAAGGCCTGTAAGTCATGAGTCAATGTATTCATATTAGCCAAGGTTTTCTGTGCGTCTTTAGTTAACGCAGGAATACCGGCCAGGGCTTTATCAATATTTTTTTGCAAATCGGCAAATTTATCGGTCATGGCTTTCAGATTGATTAGAATGTCACCGATATTTTTTTCATTTTCAACACTTAAAAATGAATTAAGCCGCACCATTAAATTATCCGCTTTATGCAAAAGCTCTTCTCCTGAATTCATCAGCTTGTCGGTTAACGATGGAATCAAAGGAATACGGGTTAAGGGATTATCGCCAGGCGGTAACAGAGCGGGTATGTTACCGGCATCGCTTAATTGAATCTGGGTCAAACCTGTCACGCCCTTTAACCGTAACGTGGCAAAAACACCTTTGGTAAACTGGATATTTTTATCTACTTCAATCGGAACCAGAATTATCCCTGAGTCATTCGGGTCGAATACAATTTTAATCACTTTCCCTACGGCAATACCGCGGAAAAAAACCGTTGATTCCGGATTAAGACCGGAAACAGCTTCCCGGGTTGAAATCACATAAATATCCCGTTCCCGTTCAAAATGGCCTATCCAGTAAATAATGGCCGTCACCGCAACCACGAAAACAATCAAAAAAAGACCGGTGATCAGCGCGTGCTTATCTCTACCCATGAGAAGCCTCTTTGTTTCGAAATACCCGCCGGGCGCGATTGTTGTAAAAGAATTTTTCGATAAAGGGATGCTGGCAACCTAGTACCTGCGCCAACGTACCAAAAGCAACCAATTGATTATCCGCCAGCACGGCCACCTTGGTACATAAGTCTCTTAGAATATCCAGATCATGAGTCACCATGAACACGGTAAAATTAAGAGCCCGATGCAGTTCGGTTAACAGGCTGACAAAATCCTCGCTCGAAATGGGATCCAATCCGGATGTGGGTTCATCAAGCAATAAAAGGCCCGGCTCCAGGACCATGGTGCGAGCCAATGCTACCCGCTTGATCATGCCGCCGGACAAATCCGCCGGTTTTAACCAGGCATCAGAGTCCGATAATCCAACCATGGCAAGTTTCATAAATACGATCCGCTTAATCAATTCTTCATCATGAAAACCGATTTCCCGCAGTGGAAAAGCAATATTATCAAAAACATTTAATACGCTGAATAAAGCGCCTTTCTGAAACAGCACGCCGCAATTGCTACGCAGCCGTTGCCCGTGACCGGCGGTTACATTTTTCAAGGATTGCCCCATAACGAACACTTCACCCCGGGTGGGTTTTTGCAAACCAATAATTTCACGCAGCAAGGTGGTTTTACCACAGCCTGACGCACCCACCACGCCCAATATCTCGCCTTGTTCCAAGCTAAGGTTAATATCCTGGTGAACAATTTTATCGCCGAAGCTTGTGTAAACATGTTCAAAACGAATCGCTGAAAACGGGGTCATGGCATGCCCACGCCCATGAACAAAATGGCAAATATCGCATCAATCATAATCACCACGGTAATGGATGCCACTACGGAATTCGTCGTCTCGCTACCCAAGCTTTCCGTATTCGGTTTAATTCTAAAGCCGAAATGACAGGCTATCAGCGCAATCATCAAACCGAATACAGCACTTTTACCCAAACCTATAAAGACATTCAATAACGGCACCACATCAGGCAGTTTAACTATAAACTGCTGATAGCTGATATCCAGTGTATTTTGCGCCGAAAACATGCCGCCTATCAGGGCTGCAGCGCTGGTCCATGCACTTAACAGAGGCATAACGATCATCAGCGCCGTCACTTTTGGCAGAATCAGGCGTAAAGAGTGGGAAATACCCATCGCAGACAAGGCATCCAGTTCCTCTGTAACCCGCATAATGCCTATTTGAGCCGTCATTGAGGATCCGGAACGGCCCGCAACCAGAATAGCCGCCAGCAAAGGCCCCAATTCACGAATAATGCTTAATCCTAGAATATCAATAATATATATTTCCGCCCCGAAAGTCTTTAATTGCAAGGCGGACAGATAACTGAGCACAATGCCGATCAAAAAACCCACCAGTGCGGTAATGCCTAAGGCCCTGACGCCAGCATCATAAATCGTGATGGAAATCTCCGCCCTGGGAATATCATGCGGATGGCGTAACAGATAACTCAGATCCAGAACCAGTTGACCCATCAAGGCCACCAGATCCAACAATTGCCCCCAAAAGCCCCAAATCAAATTCTGTAACGAGTTAAAAAATAAACTGAAAATTGGGACTTTGGGTTCAGCAGCAGGCACGGTTTGCGCCTGCCAGCGATCGAATAAACGCTGATGTTCCGGTTTTATCTGTATCAGAGCCGGCATTTGCCCCCCCCAGGCTTGCCAAATAATCAAAGCAGCCGCGCTGTCGAGCACATCAACCGAACGCATATCCCATAGCAAGGTTTTATTGACCGCATTCACGCTGATTTTTTGTTGCAGATCAGGCGCTATCGCCAAACCATGAAGATTCCAACTGCCTGATAACCTGATACACGGCTGTCCGTTGTCTTGCCTAACATCGGCTAGTGAAGGCGGTAAATCCAGGCTAAGTTCGGGCTCAATCATAGGGTTTGAATTGTTGAAAACGCTGTTGACCAGTTTATCGTATTCTCGCTTGGTACCGGGTGGAAATTTTTAACTTATCGCTTGCTGAAACTCACTCACAATTTAACGCCGAATGAAGTTTATTTGACAAAAGTGAAGGGGGGGGAGACTACTTTGATGATACCCGACAAATCAAGACTTGAAGTTGAAGATTGCGTGATAGGATGCGGCGACGATAAAAAAGCGCATCCTACAACGCTACGTTTTATCTAAACAGATTTATGATTAGCTCGAAACTCAGGTAAAGACTTTACCAGCTTGGCGATAGCCCAACCTGCAACCGCATAAATCAGGGCAGCGCCAACATAAGACGGGTAATACTGCGCCACCCGGAAAAAATACTCTGCCAGCGACATATCATCATAACGGCCTGAAAACAAGTAAAAACTGCCGTTAGAAATGGCAAATGCAGCCGATGTTGCCAGCACTAGCAAACCGGCAGACTTTGCCAGCTCCCCAATTTTCGTTAATTGGAATGTTGAGCAATAGCGGCCTGCAAACCACATCACGGCATAAGTGGGGATCAGGAAAACATACGCGGGTGTAACACACCAGCTGCTGGTGCCGTTTTCGATGGCAACGTAATCAATCAACGCAGCCAACGCTAACAAGAAGACAAGCAACGCTTTTTTACGGTAAAAACCGGCAAAGAAAAAAACGGCTAATGAGGCATCGGGAAGATGCAGTACATCGCCAAAGTGATGAAAGCGTGTCATCACCATCAGTGCAATAAGGGGTATGGGTAAATACTTTGCTTGCATCCACTGTTTAATGTTCATTTTATAACTCCAAATAGTTAGGAAATGTAAGGATTGAATGGTTAAGGACGCGCATAAAATAACTTAAGTGAAATATCCCCTCTCCTGGAAGGAGAGGGGGATAAGATGTTAAAGTTATTTAATGCAGGTTCCTTAATTAATTATTGTAATGGACAGAAACAAAAAAGTTTCTGCCCGCCATGTTGTAAGTATCAACTGTTTGATAGTTTTTATCCAGCAAGTTATTTAGCTTGGCGCTCAGCATCCAGTTTTTGTTTAAATGGTAAGCTGACCGTAAATCAACCGTGACAAAACCAGCGACCATGATGGTATTTTGCGTATTATCAAAACGGTCGCCTTGCGCCAAAACATAAGTACCTACATCAAAAGAACCGAATGTTTTGGATAAATCGAATGACAGCATTTTCTGCGCTCGACGAGGCAACCTGCCATGGGTCTCCACATTTTCGGGATCCAACAGATTCATGGTCAATTTGCCATTCCAACCCAGCCACTGCGTGCCGATTTCAGTTTCAATGCCTTGAATTTGCGCTTTGCCAATATTTTCCGCGCTAAAATTAAATGTTACCGGATCCATTGTCGGCGTGATCAAATTATCGATATTGGTTTGGTAGGCGCGGATTTCCCATTGCCCCCAGCCATGATTACCAATAACCCCGGTTTCATACGACGTGGATTCTTCAGGCTTCAGGTTAGGGTTGCCGTAGTTAGGGAAATAAAGGTCATTTAACGATGGCGCTTTAAACGCATTGCCAAAGTTTGCCAGCAAACTGATGCCGTAATTCCAATTATATCGCCAGCCAACATTGCCTGTCACATAATTGCCGACTGCCTGATTATTGTCATAACGCACCGAGGCATTAACAAAATGGTCATCCCATATCTGGCTATTTAGCTCAGTAAACACGCCCACATCATAGCGGGAGTTTTTATTGAATATTTCCGAGCTGTTCACTTCATCCAGACGATAATCCGAGCCCAAAATCAGTTGATGCTCGTCGGATAATTTAATTTGATTCAGCCAAGTAGCATTCCAGCGAGTGCTGTTAAATTTGCTGGAGAAAGCGCCATCCGGAGCAAACTGATCTTGATCATCTTGGCTTTCTCCGAAACGCAGAGTCGACCGCCAATTTTCCATCAGATTCATACTGGCTGTCGCGCCAACGACTTGCTCTATAAAGTTGGTTTTATCTTGAAAATTTCCGTCATAATTAGTCGTCCCTTGCGTCCTCATGAAAAAGGCTTCCACCTCCCCATTATTCAGAAAGTGGCGTCCTACTCTGGCATTGACTGCCGCGTTATTGTAACCATCGTTGTCCGGCTGATCTAAGCCATAAGGCCCCGGGATTGGTTGCCGGGCATTAAATCCATGAGAGCCAAAGCCTGAAGAACCTAACGTGTACCAGTTGTTTTTCCACTTGCCGCTAACTGTGCCAGCAGCTTTATAAGTGCTATAAGTGCCACCCCCTGAATCTACGGTTATAGCCGGCTTTTCAGTTGCCGCGCCTTTACGGGTAAAAATCTGGATAACGCCACCCATCGCTTCCGAACCGTATAAGCTGGATTGAGGGCCTTTAATAATTTCCACACGCTCTACCGAATCCATGGGGATGAACTCGAATGGCGTAGTACCCAAGGTAGCAGAACCCACCTTAATGCCGTCAATCAGCACCAGTACTTGATCGGAATTGGTTCCGCGCATGAATACGCTGGTGGTTTTACCGTAGCCGCCTTGTTGAGTCACGTCGATTCCACTCGTGCCTTTTAACAGATCAGGCAACGTTTGAACCTGCAAACGTTCAATATCCTTGCGGGTATAGACGGTGGTGGCAGTCGCCAGCTGATTTTTGGCAACTTCCGTCCGTGTCGCCGTAACGACCATATTGGGTAGTTCTTGCGAATTGCCGGTGGGATTTTCCTGCGCTTGTGACTGGGTACTGATACCCGCAAGCATTAATGAACCAAGTATAATTTTTTGCATTGTTACCCTCTGCGCCGCCCGCGCATGGTGATTGAGTAGTAACAACGGAGGACAAAAGCAGATGAAAAACACGAAGGCGCGTAATCACACGCAAAACAGCCCTCCGCTGTTGCGAATTATACTTTTAGGCCGGTCTCCGGGCTTATAAGTGGCGTTAACCTGGATCATCACCTTCCCATGCTGACTAGCACAGTGGCGTACTGATGATCTTTAACTTAAATACCGTTGCGGGGGCAGCGCCGGATTTGGTATCAACATGAACCTAACCGGCTTCCCGTTTAACCATTAGATTTGACTATCTTCTGGAACCTGAAAGCAGGGTGCAATTATAGGGGGTTGTCTTTATAAAGCAAGAAGATAATCGAAGATGCTCGATTATCACATCTTGACTGTGTAAATCTGAATTTGATCTGACAGCTTCTCTAATTAGGTCTCAACGAAATCTTACATTGACTGTTTCTGTTCGACCCTCAGCGGTCATCGGCTCTCAATAACTTAACGTCCGGTTCTTCTCGGAAAGCGGACCATCGATTTTAGCGAACCAACTGGCACTAACCGCCAAAAAAAGCAATTTAAATTAGACCCCAAAAGTAAAGATATAGTCTTTATTCATGCGGTTTAGAAATATAACAAACTCCAGATTTAACCGATTACTGTTTAACAGCAGACTTGTGCAACTCCAGCCGGTTTTCATGCCCTGCTCAAATTGGCAATCAATGCCTGTAATACCGGCTTTTCTGATGTCTGATGCGTATAAATCGCATAAATCTGACGGTTGATTTCAGGATCAACAAGATAGCGATAACTGATGTCGGTTGCATCCAGGGTTAGGGTGTATTCCGGTATTAATGCCACACCGATACCCGCCTGCACCATACGCAAAATCCATTCTTCGCTGTTACTGCGGTAAGCCGCATAAAGAGTGATCTCCTGGTTTTGACAAATACACTTCAAGTCTTCTCTTAACTCGCAATTAAGCCTGTCCAAATAGGGCACTGACTGGATGTCTTTCAGGCCGACTTTTTGCAATTCATTAAAACGATGCGTCGCGCTGAAAGCGACCACATAGCGTTCGTCGTAGAGCACTGTTGATTGATACGGTGATGCCAGCAGCTTTGCCGGCGCACTGATGACAAGATCCAGTAATTCTGAGTCCAGTTGCTTTAATAACGATGCTTCATTATCGACGATTAATTCCAGTTCGATATTAGGAAAATCTTGCTGATACCCTGCCAGACAAGGGCTTAGCCGTTGCGCCCCTATGGTCGTCATCAAGCCGATGCGCAAGGGAATGGTGTTCAAGCGGGAAAAGCGAATCGCCTCTGCTTTGGTGGCCAAAAGGTCTTTATAAATTTTCCTGAGATTCGTTTCAACCATGCGGCCTAACGGTGTTAACTGACAACCGGAGTGGGCTCGCGTAAACAAGGCTCCCCCCATTTCATCCTCCAGTTTTTTTATCGCCTGCGTTAAAGACGGTTGCGAGACATAAGTCAGTTGCGCCGCGTGGGTAATGCTGCCCTGATCGCAGACGGCCAAAAAATAGCGGATTTGCTGCATTTCCATGAGAGCTGCCCTGAAAGGTATAGATAAAACCTATTGTTCCATAGAAACTCAGTATTATCCAAATGCTTATCTTTCCCTATAAGATTGCCACTCATTCCAAATAACGCAAGAGAAAACCATGAAAACAGCCAAATTGATTGTGATGTACCCGACACCAACTCATCTCGACATCTTTGAACAACGCTATGCAGAGGAGCATGTCCCGATGGCAGTAGAAAAACTGGCCGGAAAAACCCGCTTTGTCGCATCGCTGATCAAGTCCAGTGTCGGCCAGGAACAACCACCTTTCCATCGCATTGCCGAAGTTTATTTTCCGTCGATGCAGGACCTGGAGGCTTGTTTAAATTCGCCGGGCGGACAGGAAACCGCACAACATGCCGTGGACATTTCAACCGGCGGCGCGCCAGTGTTTTTAATCGCGGAAGTTGAAAGTTTCGATTTTTAATACCCTGGCAGTTTGGCTAGGTATAGCAGCCGATTGCCCTTTTTATACCATTATCATCAGGAGCTACGATGTTATACCAGCCACCAATCCCAGACCTTAATTCCTTATCCAGCATGCTGGAAAAATATCCGCGCCGCCGAGTTTTACTGTTTAAGATTATGGAAGAAATTATGAGAAATCTTTCGCCTTTTAACAAGCAAACGCGTGAATTACTGTTCGCTTATACGTCAGATTTGAACCAATGCAGCCTGAGTTATGACTACCATAAAGCCGCTTCGGTGGCTTCAGGTCTTGATGAATCGGTATTTGCAGATTTGAAAACGGATATTAACAGCGCAAAAATCGATGACAAGCTGAAACCGATATTTCGCTTTATAAAAAAACTAACCCTGACGCCTGACAAAATTACCCTGGCTGATGCTCAACAAATCTTCGATGCCGGTTGGGATGAACATGCGTATTTTGATTCCGTCTGTATCTGCGCCATTATGAATTGCATGAACCGTTTTGTTAACGCGTTAAGCATTGACGCCGATTTATCCGGCATCAATCATTCTGATAAGATGCTGTTTACTTTAGGTTATGCCAGTTGAGTCATTCATGGTTCGACTGTTCGAAAAGCTTACAGCTCACCACGAACGGCTTAATCTAAAACTATCACATGTTAAGTCGAAAGCCAATAATTCTGCCTTAAACAAAATACAAAAGGGGGTTTTGAACATGAAAAAGAACTTTCCGTTACCCACATTAATCCAAACGATGGCCTGTGTTTGCCGTACTTTAGGCTTATTTGGATTATTGACCCTCGCTTTGCCGTCAGCCGTTTATGCACACCGCGGAGCAAGTAATGAAGTGGATGCCTGCAATATTCTGGTGGGTCATGAGCGGGTACACTTTACTGCTTATACACCGAAATTTTCAAACAAGGAGTATTGCCAGTCGATTCCTCATCTGGGTGCGACTAATCTGGTGTTCGATTATGACGGCAAAGGGCTGCGCAATTTAACCGTCGAGTTTGAAGTCACTAAAGAACCGGAAGGAACCCGGATTTTCTATCAGGAACCGACGAAAATAAAATCCGGTACGGTCAATGGCGTGGTTGATTTCAGCAAATTCGGTGCCGGTAATTATCTGGCCCATGTCGCGATTGTGCATAAAGACAAGAGCATTGATAGCCATATACCGTTCTCGGTAGGTCTTGAAGAAGAACCCTCGGATAATTTGCCGATGAAAGCGTTATTCATCGTGGTGCTCATTGCAGCAGTATTTTATTTAATGAAACGCGCCGCCAACAAACCTGTAGCGAGGCCATCCGATGTTTAAAATCTATTTCGATAAATTTCAAACCGCTTCGACTTTCCGCAACAGCGTGTTTATCGTGTTGTTTTTTCTGCCGATATTGATAACCCTGTTGATCTTTTTTAGCGAAGATAATGATGAGTTTTCGCAGATGGGCAACGCATCTTATAGTGGCGATAAAGTACAGGCGCGCTGCGAAGACGGTACACGCAGGGGTGGGCCTGGTGCGGACAATGGCGAATCAACCGGTGAAGGCATTAAATACAATGTCCGCACGCCGTTGAATTATGATTCTACAATCGCTCATCCCCTACTGATGGTGTATTCACCGGCAAAATCAAACCGGGCAAAAACCGAGAAATTGACCGGTCTCACGCTTAAAGCGACGACCGCCGGATTTATCGTCGCCTATGCAGATCATCCCGAGCTATCGCCTTCTACAACCATAGAGCTCGGAACAATTCCAGGCTTGATTGCTAAAAAATGGTGTGTTGATGAACAGCGTATTTTTCTTACCGGTCATTCAGACGGCGGCACTGCCGCAATGGCATTGGCTTTTATGGCCGGTACCAGAGATATTCCTGATGCCATTGCACCTAGCGCCGCCGGTATTGATTATCAGGATTTGCGTGATCGTAAGTGCCCCAAGCCTATTCCGGTCATGATCATGCACAGCGCGAATGACCACTTGTTCCCGAAATATGGTGTGCAGTCTTCAGGTTGGTGGGCGGCGTGTAATAAATGCGAGCCGATACCTGAAAAAATTAAAAATGGCTGCATGGCTTATTCAGGCTGCGCTAATGGCGTAAAGACATGGTATTGCGAAGGCGATAAACTCCATGCGCAGTGGCCGGGTATTAATGATACGTTGATAGATTTCTTTGTTTCGGTAGGTGATTAAGCGATACTGTCTACCGTTGAGAATTACAGGCTTGTTGGGTGTACTTTTTATACCCGACATCCCCATGCTTAAATATGGCAATATCCTACGAAATGTTAAGGTGAATGACCGCTTACGAGGCATGGATGTCGAACACTCGCAGCTTTTGAATGACAGCTTTTCAAGTTTGACCAGCCGTTCACTGGAAACCTGTGCCTGTCTCTTCCTGGCCGAACTGCGACCGTCAGCGTCAGGTTCAATCCAAACGGATGTTGAAATCTGTCGGATCGAGTCTGAGATAATACATATTAACGTTCGTTGATCAGCGCTGACAATCACTGCAAAAAACCGTTGAGCGATTAGCCAGCCTGATTTCTTTTAAAGGCTGTTGACAGTAAACACAAGGCAAACCTTTGCGACCGTAAACCCTGAGTTGCTGCTTGAAATAACCGGGGTTTCCCGCTTCATTAACAAAATCCCTTAGCGTTGTGCCGCCTTGCTGAATGGAATTTTGTAAAACTACCTGAATAGTCTCAGCCAGTTTTTGGTAACGCGCTAAAGAAATTTTCCCCGCCTGGCGCGAAGGCAAAATGCCAGCCATAAATAAGGCTTCATTTGCGTAGATATTGCCAACCCCGACTACAATGTGGCTATCCATGATGAATGACTTTACTCGCACTTTCCGGTTTCTGGATAGCGAATAAAGCAGCTCGCCATTAAAATCCGCCAATAAGGGCTCAGGGCCTAAATCTTTAAGCAGTTGATGTTCTGCGATGGGCGCTGATGTCCATAAAACAGCGCCAAACCGGCGCGGATCATTAAAACGCAGCACTGTGCCATCGTTAAAAATAAAATCAATATGATCGTGTTTACCAGGCCCCTGCCCTGTCGTCATTATCCTTAAATTGCCCGACATGCCCAAATGCACCAGCATCGTGCCCGCGCTGGTAGTAAATAGCAGATACTTCGCCCTTCGGGAGACAGACCGAATACTGAGGCCCGTTAAAATCTGGTTGAGTGATTCAGGCACTGGCCAGCGCAATTGAAACTGGCGAATAATAACCTGCTTGATCGTTTGCCCTTCAATATGCGGCGCAATGCCGCGGCAGGTTGTTTCAACTTCGGGTAATTCAGGCATGGTGATTAGGGTCTTGGTTTTGTGTTTATAATGAAGAAGTTTACCATGGTTAAGACTGCCAATCAGGGTTAAGTCAGGCCAAGAAAGCCAGCCCAACAAAACAGAGATGAAAGATAATTAGAACTGCATTGCTTATCCCCATGTTTGGCAGTTTTTGACTTGACGGCGCGGGTTGCTTTTGTAATAGTTATTCCAGGCATTGTGTGTATAGTCGATATGGCATATCTTGACAATAACCATGTTATGGGCTTTTTTGGATTTTGAATATAGGCTTGAAAGCATGTTTACCTCCATGTATCATAATAATAAAGGGCCTCATCATGAATGATTCCAACCTTTCAGCAAATGACCGGGTTTTTCTTCACAGATCTCTTGAGGCGACTATCCGGATAGGTCTGTTACTGATAATTACCGTCTGGTGTTTCAAGATTGTCGAACCTTTCATCGCCCCGATAATCTGGGGGGTGATTATTGCCATTGCGGCTCATCCGCTATACAGCCGTCTGCTGAGAGCTCTCGGTGAACGCCACAAGCTTGCTGCTACGGTGTTTACTTTTGTCTTTCTGGTCATATTGATAGTCCCCACCGTGATGCTTACTGACACGCTGATCGATGGACTAAAAATGCTCGCCGATAAAATAAGAGATGGCTCTCTAACAATTCCGCCGCCGCCCGCGAATCTTGGTAACTTGTTGATTATCGGTGAACCGCTAGCGAAATTTTGGCTGCTCGCGTCGGAAAATATCCACAGCGCTTTGCAACAGCTAACCCCTGTGCTCAAAGTTATCGGTAGCTGGTTGTTACCAGCTGCCACTGGTGCAGGCATCGCAATTTTGCATTTTGTGGTTGCCATCATTATTGCCGGCGTATTATTGGCTAATTCCAGCGGAGGAAATCGCACCGCACGCGCCATCGCCCATCGGCTTGCTGATGAAAAAGGCGCTGATTTCTCCGACTTGGCAGAAGCAACAATCCGCAGCGTCGCCAATGGTATCTTAGGTGTAGCAGTAATTCAAAGTCTGCTTGCAGGACTCGGTTTTATGGTTGTTGGTGTGCCGGCCGCTGGTCTTTGGGCGCTGCTTTGTCTGATTTTGTCCGTAGCTCAAATAGGCACAGCCCCGATCCTGATTCCTATAGTAATCTACATGTTTTATACTGCTAACACTTTGACCGCCGTGGCATTTCTGATCTGGTGTATTCCTCTCAGTTTATTAGACAATATCCTTAAACCCATCCTGCTGGGCCGTGGCCTCAAGACGCCTATGGCGGTTATTTTCATCGGCGCGATTGGCGGACTTCTCAGCTCGGGTGTTATCGGTCTTTTCATTGGCGCTGTGATTCTGGCACTGGGCTACGAGCTGTTTTTATTATGGCTCAATACCGATTCATCATCGAATAGCGAGCAATAAATCCATTGCCTGCCAAACTATCGCACTTCAAACTCGTTACATAACGAGTCCATTCACATAAATGCATTACAAGACCGTTTGATTCCATTTTACTCAAGAATTTCGGCCGCCCCCCTTTATCCGTCGCCAACATTTAATATTGGATACAGATTTTACCCCAACAAAACCGTGAAGCGCCAATCTCTTCATCCCGTTATAACCCGCTTGTTTTTTGCTGCCACACAGGTATTTCTAATGCTTGTTGCTATATTTCATGCCAAAATATAGCTTATCTTTAGTGTTAATTTGAGAAACTATGAAAATTGCTATTCTATCCCGTAACCCCAAACTATATTCAACCGCTCGATTGGTTGAGGCCGCACAAGCACGGGGACATGAGATACGAGTTTTGGATGTATTACGTTGCTATATGAATATTACGTCCCATAATCCATCCATCCATTATCGGGGAGAAGATTTAACGGGATTTGATGCGGTTATTCCTCGAATCGGCGCTTCCGTGACCTTTTACGGAACCGCAGTGCTCAGGCAATTTGAAATGATGAATGTCTTTCCACTCAATGAATCTGTGGCCATATCACGATCAAGGGATAAATTACGTTCAGTTCAATTACTGGCCAGAAAAGGGATCGGTTTGCCAGTGACCGGTTTTGCGAATAACCCGGATGATATTGAAGATTTAATTTCTCAAGTCGGTGGCGCACCCTTGGTGATTAAACTTTTGCAAGGCACGCAAGGGATCGGCGTGGTTTTGGCGGAAACCCACAACGCCGCTGAAAGTGTAATCCAAGCTTTTATGGGGCTAAATGCCAATATTATGGTGCAGGAGTTTATTAAGGAAGCTGGAGGCAGTGACATCCGCTGCTTTGTTGTAGGTGATAAAGTGGTTGCGGCGATGAAGCGGCAGGGGTGTGACGGGGAGTTCCGTTCTAATCTGCATCGCGGCGGCACAGCTACTTTGATTCGCCTAACGCCTGAAGAACGCTCCACTGCCGTCCGTGCAGCAAAAATAATGGGGCTCAATGTCTGCGGCGTTGATATTTTGCGTTCTAATCATGGCCCGGTTATTATGGAAGTCAACTCATCACCCGGTTTAAAAGGCATTGAAGCTGCCAGTGAAAAAGATATTGCCGATATGATCATCCAATTTATCGAAAAACGATTTGAAACCATGGAAACGACAAAAGATAAATCACCTACCCGTACCCGTACCCGGGGAAAAGGCTAGCTGAGTGCATGGGTAGCTGGTTTTTATTACTTGAATTTGCAGTCTTGCAATAAATTAAGCCGTGCTCCAAAACATCTCCGTGAAATTTACATACCCTGCTTCCTTTGTTATCAAGCCTATTTAAGCCCGAGTCTACTAACTTGAGGTCTTCATCTATGTATTTTTTTATCTATACATATACAGAAAAAATCACTTTAGTTTTATAACAACAGTTTTTGGGTAGCCACTTCAACAAGTATTGGGATTCATCTTTAACTCTGTTTCATTATTTTGCTATCATGGTTACCGGTTTCTTGAATCTAATGTTTCATTTGCAATTATTGTGTATCCAGACTTGGGCGAACATTTATAGGCAACTAATGTGAAAGAGAGGATTATTAATGTACATAAGGTTAGCATCGCCATTTTGCCAACTTTCAATCGCTGATTATTGTGGACAGCAATGCCTGTTCACCCTCCAAGCCACCCATTTTAAATATTCTCCAAGGAGTTCGTAATGCTAGAACAATACCGAAAACATGTTGAAGAACGCGCCGCTGAGGGCGTTGTGCCTAAGCCGATTGATGCCGGGCAGATGGCTGCTTTGGTTGAGCTGATTAAACAGCCACCTGCAGGCGAAGAAGAATTTATCCTGGATCTGTTGGCAAATCGCGTTCCAGCGGGTGTTGATGAAGCGGCTTATATTAAAGCGGGCTTTCTGGCAGCTATCGCCAAAGGCGAAGTCAATTCACCTATTTTAACAGCCGCAGATGCGACTGAATTGTTGGGCACCATGTTAGGCGGTTATAACATTGCACCTTTAATAGACTTGCTGGATAACCCTACCCTGGCTCCGATTGCGGTTAAGGGCTTGTCACACACCTTACTGGTATTTGATGCTTTTCATGACATCCAGGAAAAAGCGGATAAGGGCAATCCGTTCGCCAAACAAATTATTCAATCGTGGGCAGATGCTGAATGGTTTACCAGTAAACCGCCAGTGCCTGAAAAAATGACGGTTAGCGTTTTTAAAGTGACAGGTGAAACCAATACCGATGATCTGTCGCCCGCGCCTGATGCGTGGTCCCGGCCCGATATTCCGCTCCATGCCAAAGCGATGTTGAAAATGCCGCGTGAAGGCATCACTAACGCTGAAGAACAGATTGAAGAACTGCAACAAAAAGGATTTCCAGTCGCTTATGTGGGTGATGTCGTGGGCACGGGCTCGTCCCGCAAATCAGCCACAAATTCCGTATTATGGTACATCGGTAATGATATTCCCTTTATTCCTAATAAGCGCGATGGGGGGGTTTGCATAGGCGGTAAAATCGCGCCTATATTCTTTAACACGATGGAAGATTCGGGCGCATTACCGTTTGAATGCGATGTCACCCAACTGGCTATGGGTGATGTCATTGATATTTATGTCTATGAAGGCGTTATTAAACGTCATGAAACCGATGAAGTGATTTGCACTTTTGCCTTAAAAACCGAAGTTATCCTTGATGAAGTTCGTGCCGGGGGGCGTATCCCGTTAATCATCGGACGGGGGTTGACTGACCGGGCCAGAAAAGCTTTAGGCCTGGGGGCGTCTACCGTGTTCCTTCGCCCGGCTGACGAAAAAGACAGTGGCAAAGGTTTCACTTTGGCGCAAAAAATAGTGGGTAAAGCCTGTGGCGTGGAGGGTGTTCGTCCCAACACATACTGTGAACCCCACATGACTACGGTTGGCTCTCAGGATACGACAGGCCCTATGACCCGCGACGAATTGAAGGATTTGGCTTGTTTAGGTTTTTCAGCGGATCTGGTGTTGCAATCTTTCTGTCATACGGCGGCTTATCCCAAGCCAATTGACGTCGTTATGCAACATACCCTGCCGGATTTTATAATGAATCGCGGAGGCGTGTCCTTGCGTCCTGGCGACGGCATTATTCATTCCTGGTTAAATCGCATGTTATTGCCTGATACCGTCGGCACAGGCGGCGATTCGCATACCCGATTCCCTATCGGCATTTCCTTTCCGGCAGGATCAGGTTTGGTTGCTTTTGCAGCGGCTACGGGCGTAATGCCGCTGGATATGCCGGAATCGGTTCTGGTCCGCTTTAAAGGCGAAATGCAGCCAGGCATTACGCTGCGGGATATGGTGAATGCTATCCCTTATGCCGCCATACAACGAGGTTTGCTAACAATTGATAAAAAAGGCAAAAAAAATGTGTTTTCGGGACGTATTCTGGAAATCGAAGGTTTGCCGGATTTGAAAGTAGAACAAGCGTTTGAATTATCCGATGCTTCAGCGGAACGCTCGGCGGGCGGTTGCACTATCCGTTTAAATGAAGCGCCGATACGTGAGTATCTGAATTCCAACATAACACTGCTGAAATGGATGATTGCTGAAGGTTATGGCGATATCCGCACTATCGAAAGACGCATCAAAAGCATGGAAAAGTGGCTTGCCAATCCGGTATTACTTGAACCTGATCCGGATGCCGAATACTTTGAAATCATTGAAATTGATATGAATGAAATCAAAGAACCGCTGCTGGCCTGTCCCAATGACCCCGATGATATAAAACCCCTCTCCGCTGTCGCCGGCACCAAAATCGACGAGGTATTCCTGGGTTCTTGCATGACTAATATCGGTCACTTTCGCGCCGCGGGAAAGTTACTTGAGAAACAAAAAGGTGAACTGCCCACGCGTTTGTGGGTTGCTCCTCCCACCAAAATGGATCAAACCCAATTAACCGAGGAAGGTTATTACAGCACGTTCGGTAAGGCCGGCGCCAGAATGGAAATGCCGGGCTGTTCATTATGCATGGGTAATCAGGCGCGTGTTGCGGAAAATTCCACCGTGGTTTCAACTTCAACACGAAATTTCCCTAACCGTTTGGGGAACGGCGCCAATGTCTACCTGTCATCCGCCGAACTGGCCGCAGTGTGTTCAATTTTAGGCAAAATCCCCACTTTTGATGAATATATGCACTACGCCGATCAGATCAGTGAAACCGCGGAAGATACGTATCGTTATCTGAATTTTAACCGAATGGCTAAATACCAGCAAAAAGCTGATAAGGTAGCGCCGGTTTAAGGTAACTACCCACTGTAGCTTAAAGGCTAAAGGCGAAGGATGAGGTTGTAGTTCTTTACCTTTAGCCTTGTGCCTTTAACCTTGCCTCTTGTATTTATGCCCCAAAAGCCACCTTCATTTAAAGCGTCCTTGTCGTTCCAGAACCGGACAATGGCATTTTTTTACAGCCAGATTGAGCAACAACAGAGAATATTACAACGTATCCAGGCGGTTCTGCCTGAAGCATTGGCAAAACAGGCCAGGCACTGCCTCATACGAGACAAAAAACTGCTGATTTATACGGATTCCGCCGCATGGGCATCACAACTGCGCTTTTATAACAGCGCAATTCTTACTGCTATTAAGCCACTAACGAGAACGCCGGTTGAGATGTTGCAAATTAAGATAATTACTGGTCAAACAGGGCTTAATATCGTATCTAAACGGAAAGCAAATATACCTTCAGTAGGAAAAATAGAGTTTATCCGAGACCATAGCCTCGCAGTTTCGGACAACCAACTGCGGTTGGCGCTGCTGAAATTAAGCTCAACACTGGAAAGGCTATCCCGAAAAGCTTAATAACATTTAAAAAAAGACTATTCAGGGGGTCTAGCCGTTTCCGCGGAATGCATATAAGAAATCGGCGCCTCATCTTCATCTGAAAAAGTGACCATTTCCCAAGCGTCTTTGTTGTCCAATAAAGTACGGAGTAATTTATTATTCAACCCGTGTCCTGATTTATAACCGATAAACTCGCCAATTAAGCTATGCCCCAATAAATATAAGTCGCCAATGGCATCAAGAATTTTATGTTTAACAAATTCATCTGCACTGCGCAGTCCATCTTCATTAAGGATCTTATCGTCATCAACTACGATTGCATTATCCAGGCTTCCTCCCAAAGCGAGATTATTTTCCCTCAGCATATCAATATCTTTCATGAAGCCAAAAGTTCTGGCCCGGCTTACTTCCTTAACAAAAGTCGTAGAAGAAAAATCCATCGTTGCCGTTTTTACATGCTCTTCAAAAGCCGGATGTTCAAAATCAATGGTAAAAGTCACTTTAAATCCATCGAATGGGTTAAATTCCGCCCATTTATCGCCTTCTTCAACCCGAATACTCCGTTTTATTTTAATATACTGTTTTGGACAATCCTGCTCTTCAACTCCGGCAGATTGAAGTAAAAATACAAAAGGTCCGGCACTACCGTCCATGATCGGTACTTCTCCAGCACTAACGTCAATAATGGCGTTGTCTATCCCTAATCCTGCAAAAGCCGAAAGCAAATGCTCTATGGTCGAAATTTTAACATCACCTGAAACCAACGTCGTCGACAGGACAGTTTCCCCAACATTTTTTGGTGTTGCCTGAATAGTAACGGGTTCGTCCAAATCCACTCGGCAAAACCTGATACCTGTATTCGGCTCAGCCGGGCGTAAAGTTAAATGTATTTTGTCGCCTGTATGTAAACCAACGCCTGTGGCTCTTATGGTGTTTCGTAAAGTTCGCTGTTTAATCATAAAAATAAATAACGCCGGATGGAAGGCCCTAAAAAGTCGTTAATTATACCTCATTAACGCCAAAAAAAGATATTGAATCGACTCCACTTCCAATAGTTGTTTAGTATTGGCGTCATATTTTTCAACATAATTATCTGTTGGCGGGTTATCTTTTATGCATTAACATTACATTTTGTGTAGCTTAATTAAGCTAATTAGTGCTAGTCTAGGCATCATCATTTAGTCATTACGGACATGTTAAAAAAAAAATTTCAACGAAAAACTCCGGAACAATTTCCTGATTATTCCGGATTGCTGGAAAAACAATACAACCATCAAGTAACTCAAAGTCATATACACAACGATAACGCGCAATTTAACGCTTTAAAGCACTTACAAACGCTTTTGGATCATACCGTGGCGTCTGTCAATTATGATCGGCAATCGTTTGCGCACAAACTGCTTTCTTCGCCTCCGGAAAAATGTCAAAGCCTTTATTTATTCGGTGATGTGGGTCGCGGTAAATCGATGTTAATGGCGTTATTTTATGACGCTTGTCCTATTGAACAAAAACGGCGGGTACATTTTAATATCTTCATGTTAGAGGTTCATGCCTTTAACCACGAATGGCGACAAAAAAACAATACTGATTCGATCTCTGCCTTGGCAAAAAAAATCAGGGCATCAGCACTGCTTCTCTGCCTTGATGAGTTTTATGTCACCGATATAGCCGATGCCATGATTCTGGAAAGATTGTTTAGAAAGCTCTTTGAGTTGGGCTTACTGGTTGTTATAACATCTAACCGCCATCCGGATGATTTATATCAGGGCGGTTTGCAAAGGGAACAATTTCTGAACTTCACCAAGCTTTTGCAAACAGAATCCAAAATTATAGAACTTGTTGCAAAAGAAGATTACCGGCTAATGCATCTGCATGCCCTTGAAGCGACTTATTATTTCCCACTGGATGCACATGCGGGTGAGTTTGTGGAAAAAAGCTATAATGAGTTTACCAATTTTGCAGCCAGACAAGCAGGCGAATTGCAGGTATTGGGAAGAAAGGTTGTTTTATCTTCGGTACACGGTGATATTGCCCTCACATCCTTCGATGAACTCTGCGTAAAACCTTTAGCTTCCGCTGATTACACAGAGATCGCCCGTGAATTCAGCACGTTGATTATGGCTGAAATTCCAAAATTATCCTCAGCAAAACGTAACGAAGCCAAGCGTTTTATGACATTAATTGACGCGCTTTATGAACACAAGGTAAAACTGATATGCACCGCTGAAGTGCCCGCGCAAGAACTTTATACCGAAGGTGATGGCGCGTTTGAATTCAGACGCACCGTTTCAAGATTAATTGAAATGCAATCAGAGGGTTATTTACAGAGCAAGCACATCGGGCACTCATAAGTTTTTTTACCTGATAGTAGACAAGTTTTATTCCTTTATATCAAATGATTCCAAACTCATTACCACAACCTAAATCTAACAAAAAATGCCGGCAGTTCGTTTAACTCTTGCATATTTAAGGCTAAATTTTTTGCGATATTCATAAAGCACCCAGGTTTTCCGTAAACGTGGATAGAGAAGATTTTTACAACTCGCATTCCACTAAAACAATAAATTTAATAAGGCAACACGAGGCGCAACGATGGTATTATTAACAACAAAAGTCTGTGATTTTGGTAAAAAAGCGGTTGATTTTAATTTACCGGGTATTGACGGACGTAACTGGTCGCTACAACAATGCATGGGTGAGAAAGGTTTGTTGATTATGTTTATTTGTAATCATTGCCCTTATGTCAAAGCCGTGCAAGAACGAATTGTAAGAGATACCCGCGAACTTAAAATGCTGGGTGTTGGAGCTGTCGCCATCATGTCCAATGACCCTGCTGAATACCCGGAAGATTCCTTCGATAACATGAAGTTGCTCGCCAAACAACTGGATTTTAACTTTCCTTACCTATTTGATGAAACACAGCAAGTTGCAAGACAGTACGATGCCGTCTGCACGCCCGATTTTTTTGGTTATAATGCTGACTTTGAATTGCAGTACCGGGGCAGGCTTGATGCAAGCAAAAAGGAAACCGCGCCTGACGATACCCGGCGCGACCTGTTTGAAGCCATGAAACAGATTGCAGAAACAGGACGCGGTCCACAAGAGCAGTTCCCTAGCATGGGTTGCTCCATCAAATGGAAAAAATAAACACTAAATTCACACAAACTGAGAGAGTAAAATATGTCGATTCAAAGAATGGTTGATCTGGATTTATCAGGAAAACGGGTATTAATTCGCCAGGATCTGAACGTACCGGTAAAAAACGGTAAAGTGACCAGCGATATTCGTATTCAGGCAAGCGTTCCAACGATTGAAAAAGCCTTGGCCGCCGGTGCGGCAGTTATGCTGTTATCACATCTCGGCCGTCCCGTTGAAGGTCAATATGATGAAGCATCTTCTTTAAAACCGGTCGCTGAACGCTTGTCAACCCTGCTGGGAAAACCCGTCAGACTGGAAAAGGATTGGCTGGACGGAATTGTAATTACTCCGGGTGAAGTCGTACTTTGCGAAAATGTGCGCTTCAATGCTGGCGAAGAAAAAAACAGCGATGAGTTAGGCAAGAAAATGGCCGCCCTTTGTGATGTTTTTGTAATGGATGCCTTTGGCACGGCTCACCGTGCACAAGCTTCAACACACAGTGTCGCCAAGTTTGCACCGGTTATTTGCGCAGGCCCTTTATTAGCCAATGAACTGGACGCCTTGGGCAAAGCCCTGGAAACTCCCGCTAAACCATTGGTGGCGATTGTGGGCGGATCCAAGGTGTCCACCAAGTTGACGGTATTAAAGTCATTATCGGAAAAAGTGGATCAATTAATTGTTGGCGGCGGTATAGCCAATACTTTTATTGCGGCGGCTGGTTTTCCAGTCGGCAAGTCGCTTTATGAAGCCGATTTAATAGAAGAAGCGCAACGGTTAATTGCCGCCGCAAAGCAAGCGGGCTCGGATATTCCGATACCGGTTGATGTGGTTTGCGCCAAAGAATTCTCTGAAACTGCAACAGCCGCAATCAAGAGGGTTGAAGATGTTGAAGCGGATGATTTGATCCTGGATATAGGTCCCGATACCGCAAAACAGTATGCTGAATTGCTAAAATCCGCTGGCACTATTGTTTGGAATGGTCCTGTAGGCGTATTCGAAATCGAGCAATTCAGTCATGGCACGCAAACACTGGCAACAGCCATTGCCGAAAGCAGCGCTTTTTCAATTGCTGGCGGCGGCGACACTTTAGCGGCAATTGACAAATACGGAATTAATGACCAGGTTTCATACACGTCAACGGGTGGTGGCGCATTCCTTGAATTTCTTGAAGGTAAGGAACTGCCTGCTGTTGCTATATTAAAATCACGCAGCCAGTAATAAGATATAGAGAGAAAGGTTTATAAATATTGTACCCTGACCTCTCATCCTGTACATTTATCTCGGAATTACCATCAGACTTATCAAATAGTCTGATTATTTTTTACTTACATTAAGGTTAACTAATGGCCAGAGTTACTATCGAAGATTGTTTAGAACATGTAGAAAACCGTTTCAAACTGGTGTTATTGGCGAGCGCGAGAGCGCGTCAATTAAGCCACGGCGCAACTGAATTTCTTCCGCGCGGCAAAGATAAAGATACCGTTCTTGCTCTGCGCGAAATTGCGGCAGGTCATGTCACGACTGAGAACATCAATATTCTCCATCGTGTTGGTGAAATACATGACCACAACCCCATGTTCTAAACCTTTGCTTCCATGTCGAAAATAGCCGGCACCATCGAATCAATCCGCCCTCAGGACGAACTGATCGATCGATTATGCGCGGTTTTATCCGGCTATTTAGATCAAGCCCAAATTGATGATTGCGTCCGTGCTTACAAATTTAGCGCGGATGCGCATTTAGGTCAATTCCGTAAAAGTGGCGAAGCATATATTTGTCACCCCGTCTCTGTCGCCATCACCCTGGCCGAGATGCGTATGGATGCCAGCGGCATCATGGCGGCAATTCTGCACGATGTCATTGAAGATACCCCGGTAAGCAAAAAAGAACTGGCAAACCTGTTCAGTGAAGAAGTCGCGGAACTGGTTGATGGTGTCACTAAACTTACACAAATTGATGGCAAATCCCAAACCAGGGCAGAAGCTCAAGCTGAAAACGTACGTAAAATGTTTCTTGCTATGGGCAAAGACTTACGGGTGATATTGGTCAAATTGGCAGACCGACTGCACAACCTGCAAACATTAGGCGTCATGCCCGCACAAAAAAAACGCCGCATCGCCCGCGAAACTTTGGATATTTACGCCCCGATTGCCAATCGTTTGGGTATGAATAAAATCCGGCACAAATTGGAGTCTCTGAGTTTTCAAGCGATGTACCCGCTACGTTATGCCGTTTTAACTAATGCAGTAAAAAAAGCTCGCGGTAACCGCAGTAAAATTGTAGGCACCATTGAAAGCACTATAAAAAAGCGTTTGGAACAGGCTGACCTCCACTGTGAAGTGTCAGGCAGGGAAAAAAATATTTATAGCATTTATCAAAAAATGGTCCAGAAAAAAGCGTCCTTATCATCGATTTTTGATGTCTACGCCTTCCGGATTTTTTGTGATAATGTCGATGCCTGTTACAGGGCTTTGGGTGTTATTCATAATTTGTATAAACCTATTCCTGGCCGCTTTAAAGATTATATCGCCTTGCCCAAAGCTAATGGGTACCAATCCCTGCACACCATACTCATTGGCCCTTATGGCGTCCCCATCGAAATCCAGATCAGAACTCACGAAATGCACCGCATGGCGGAATCGGGTATCGCCGCGCATTGGCTCTATAAATCCGAGGATGATAAAACTGAAAAATTTCAAGCGCGGGCTAATGAATGGTTACGCGATTTATTGGAAATCCAGAAGACAGCCGGCGATTCTCTCGAGTTTATTGATAATTTAAAGGTAGACTTGTTCCCACAGGAAGTTTTTGTGTTCACCCCCAAGGGCGGGATTATCAAAATGCCCCGAGGCGCAACCATTATCGATTTTGCCTACGCGGTTCATACTGATATTGGAAATGCCTGTGTTTCAGCCAGAATTGACAAACAACTGGTGCCATTGCAAACCAAACTTGAAAACGGCATGACCGTAGAAATTATTACTGCATCCTGGGCAAGGCCGAACGCGCTTTGGCTCAATTATGTGACGACAGTAAAAGCGCGTTCCAGTATCCGCAACCATCTGAAAAATTTTAAACAGAAAGAGGCTATTAGCTTAGGCCGGCGACTGTTGGAAAAAGAACTCCAAACCTTGCATCTCCATTTGGAAAACATCGAGGACGCCCGAATACAGGCATTGCTTAAAGTTATGAACGTGCCATCCATGAACGATTTGCTGGAAGACATTGGTTTGGGCAACAAAATGCCGTTTTTAATCGCCAAGCGACTCACTCAGGATGATATTAATGCCAATATCAAGCTGGATGACACTGACAAAATCCAGCAAACACCCCTGATTATAAAAGGCACGGAAGGCATGGTGATTACCCTGGCCAAATGTTGCAGGCCCATTCCGGGTGACTCAATCATAGGCTACTTTAATCCCGGCAAAGGCATAGTTGTCCATCATTACGAATGCCGTAACAGCTCTGTCGTCAAAAAAAAACACACCAACTGGCTCGATGTTGAATGGAGCCAGGATGTAAAAGGCGATTTTCCCACTGAACTTCGCATAGAGATACTTAATCAACGCGGGGCATTGGCAACCATTGCATCAACGATTTCCGAACGAGGTTCAAACATTGAAAACGTCAACGTTGTCGATCAAGATGACCGTATTTGTGTCGACTTGATCACCCTGACAGTTAAAGACCGCATGCATTTGGCAAAGATCATGCGCCGCTTGAAAGAATTACCCATTGTTTTAAAAATTACCCGAGTTAAGGGCTAGATAGCTCTGTTTTCCAGCTCTTATGTGTTTGAAAACAAGCTTAAGCCGCTGGGTTTGATATCATAAACACTCATCATCAACATATCAGGAAACAAAATGCTGGGTCGAGTCGAACCTGTACAATTAAAATCCGATCTTTTCCTGCCTTGGCTTATCCAGGGCGTCATGCTGGCTTCGCTATTGGTTTATGTTATCGTCTGCATTACCCTCGGCGACCAAATCCAACAACCCCTCCCGGAAGCACAACGAGTTCTGATTAGAACAATATTATACATCGTGGCTATTGTTACACTTCCGATGACTAATTTGCTCAGGCACATTCAATTGCGCCTCAACCAGACCATGCCCTTTTCCAGTATAGATCCGGGGGGCGAGGCAAAAAAACGTTATTTAGTAACGGTTATTGTATCCATGTCATTGATTGAAAGCGTGGGGATTTTTGGCTTCGTCATGTTTGTTTTGGGTGATAATTTTAATACCTTGTACATTTTTACAGGATTGTCCGCCTTAGGGCTGTTTCTATATCGGCCTAAAGCGCATGAATACGCCGGCATTGTAGAGGCGCTTACCGCGCAACAAAAATGAATGAAGACCTATTTGCTGATGCGGATATCGGCATTAAATGCGGCTTATGCCTGCCGCAGTGCCAAAACCCATAATGAAAACGAACCGCCTCGTTGCCGCATGGCCTTCTTCAAGCCTGGGCGGGTTATCATTTGAAAGTGGTTCAAACGGTTGAATGAGTTGCACGACAATTTAAAATTTAAACACGGGTAAAAAAGCGAATAATCAAATAGCTATCTAATGAACTTTAATCAGCAACTTTTAGTTTTTTGCGCCGATAATTGTGTCCATAAAAAATTTCAGTCACTTCCCTTCTCAACTTCTGTTCAATCTCTGCTTTTTGCGCGTCCGTCAGATTGCTTTCTTTCTCGAATAAATAATTTTCCAGCTCGGTTTCCTTGAGCATCATTTTGGTATGAAAAATATTTTCCTGGTACACATTCACATCGATCATTTGATAGCTTTCTTGGGTATCTTTGGCGATATAGTTCTGTATTGACGTAATATTGTGGTCGATGAAATGCTTTTTACCGGAGATGTCCCTTGTAAAACCCCGTACTCTGTAATCCATTATGACGACATCAGATTCAAAACTGTGGATCAGGTAATTAAGCGCTTTTAAGGGTGAAATACGCCCGCAGGTTGACACGTCAATATCAGCGCGAAAAGTACTGATACCGCTATCGGGATGACTCTCAGGATAGGTATGGACGGTAATATGGCTTTTATCGAGATGCGCCAACACGGTTTCAGGCAAGGGCCCCGGGGTCTGGCTATTCATGTTGGGCGGCGGGGTGGAATCGCCCTCTGAAATCAGCATGGTTACGCTGGCGCCCTGAGGATCATAGTCCTGGTGGGCAATGTTAAGAATTTGCGCACCGATAATTTCGGCGACATCTTTAAGAATTTGAGTCAATTTCTTGGCGTTATAAGCTTCATCAATATATTCTATGTAGGCCTGCTGTTGTTCAGCAGGCGCATAGCAAATATCGTATATATTGAAACTGAGTGACTTTGTCAAATTGTTAAAGCCATGTAATTGCAATTTATTCAAAACGCTTAAACCTCGATAACTTCAAAATCATGGGTAATTTCCACACCCGCATTGCCTAACATAATGGAAGCAGAGCAATATTTCTCTGCCGACAATTTCACCGCCCGCTCAACAGCAGATGCTTTCAAATCACGGCCACTCACGACAAAATGCAGGTGAATTTTGCTAAACACACTCGGCACAGCGTCAACCCGCTCGGCTGAAATTTCAGCAACGCAGTGAACAATATCATTTCTGCCTTTTTGTAAGATCTGCACCACATCAAAAGATGAACAACCGCCTAAGCCCACTAATATCATTTCCATAGGCCGCATACCCATATTACGTCCACCATGATCGGGTGAGCCATCCATCACAACCGCATGGCCGCTGCCCGTTTCACCGACAAACATCACACCATCAACCCATTTGACTGTTGCTTGCATTTCTTTTCCTCAGTTAAAATGACGCATAGATTAGCATATTAATTAAGCGTAAACAGAGTTTTCAATGTTAAGACCATCCGCAAAGGTACGCCACCAAAGAAGACAAAGGCTTTATTGTGAGCGTCCAGAACCATTTCCTGGGTTTCACAAGGATACGCCACGACAAACATTTTTCGGCTATAGGAAAGACGAAAATGGCCGACCTTGATCTTTCTGCCAATACCGCCTAACTCAACAAATTCTTCGCTCCAATCAAACTGGCACGTTTCTCCCGGGGGAAAGGCCAAGGGAATAAATGCTTTGGTGATAGCAGGTGTTATTTTCTGTTCAAGTTTCCAATGCTTCACATAACGTTGTACGCTGTCATAGGCGCCACGATAACCTTCTGCCTGTAGGCATTCAAACAAGCGTTGTGCGGTTCTTCGTTGTTTTTTTGGTAGCCGAGATTCCATTTCCAGCCATAGTGTCAGGCGTTCTTGAAATTCACTCAACTTTGGGAAAGTTTGAATCTTTCGTTGGTAAACAGGTTCTTCAGTCGTTTGTAAATGTTTGCGAACGGTGGTACAAGACAGGTTTAATGATCTTGCGATAGGACTGATGTCCTCACCGCTTATAAAATGACGTCTTCTAATTTCGGCAATAAAATCCATAAATAACATCCAAGGTTGCTCCGGCAAAATACCGGATCATGACACATATCAGGGTGGACAGTTTTCGACGCTGTTTTCCCCGATCCCCTGGACATTTTTCCACGCTGTTTTACAGGATAAAACCGGCGGTCAAATTATGCCAGACGGTCTACCAGAAAGGAATTTCACTGTCCAAGAAGGCGATGTTGGCGATTGAAGCCAGACTAGAGCGTAACCCAATCCTGCCAAAATGGGATATCCTGATTCGGCCCGCTTGATGATGGGTAAAGTCTTCTTCGGAAATCACCTTGAGTTACGGATAGGTTTGCACAGGGCAACCAGAAAACCAGCGGCAACCATAGGTTCTAAAAACCTGCGCCAAACACGGTATAGAACAGAGGCTGACAAAGCCCGCCACACCGGCAACGAATGGCATGGTCGAGCGCGTCAACGGCACGATCAAGGATGCGACCATCAAGGTAACCACTTATGACAATGTCGGGGACATGAAGGCCAATTTGGCCCTGTTCCTGCTCTTATATAACTTCAACAGGGGACATGGGAGCTTAAGAAAAGAATTAAAAGTAAGGACACCCTTTGATGCGTTGGATTACTGGTATAAGCTATCACCCGAATTATTTAAAATCTTACCCGATAAGTTCAAGTCTGTTCATGCTCAGATCACAACAACCTAGTGAAACCTGACAATTAAGCCTAAACCAATCGCTGTAGCTGTATAGCAAAGCTATTGGTTGTATAATTCCAAGTTAACAGCTCATCCTGATGTGGTACTTATTCTGCCTGATCACGATAAGATTTTTATTCAGCTACTAATACGAGTCAAGTCATGGAATATGATATAGAAACCGAACCTTTAGAAACATTGCATTGTGATTGTCTAATTGTTGGCGTTTACCAGAATCAGCAACTCAGTGCGTCGGCAAGTTCAGTCAACCATAGTACTCAGGGACTTATTAACAAAATCCTTAGCCGTGGTGACATTAGCGGAAAAAATGGCGAAACCGTGTTAATAAACGCCGTCCCTGATAGTGCTATTGAACGTATTTTGTTAGTCGGTCTGGGCGAAAACAAGCCATTATCAAGCAAAAACTTTAGAAAAGCACTCCTTGCCGCTATTAACAGCCTTAAAAAAACGCAAATAAAATCAGTTGTCTGTTGCTTGGCAGACTGTGAGGTTATTGCTGGTGACGGGCAATGGAAAATCCGACAAATCATCGAAGTTTTTAATGATGCTGTTTATCAATTCACGACCTTCAAATCGGACAAAGAAACTGACTTCAAGGTTGAAAAAATCAGCATTACTCTACCCGAAGCTGAACTGGGGTTCGCTAGTGCAGGTCTGGCTCAAGGCAAGGCTATTGCCGAAGGGATAAGCATGGCCAAACTGTTGGGCGATTTGCCCGGCAATATTTGTACACCAACTTACCTTGCCGAAAAGGCGTTTGAACTGGGCGCAAAATACCCCAGCCTGGACATTAGTGTCCTTGAAGAATCCGACATGGAAAAGTTAGGCATGGGAGCTTTGTTATCAGTTTCACGCGGCAGCCGCCAACCCGCAAAATTGATCACATTGGACTATCGGGGTGGCGAAAAAAACAGCAAACCCATCGTATTGATCGGCAAGGGCCTTACCTTTGATGCCGGTGGAATCTCCTTAAAACAAGCGCCCGGCATGGATGAGATGAAATACGATATGTGCGGCGGCGCAACGGTTTTGGGGGTCTTGCAAGCCGCAGCGCAAATGCAGTTGCCACTGAACATTATCGGCTTGATCCCTTCATCTGAAAATATGCCGGACGGTGACGCCAATAAACCGGGCGATATTTTAATCAGCATGTCCGGCAAAACCATTGAGGTTTTAAACACTGATGCTGAAGGCCGCCTGCTCCTTTGCGACACCTTAACCTATGCAGAAAGGTTCAACCCCGATGTTGTCATAGACATGGCGACCTTGACTGGCGCATGCCTTGTGGCGTTGGGCCGTGTGGCCAGCGGCTTGCTCGGCAATAATGACGCTTTATGTAATGACTTGATTGCCGCAAGCCAAATCTCCAATGATAGCCTTTGGCGTTTGCCCTTGTGGGAAGAATATCAGGAACAACTAAAATCCAATTTTGCCGATCTGGCCAATGTGGGGGGAAAAGATGCAGGTACGATCACAGCGGCCTGTTTTCTGTCACAGTTTGCCGAAAACTTCCACTGGGCTCATCTTGATATTGCCGGTACAGCCTGGCGCACTGGCCTTACCAAAGGCGCAACCGGCCGCCCTGTGCCCTTGTTAAGCCAATACCTTATTAACCGGGCGTATGGCTGAAGTCAGCTTTTATATCCTGCCCTCAGAATCGACCCAGGAACGCTATGAATTTGCCTGTAAGCTCATTGAAAAAGCCTATCGAAACGGTTGTTTTTGTTATGTGCTCACCGACAATGCCGAACAAAGCAAAAAATTAGACGACCTGCTCTGGACTTTCAGGGCAGGCAGTTTTATTCCGCACGAGATATACACTGGCAAGCTGCCCGACTTTGAAAAAGTCATCTTGATTGGCTCATTGGATGTCCCTGAAAACTGGCAGAAAACGGTCATTAATTTGTCTTCGCATTGCCCCGAAAAATTCGACAAATTCGATCGCATTCTGGAACTACTTGATAATAGTGAATCAACCAAGATTGCAGGTCGAGACCGTTATCGTCAATATCAGCAGTCAGGCCTGAAAATTACTACGCATAAAGATTGGAAGTAAAAATGCGTAAGCATCAAGTAAGGCAGAAAGTCCACATATTCAATCAATTCAACATAAGCTGATTCATTGATAAAGCACGCCCCTTCAAGTAATTTTCAGATCTCTCTTTTTTAAATATGGAATTTCAAGCTTACTCTGTCGATTGGGACTCATTTTGTCCAATTATCAATTGGGCATGTTCAGTAAAGTTTCGGCACAATCCGCCATGGCACCTTCGCCCGGTAACGTAGCCAATCATTCCCGTACTTCGCCAAACACATAGCATCATCACGTCGCTCACGATGTAGCAGTAGAATAGTGAAATAGACAATATGGAAATAAGGCAGGGGGCTGGCGAAAGCTGCTGGCAAACACCACGACAGCGCGATCATTAGATCACCGAAGTAGTTCATGTGACGCGAAAAGCCCCACCAGCCTGAAGTTAGCAGCAGTGAACCCTTGACCGTCTTGATATATTCCGCGGGTCGGCCACACACGGGCCGGTTTGGGTTGCGCCGGAAATAGTGCTTCTGAAGGTTGGCGCCCCGGAAGATCGCATAACCAGTCAAGTTCAAGGCCACGATGGCAGCAATTCCCCAGCCGGGAAGTTCGTGGGTATGGTTGACAAGATATTGAGCCTGTAACGTATAAGTAAAGGGCAGCCAAACCAAATCGCCCCAACAAAGCATCCAGCCAAATTTCTCGTGCTTGATGTCCCAAGTGGTAAGAACAGCTTGTTCGTGGATAAAATAGTCGATGAGGTAAAAACTTTGGAAACCCACCACCAACATCATCGGAACCGTCACCATACCATGCAGTTCGTATTGTTTGGCCGCAATGGAAAGGTTCATGAGCATCCAGAAGACCATGCCGGGGCGGGCTTCGCAGAAAAGCTTGAGGTCGAGTGATCCAATCCTGGGATTAAGGGCCGTGCCCATAAAATAGTCGTAGAAAGGCCGCCCTGTAGGCCGCTCCCAAACAGCGCCTTTCAGGCCCCATAAGTAAAGAAAACCGGCGAAAGCGAAGGTGAAGATGTTCACTACGCTAAGAAGCGGGCCGAGTTGATCATACAAGACCGTTGCGTCCAGCCAACCCAAAGCCACCAAACCGGCCACCACGCCCAAGGTGAGCAGGAAAGCAAACATTCCGTTCATCCTATAGTCGAGCCGACTGCCGTCGGGCAGTTCCATGCCCTGAACCGTTGGACCAGGCATCCAAATCTGTAGGGCCGCTTGAGCCAGAAACCAAGAGCCATAGAGACAAACCGCCCTCCATGTCGGCGGCGAAATGTGCGACCAGAATTGCAGCCATGCCGCAGCGCCGCTTGGAAAGACGAGTTCTCCCTGGTAATAGGTGACGCAGATCCACAAGTAATACACTAAGGGCGGCAAGGCCACCATTAATGCCAGCCAGGAAATACCGAAACCGTATTTCTGCCGTGCCGCATCCACTTCGGGGTTTTGTCTCAAGTTTTGTTCGTTCATTAGCCGCTCCTGTGTCGGATTTAAAACTTTCGGTTTACCACCAGTTCCCGCAGTGCCATCTTGCCATAAATCCACACCGTCTCGGCCAGGGTCGTCCCATCGACGGCACTAAACACAACATCGCCCAGAATGAGCGGGAAGGCAGACGGTACGAATCCTCTGCCATATTCCAGCATCCAGGCCGATTCCGGTATCTTAAATCCATTTACCTTAAAGCGTTCCAGCACGGTATGATCGCCAGGGCGGACGACCTCGCGGATCCCGCAGCGGTCTTGCCGATAAGTCCAGATCTCGCCAGACAACACAAAATCATGAATTTCCATCCGGTAGCGTCCGGAAAAACCCTCGGTGCCGATTGGCGTTCCGAAGATGATAAGGTATTCGCTGAAGGAAGCGTGCAGCAGGGTCATCACACCCGTTGCCCCCGATGTCAGACTGAAAAGCCACCTACGCTGCGGGCTACCGTCTACATGGGCTGGGTAGGCTCGGGCGGCCTCATCCACCACTATTTTTACCATTTCATCGTGCGCCTTTCCCACACCCAGTCGGGCGATGGCATGGAGCGTCCCGATATCGAACACATAGCTCATCAACTTACCTCCAATTGAATGCTAAGCCATTAACCAGTCGACATATTTTGTATTCTTTCAGTCTAACGTGACAAGAAAAACTTTAATAACCAATTTTTCTAGCTGTTCTCTTGAACGACGAATAGCATTTTGTTCAAGGTGCGACAAACCGTGCAGTCCCATCTGCCGACTCCAGAGTCTGGTAGCGCTCGATCGCCGCACGCGCATTGAACAACATTCGTTCCCGGCCAAGGCGGTCGGCAAGCCCCGAATGACGCACTATTTCAAGTACGCTGGGGTTAAGCCCTACCAGCCAGAATATGGCTCCGCGTTCCGGACCGCGCTTTTCGCCCTCAATGAGCATCTGTAGCGCTGAGAATTCGATATCAGGTACCCGGCTCATATCCAACGCAAGAACTCGCGGGTTGTGCTTCGCAATCAATGTATTGATTCGCTCGGCCACATACTGCGCATTCACGAAAAAAAGACGGCCCTCCGGTCGCACGATCAACAGTCCATCAAAAATTTCGTCGTCAGGGTGTTCAGGCGACAGCGGCCGCAACACGTCTTTGCCACGCTTACGGCCAATGACATAGACGTGCGGGTGTGCTGCCTGACCGGCCAGTCCGATCAGCGATACTATGATCGCCACCACGATGCCTTGCAGGGTGCCAAATATCAGCACACCAAGACAAGCCACGAGAGCCCAGCGAAACTCCATCGTACGGACTTTTTGAATGGCGCGGAACTCCGCAGGTTGGATTAGCCCCATCGAGTAAACAATGACGACTGAAGCGAGCGTAGCATATGGCAGCAAACCCAGCAAAGGCGCGAACAGCAACATAATCGCCGCCGCAGCGCTTGCCGTCACCAGTGACGCCTTTTGCGACCGGCCTCCGGCAACGCGCACCACTGCAGTCTGCGAGGTACCTCCCCCCGCAGGCATCGCTCCGAATAATGCACCACCCAGATTAGCAGCACCTAAGGCAATCAGTTCACGGTTTGCATTTATGGGAGGTTCTGTACTTCCAGCAAAGGCACGCCCCGCCGCAATCGACTCGGTGAAACTCATCAGCGCGATTCCAAGCGCACCCGGCACCATCTGCACGATCAGCGCAAAATCAGGAAGCGTCAGCGACGGTAAACCTTGCGGAATCAGTCCGACTGTCGATACGCCCAGCTCATGCAGGCCAAAGAACCAGGATGCAGCGATGCTGCCGCCGACGGCGGCCAAAGGCGCAGGAGAATGCGGCCACAAACGTTCCATACCGGCCAGCACAAACAGTGTCGAAGCAGCCACCGCCAAGGTAAGCAGCGAGATCTCAGGTAAATGATGGGCGAGGCTGAGCAAATCTCTGAAGAAACCTTGCTTTGTAATGTGGATACCCAGAAGTTTCGGCATCTGATCCAGCACGATCACCAGACCTATCCCGGCTTTAAAACCTGTCAGGACGGGTGTGGAAATGAAGTTGGCGACAAACCCCAGACGCAGCAACGCAGCCAGTATCAAACATACGCCTACCAACGCAGTCAGTGTAGCAACGGCGATGATCAGTTTCGCCGGGTCGCCGTCCGGCACCGCCATGCCGAGTTGCGTACCGGCCAGGATACCCAAGGTAGTCGTGGAACTAACGCTGAGCACTCTCGATGAACCGAGAAATGCGTAGATGACCATCGGAATGAAAGCGGTATAGAGGCCTACAGCAACAGGCAATCCGGCCACAGTCGCGTACGCCATTGCTTTTGGGAGAACCACTGCGGCTGCCGTAAGACCGGCGATCAAGTCGAAGCGTAATTCAGTTGGATTGGTAAGAATTGCAACTGTAGATGTGGGATGTTGATTCATACTGTTTGTATCCAGTTACTGCAAAAAATAAAATGGGGGCACTGACAACGCCCATCGTCAAAATGCGTTATTTAATACCAATCACTATACGTACAAATTTTTATATCTAATAGCTCTAAAGATCAGTTCTTTTGTTATTCAAGAAGCTGATAACGCTTTTAAATATGGGATTATGAATAAATATCTCTCTACCAAGGCAACGCTCAGGATTGAGCAGTAGTCTTTAAAAGTCTTCTGATTAACTAAACCTCTTATTTGAAACACTCTATTGCCTATAACCGAGTTAATTCATTTAATATTCTCAAGAGTTATGATAAAGTTCGCCTTGTCGAGTAACTAAATTAAATATGCTTAGAACGTGTTTTAAAAGCGTCGCGAGCGGTTCGAGTGCAAGGCGCCCGGAGCGCAGAAACCGGAGTGTACTGGGCGTACATGAGGATTTCGAGCACCGTGCAACGCAGCAATCGGGCCGCATAGCAGCTTTTGAAACACGTTCTTAATATCTAGGCAGTTGCAGACCTAATAATAACTACAACAAGGCTAACATTACATGAAATTATTAAAAAACGCTGTCGTAGCAACTACTTTGGCACTTTCCTTAGGATCTTTTCCCCTTACTGCTTCCGCCGTTTGCTTGGGTATGGCGTGTATGTATAACCGAATGACTCCATCCGAGGGAATTGATGCCACTCTGGTTCAAATTACTGAAGCATTGAATGCTATTCAGGCAAGAAACAACGGTGGCTCAGCAGACAGTATTACTGCGGGTGACGATGCCATCATTAATAATATTAAAGATGCATTAAAGTTAAGTAAAGAAATCAATGCAAATGATAAAGTTGACCGTAATCGTAACCGCGCTAACGGCGATTTGAAAAAAGCGCGGTCAGCTGTAGAAGAGGGAGATTTGAATAAAGCGACGGAACACCTAAAAGAAGCTGAAAAACGTTTTTCAGCGCTTAAAGGCATGATCGACTTAACTCTGGACGATAGAGAATCACAACAGACCCACATGCTAAACCGTATATTGGACACCCCCGATCCCAAAGCGGGTTCCCGTAAATAATACAGTTAACAGTTTTACAATAATGAAATCATAGGGTCAAACCATAAATACTGTAAGTGCGCGATACACTTAAAAAGTCCCGGTCACTGCATTGCGCTCGCTTGCAGCATTCAGTGACCTGTTTAACCCACTTCCACTTCGCCGGTTATGGGCCTATGTTTGTTTGATTAATTCACTTGGCGGCACTGTCCATCAGACAGTGGGGGTGTTGAATAGGCCTGAATTGCACGGCACCCGGAAAAAACTTTAGGAAAAGATATTTACACCGTAATCTTAACCTGGAAACCCAAGGCCACGGATGTATCAAAACAGGCAATGAGGTAGTCTCGCGTTTGCCGGGATTGTTTGGAAGACGGTGTGATGATCGGCGGGTATCTGAGCATTCATGACGCCAATCACCGGGTAATACCAAGCAGTTCAGGCATCACAGCAGTCATGTTGGCAATCCCATCACCGTTTACCGCAATGCCTGGATTGAACGGGTGGCATTGACTATTTCGGGTGGTGTGACCATTGGCGTGAATGCGGTTGTTATCAAAGATATGCCCACCGGCGCAGTGGCCGTGTAGGCATTCCCCGACTCGGGTCATCTATAAGCCAGCCCAGAAGTTCCTCTATGCCCCTGTCCTTGGCTTTTACTGGAAAGACTTAGGTGGAAGTGGATATTTATAATATCGGGTTGCACTATCGTTTTTATCTGCTGTAAATACTTTAGTTGTTGCTTCTTTGGCTAAAGGCTTAGTCACTTTAGCAGTTGCCTCCTTAACTGGGACAGGCGATTTGGTCACTTTCGCCACTGGCTTGATGACTTGAGGGGCCGTCTCTTTGACCAGCGCCATTGTCGCTTTAGCAGTCGCCGGTTTGTCCAAGGGTTTAGCCACCTTGAGAGGCATTTCTTTAACCTTCAGTTGAGGCATCTTAACAGTCGCTTCTTTAACCTTCTGTTGCGCCACCTTAACAGTCGCTTCTTTAACCTTCGGTTTAGTCACTTTAACAGTAGCCTTTTTAACTAATGGCTTAACCTTTTCGGTGTTTATAATAACCGGATTAACATTTTCAGAAATTATCACGTTAGCTACAGGTTTAATCATTTGACCATTAGCAGGCAAGGTGTTGTTTATCAATGGCGTTAATATTGGCTTTAGAAACTTGACTATTTGCACGGGTAAAGAGCTGGTAAAGTGATAAAGACCCGCATTTTCTCCCTCGACATAGGCCGTGATTACGCCAAAAAAACGATCACCGAGGAAAAAGGTGAACGTAGCGGCACGACTGATGAATTTCGATTCAAGCAAACGACCGCCTGCACCCCAAGCCTGCTTGCGATGATCTCCCGTTCCGGTTTTTCCGCCTACAGTTAACAATTTGCCTTGGGCATCGGTATAAACACCGTTGAGACGTGATGCCGTGCCACCATTGACCACGCCAACCATCGCTCCGCGAGCAACTTTGGCGATTTCCGGGGAAAATATCCGCTGGCCTTGATCCGGTGCCTTATTCAGTATGGTCTCATAAGGCGTTCCCTGGGCGTAATGCAAACTCTCAAACCGGACTGCAGGCAACCTTATGCCATCATTGAGTAAAATGCCGGTAAGTTCTGCCAGGGCGGCGGGTCTATCGCCTGATGCGCCTATGGCTGTCGCATAAGAAGGTGTTAATTCCGCGAATGGATAACCTACGCGCTTCCAGGCTTGGTGGATTTCTTTAAAGGCTTCCTCCTCCAACAACATCATGATGCGCCGTTGTTGGGCAATTTGTTTATGGTTCTTGAACAGCCAGCGGTACACATCTTGACGTTGTTGTTCACTGGCCGCCATCACTTCCTGGCGAGTGGCTTTAGGGTGCTGCGCAAGATAACCTACCAGCCACAATTCCAGCGGATGGATCTTGGTGATATAGCCCTGATCTTGCAAATCAAATTTTTCAACCGAGTATTTGTCGTACAAATCGTAGATATCTTCGTTGGCCAAAGCTGCTTTGGGTAAATTTGCACTAAGATAAGCGCTGAGCGCCATCTCATCATTGTCAGGATAAACTGCCCGGTAAAGCATGGTTAAGCGGGAAGCTTTTGCATAAACTCTTTTCGTGAGCATATCCATGGCTTCTTCAGCCGTCTTGCCCTGGTATCTGGCGTAAAACCGTTGCAAATAAGCACTTCCTTCATTATCTGCAAAGCGTTGCAGATATTCTTTGCGTTTTGGGTCATCCGGGCTTTCAAGCCAACGCGCTAAACCTTCCGGCTTATAAAGGTGGTGATAAACAATCTCACGCATCAAGCGAATGAAGACCAAATTTACAGAATCACGCAAAGCATCACGTACCGACATGATTTTGTTATTTTCGTCTTTTGTAAAATTATTAAAATGATGGAGGCCCCCGCCGGTAAAAAAATACTCCCCGGGACTCGCTGAAAAGCGTCTATCCAGAGCCTGGTTAAGCAAATCCTCCAAGCTTATTTTTGGCGTTGCCTGTAACTTTTCAATTACCCATGCAGACAAATAGTCACGGGGGTGCAGTTCAATCTGCCCAAGTTCCTCTGCCGTCTGGCCTTTATACTGGTCATAAATATTGGTGATCAGCTCCAGATAATGCACCATTGTCCGAAGTTTTGAGGTGGAGCCTAAATCCAGTCTTATGCCTTCGTTTATATCAAGTGGCTGATCATAATTGTCAGTTTGCACACGCAGAAGATTACCTGTTTTACTCCGCTCAAATAACATCAGGCTATAGACGATGGGGGTAAGATCGGTGTTTTGGTTAAGCATCCTGAAACCGACTATACCCGCATTACGAGCTTCACTCGGCTGGTTTAGCAGTCTAAGCGCGTTGGTGACCGCTTGCTGGGAATTATAGTCAAGCGTAGTTTTAACCGTTAAGTCCAGACGATCCAGTTCATAATTGGATTTCATGCCCAGTGCCTTGGAAAGCCGGGTACGCAAAACGTTTTGCGTCTTTTTTTCGGTCATGAATTTGGCGGGCTCAGCAACAGACTTGGGCGGGCGGACATTAGACGCCTGTAAGGTCGCATCTCTTAGTGATGGAGAAATGACACCCTGATCGGCCATTAACCGCAAATATTTGTCGGTAAGATTCTGTAACGCGTCATAACCCCGTCCAAGCAGATAGGTGGGCCGTCTTTGTGACAATAATATGCTCAATACCTGCCGGTAGGCTTGCGCCTGTTGCGGCGTGATCTGCTCATGTGACCTGATCGCGTCAGGACTGAGCAATTTATTGACCTGTGCAAAATCAGCGCCAAACCAAGCTGACAAGCCATCGCCCAAACCATGAATTTCCCCTAACTTCGGCGTAGCGGCTAGAGGCATGCTATTCAAATAGGAGAGCGCAATTTCCTGCCTCATTTCCCGCGTATCCGGCCCCATCATATAGGCCCGCACCGATGCAGTGCCCATTTGGCGGAATTTATCAACAATCGAATTCGTGTAACCATTCTTCGAATGACGGTACTTTTCCAATTGGGTAGCTAGCGTGCTGCCGCCCGGAACCACACTGATGACTCCAAGTTTGTGGGCCATAAGTTGTAAACTGGCATATCCCAAACGATCCCATTCGATCGCTGGGTTAACAGTATTATGTTCTTCTTTGAGTAACTCCCGGTTCTCTATAAAGAGCAAGGTTTCCAGAATCAACGGTGGGATAGCCTTAAAATTAGGGTAGCCGTATGTCGGATAAACCGCATTAAAAATAACTTGGTCAGCTTTGTCTGTTATGCGGAGTCCAGCCTGGGTCTTCTCATGATAGATGTTAAACAATCCGTAATCCGCTAGCTCAGCCATCATTGGTGAAAAAGCAGCCTGCGAGGTAACTTTAAAGCCGGAAGCCTCCAAACGCTTAATGACTTCCGGCAACAGTGTATAGCCTAGCCTTTCATCGTAAGGTCCATACTCAGGATAACGTATTGATGTACTTGGCCCGGAAACCAGCTTGAAGCTCAATTGCTCACTGATTGCAGAAAGATAGCGTGCCTGATACTTCGAGGTTTGCATCTCATCACGGACAAGCTTAAAAATAACAAAGCCGACTACAGCCAATACAACAAGAATGTACACCGACAACAATCTGATAATAAAACGACTAGGCTTCTGCATAACCAACCATTTCCAGTGAAGAATTTTCTGCACAAAATAAATCTGACTTGCTGGCCTTATTGCCAGCTTCAGTGCTGTGAAAATAGTTATGCAGGTAGCAAAGCACTTCTTTTACGCATTGTGGTGACCAAAAACCCTGGGTAATCCGGGCATAGCCATTCTTTGAAATCGTCTTTAAACGTAAGGGCAACTGACCGGAGTTGTCCAGGAACTGTGTCTTCAACATTGTTCTTATAAAAGTTTTGTTAAATTCCGGATTGGAGTTTCAGTCGGTAAGCTTAGGCTAAAAGCCAACGCTGTTATAAACTTTCTAAGCTGTGGTCAATTATAGCAAACAATGCCAAAAACTTTGAACAGGCTTCAGTTTAACCATCATTTCAGAACATAAATCACCAGTATATATTATACGGGTTTATGAAAACCATAAATATAATAGTTCACTAATCTGAACCGGCTTAACCATTCAATTGCAGCAGTTTCCAGCTTAGCCATTTTTGGGGCGTCAGTCTGTTGCCGGGCAAGTTGCTTTATATAGGGGTAAGTCGGTAAGGTGTTTGCAGTAATATCGCGGCTCACATGCAAATCAAATTGTGTCTTTTTGGCCAACCTTCGATAATGTTGTGCGCTGCACATTTTATTGTCTGCGCCATAAAAACTGGTTTTCAATGGCTCTGGCAGCTTAATTCTCATCAACGGCGCTACCGCTGCCCTCGGAACAAAATCAGATAACGCCATATAGCCCCCAGGCCTGAGCACCCGCCAAGCCTCCTTAAAAAACTGCTCGCGATCCGGAAAATGAAAGATACACTCAACCGCTAAAACCACGTCAAAAAATGTGTCGGCAAAAGGCAGCTCACAGGCATTACCCTGTTGAAATTGAATACTGTTTTCCCCCACGGGCAACACTCTTTCACGAGCACGGATCAACTGGCGTTCATCCAGGTTTAAGCCCACCAATTTCATATCAATGAAATGGTCATTAATATAAGCGACTGTGCCGCCGAAACCACAACCGACATCCAGCACATTCTGGCCATTATCAACATTGCCCGCCAAACAGACCTGCTGGCTTAAGTTCTCTGCCGCCTGTTCAAAATCGGCTGTTGACAATTCCGCTGACTCAGGCCGCTCCCAATAGCCCCAATGGACATGCCGGCCAAAGCTCCTCTCAACTGCTTCATTACCGTCTTTTAATAGTGACAGTAAATAGTCAAAATACGGGAGCTTTACATCGCCGGCATCGACTGGATTCTGTAGGGGAGGTGATTGAATTTCATTCATGGTTTTTTTCAAGGTGGTGCATTGCAAGCCGTTGCGGCTAATTATTCGATGCTACGATCGAAATTATTTCATAAAGTTCATTTAGCGGCTCTGCCCCAAAACCGCTCAATCACTCTTTCTAAAGATAACATAGTCGCCGGCTGGCTTTACATCGAAAACTCCACCTCGTAACCCGAAAACTTACGGATGTTAATGACCCCCGTATCCAGCAACAGATACTGACCTTTTACACCATGCAGCACACCCGACACGTCAGGGTTCTTATCAAAGTTAAATGATTTGATCTTTACCGGATAAGTGTCAACTGGAAAATGGATGTCCACAGAAGGTTCTTCCGCTAAAAACTCAATAGCCTGTTGACCAAAACGCTCAGTAATTTCAGTCAATTCGGTTTTACACTTGCCCACTAATTCATCGCGCTTTGCAATCAGATCTACTGACTCAACCCGACTTTTAAGCATCTGCTGCCAACTGGTTTTATCACTGACGTGTTTGGCTATTGAGACCTCAATCATTCCCGCCATGTGCCGGGACTGTACTTTAAATATCGGCAATGCCTGCACAGCGCCTTGATCTATCCAGCGCGTGGGGATTTGCGTTTGCCGGGTAATGCCCACTTTGATGCCGCTGGAATTGGAAAGATAAACAAAATGCGGCTGAAAGCAAAACGTCTCACCCCAGGCTGGCTCCCGGCAGGTGCCTGCTTCATAATGACAGGTTTCCGGCTTCATAATACACATGTCGCACTGGGCTAATGAAATGAAACAGGGGTAACAGTAGCCTTGATTGAAACTTTTTTTAATCGATCTGTTGCAATGCACGCAAAAAATATGGCCGGTATACATCAGCTTGATCGGCTTGCCGATCATTGGATTTAAGGCAATGCGCTGATCGCCTAAGGGTAAATCGTATTGAACCGGACTTTCCAATCGGGTGTGCATTTTTTTTAATGTCCCGTGCATTCAGGTATTCCTCTCAATGGCTAATAGCAGCGAAAATCATTCTTTAGATGCCCAGCCAATTCTGCGGCTTTAAGTAGCGCTCATAAAGAATGGCTTCCGGACTGTCCGGCTCGGGCTGCCAATTGTATTTCCAGCGGACTAATGGCGGCAAAGACATCAAAATCGACTCAGTGCGGCCACCGGACTGCAAGCCAAACAAGGTGCCCCGATCGTATACCAGATTAAATTCGACATACCGTCCTCTGCGGTACAGCTGAAAATCCCGTTCCCGTTCACTGTAAGGCGTGAACTTCCTTTTCTGCACAATAGGCAAATAGGCTTCAATATAATTGTCGCCCACGCTTTGCATAAAAGCAAAACACTTATCAAACTCCCATTCATTCAAATCATCAAAAAACAAGCCGCCAACACCACGCGTTTCATCCCTGTGGGGGAGATAAAAATATTCATCACACCATTGTTTGTAGGTCGGATAAATGTTATTGCCAAAAGACAGACAAGCTGAACGGGCTGTTTGGTGCCAGTGAATCACATCTTCCTTAAAAGGATAAAACGGCGTCAGATCAAAGCCACCGCCGAACCACCAAATGGCGGGTGAGCCCGGCTTTTCTGCGATTAAAAAACGCACATTGGCATGTGATGTTGGGACATACGGATTTTTGGGATGGATAACCAGCGACACACCCATTGCGTGAAATTGACGGTTAGCCAATTCAGGGCGTTTGGCGGTTGCCGAAGCAGGCAGACTAATGCCTCTAACATAAGAAAAATTCACCCCGCCCTGCTCGAACACCTGACCCTCTTCCAGTACGCGGCTTCTGCCGCCACCGCCCTCAGCCCGATCCCAAATATCCTCGATAAAACGGGCTTCGGGTTCTTCGCCTTCCAAAGCCGAGCAAATCTGATCCTGTAAATTAAGCAGGTAATTTTTTACTTTAGTAATATCATCAGTGTTCATGGGGCGCTCAATTGTGCATATAATGCCGGTGATCAACAAATACAAAGCGACAATAATACCCTACAACAGCATTATCGAATAGACCGGCACGGCCCGCATGATCACTTCCAAGCGGTTGCTACCCGTTTTTTGGTTTTTACACGTTGGATTTAAAAGATTTTAGCTTAATGCAAAGTAACGTTGAATAATCCACAGTCTACCTGGATAGCTTCGATTGCCGCGGAGTAAGCACAATCACGGTAATATTATCTTTCCCCCCAGCTTCCAGGGCGGCTGCAATAAGGCGATCCACCCTGGCTTGAGCATCCGTGGTTTCGGCAAGAATGGCAGCGATGCCGTCGTCAGTCACTTCTCCGCTCAGTCCATCGGAGCAAAGCAGCAAGGTATCTTTCTCCTCCAATACACCCGCCACGATGTCGACCCTGATATCGGCTTTATCGGCTCCCCCCACGCCTAACGCCTGAGAAATAATATTACGGCAAGGATGTCCCGGAATCTCGCTCTCGCTAATCAAGCCAGCTTTCAGAAGCAGCTGGACATAAGAATGGTCTGTAGTGAGTTGATGCAGCTTACCGTTCCACAGATAAGCGCGGCTATCGCCTACCCAGGCGACTTCATAACGCAGGCCATCGAGTTTCGCAGCGACCATCGTCGAACCCATATTCGCTGCTCCCTCGCCTTTCAGAGCGGCAGTTTGTATTGCGCGATGGGCTGTTTCAAAGGCCTCGGCTAGCGGCACGCCTTGCTCGATGCTGCCCGCTAGTTCCCGAATTGCAATCCCGCTTGCGACCTCGCCCGCTTCGTGCCCGCCCATGCCATCCGCTACCGCCCAAAAGCCAAACTTCGGTAAAGCAAGAAGGCTGTCCTCGTTTAATACACGCACCAAGCCGGTATGCGTTCCTAGTGCGAAATCAATGTTGATCATGCAAATCTCCAGTTCACCAACGCCCGGACTATCACCTGGCATAGGATGATAAAAATTGCTTGACCGGGCAAAGAAAGTTACTCGCCACGTTTGGATCCAGGGCTTTCTATAATGTAAAAATTATTCAGTACCCCAATCGCCCGCAGATGCTCATTTCCAAAACCGGCATCGTAGGTACTGAAAAAAACATAATCCTTTCGTACCGTCTGAGTGGTCATTAAATTGGCGGCAAAACCCCCAAGTAAAGAACCCAGCGCCCCCACCATCGGGTCTTTCTCTTTTCTCGCTTCTTCGGTTATCCACTGGATGATGAATTGATCGTAATTGTCCAGCTTGGGATTGGTATACGCCAAAAGACCGAACAATGCGATAAGGATAAGGGTAATAGAAAATAGTTTCATGGAACCTCGAATAGTTGCGTGTTTTTATGGAAAAAGTTAAAGATCATTGGTAATATTTATTAGGTTGGACGCATTATCACGACTGGTTGCTCAAGTTATCTTATGCATGTTCCTATGTCTATGGATTACGCTTTAGGGTTTACGGGTTAATTTTGTTTAATATAAAAATGCGTAATATTATAAGAAACCATTTTCACGTAGAATTTACCTTATGACCACTGTTACCTTTGATACCTTACAACTTGTTGACAAGCTTAAAGCAGCCGGTTTCCAGCAGGCGCAGGCAGAAGCAGTGATACGTGTTATTGCCGAGGCGCAAGACACACTGGTTACCCAAGCGTATTTTGACCACAAACTTGAAAAAGAGCTTGCTCCCATCAGAACCGATCAGGACGTGCAAAAATGGATGACAGTTGTTTTACTGGCAGGCGTGTTGTCTCTGGTGTTGAAAGCGTTTTTTTAACGAATGCGTAAGATTTGTCAACAGGAAATCCATCAAAGAAGGTCATGACGGTTTGCTGTCGCAAAACCATCCTACGAACTAGCGTATTGCGCAATTTTCAAAACCAAATATGCGGCGCGATACTGCTAGCGCCTTTTGCACCCTACGGATTGCGCCTTACCGCGTTAGCGGTAAATTTCTATGCATGCCTTCCCATCCAAAACTAACGCCTGTTCAATGTTCTGCCGATTAGCAATTAGCGCATTGATGGTCGCTGCTTTGGATTGGTTGCCAATTTTTAGCCAGACTATTTGAGGCGGTGGTCCATACACGCTCGCCATCTCAAAAAAATCGGCATCCTTGGTAACGATCATAAAATCGTTGTCTTTCGCATAGCGCCAGATCGTCCGATCATCGGTGTTTTCCATGCCAAGGAACGAGCATGAAATAACCTGATCAAGTTCATGCTTCGATAAGCCCGGCATTATTGGTATGTGAGTTCCAAGTTGCTCAACTTATTTCATGCTCGTTCCCAAGCAGGGCAATTTGCGTACTTCCCGGAAACGCATCTTGAAGGAAAGGAGCCGCGCGACGCGACAGGTTTTCGTCAAGCAGCCGTTTCATCAAACGATGGCAGTCAAATTATGTTCGCGATCAGCAGCAAACGCCAAGCAAGCGCGAATATCTGTTGCGTCAAGTTCAGGATAATCCTCTAAAATCTCTGCTTCGGTTATGCCGTCAGCCAACCATGCCAAAACGTCGTAAACAGTAATTCTCAATCCGCGTATACAAGGTTTGCCACCGCGCTTGCCCGGTTCCAAAGTGATGATGTTGCGGTAGTCGATAGTCATAATGCTGTTCTTCGCCTGTTTAAAACCTGCATGTTATCGTATACAGCCGGGACAAACCACATCCCTATGAAATCGGCATCAAAACTATTCGCCGCAACAGCGACTCAACCCTTAGATCTATAGGATGGGCTGACGAAGGAAGCCCATTGTTCGCGTTTGATGCGCTCCGTTCCTCAGCACATCCTATGGCACTACCCGGCCGTATTGCTCCACAACGAAGTTCACCATGCGGCGCAATACGGCTAGCGCCTATTACGCCCTATAGATTGCGCCTTACCGCGTTGACCAGCCATTTCCAGATCCTTGCGGCTTTCAGAACTCAAAGTGGTTTTCATGGCATCCAACGCCCAAAGCGAAACCATGCTGGACTTTGCCACCCACAATCCGACTGGATCCAGATGCACAACCGTATTCGACAACACAACCTGAGGAATTAATAAAATCGGTGCCATGGCGACAGCCTTGTCATTGGTATCAAAAAAAGCGCTGACGGCCAGTCCCATGCATGTCGCCGCCATGCCCGCAGTAAACGAGGTTCCGCCACAATTGCATTTTTTCCCACATTTTAAATTCATACCATGTAAAATCTGTATTATGTATATTGTAATTTTGGGATGTTAAAGTGTTTAGAGGAACAACCATACTTTCTGTTCGCCGTGGCGACAAAGTTGTGATCGGCGGTGATGGTCAGGTCACTTTGGGCAATACTGTCATGAAGGGCAACGCCCGCAAGGTTCGCCGCCTTTATCACGATAAGGTCATTGCCGGTTTTGCAGGCGCAACGGCGGATGCGTTTACGTTATTTGAGCACTTCGAAGGCAAACTGGAAAAACATCGCGGCAACTTGACCCGCGCCGCCGTTGAAATGGCTAAAGACTGGCGCACGGATCGTGCATTGCGCAAGCTGGAAGCGTTGCTGACCATTGCGGATGCCAAAACATCGTTAATCATTTCAGGCACCGGCGATGTTATCGAGCCCGAATTTGACTTGATGGCGATAGGCTCAGGCGGTGCTTTTGCCCAGGCCGCTGCACGGGCATTGCTGGAAAATACCAATCTGAGCGCACGCGAAATTGTCGAACGATCTTTAAATATTGCTGCTGATATTTGTATTTACACCAACCATAATCTGCGCATAGAAGAACTAGACGCTGAACCCAACGAGTAACCGCATGACACAGATGACCCCTAAAGAAATTGTAAGCGAGCTGGATAAACACATTATTGGCCAGGCCAGCGCCAAACGCTCTGTGGCTATTGCGCTAAGAAACCGTTGGCGGCGTCAACAGGTTGATTCCGCTTTACGCGATGAAATAACCCCCAAAAATATTTTAATGATTGGACCCACGGGTGTTGGTAAAACGGAAATCGCCCGCCGTCTGGCGCGTTTGGCAAACGCGCCCTTTATTAAGATAGAGGCCACCAAATTTACCGAAGTGGGTTATGTCGGCCGGGATGTTGAATCGATTGTTCGGGATTTGGTCGATACTGCCGTCAAAATGACGCGCATGACTGAAATGGAAAAGGTTCAAACCAAAGCCTACGATGCTGCGGAAGATAGGGTTCTGGATATTCTGCTACCCAGAGCTGATGGCGGCATGCTTTCTAATACGGAGGAATCCACCCGTCAAAAAATGCGCAAGAAACTGCGTGAAGGCGATCTGGACAGTAAGGAAATCGAAATTGACGTGCATGTTGCGCCAATGGGCGTAGAAATCATGGCGCCTCCCGGCATGGAAGAAATGACCAGTCAATTGCAAGGCATGTTCCAAAATATGGGCTCGGGCAAAACCCGGCCCCGCAAAATGTCCATCAAAAAAGCCTTGCATTCCTTACAGGAAGAAGAAGCCGCCAAGCTGGTCAATGAAGATGACATTCGATCACGCGCGGTAGAGGCTGTAGAACAAAACGGCATTGTATTTCTGGATGAAATAGATAAAATTTGCAAACGTTCTGAATTAGGCGGCGGTGGCGGTGAAGTATCGCGTGAAGGCGTGCAACGTGATTTGTTGCCCCTGGTTGAAGGCAGTACCGTAAGCACTAAATACGGCGCGATCAAAACCGATCACATTCTATTTATCGCTTCGGGCGCGTTCCATGTTGCCAAGCCATCCGATTTGATACCCGAACTCCAAGGCCGCTTTCCGATCCGTGTTGAGCTAAGCGCGCTGTCAGCGGATGATTTTGTGCGTATTTTGACCGAGCCTAATGCGTCCTTAACTGAACAATATCAGGCGCTACTGGCTACGGAAGGGGTGTCCTTAACATTCGCGGCCGATGGCATCCAACGCATTGCCGAACTGGGCTGGCAAGTGAATGAAGCCACTGAAAACATAGGCGCGAGGCGCTTGCACACGATGTTGGAGCGGCTGCTGGAAGAAATCTCCTACAATGCCCCCGACCTCATTGAAAAAACCATCGTTATTGATGCAGCCTATGTTGATCAGCACTTGACCGAGTTTGCTGAAGACGAGGATTTGAGCCGGTATATTTTGTAGCCCAATATCGGGTTACGCTATCGTGTAACTGAGTTAAAGGTAATCATGCTCGATAAGGCATTCGCCGATCATTTTGCGGCTGACTGGATTGATTCTTGGAATAAACACGACCTTGATCGTATTTTGTCGCATTACACCGACGATTTTGAAATGTCGTCACCTGTAATCATCAAGGTGACTGGTGAACCGTCAGGAACATTAAAGGGTAAGGAAAAAATTGGTGCTTATTGGGTCAAAGCCCTTCAATTGGTTCCCGATCTTCATTTTGAGTTGGTTACTACGCTTGTCGGCATAAACAGCATAACCCTTTACTACAAAGGTGTCAGCGGTTTATCGGCAGAGGTATTTCATTTCAATCAAGATGGAAAGGTTTCAAAAGCATATGCACACTATACCCACAATTTCTAACTCATCATTCAACGGACTGGCTTGATAAAAGGTATACAGATATGGTGACTACGATTGAGATCAAATTGATTGCTACTGATCAAATATTTTCAATCATTCCATTATTGCAACCCTCAATCCGGCTATTTCTGAAACCATATTGCAAGACCGGATCATTGAGATGGTAGGGCAAGGATACCGATGCGCAGGTATCTATTCCGATGAAATCTTAATTGGCATCTGCGGATTATGGATACTTACAAAATACTATGTCGGCAAACATATAGAACCGGACAACGTGATAATTTTAGAAGAGTATCGCTCTAACGGCCTAGGTAAACAGCTTATGGCTTGGGTATATGACTATGCAAAATCGCAAGGTTGTATAGCAAGCGAACTAAATTGCTATTTAACGAATGACAAGGGACAGTTATTTTGGGAAAAAGAAGGCTACGAAAAAATTGGCTACCATTATCAAAGAACCATTGAATTCACTTAAATTACATATTGAAAATGCGCTTAACTGTAAAACCCTGCAACTGCTGGCCCACTGAAATCAAACTGCATCAGGTTTCAAACATTCTTGAAATTGGTTTTGATGACGGCAGCGTGTATCAACTGCCGAGCGAATATCTGCGCGTCTACACGCCTTCGGCGGAAGCGATAGGTCATGCGCCGGGGCAGGAAATTCTCCAGACAGGAAAAGAAGATGTCAGCATTAAAGAAATTAAACCGGTAGGCAATTACGCTATCGCTCCAGTATTTAGCGATGGCCATAACAGTGGCATTTATACTTGGGATTTGCTCTATAAATTAGGCGCTGAGTACCCCATGTTATGGGCCAATTACCTCGACAAGCTGGAAGCCGCCGGACATAAACGCAAAGAATCACTGAAAAATTAGGCATGACAATGACAAACAAAAACACCACGCATTTTGGCTTTAGACAAGTTGCCACCGAAGACAAGATCAACCTGGTACGGGGCGTATTTGATTCGGTTGCCGGGCAATACGATATCATGAATGACTTGATGTCACTGGGTATTCACCGAATATGGAAGCGCGTTGCCGTGCAATTGAGCAATGTGCGCAAAGGCGAACAAGTGCTTGATCTGGCTGGCGGAACGGGTGATTTGACGGTACTCTTTGAGCAACGTGTCGGCAAGGAAGGCCAGGTAGTGTTGGCCGATATCAATTCCGAAATGCTGCGCACAGGCCGCGACCGTCTGATAGACAAAGGTTTGGCTGGCAATATCCGTTATGCGCAAGTCAACGCCGAATGCCTGCCCTTTGAAGACAATACCTTTGACTGTGTCTGCATCGCCTTTGGTCTGCGCAATGTCACCGATAAAGATGCCGCGTTGCGCTCCATGCACCGCGTTCTTAAACCCGGCGGCCGCGTTATCGTGCTGGAATTTTCACACCCTACAGATAAAATCACGGAAAAAGTCTACGATTTTTATTCATTCAAGCTTCTGCCCAAGATTGGCAAAATTGTTGCCAAAGATGAAGACAGTTACCGCTATCTGGCTGAATCAATCCGCATGCATCCCAAACAGGATGAGCTAAAAAAAATGATGGAAAACGCCGGACTGGAACGCTGCGAATATTTCAATATGACGCAAGGCATTGTTGCCGTGCATAGAGGTTATAAAATCTAGCATGGTCATCAAACCGTTACTGATGAGCGCACTGGAAGCCGCGCTCAACAAATTTCTTGCCTTGGACGAGAACAGCGGTGTTTTTCTGGAACCCTTGGCCGGTAAAATCATTGCCGTGACGATTACGTCCTTTAATGAAACCCTTTACCTGTGCCCTACCCCTGATTCAATTCAGCTTCTCGATTACAGCCCGAAACAAGCGGATACGCATTTGACCGGTTCGGTTTTCGCCTTTGGCTTAATGGGTCTCAGCTCAAAACCCATGCGTTCCATTTTCTCCGGTGAAGTAGTGATCGAGGGGGATATGCAAACGGGCCGAAAGTTTCAGGAACTGTTCGCTAAACTGGACATCAATTTGGAAAAACAGTTGGCCCGTTATACCGGCGACAGTCTAGCCCATAACATAAGCCAGTTTTTTCGATCCGGTCAAAACTGGAGCAAAGAGTCTATTGAAACCTTCAGGCTTAATGCTTCGGAGTTTCTACAGGAAGAAACCCGTGATTTACCAGCCGTGCCGGAGATGGATATTTTTTATCGCCAAATTGATCAATTGCGTACCGACTTCGACCGTTTGCAAAGCAAAATTGAACGGCTGGAAAATACGCTGCTGAATAAAACCTGATTTTTTCATGAAGACATAAAGCTCACGAAGAAAAAACCAAGGTAAAACTTCGGAGTGAATCTCGTCGGGCACAAAATGTAGAGCCCACCCAACAAACAAAGGTAACTCGTGATCCGACCTAAATTAGTATTACGCCTGATCCACATTAACTGGGTTCTAGTCACTCATGGCCTGGACGAAATCGTTTTAAAAACCCATTTATTCCGCCCTGTCCGTTATTTAGCTTTTATCTCTCCCAGCTATTGGCTTAAAGCCAAATCCGAATCCCGTGCGGTCAGAATCAGACGTGCCTTGGAAGATTTGGGGCCTATCTATGTCAAATTCGGCCAGGCCTTATCTACCCGTAAAGATTTGCTGCCCGATGACATTTCAGATGAATTGGTGAAACTGCAAGACCGAGTTCCACCCTTTGCCAATGAGATTGCCCGTAGTATTATCGAAAAAGAATTGGGCATGTCCATTGACGAGGCTTTTGCCGCATTTGACCCAACGCCGTTGGCATCAGCTTCCGTTGCCCAGGTTCATACCGCTGTGTTACACACCGGCGAAAGCGTCATCGTTAAAGTATTGCGGCCGGACATTGAAGAGCGAATCCGTTCGGACATCGGACTGCTTTATGAATTGGCGCGTTTTGCGGAACGGTTCTGGGCTGATGCAAGAAGATTACGCGCCATGGACGTGGTTGCCGAATTTGAAAGAAGCACGCTGGATGAACTTGATCTGGTCAGAGAAGCGGCCAATGCCGCTAAATTGCGCCGTAATTTTGAAAACTCGGAATTGATCTACATACCCGAGATCCACTGGCCTCTGACGCGCCATAAAGTCATGGTCATGGAAAGAATCCACGGCATACCCGTCGGAGAAATCGAGCAGCTTAAAGCGGGCGGCGCAAACTTTAAAGTACTGGCCGAACGCGGTGTGGAAATATTTTTTACTCAGGTTTTTAGGGATAACTTCTTTCATGCCGACATGCACCCGGGCAATATTTTTGTCGATCTGCCGGATAAATATATAGCGGTTGATTTTGGTATCGTCGGCTCCTTGTCTTTGTCTGACCAGCGTTACCTGGCAGAGAATTTTCTGGCTTTCTTTAACCGGGATTATCGAAAAGTGGCCGAAATGCACGTTGAATCCGGCTGGGTGCCCAGTTCAACGCGCATAGAAGAATTTGAATCCGCTATTCGTAGCGTTTGCGAACCGATCTTTGAAAAGCCGCTGAAAGATATTTCTTTTGGTCAACTGTTGCTTCGTTTATTCCAGACCGCACGGCGGTTTGATATGCACGTTCAACCGCAATTGGTGTTGTTGCAAAAAACGCTGC
>JAQTPT010000012.1:0-80000 GCA_028712795.1 Methylococcales bacterium
TGTGGAGGGGTTTAAAGAATCCATGCGAATTGTATTTGATAAGCATCTGGGGCAATGGAATTATACTGCCATTCCTGAAGCGACAATTTCAGAAGTTGCATAAGTTATTTTATGCACGTTCCTAAGCTGCCTGTGCGGCAGTGAACATTAACTGAATGGTGGCGAAGCCTTTATTGTATTTCTAAGCTGCCTGTGCGGCAGTGAACTCGCATAACGAACGGAGGTAACAACTACATCATTTCTAAGCTGCCTGTGCGGCAGTGAACAGATTCTGGAGCCGTAGAATATTACTCGAACGTTTCTAAGCTGCCTGTGCGGCAGTGAACAACGACAACTCGATAGCTAATTCTACTGATCATTTCTAAGCTGCCTGTGCGGCAGTGAACATCTCTTGCCTCCATGCTGTTTTGCATCTGCTTTTCTAAGCTGCCTGTGCGGCAGTGAACTGGTGTGTTTTACAGTTTGGAATTAGCAGGGATTTCTAAGCTGCCTGTGCGGCAGTGAACACAACATACCGGCGCTATTTGAGCCGACATTATTTCTAAGCTGCCTGTGCGGCAGTGAACGTTGCCAGCCACCGAAATTTGTTAACGGTTATTTTCTAAGCTGCCTGTGCGGCAGTGAACGAGGCGCGGTATACGGTGCACCTTGAATTTCATTTCTAAGCTGCCTGTGCGGCAGTGAACGTTCCAGATCACACGGCTGTTTGGGGACGGCTTTTCTAAGCTGCCTGTGCGGCAGTGAACGTATACCGACACGATCAGAAAACTGAAGCTAATTTCTAAGCTGCCTGTGCGGCAGTGAACTCATCAAAATAATATAAATACACAACAAAAAATTTCTAAGCTGCCTGTGCGGCAGTGAACTTGTCACCCCACGATTTAATATAATTGTTCCATTTCTAAGCTGCCTGTGCGGCAGTGAACCCGGCGTTGCAGTCGTGTACAAATGGGTTAAATTTCTAAGCTGCCTGTGCGGCAGTGAACTGGCTATGCGCCACAAGGCATTACCATAAGCTTTTCTAAGCTGCCTGTGCGGCAGTGAACACCCGCTTGGCAGAGAGGGCTGATGTGCAAGCTTTCTAAGCTGCCTGTGCGGCAGTGAACTGACCTCATAAAGCCTTAAAGCCAGTTGCATAGCAGTATACAGGAGATTTAATTGCTTTTACCCATCCCCAAAACCACATTATACAACTGGCTGATTTTTATTGATTTTTAAAGAGCGAAAAAAGCTTTGGTCAAAATTCGGGTACGGTTGATACAGCGCTTAAACCATAACTGCTGAATGCCATGCCAGACGGTTCCGTGACCACGGTTTTTTTAATCCACAAACAAAACTCATTGCCACCACTCAAACTTTTTAACCGAATAAAAGGTGTCGCTATGGTTTGATGTGCCATCTCGCTATAGTGCAGCAACGCTACGCCATAGTCTTCGTTGTGCCTTTTGGCATAGCGTCTGGCTAAGCGTTCTTTGTTGGATTTAGGTTGTTCGCGTTGATAAATTGCGTATCCCGTGAGTTTTTCCGGCACGGGGCGAATACTGGTGCAATGGACATAGTCGCTTAGCCTCGCCAAACAGTGGCTGGCATTGAATTGGCTGAGAGTTTCTTCATCCTTAGCCAATAACCGCAGTTTGCCACCCAATAGGCTAAATTTTTCACCGGTTACATATTCAGGAAATGATAAACCAATTAGCACGCGGCCTTGTTCGTCCTGCATTTCAACCAAGCCTAGATGGATTTGTTGGAATATTTTTGACCAGAGGAAATTTATTCCAACCTCGGGATTGGGCAGTAAGGTAATTTCCAGATAAAACCTCATGACTTAGTCCTTGCCGCTTTCGCCAAACACGCCACCCCGCACCAACACCGCCATAACGTAATGTTGTTCATCTGTGCCTAATGCACCGCCCCGCGCAAACTTATCGAACAGCGTATAAAAATCAACCTTGTCTTTAGGCCCACGGTAGGCTTTGCCTAGGTTGGTCACTGCGCCGTAAACTTCAATCGCAATCGGGCCGATGGAGTCACCGTCTTCCGGTTGCGGATACCAAGTGTCAATCGTGCGTAGCGCGTTGCCTATTTTTTGCGAGTGCATACCCGCAACCCCGTCAATGTGGTAAAGGATTTTACTTTTCTTCGATTTGCTATTGCCCTTGTCCAGCACTAATTCTTCGCTGGGATACACGTCTTGCGCCAGACCTACTTGCGCATAAGAGTTAATTTCCAGTAATAAAAATTCACGTTTACCCGATAAGGTATCGGCGATTTTAGCGGCCAGCTCGGCTATGTCAGGATGGTTGCTGCTGAAGTCCTTAATACCAATCGCTTTATCTTTGGCATCAAATGTCCAGTTTGCGTCTTCGCCTTGATTCAGCACCTTAACGCTAACTTCAATGCGGTCTGCACCGACTCGATTGCGCCATAAAAAGCGTCCATTGGCAATGTTGGTGGCGTAGCGTTTGGCGAGTTCGGTAAAACCTTTGCTGTCGATATAGTTTTTGGCGGCTTGCGCGTAACTGGCGTTGAACGCGGTACTGTTGCAGGCAGAAGGTTTTTCCACGCCGCTGAGGATTTTTAAGGTAAAGCTCAGTTTCAAGGTGTCTTGGTCGCTACCTAAGGCACAACTATCAACCGTCTGTAAATTGGGTTTTTCGACTTCGGCGTCCAATTTTGCTGGATCATCTTGCAGGGCTTTTTTCAAGCGATTGGAAATGGTACCGCGTACTGATTTTTCTTGGAGCTTAAGCGGCGTTGCGGCTTCGACTCTTTTGTCCCAGGTGGTGCCATAAAAGCGCCCATCGGAAGGAACCAGTTTTTTCTCAAATGCCAATACTGTTGCGGGTTTAATGATGTCTTTGCTAGCCATGGTGGTTTTCCTTTGTGTGATTAATGCTGGTTTTGTTGAATGAGGTATAAGTTGTTTTCCACGTCGTAATGGCTGTGCCAAAGCATATCGTCCAAATGTTTAATGCGGTAAGGCATGACAAACTCGCCCAGCGTCACCAAACTTTCGGCGAAACGATGCGGGGTGTCGGGGTCACGCTGGTTTTCAGCATGGCCCAGCTCGCTGATGCCGTGAAATCCGGTGGCAATCGGCACCAGCCAGCCTTTGGCCTTGCGATTGCTTGTCCACTCGACTTTGTCCTCAATGAGTTGGCTGCGATTTTTTACGGTTAGGTAATCCAGCAAAGCATCAATAGCATCTTGACCGCCTTGCATGGCTTCGGTCATCAGTTCGCGGCGTTCAATCAGCGTATAACTGGGCATAAGTTGCCGGGTCAGTTGCCGCAAGGTCTTTTCATCTTCTATGGCTTTAAATTGTGGTTTAGCACACTGCAACAGATCGCCGCTCGCCCATTTCAAGCGTTGCATTTTCTCGGCTACGGTTTTGATGAAACCATCGGCGCTGATGGATCGCGCCAGTCCTTCATACTCGATGATCAACGATACGGTCAGCTCGCAACGGGCTTCTTCGATAAAGGAAGGTCGAGTGCCATCTTTATCAAGCGGATTGCCTGTACCAATAATAGACTGCACATAATCGCCCTGCCCTTGGTGCGTGTGCAGGGTAATTTCATGACACACCACTCCCACACTGTTAAAGCGCAGTTCGGGATGTCCTGCTTGATTAAGCCGCCGTTGCAAGGCGTGGACTGCGCCCAGCCATGCGGTCATGGCGGGAAAGCCGATGCTGTAAGGGCTGGACAGCGCGTTAGCGTTGTGAATTTGCAGCTTGGGCAGTAACAATAGGCTTCTCATCGTAAATCCTCCTGATAGTCAGCAAGTAGTTGCTTGAAGTGCGCCAGCTCAATATCACCCAGAGAAATAGCTTGATCTTTGCCGATGGTTTTTGTGTATGAGAAGACGAACCAACGCGCAAAATCGCCGATGACTTCATTCAGCCAACCGTCATCGCTTTCGCGCTGTTCGCTGTAGTGGGCATCCAGCCAGATTTTTTGCGCCGTTGGGAGCTGGGTGTTTTCTGACCAGCCCGCTTCCAGTTGCCGCAGTTGCCAGAGCTTTTCTGTCACTTGCTCATCCATCGCTTGCTTGATAATAAAGTTCAGCAAATTATCGCGGCCTTCGCGAATATTGACATTGTTGTAATCAGCTTGTAGTAACTTGTGTAAGGCTTTAAAGCTGTCTTGATAGTTTTTGTAATACAAACTGTTGTTAAAAAAATCAGTTTTTGGGGTTTGCAGTCCACGCAGCTTTAACTGCGGCGGCATTGATGATAAGAGATAAGCCGTACCGCCAAATTGATTATTTAGCACGCTGATGTTTTGCGGCTTGGTTCCGCCAAAGCCAATAACGGTAAGGTTGTAAAGCTCGTCAAAACCTTGTTCATGATGCTCTTGATTGCGCCGATGTTCACGCGCAAGTTTCGTAGCGTCGGAAAATCGAATCGTGTTGATGCGCTCTTTCAGCTTGAACATTAAGCCGGATGGGGTGAGTATCGACAGTAGGTGATAATTCTCATCGACGGGGAAATAGATTTGTTTTAGTTTTTCTGAGGTTATAGCTTTACTGTCGGTTTGCTTGATGGCTAATAAACCTTGTCGAATATCAGCAAACGTATTAACAGAGTGTGGCGCTGGCGTTTCAAATAAGTCGCGCTGTGACTTAATAGCGGGAGCGAAGATATAATTAAATTGAGTTTTAATAACTTCGCTGTCTTGTTCAAGATGGCTTAAGACAGTTTGTCCATCGCTTAATTTTAGCGACAGAAATGTGAGAACATCCAAAGCGGCTGCATTACCAAAAACATCTAAATCAGCATGAGTATTGCCTGTACGCAAGAAACCATCTTTTATACGCTGGCTGTTTGCAATTACGGCACTTATTTTTTCTTTCTTTATACTTGGATGACTGAATTTTGGTGGATGACTAGAGATGGCTAATTGCCCTGCTCGTTTAGCGGCATCGGGAAGCCAATTTGACAATGAGTATTTTTCATTGGCTTTACTTTCAACCTCCTGCTGTTCTGCTTCGTCTTTACACGACTTGAGTTTATCTTTTAACCAAGTGGCTTGGCGTTCTGATAAAAACGTCTGGATAGCTGGATCTAACATAATGCTGTCCTTTGTTAATGAGGGTGAGATAAATTTTAGGCCGCCACTGATAATATTGTCAACCTGTATATTTATATTTGTTTTTAAATTCATTAGCGTTTTAAAAAGCTTTGATTTAAACTATCATCATTACTGCCGTACAGGCAGCTTAGAAATGTATATTTGTTTTTGTATTTTTTTAGTTCACTGCCGCACAGGCAGCTTATTTATCTAATGTACCCATGAATTAGGCGATTTTCTTGTTATTTGTGGGTACAATATCACTTCTGTGAAAAGTGGGGGTGATACATGACCATTGAATTAAACAAACAAGATGTTTTAAAAATCCGTATGGATGCCGTGACTTTACAATTACTGGAACGCGCTAGAAGCTATGTTGATTTGGACAAAAGCAAATTTATTCGCCAAAGCATCCGTGAAAAAGCTGAATCAATCATTTCAGAGCATGAAAAAACCCGTTTTAGCACTGGGGACTGGCAAATGTTTTTCGCTATGCTGGATAATCCACCAGAACCAACTGAACGCATGAAAAAAACGGCACAAACTTATCAAAGGATAATTAATACTGAATGATATTTGAGCGTTTAGACACCAAGAAACACCAGCGAAAAACCTTTGATTGTGGCGTGATCGCACTTAACCTATATCTGCAACAATTCGCCAACCAAGACCAAAAACGTGGCTTGACACGAGTTTATGTGTTAGCCGAGCAGCAACAGATTATCGGTTATTACTCTATTTGCGCCCATTCCGTGCCGACTGATCAATTACCCGATAACACTAACATAGGCAGCTATGCTGACGCGCCATTTTTGTTATTGGGTCGTTTAGCGGTTGATTTACGCTTTCAAAAACAAGGCTACGGTGATGCTCTGATTTTCCATGCGTTTAAAATCACCACCGAAGCCGCCGAAAAAATCGGCACTTTAGGCATGATCGTCGATGCCAAGGACGAACAAGCGGCTCGGTTTTACGAAAAATTCGGTTTTATGCGGTTATCAACCAGCAAAAATCGCCTGGTGCTGCCTTTTTCAGCAATAAAAACCTTGCTGTAACCGTTTACGATTTTTTACATAGCCCCAACTGATTGCAATAGAGATAGCCTTTTCCTTCTTCCAATTCGTCGGCATAAACAGGCACGCTGATTTCACCATAACGTAAGGCTGCCTGATGCAATGATAAGCCGCGACTTTCCGCTTGTTGTTCCAGCAATTCTTCATAATCGCGATATAGCCATAATTTTTTATGCCAAGCTGGCGTAGTTTGCGTATGTTCGATTTTATAGCTTGATTCCTTGGGTTCTGTGCCGCCTTTGGGCGTTTTTTCAACCAACACCCAGCCTTTCTTGTCGTCAGGGATCAGATATAGAGTCAGTTGTCCGGTTTGTTGGCGAAACGGGCTTAAGCGTTGCGGCAAGGCAGTTAACCACCAACATTCTGTTAGCCAACCCTGCAAGGCTTGTGGGCCTTTTTTGTTGTAGGCTGTTAACAAGCCCTTAATACTGGCGTGCTCCAAATCAGCCAGATTTTTATCGGGTGTTGGCTGGGCATTTTTCTGGATACGCGGCACGGCATTAATGCAGGTCAACTGTGCGCTGGGGATTAAATCCTGTAAGTCGTGACTGACTAAGCGCAGATGTTCACTTTCATAGCCGGGGCGACAATACGCTTCACGTTGTTTTTTGAGAGCCTTTAAATTGAACTGCATCAACGCCATGTTAGCCGTTTTGGGAGTGAGGTCGCGATGCCTGAGAACCCGCCCTGCCAATTGAATAATGGAACGGTAAGAGGATGGCTCAACCACTGCCCAATCAAAATCATGATCACGCCCGACCTCCTCAACTGGCGTGACAACTAAAATAAAAATCACATTCTTGGCGTGGCTGTCATGCAAGTGGTTTTGAATCAGTGGATTATTAAACACTGCTTTTGGATCGTTGCGCTTGAGTAGGCCATCCAAGTGTTTTTCTTGTGCGCTGCGGAGTAATAGCACTTGTTGGCTATGATACGCCATCACCCGAATGTCGATAGTTTCAGGCCACGTTGCCTCGGCGGCGAGATACTCAGTCAAACGAATACAGGGCGGAATATTTGCCATCCGTACCACCCCAAATGATACTTGCTTACCCGTTTGGGCATCAGTTTGGGCATGGCGCTGATGCTGGCGGGTAATCGCTTGTTGCAAGATGGCAAAATAATCTGCTTCGCTGTCTTGTTGCGTGCAGGTAACGATTTCGGCGATTCGTTTGGCGGTTAGTGTTTGTAACTTACCGCTGCGTTTGTCGATGAAGCGCAGGTGTGCCTGTTGGTAACTGGCAATGCCTGCATTTTGAATGCTGTCAATTTGCGTGGCAAACTCATCTATCCAGGCGCAGCCGATTTGGCTTTTCACACCACGTGTTTGAGCAAACAGCCGCCAGCCTGCTTGATAGGCGTTAAAGTAACCCTCCGCCAAATCAGGCGGAATGGTCGCCGAAGAAATCATCACCTTGCGTCCCAACATGCCCGCCAAATGGATAAGGCGGCCAATGGCAATCAGGTCACTGCCGTCAAAGTCGTCAATTTCATCAATCACTAAATCGGCGGACATCAAGCGTAAACAAGGTAAAATATAGCGCCCGCCGCGTTTGGTTTCAGTTGCCGCCATCAGGTGGTCGATGGTGCAGGCCAACACCGGGGCATAGAGCATTTTTTTACAGCGGTCATCACGCAAGACAGTGGCTAAACTGGTTTCGGGAAGCGTGCATTCATAATAAACTTCGTTGTCTTCCCAAAGTTGTTCTGCCGATTCCGACCCCGTTACGCCATTAAGGTCATCGTCTATTGACGCTTGCTGGTTTTGTTGATGTAATTCCTGCACTGCGCGTGAACCGATCATGACCGCCAGCTCGCTATTATCCAGGCCGATACGGTCACGGTATTCATCACCCGTTTGCAAAGTCAAAGTACGCAAACCCAACGCCAATGAGAAACGTAAGCTATCGCCCTGCTTGGATAAAGCTTGCATGATTTTGGCGTTGGCAAGAGTTTTGCCACAACCCGTACTTGCCATATTGACCGCAAAAAAGCCGAAATGCGCTTGGTTCAAGCTTTCTGCCTCCCGCCACTTTTTTATTTGTTCGACCGATTTATCTTGCCATTGGAATTTTTCGTCTTTGCTTCTTTGCTTCAATTTCTTGATGTCATACACATACAGCGACGGCTCGTCTTCAAATTCAAATTTAGGTAACAAGTAGGCGGTATTTAACGCGCTTTTGGCAACCCCGAGCAAATGTTGATCCAGTTTCTGCTTAGGCGTACCCTTTTTGATCAGTTGCTGGTTTACCAAGGTGGTGTCTTTGCTGTAAGTGTTGGCGATAGGCGTGTAATCACCGCTCCATTTTTCTGGTTCATCTTGTGCGGAATAATTATGATCTCCTAACATCAAACACAAACGGGCATGGTGCAACACCAGCCGATAACTACCGTCTTCAATGGCTTGTTCCAACAGCGGCAAACCTTCCTGAATTTTTGCCGCCCATTTTTTGGCTTGTTTTAACCAAAGCGTGGATTGATTCGGCAAGCCTTTTTTAAAAACCAGGCAGGTATCCAGTTGTTTTGGTGTACTTTGATTAGCATAACCAAAATCAGCGTTGATCATGCTAAGCAACTCGGCAAAATTAGGGGGATCATCTGACAACCCTTTCAAGCGATTATCATCATCTGAATTTTTAACAGGTAAGGGTAAACGATGATGTGTCAAAACTAACCAAGCGACTAAGCTGGCAATCTTTGGTAAGCTGCGCAAGGGTTCAGGGCAGTTTTTAGCCGCTTGTGCTTTTAAAGCGGGTTCATCAAATTCCCCTGCCGCCAAACGCGACAACCATTGGACATCGGTCGCTTCTGGCTCTGTGCCTCCCTTCACAAAGGCATTTAGCAACAAACAGGATACCCATTCATGGCGTAAAGGGTCACCGATTTTTTGGGTTGATTTACCCGGCTGTAATTTGGCTTGAAAACATTGCGAGGCTTTGCCCCAATCATGGAATAGCGCTGCCAATGCTGTTAAGGATTTAATTAATGGCAAGATCAAGCGCCAATCGTTTTCATGTTCGGTATTAATAATGGCTTTCCCTGTTGCATTCACCGGCACAATCCCTTCGGCATTAAACCGCTTGCGATTCCCCACTATCCAAACCAACTCACTCCGGCTTCTGGAGCGCAACCAATGACAAGCTACGGCAGTATTTTTGGTGGCGGTTTTACGCAGCAGGGTTTTAACGGCGATTAAGCCGTCTTCGGTGATGATGGTTTGCCAGGTATTGTCGCCAATGCGATTAGCAAAGGCATCCAAAACCCGGCGGGTTCGGTTGAGGGCTTTTTTCTGGCATTGGCTGACAAAGGTGACCATCATGACCAGTCGTCCCGCATGGCTTGCTGTTTGACCTGTTCAAACATGAAGTCCAGGGCTTTGTGCTCGGTAAATTTTTGCAGGATTTGCTGGCGAAATTCCTGTTCGGAGGCCTTTTCCTTGGCGCTGATAAAGGCCCAGGGCAGGACGATGGCGTCTTTAATGAGGTCGGCGACATCGAACACTAATGCGCCGCGCCGGGTTTTGCCGTGCATGACGGCAAAACCGTGCGGTATGCCCAGTACCCATAAGGTCGTGGCGGCCAGGCCGTAGGCCAGGTAGTTGCCGTGGTTTAAAAAGCCATTGGCGAGGTCGGTGTTTTCGCGTTCCCTGACAAAATCGCCCAGTTTGGTGGCCTTGGCGGCGTAGCGATACAGTTGCTTGGTGAGCAGGGCTTCTTTTTGTAATAAGTCGCCGGTTTTTCCGGCGCCTTGAATTTGTGCCGCATAACCGTTTAAAGCATGGTTAATCTCAACGTCATCGATAAAGAAGCCCTCGGCTTTAAGATCACGGTCTTTTGCCCAGATATTTTTTAGGTAGGTCACGCGGGCATCTTGAAAGGCTTTGGCTACGGTAAGCCGTTTGTCATCATCAAACCAAAATTTCAACCACGCTTGCACATACTCGGTTGGGCGATATTCGCTTTGCGGGGTGAGCCATTCAATTTCGCTGCCGGAAAACAGCGGAGAACCTCCGCCGCCACAAAAACCGACCAAGACACCGGCGCTTGCCAACATGCGCATGGCGGCTTGTGTGATGGAGGTGCCTGTCCCCAATAAGATAACGGTGGTGTTGGCAATGGGGATGTTCCAGTAATAGTTTTGGTCTTTGGCTTCGGTAAGATAAAGCACGCGGCCATCCTTTTGCATGACCCTGCATTTTTCCAGGTAATAGATATTGGCTCGTTTAGAATGCAATATCGCTTTTAAATCAGTCAATTGTTCCATCAAGTCTTTTCCTGATTGTGATTAAAAATGTTATAGTATGATTTTGATTTAGGAGACTCTCATGGCAAACACCCAAATAGATACTGATGCAGTAGTTACCGTTCTAAATAAGATTCTGGAAGCGGAACTGGCCGGCGTTGTCCGTTATACACATTATGCGTTGATGGTTTTTGGCTATAACCGTATCCCCATTGTTTCCTGGATGCGCAGTCAGGCGACTGAGTCCTTGACCCACGCCAACGAAGCGGGCGAATTAATCACCCATTTAAATGCCCATCCTTCCTTGGGGATAGGGTCTTTGCTGGAAACACATCGCCATGATATCGGCGATATTCTACGGGAATCTTTGGAACATGAAACGCTGGCTTTAGCAGAATACACCCACCTGCTTGAACTGGTGGAAGGCCGCAATGTTCTGCTTGAAGAATACGCACGGCGCATGATAGCTCAAGAGGAGATGCATTTGGGCGATGTGCGCAAGATGCTTAAGAAACCGGACGAATAAATTTAAAGAGGTCTGCCGCAAATAAACGGGATTACTATCTTTGAATATTTGCGGAGGAACCTCTGAAAGCGCTAGTCATTGGACTCTCGGTTTACAATGCAAGTGAAAAACACGCTATTGGCGAGACACCCTATAAATGACATAGGCTGCATAGGCAATCGTCAAAATATAAATACCCGTTGAAATCAATTGAATATCCTCGTCAGTTATTGAAACGGCTATCTGCATCAGTAATCCGCTTAACATCTCCGCATTCATTCATAGAATGAAAATAAAAATCCAAGATCAGATCAAATAGCATCCGAAGCATTTTTGCACATCATCAATGGCCTGTCACCCATACTTTAAAATTGATAACAGGCGCCTCGATTATCCAGGCGACTTACTGACCTCAAAAATGCCCTTATAAGAAACATACATCATCGTTGAAGTCAGCATATATAACACTGGCGTTAACAAAGGCGTCACTGAGGCGCAGAGTATCGCCTCGGCAATGGTAAACCCCAGCAATTTATAAATGGCATTCTGATTTCTGGAAACGGCATAATCACCGTCCTCTTTTGCCTGGCTCCAGCTATAACTTTTGAACAGCATCAAAGGGTAGCTGAACCAGCTGGCAAAGGTAGTCAACATAAGTAAGGTAAAAATCAAGGTAATATTGGCATAAGCATAAATCCAGTTAGCTATCTCGCGCGTTGATTTATGGTTCAGGTTCTCCGGAGTTAACTCCCAATAAAAGAAGAACTGGCCAATTTTATACAATTCACCGGTAAAAATATTGGCCACCACCATAAACGCAAACCAAAAAACCATAATAGTGCCTGCGGCCAGCACCGCTAACGGCAAACTTTTGTTAATTGCCCAGTAAAAGCCGACCGGGTTTTCTGCCGAATATTTAAGGTCAATGTATTTGGCAATACCTACGCCAACAAATAAAGAGGTTACGGAAAGCAAAATCCCCAGCGCCAAGGAAACTCGTCCAAGCGGCATAATCATTCCGACGAACAACGTATAGCCCGCCCAAACCCAGGGGCCTTGACTGACAAACAGCAATGATTGTTTAAGCCAAGCGCTGAATTTTGCTTTTTTCACAACGAAATCCTGGAAATGCCAACGGCTTTGCGTAACTCCTTGATAAAAGGGGCACTGACTGCCCGTGCTTTAATTGCGCCTTCCTGCAATTGTTCTTCAATATGTTCCGGCGCTTGCATTAGTGCGTCGTAGCGCTCTCTTGCAGGGGTAATGTGGTCATTGATATGTTCGAATAGCACCCGTTTCATTTCACCCCAGGCAATACCTTCCGCATAACGTTGACGTATTTCCAGCACTTCATTAGCCGAGGCAAAAGCTTTGTATATACCGAATAAGGTACAGTCGTCGGGATTTTTAGGTTCTCCTGGCTCTAATGAATTGGTTTTTATTTTGTTAATCAGTTTCCTTAACTTTTTTTCAGGCTCAAATAAAGGTATGGTGTTGTTGTAGCTTTTGCTCATTTTGCGGCCATCCAAACCGGACAAGGTCGCACCATGTTCATCAATCACTGCTTCGGGCAAAACAAAGTGTTCGCCATAAATGTGATTAAATCGTCCGGCAATATCCCGGGCCATTTCAATATGCTGTACCTGATCTTTGCCTACCGGCACTTTATTGGCATTAAACAGTAAAATATCCGCCGCCATGAGTATCGGGTAACTGAACAAACCCATGGTGATGCCTTTATCGGGATCGTTTTCGCCGCCTTGTTCATTTTCAGCAACCGCCGCTTTATACGCATGCGCTCTATTCATCAGACCTTTGGACGCGACGCAGGTCAACATCCACGTCAACTCCATAATTTCCGGCACATCCGATTGCCGGTAAAACACCGCATTGGCAGTATCCAGCCCCAACGCCAGCCAGGTTGCAGCGATTTCCAGGCTGGACTGCCTGACTCTTTCCGGCTCCTGGCATTTAATCAAGGCATGATAGTCAGCAAGAAAATAAAACGGCGTGACATTTTCATCTTTGCTGGCCGCAATAGCCGGCCTGATAGCGCCGGCATAATTACCCAAATGGGGAGTTCCGGTGGTGGTGATACCTGTTAAAACAATTGCTTTAGTCATGTGTTCCATCTATTTTTTGCTTATTGTAGGGAAAATATTACATAAATTTAGCGTCATCTCCAACATGATCCAATTATTTCTATCCTGTTGCAACCGTCCCGCCATTGTACTTCGATATACTGTATTTTACCGATTAAGCAAACCCGGTTTGACCTAACAGACTCAGGTACGTTAGCGTCATGCGCTCTAGTATCAGTGACATTCGTTACGTAGCCAGTTCTAAAACGCACGTTTACAACTGACCTAAAAACCTTCCTGGTACAAGGGAGTGCAATCATAAGCTGATAGCACTCGCTACGAAACAGGCTTTTTTACCCACAGATTTTCATGAATTAGTAGAATATTACTATTTATCCATTCCCTCGTAACAAATTACGGGCTTGGGTGACGTTATATTAACTTTTATTTTGAGATAGGCATGGAAAATTTCACTCCTCTTTCAGCAACCGCCGGTGGCGTGCTGATTGGCGTCAGCGTGACGTTGCTCTTGCTTTTTAATGGCCGTATTTGCGGCGTCAGCGGCATTATGAACGGTGCGTTGTTTGCCCCAAAAGCGACCGTTTCTGGCGACTGACCTTCCTTGCGGGGCTTGTTTTAGGCGCCTTTATCTTTCAATTGTTGGCACCGGGCTTTACTGTTCCCCGTCAGGGTTATCCTCTTCTTTTGCTAGGATTGGGTGGCTTTCTGATCGGTTTTGACACCCGTATGGGTGGCGGTTGCATTAGCGGACATGGCATTTGCGGCGGTTTATTGATTTTGTTGGCTCTCCGCTTGAGCGAGGTGTCAGGCCTCGTTGTGCAAGGCTCTGTGTGAGTGCTGGTTATGGAATGTCCTCCCAAAGCTCGGTCTTGGGTGCTCGTCTCTCGGATCCGGGAACTATTGAATAGGGTTCCAAACGCTCAACTTGCGACTTCATTTGCTGCCCGGATTTGTTCGCATCATTGACGAGTAGCATCAGGCGCCACCAGTAAAGCCCGAAGCCGAAGAATCCTGCGTACTCAATCCAGAAGATCCAACTGAATCCGGACATGAACTCCGGTTGTAGTGCGTGAACGAAGAAGCTGACGATTCCGATCGTCATCAATGTGGCGGACCAGTATTTGATTTTGCTGAGTCTCAAGAACCACCCCTTGGGCTCGGGAAGCTTGCTTAGAGCTTCTTTGAGCTTGGGCCCGCCGCCATACCAGACCGATATCACAGCAAATAGAAAGAGGAGGCCAGCTGACGGTAGGTGAAGAAAGGGAAATAGACCAGGGACGCAATACGGATGTTCGGTAAGGTCGCAGTGCATCGGAAAGAGCGCAATGAGAAAGGAGAAGACGCCTGCGGCGTTGTGAATTAGGTTGTCCCACTCGTCGAGCCCGCGGTAAGCAAATAGAACGCAGCCAAGAAACGCAAGAAAGATCAAAAATATCGTTCTAGGCAAACCGCCATCCCTCACTACAAAGTAGTAGTCGCTGAGCGACGGCTGCAATTCATGCCTTCCAAGTAGAAAAGCGGAAACGGCTGTAAGTATGGGCAGAGCGATTAAGGCTACGCTAACCAAGTATCTGAGCCTACGGTAAGTTTTGGTGATGCTCTGATCTGCAAATCCACTGTTCGCGGCCATTGCTTGCTCCTTAATCGTTACGACATCGTCAGAAGTCGCGTAGGTCGGGCTGCGCTTTTTGCAACCCAACAGTTGGTTTATGAACCTGAAAGGACAGGAAATATGATCCGGCCGAAAGTTGGCGCATTGGTTTTAAGCTTCTCAATGGATACGCCTTTCATCTGGAGTCGTGCATGAGCCCGTATGCACGGTTCTGTGGGCAGATGGAGGCGCTGCGGACTCCATTGACCCGATTCCCTTTGAGCGCCGTGTTAGCCGTTTCTGCCATTCGTTTCATAGATAATCTCAAAGTTCGGATTTGTGTAGAACGAATCTGCAAGATATGCCACCGGTGAATCGATAATACCCAAGATTTTCCTGCTCAACGGACGAATATCCAGGCTTGGGAAACAGGACGCGGTGAGTTCGTGACAGTAATACTTACCTGGTCCCGGTTCAAAGTTAAAATCGTAAGGTATATTTTTGTCAGCGCACATTTTTGCGTGATTAACCGCGTTATCTTGTCCCCCATTTGGACGCAACACAACCAGGCGGTCGGTACGACAGAAATCGATCAAGTCGATTTCCTGTGCACCTTCGGCTATTGAGTGAACCACTTTGCCATCACCAACATACAATCCGCTGTGACTACACTTGCTTATGCCCTTTGGAATAAAGTATCCGTCAAGATAGTTTATATAAGCACGCATAACGACATCGCCTGGTTTTACAATATCAGAAATATACCTGGTTTCTGTCCCCTTAATTCGAAAAGAATTAGGCTGATAGACAATCCAGAGTGGGCCTAAAAAAATCTTAATATCACCAAAAACCGTAAGAATTGCCTTCTTCAGTCGATACCAGTATGAATCCATGGAGTCTCCTTGTTAATAATTTTGAGCATGGCCAACAATTTTTTCTCCGCTTACATAATGGCTAACGAATAAAGTCAGAGAAAACCCGCTTGAAGAATTACATCATCCGTACTTAGCAAGCTTATACAAATTGGATTAAACGCTTTATTTTGCATTTCGGCAAGAAACATCCACGCGATATCGGTTTCGGTGAGGTGGAGCAGTATTTAGCGGTATCCTATTAGGCGCTGCAATATAGCTAAAAAGCTTCAATGATAGAATAATAATATCAAAATTTGCTTAAATATCCCCCCACTTCTAATTTTCTTTCCTTTCTACGACCGGAAAGCTCATATCCTTACTCATGTTGAGTAGCATCCCCGATGCGACGCGGCAGGAGCGATTGAGTAAGATAGCCAAATCGTTTGATGGGCAGGAATGCCCATAAACACCTTCGCAATCATAGCAACTCCCTCCCCTGTTGCTTTCACTCTGGTTATTGTCCACGCAAGAAAAATTTATCAAGGTCATTCGTCGTTAGTTCTATCCAGGTTGGCCGACCGTGATTACATTGCCCTATTCTCTCGGTTTGCTCCATATCCCGTAGCAATGCGTTCATCTCGTCTATGCCCAATCGCCGGTGCGCGCGGACGGCACCATGACACGCAATAGTTGCCAATAGCTGGTTGGATTGTTCCTGTATGCGATGACTCATGCCATGTTCGGTTATATCGGCCAGCACGTCGCGTATCAATGCTTCTTTATCGATATTGCCCAATAATGCGGGGGTAGAGCGAAGAATGATGGTTTCAGGACCGGACCGAGTAAGTTCAAAGCCAAGTGAACTGAAGAACGCATGTTCCTGTTCCGCCAAATCGGCTTCTGCTGTACTGACGTTTATTTTAATGGGCAGCAACAAGGGTTGGCTTGGGACAGCGCCTTGCTGATATTGCTGTTTCAGTCGCTCATATGTAACCCGCTCATGGGCGGCATGGGCATCAACCAGGATAATCCCTCTTGGCGTTTCGGCCAGAATATAAATATTATGTAAATGCGCTCTGGCAAAACCTAACGGCGGGGTATCCTGTGTTGGTGGCAGTGGGTGTTCCTGTTTTGATACAGTCTGGTCCTCCGGATACAATGACGCATAAGCCTTTATGGTTTCCGCTACTGTTAAAGGCAGTGATGATTGCTGAGGCGGTCTTTGACCGTAAACGGGTTTTGGTACGAAGTCTGGTCGAGTTTGCTGAGGCGTTAATTCTGGTGCCGTTTGTCCGGTTAAGCTATCGCTAACCTGGATCTCACTGTGTTGAGGTCTTATATCGGCCAGTGACCGGTGCAGCGCTGAAAACAAAAAATCATGCACAAGACGGCCCTCTCTGAATCTGACTTCCAGTTTTGCCGGATGCGCATTGACATCAACCAGAGTGGGGTCAAGCGTCAGATATAATACGAAAACCGGATGCCTCCCATGATACAAAACATCCTGATAGGCTTGTTTAACCGCATGGGCAATCAGCTTATCCCTGATTAATCTTCCATTGACATAAAAAAACTGCATATCCTGTTGACTGCGGGAAAAGGTCGGCAATCCTACCCAGCCGGTTAATTGCAGGCCTGATGCTGCAAAGTCGATTTTTACCGAATTCTCAACAAAGGCTGATCCGCAAATACCGGTAATCCGTTGCTCTTGTGCGTTCTCAGTTGCCGCCGGTTTTAGATTGAGCACTTCTTTTTGATTATGGATAAGCGTAAAGCCAACATCAAACCGGCTTAGGGCCATTCTTTTTATTAATGTTTCAATCTGGGCAAATTCGGTTTTTTCGGTTTTCAGGAATTTGCGTCTGGCAGGGGTGTTGTAAAATAAATCCCGCACATCAACAGTCGTACCTAAAGGATGAGGATCAGGTTGTGGATCAAAATTCTGTTCGGAGCCATCAGCCATTACGCGCCAGGCGCACTGTGCATCGGCTGTGCGTGAAATCAGCGTAAGCCTTGCCACGGAACTGATACTGGGCAGGGCCTCACCTCGAAAACCCATGCTGGAAACTTGTTCCAAGTCTTTTAAAGTGGAAATTTTACTGGTCGCATGTCGAGATAATGCTAATGGCAAGTCTTCTTTAATAATGCCACAGCCGTCGTCCCTGATTTTTATCAGTCGGGCTCCGCCTTGTTCTATGTCTATGGTAATTTGTCCTGCACCGGCATCAAAACAGTTTTCAACCAGTTCTTTAACCACCGATGAGGGTCTTTCGACCACTTCACCGGCGGCAATCTGATTAACAAGTTGAATGGGGAGTGAATGAATACGCATTTGTCGTAGCTAGTCAAATGAAGAAATATATGTTTAAAAACTATCATCCTGGATTATTCACAAAATTATAACCAATAAACATTTTGAGAAAAATAATCAAGAGAAGTGACCCTGAAATTAAGCACACAATTTAAAGTGGTTACCTCTTGTTTGGGAGAGGGATTGTATAGGTTTTATATTGAATATGTATTTTATGAGAAGCTATCAACGGCCTCATACGCTCTGCTCTGTGGGTAAACGGAGGCAGCGCGTCCTCCTCTAATCCTATATCTGGCTGCTAAGTGGTGGTTGGTTTTTTGACGTCAATCACACCATTGAGACTTCCAACAACCTAATCTATAATTTTCCGTGCTTCCGGTTCTATTCAATCACTTGCCAATACAAAAGCTGGAAAAAATTTTTCCGAGCAAATCATCAGAGGTTACGGTTCCGGTAATTTCGGCAAGGCTCATTTGCGCCTGTCTTAAATCTTCTGCGACCAATTCGCCTGCCTGGCTGATTTTTAACTGGTTTAACGCGCTGGCTACAAATTTATAGCCGTTTCTTATAGCTTCTATGTGCCGTCTTCTGGCAATGAAAACGTTGTCTGTGGCTTCATTGAAACCAACACTTTGTTTGAGATGTTGTTTTAACAAGTCCATGCCGTCTCCGGTTTTTATGGACAGGTAACAACTATAGCCATCTTCTGTCTGTTTTATTTCAGGCGCTATGCCTAGCAGGTCTATTTTATTGTAAACTTTGGTGATGTCGATATTAGCTGGCAGTGATTTTAATAAATCCTCGGTCTCCGGTTCCCTGGCATCAATTAGCAGCAATATTTTGTCGGCTTTCTGGATTTCTTCGTGCGCTCTGCGAATGCCTTCTTTTTCTATCGAATTATCGCTCTCCCGCAAACCGGCTGTATCAATGATATGCAAGGGCATTCCATCCAGTTGAATGCGTTCCCTGAGCACGTCACGGGTGGTGCCAGCGATGTCGGTGACTATCGCGGCTTCATGTCCGGCAAGTGCATTAAGGAGGCTGGATTTTCCGGCGTTAGGTTTGCCTGCCAAAACAACGGTCATGCCATCGCGCAAGAGGCGGCCTTGTTGGGCTGTTTTTTGTATAAGCTGGATGCGTTGCAATAATCTGACTAGGCGGTTTTCAACAACGCCATCGGTCAGAAAATCGATTTCTTCATCGACAAAATCGATAGCGGCTTCAACGTAGATGCGAAGTTCTGTGAGTTCTGTAACCAGCTCATTGATTTGTGCTGAAAAAACACCTTGCATGGATTTTTGCGCGGAACGGGCTGATTGTTCGGTGCTACTTTCAATTAAATCGGCAACCGCTTCGGCTTGCGCCAGATCGAGCTTGTTATTAAGAAAAGCGCGTTCAGTGAATTCACCGGGATTTGCTAATCTGGCGCCTAGTGATATTACCCGCCGCAACAGCATGTCCAAAACGACTGAGCCACCGTGCCCCTGCAGTTCAAGAATATCTTCGCCCGTGTAAGAGGCAGGTGCGGGAAAATACAGGCTAATGCCGGAATCAATCACGGATCCGTCATCATCTATAAAAGATGAAAACAGCGCATGTCTGGGAATTAAAGGTTTATTGAGGAGTTGTTTGGCGATTTCAGTGACTAAAGTTCCTGAAATGCGGATGATACCGACACCTCCATTCCCTGGCGGTGTCGCAATAGCTGCAATGGTATCCTGATTGATCAGCAAGAAACTATCCCGCTTTTTCGATTTGTCTGGTGATATAAGTTTGTTGAATGATAGACAGGGTATTATTAATAACCCAGTATAAGACGAGACCCGCTGGAAAAAACAGGAAGAAAACAGTAAAGACAATAGGGAACATCTTCATCACTTTGGCTTGAATGGGATCAATCGGCGCTGGATTCAGGCTTTGCTGAATTTTCATCGTAACACCCATTATCAACGGTAATATAAAGAACGGATCTTGTATTGATAAGTCCTGTATCCATAACACAAAGGGCGCTTGACGAAACTCAACGGTTTCACTCAATACCCAATAGAGCGCCATAAATACCGGAATCTGTATCAGGATGGGCAAACAACCACCCAGCGGATTAACTTTTTCCTTTTTATACAGCGCCATCATTTCGGTATTGAAACGGGGCCGATCATCAGCAAAACGTTCTTGCAATTCTTTAAGACGGGGCTGGACTTTACGCATTTTAGCCATTGACTTGAAACTGGCTTGCGATAATGGAAAGAACAACAGTTTAATACAGAGCGTTACGCCAATAATGGCAACGCCCCAATTACCGATGACGTTATGAATTTTATTCAGTAACCAATAAATGGGTTTACCGATAAAAGTCAGGACACTGTAATCAACCGTCAGTTCAAGGCCTGGCGCTATTGCTTCCATCATGGGCTGGATTTTAGGCCCGGCAAACAATCGGGAAACAAATTGCGCATCGGAATTGGCTTCAACAGTCACAGGTGGGGAATACGTGCCAATAACGAAACGTCCGCCTTTTAACGCTTTGGTATAAAAACTGTTTTCCTGGTCAGCCGGTGGGATCCAGGCAGAGGCAAAGTAATGTTGAATCATTGCTGTCCAACCACCTTTGCTGGTGACATCAAGATTCTCTTCCGCCATATCATCAAAACTTACTTTTTGATATTTGTTCTTTTCGGTATAAATAACACCGCCATGATAAGCTCTCATGCCGCCCGTCAGCATATTGCCTTTACCGGTTGTGTCTGGTGTCCTTAATAACTGACTGTATTGTCTTCCAGACCAGGCTTTATCCGAGTTATTTTTAACCTTTTGATCCAGTGTTATTTCGTAACTTCCACGTTTAAAGGTAAATAATTTCGTAAAAACCAGGCCATTGTTATCTGTCCATGTTAACGGGACTGTCAAAGTGTCTTGTCCGGGCTGCAAGATGTAACTGTCTTGCCCACTGCTGAAAGTCGTGGTGTGATTGGGTCCTGCGGCTGAACCGCTACCCGCTATCAGTCCGCTTTGCGCTTCAAATATTTTATCCGGGTTGCTATCAAACAAGCGCACGGGGGCGGTGTTTGCTTTAATGACATCCAACCCAATCATTTTGCGTACACTATCAACAAAGGTGTTTGCTTTTTCAACGGGGTAGTTTAATAAATCCAGATTGGTGATTGTGGCACCTTGCAGATCAATTTCAAGCGCAATAACATCAGTTTTGATCTTCACAGTGTTTGCCGTCGTTGCTGCTTCGACTGGGACAGATACTGGATTGTGTGCTGCTGATTCCGGTTGTGAAGACGCATCTGCTGTTGTTGGCAATTCTTCAGCAACCTTGGCGCCTTCGGGACTTACAATTGCAGCAACTTCGGGTTTTGGACCATAGTCCTGCTCCCATGCCTGCCACAACATAAATACAAGCATTGCAAAAGTAACGACGAGTATAAATCTTATATTATCCATTCTTATTACCAAATTTTTCTGGAACGGGATCAATGCCCCCTTGATGAAAAGGGTGGCATTTTAATAATCTTCTGAGACTGAGATAGGAGCCAATAATTGCACCGTGGCGCTGAAGAGCTTCTATGGAATAACTTGAACAGCTTGGATAAAAACGACAGTTAGAGCCAAGCAAGGGACTTATAAAGAATTTATAAAACTTTATAATTGCTATGAGCATGAAGCGCATCGGGATACCAACCTAAGCCAATGCTTTTCCAATGACTTTCTTAATAATTCCAGCGGAGCATCGACTGCTTCCCTGCGAGCCAGAACAACGATATCTATATTTCCCAAACTTTGTTGTTGTATTCTAAAATTTTCCCTCACGACCCGTTTTATAACGTTTCTATGCACTGCCTTTCTTATATTTTTTTTTGCAATTGCCAAGCCAAGCCGTGGATGATGAAAATCATTCTTTATGGCTAAAAGGGTAAAATACGTATCACTTGATTTTACTGGCCTGGCAAAAACTTTTTTATATTCAGCGGGTTTTTTTAACCGTAACTGCGGAGGGAAACTAAAATCGTGCTCTGTCACTCAATGTCTACTAAACGGTTAACTTGGCGCGGCCTTTTGCCCGGCGGGCATTTATAACATTTCGGCCACCTACGGTTGCCATTCTTGCGCGAAAACCGTGAGTTCTTGCACGTTTAATTTTACTGGGTTGGTATGTTCTTTTCATGTTACTAAAAACCTAATCGGATGAGTGTTAACAAAAACAGATAAAAAAGACTACGGATGATAAAATAATATGCATAGCCTGTCAATTCTGTAGTGCAATGTTTTATTGCGTTATAGTGATTATAAGCAAATTCTTCCTCATCAATACAAACCAATACCTTACCTACATCAATGAGCTCAATTTGGGATAACTGTCTTACTAAACTTGAAAATGAAATCGCTGGTTCTGATTTCAGTACCTGGATAAGGCCTTTGCAGGCGATTGAAAGCAATGGGAAAATAAAGTTATTTGCGCCTAACCGATTTGTTTTGGATTGGGTTAAGCAACATTATTATACCAAAATTGAAGAATCCATTCATGAGTTTTCAAATGGCACATTGGGCTTAAATCTTGAGATTGGTTCAAAAAAACCGGCATCACCAAGCACGATAAATAGCGCAAAACCGGTTGAAGTAAAAAAAACCAGCCCTAATTTTCTTAACAAAGCATTTACTTTTGATAACTTTGTTGAAGGCAAATCCAACCAGTTAGCAAGGGCTGCTTCTATTCAGGTTTCTGAAAATATAGGAAAGGCTTATAACCCTCTGCTTATTTACGGTAGTTCCGGTTTAGGTAAAACTCACCTTATGCATGCGATAGGCAATGCTGTTTTTCAAAAAAACCCCTCGGCAACAATCGTTTATCTGCACTCTGAAAAGTTTGTCCAGGATATGGTCAGAGCATTGCAACAAAACTCCATCAATTCATTTAAAGAATATTACCGTGGGATAGATGTCCTTTTAATTGATGATATTCAATTTTTTGCGGGTAAAGAACGTTCCCAGGAAGAATTCTTTCACACCTTCAATACCCTGTTGGATAAAAAACGCCAAATTGTTTTAACTTGCGATAAATATCCCAAAGAAATTATAGGGCTTGAGGACCGTTTAAAATCAAGGTTTGGTTGTGGACTTCCTGTCTCAATTGAACCACCCGACATGGAAACGAGAGCAGCCATTTTAATGAAAAAAGCGGCACAGGTTAATGTGGAGCTTCCTCAAGAAGTCGCTTTTTTTATTGCCAAAAAAATACCATTTAATGTCCGTGATCTTGAAGGTGCTTTAAGGCGCGTGATAGCCAATGCCCAATTTACCGGTCGTGAAATCACCACTGAATTCACCAAAGAAGCCTTGCATGATTTGATTTCCTTAAAAGATAAGCTTATCAATATGGACAATATCCAAAAGACTGTTGCCGAGTATTTTAAAATTCGTGTTGTAGACTTATCGTCAAAAAATAGAAAACAAACTATCACCCGTCCAAGACAAATGGCCATGTGTTTGGCTCGGGAGTTAACTTCACACAGCTTTCCTGAAATCGGCGATGCATTTGGCGGCCGCGACCACACCACCGTCATGAATGCCTGTAAAAAAATTAATGAGCTAAAACTAGCTGATCATAAGATTGCAGAAGATTACTCAAATCTTCTAAGAACCTTAACGCATTAACACTCAATTACTGCTAATTGTTTTAATTACTAAGGGCTACATGTGGATAAAATTGTACATATATCGATTAATACTGAGGATAATACTGTGCATAAAATTTGGCATTTTTAATGCCAATAAATTAAACATTTCTTATACACAAGCTGCCAACAACATCTAAAAGTAATCAAGTTATTGAATGATTAAACAAATATACAGTTATCCACAGATTTTAACTGCTTTAATAGTAATAAATATGAATAAATAACTTTATATTATTAACTGCAAAGCAACTTCTGAAATATGGATGCTTTTTGTATTGCGAGCCAATTAACCCAAAATGCAAACTTTATACACAAAAGAGAAAAAGTTGATCTAAAGAGGGCGCCAATATGTGTATAACTTTGTGGATAAAGTTATTATTTATGGGGACAATGATGTGTGCAAAATAAAGGGGCTGATAATGCTTTTTATTTAAACAGTTGTTATGCACAAGCCAACCACAGCACAAAAAAATATGTAACAAATTGAAAAATAATGGAAATAAGTTGTTATCAACAGATTGTTAGCCACATAATAGTAATAAATCAAGAATAAAGAACATTATATTACAAGCTTCAAAATTAACATTTTTATCATTAATGGCCTGTGTAAAAATACCCGTCAAACCATAATCTCCCATCCATTAAAAATTGAAATTTTTAGCGTAGCCGATGGGTATTACATTGACCGTTTATTTTATTGCACAATATTCACGCTAACCTTTCAACACGACGGAAGATGAGCGGCTACCCTTTTATTAAGCTAATTGCATGACACAAACCAATGAAATTTATTATTAATAGAGAAGAAATATTAACGCCTTTGCAGCAAATAGTCAGTGTCATAGAGAAACGGCAAACCATGCCTATTCTTTCAAATGTGTTGATGGTCGCTGAAGAAGACTCTCTGTGTTTAACAGGCACGGATCTGGAAATTCAGATCATCGCCAAAATCAACATTAATTTGGCGACGGCGGGTTCAATTACAGTACCTGCCAGAAAATTTTTGGATATCTGCCGGCTGTTACCGAACGGCGCGGAAATAAAATTTGAACAACAAAACGATAAAGTAAAAATATCATCCAGTCGCAGCCGGTTTTCTTTAAGTTGTTTGCCTGCGGATAATTATCCTGAATTCTCTGAATCTGAATTGGAGAACCAGTTTTTTATTAATGCCGGTAAATTTAAAAAAGCGTTGGATAAGACTCTATTTTGCATGGCTAATCAGGATGTCCGTTATTACCTGAATGGCTTATTGCTTAATATTTCAAATAGCAAAATAAAACTGGTTGCCTCTGATGGCCATAGGATGTCCATCTATGAAGACACTTTGGATGAGGGCTTGGGATATGAAGCCAGGATTATTTTTCCAAGAAAAGCTGTTCTGGAGCTAAGCCGTTTACTTGATGACCCAGATACCGAATTAAAGGTGGAGTTTTCCGGCAACAATATTAGGATTTTTATAAAGAATCTGGTTTTTTCATCAAAATTGGTGGATTCAAAATATCCGGATTTCGGCAAAGTTTTTCAACAAGATTTTTGCAATCCCATTCATATTCAAAAACAAGTTTTAAAAGATGCGTTAACCCGCGTCGCCATTTTATCCAATGAAAAATTTAAAGGCATTACTCTGGATATTACGTCTGAAAGTTTACGTATCAGTACGCATAATCCTGAACATGATGAAGCTGAGGAAGATCTCGTTATCGAGTATGAAGGCGAGCCGTTATCAATTGCCTTCAATTCCCAATATTTACTGGATGCCGTTTCCAATCTGGATTCCGAGCTTGCAGTATTGACGATTGCAAGTAATACCAGTAGCTGTTTTATAGATGAACCTAACGCTTGTGTTTATAGATTTATTGTAATGCCCATGAGGCTCTAAGATTCACTAAAATGACGTTATTGAAACTGGATATTTATGCAGTCAGAAATATCCAACAACAAACAATTATCCCGTCACCGGGAATCAATTTTATTGTTGGGGAAAATGCCAGCGGCAAAAGTGCAGTCATTGAAGCTATTTTTATTTTAGGACGCGCCAAATCTTTCCGTTCTACAACCATCAAGCCGGTCATTAATTTTGCACACAATCATTTGATTGTTTCTGCGCAAACAGTGCAAGCGAATGGCAGTATTGCCCATTTAGGCATTCAACTCGACGTCAAAGATTTTTGTTGCCGGATCAATCAGCAAACAATCCAAAAAAGATCAGACCTTGCTTATGCTTTGCCGCTGCAAATCATTCATCCCAAAAGTTATGAGTTGCTTGATGCGGGACCTCAACTTCGCAGAGAATTTTTAGATTGGGGTGTTTTTAATAACGATGAAGATTTCTTGCCTGCATGGCGAAATTTCAAAAAAGCTCTCTCGCAACGCAATTCATTGTTAAAAGCCAAGCGTCCTGCATATATTAATGTTTGGGATAAGGAACTGATTTATTACGGTACAATAGTCAATAGTTTCCGGCAACGCTATTTGCAAAAGTTTAAGCCGATTTTCATTGAAATCATTAATCAATTTCTTGAAATTGATGACACCGAAATAAAGCTTATATCGGGTTGGGATACATCCATAGAATTCCATCAGGTTTTAACAGAAGACCTGGAAAAAGACCTTCGTTATGGATTTACTCATAGCGGCCCGCACCGTGGCGATTTTCAATTATTAGTCAAAAACCGGTTGGCCAAGGATTTTGTTTCACGCGGTCAGCTTAAGTTATTGGTCATGAGCTTAAAACTTGCACAAGTGCAGCTACTAACTAATGAGCGCAGTAATATGGGATGTTTTCTAATTGATGATTTTTCGGCAGAACTTGATGTAACTAATCGTGCCAAATTATTACAGTATTTAAACAAAATGGAATGTCAGGTTTTTATTACAGCCACTCAAAAATCTGATTTTGGCAACTTGAGCCAAATAAAAAACTATAAAATGTTCCACGTGGAACATGGCAACATAAAGCAAGTGTAATGTTCCACGTGGAACATTCACAACCACAAGAAATGCAGGAGAGTCATGAGTAATAATAACGATCAATACGATAGTACTAATATTCAAGTTTTAAAAGGTCTGGATGCCGTAAGAAAAAGGCCTGGTATGTATATTGGAGATACTGATGACGGCTCCGGCTTGCACCACATGGTTTTTGAAGTGGTGGATAACTCCATTGATGAGGCATTGGCGGGTTACTGTAAAGAAGTTAAGGTCATTATTCACAGTAACGGCTCAGTGTCAGTGTCTGATGACGGCCGGGGTATTCCCGTTGATATTCATAAAGAAGAAGGCAGGTCGGCAGCAGAAGTCATCATGACTATTCTTCATGCCGGCGGTAAATTTGATGATAATGCTTACAAGGTGTCAGGCGGCTTACACGGCGTAGGGGTCTCTGTCGTGAATGCCTTGTCCGAAGAGTTAAATCTGGAAGTGCGAAAAAATGGCCAGCTTTACAAGCAGCAATATAAAATGGGTAACCCTGTAGCGCCATTGGCAGCGGTTGGGCCTGCTGAAGGTTCCGGCACATTGATTAACTTTAAACCTAGCTCTGAAACGTTTACAGACTGTGAGTTTCATTACGACATTCTGGCGAAAAGACTAAGAGAATTATCGTTTTTGAATTCCGGTGTCCGCATCAGCCTGCAAGATGAACGGACAGACCGGCAGGATGTTTTTGAATTTGAAGGCGGAATCAGCGCTTTTGTTGTCCATCTTAATAAAAACAAAACCCCGTTATTCCCGGAAGTGTTCCATTTTATTACTGAAAAGGAAGGCGTCACTGTAGAAGTGGCCATGCAGTGGAACGATTCCTATCAAGAAAATGTATTTTGCTATACCAACAATATTCCACAACGTGACGGCGGAAGCCATTTGGCAGGGTTCAGAGGCGCATTGACACGCACCATCAATCAATACATCGAAGCCAGCGGATTAGCCAAAAAAGAAAAAGTACAAACGACGGGTGATGATGCACGGGAAGGCTTAACGGCAGTGCTTTCAGTTAAAGTGCCTGACCCCAAGTTTTCATCGCAAACGAAAGACAAGCTGGTTTCTTCAGAAGTTAAACCACTGGTCGAATCGGCGATGAATGAGAAGTTACAGGAGTTTCTTCTCGAAAAACCGCAAATAGCCAAAACAATAGCTGGGAAGATTATCGACGCCGCCCGCGCCAGAGATGCAGCCCGTAAAGCCCGTGAAATGACGCGTCGCAAAACCACTCTGGATATTGCCGGACTGCCTGGAAAACTTGCGGATTGTCAGGAAAAAGATCCGGCCTTATCTGAACTGTTTCTGGTGGAAGGGGATTCTGCGGGCGGTTCTGCAAAACAAGGCAGGGATCGTCGCACCCAAGCTATTTTGCCTTTAAAAGGTAAAATTCTAAATGTTGAAAAAGCGCGCTTCGATAAAATGATTTCCTCGGAAGAAGTCGGCACATTAATTACCGCGTTGGGCTGCGGAATTGGGAAAGACGAATACAATCCAGCCAAATTGCGTTACCACCGAATCATTATCATGACCGATGCGGATGTCGATGGATCGCATATCAGGACGCTTTTGTTGACGTTTTTTTACCGTCAATTGCCGGAGATAGTTGAAAAGGGTTATATCTATATCGCCCAACCGCCTTTATACAAAGTTAAAAAGGGCAAGCAAGAGCATTATGTTAAAGACGATGCGCAATTGAACGAATACCTGATTCAATTGGCGCTTGATAAAGCCCAACTTTTTACAGAAGAAGCAGCTCCCCCTATTCAGGGCCAGGGACTGGAAAAGCTCGCCAAAGAATTTACAAGTGTAGAGAGCGTCATCAATCGCTTGTCCAGACGATACGATGACGTATTCCTGGAGCAGTTTTCTTATATGGAAGCGATTAATGACGAAATAAAACAAGATCAGCAAAAACTCACAGCCTGGTTTGAAAAACTGGAACGGCAGTTGAGTGATTGTGAAAGTAAAGCGGTGTTCTCAATTGAGCTTGACTACAAAGCAGGCAATGAATTTTCGGCCATCGTTAACAAACGGCTGCATGGAACCACTAAAACGTTTGTGTTGCCATCAACGTTTTTTAACGGCAAGGATTACCAGAAAATAGCCCAATACGCGAATGATACGGCGGGCATGTTTAATGACGGCTCCTATATGCAAATGGGGGAAAGACAGCAGCCCGTGAGCAGCTTTAAGCAAGCTTTTGAATGGATGATGAAGGAAATTAAAAAAGGCCAGCATATCCAGCGCTACAAAGGTTTGGGTGAAATGAACCCCGAACAGTTATGGGAAACCACACTGGACTCCAATAACCGCCGATTGCTACAAGTCAGGATTGAAGATGTGATAGCAGCGGATGAGATTTTCACCACGCTGATGGGTGATGTCGTAGAGCCGCGACGGGATTTTATCGTTAAGAATGCACTGGATGTAACCAATTTGGACGTTTAAATAGGGCTGATGTCAAAGCTCATAATTGAAGTATGAACAGGTCAGCCAGCGGATATGAAAAGATTCTTGTGTCTGACCCTTGATCACCCGTAGCCGGCTCCATTGCCTAGAAACACACTCAAATAATCAAACAAAGCAAGGATTGTTGATGAAGTTGACGTTATCCCGTTTAGAAAGCCTGCTGAAGACCGCCTGCGACGATCTGCGCGGCAGCATGGATGCCAGCGAATACAAGGAATATATCTTCGGCATGCTGTTCCTGAAACGGGCCAGTGATTTGTTCGATCAACGCCAGGAAGAGCTGCGCAAGCAGTTCGCGGTGCAGGGCATGTCCGCTGATGATGTTGAGGAACAACTAGAGGAGCGTGACCACTACCATGGCAAGTTTTTCTTTGTGCCGCCAGAAGCCCGCTGGAATCAGAGCAGGCAGAAAGAAGTGGTTGAAAATGGCGAGAAAAAGATCATAAACTGGCCAGCGCTCAAGCACGTCAAGGAAAACGTCGGATCCGCCCTGAACATAGCGCTCGGAAAAATTGAAGACGATAACCTGGACGCCCTGCAGGACGTTCTCAAAGGTATCAACTTCAACCGTAAGATCGGCCAGCACACACTCGATGACGACACCCTGTCCAACTTTGTACAGAACTTCGATAAAATCCCGCTCAAAGACAGCGATTTTGAATTTCCCGACTTGCTTGGGGCCGCCTACGAATGGCTGATCAAATACTTCGCCGATTCAGCCGGTAAAAAAGCCGGTGAATTCTATACTCCCGCCGAAGTGGTGCGGATCTGCGTAGAAATCTGCGACCCGGATGAAGGGATGAGTGTGTACGACCCGACGGTGGGTTCAGGCGGTATGCTAATCTAGATGCGGGACTACCTGCGCGAGAAAGGCGGCAGCGCCGATGAACTGGCGCTGTTCGGTCAGGAGAAAATGGGCACCACCTGGTCCATCTGCAAGATGAACATGCTGCTGCACGGCATCTCCCATGCCGATATCCGCCAGGAAGACACCCTGCGCGAACCTCAGCATCTGGATGACACCAACGAATTGAAACGCTACGACCGCGTCGTCGCCAATCCGCCGTTCAGCCAGAACTACATCAAGAAGGATTTGAAATTCTCCGGCCGCTTTCCGGTGATGATGCCGGAAAAAGGCAAAAAGGCCGACCTGATGTTCGTCCAGCACATGCTGTCGGTTCTTAAGCACAATGGCCGCATGGCGACGGTCATGCCGCACGGCGTGCTGTTCCGGGGCGGCGAAGAGCGCGAAGCGCGCAAACATTTTATCGAGCACGGCTATTTGGAGGCCATTATCGGCCTACCCGGCAACCTGTTCTATGGCGCCGGCATTCCGGCCTGCATTCTGGTGATGAATAAAGACGGCGCCGCCCAGCGCGACCGTGTGCTGTTCATCAACGCCGACCGCGAATACCGCGAAGGCAAGGCGCAGAACCACCTGCGCCCCGAAGACATCGACAAAATCATCTACGCCTACCGCGCCGGTAACGATATTCCTGCGTATGCTCGCAAAGTCCCGAAAGCCGAAATCGTCGCCGAAGACTACAACTGCAATATCCGCCGCTATGTTGATAACGCCCCACCTCCGGAGCCTCACGACGTCCGCGCCCATCTGCACGGCGGTGTGCCGAAAGTGGAAGTCGAAAATTTGACGCACTTCTGGCAAAACTACCCGCAGCTCAAAGAGGATGGTTTTGTATCACGGGGCGAAACCTATCTGGATTTTGCTCCGGTTGTAGCGGAGAAGCGAGATATCGCCGATTTTGTCGCCAGTCATCAAAGCGTCATCAGCCGCCACGCAGAATTTATGCAAACGCTGGAAGGCTGGTGGCAGGCCAACTTGCCGATTGTTGAGGCGCTGGCGCCCGATGCCGTCAATCAGCAGGGTAAACCGCGCAATGTCTATGTGATGCGCAGCAGCTTGCTGGCAAGCATCGAGCAAGCGCTGTCCGAACAAAACCTGCTGACGCCTTTCCAGGTGCGCGGCGCCTTTGCCAATTACGTGGACATTCTCAAGGCCGATTTCAAATCCATCGCCGCCAGCGGTTGGGGGCCGGAGCTGATCCCGGATGAAGACATTCTGCAAAGCCAGTTCCCCGAGGTGCTGGAAGAACTGGAGCAAGCTGAAACCCGTCTGGCAGAGCTGCAAGCCCTGTTTGCCGCCGCCGATGAAGAAGATTTTGAAGACAGCGACGACACCGGCGTGATGAACTCCGAACAGGTCAAAAGCCTGAAAGCCCGCCTGAAAGAAGCCAGGGGCGTGGCCAAACTGTGCAAGCGCGACCCGAACATGGGTGATGCGGCGCTATACCAGTGCGAAGCCGATCAGATCGAGGCACAACTGCAACGTCATAAAGTGCTGGAAGACGAAGTCAAAAGCCTCAGAGCCACGATCAAGCGCATCGAGGGCAAGCGCGACGAACGGGTACAGAGCGCCCGCGAGAAGATCTCTACTGACGAAGCCCGCACGGTGATTATCGAGCGCCTGCGGCAACTGTTGATGAACACCTACCGCATCTATTTGCGTGCCGATCAGCGCGCCTGCATCAATGCCATCGAAAACCTGTGGAGCAAATACGCGGTCACTGCCAAGACCATTGAAGCCGAGCGCAATGCGGCCTCTCAGCAGTTGCAGGCGTTTTTGATGGAGTTGGGGTACGACGTGCAGTATGCACAAGTGCCGCAGGCGCATGGATGCGCAGGAGCGGCGGAGTGATGAGTAATACTCAAGAATTTATTCAGTTGGAAAATCTCGCCGATATTGTCATGGGACAATCGCCGGAGTCTACGAGTTGTAATGCTGATGAAAATGGCCTACCGTTTCTTCAAGGCTGCGCGGAATTTGGAAGACAATCACCATTCACTGAGGTGTATTGCTTTCCGCCGCTACGTGTTTCAAAGCCTGATTCGATCTTGATTAGTGTCCGAGCACCAGTGGGAAAACTGAATTGGGGAGAACAGAGCTATTGCATAGGTCGAGGATTAGGAACCATCAAAGCAAAACCCAACCTGTCAGATACACGTTTTCTCAGTTATTCAATTGAACAAAACGTGTCTTTCCTTCATCGCCGAAGCCAAGGTTCGACATTTTTGGCTGTCGGAGCGAATGATATTAAAATATTCCCGATACCGGCATTTTCTTATGCTAAACAAGAAAAAATTGCCCGCATTCTACAAACCATCGACCAAGCCATCGAAAAAACCGAAGCGCTGATTGAAAAATACCAGCACATTAAAGCAGGGCTGATGCACGACCTGTTTACCCGAGGCATCGGCGCCGACGGCAAACTGCGGCCACCCCGCGAACAAGCCACGGAGCTGTATCAGCAAACCCCGGTTGGCTGGATTCCGAAGGAGTGGGAGCCGCTAAAATTGAAAGATATATTAAAAAGCTCAGGTGGTTATCTTCAAACAGGACCTTTCGGAAGCCAGCTTCACTCCCACGAATACACTCATGAGGGCGTTCCAGTTGTGATGCCACAAGACATCAATGATGGAATAATTGATGAAGTTCATATTGCCCGTATACTGGAACGCCGGGCACAAAGCCTTCTGAAACATCGTCTTAAAATTGGCGACATCATTATTGCCAGACGAGGCGAGCTAAGTAGAGCAGCGGCAATAGCCGACATTGAGCAGGGCTGGGTTTGTGGTACAGGCTGCTTTTTGTTGAGGCTTGGTGGAAGTAATTTAGATGCAAGATTTTTCTCACTTGTATACCGGCATCCGATGGTTCAGCGGCAAGTAGAAGGGCTTGCTGTAGGCTCAACTATGCCAAGCTTGAACAATGAAATAATGGGTAAGCTAATATTTCCGTATATGAGTAAAACAGAGCAAACTGCAATAGCCGATAAAGTTAAACTGAGTGAAGCAAGAATTACGACTCTTCAGTCAGAGCTTGTCAAATTGCGAAACCAAAAATCCGGTTTAGTGCACGCCCTGCTGACCGGCAAAGTATTGGTGAAGGTTGACGAATCTGAGCAGGAGCCTACCTGATGCCGATCTGCCAAATCATTGCCGGCCCCAATGGCGCAGGCAAAACCACCTTAGGAGGCCAAACCATGACTATCACCTCGGTTCCACCTTCGGCGGAAGCGCAAACCATTTTAAACGCCCTACAACAGGCCGTGGCCAAAAACCTCGAAAAGAAGCGTCGTCTTTGGCAGTATGCGGTGACTTGGAAAACGGCCGGCCCATCCAAATCGGAGACGATGCGCCGAACCAGGAGGGTCAGGGCACTGCGGATGATCCGAGCGGGTAAAAGCAAGGCATTGGATTTGCATGCTATCAATGCTATCATTTTTGCAATTCAGCAATTTTGACGAGGTAATCAACGATGGCCAATTTAATCGTGCGCAACATAGACGATGAAATCGCGAATGCCCTGAAGATGCGGGCAAGCCGCCACGGCATCAGCGCCGAGGCCGAACACCGGCGGATTTTGGAACAGGCGCTGACGCGCCCGAAAAAACGCTCTTTTCTCGAGATATTAAGCCAGATTCCCGATGTGGGCACCGATGAAGATTTTACCCGGGTACAGGATCAACAGGCTTCGAACCCGTTTGACTGATGTACTTACTGGACACCAACATCGTCAGTGAGCTGCGTAAAAAAGAACGGGCAAATGCCGGGCTCAGGCGTTTCGTTCGTCAACTCGCCGAACAGGATGCTCAAACCTATATCAGCGTGGTGACCGTCGGCGAGCTCCGCCGTGGCGTGGATTTGATCCGGCATAGGGGCGATTTAACCCAAGCCGGGGCGCTGGAGGCCTGGATGCAAATGCTGCTGGATGACTATACGGACAACATTCTGGCTTTTGGCACAGAGGAAGCCAAGGTCTGGGGCCGGTTGCGCGTACCTCATCCGGAAAATGCCCTTGATAAACAGATTGCCGCGACTGCGCTGTGCTACGGTTATATCTTGGTGACGCGTAACGTGCGCGACTTTGCCCAAACCGGCGTGATACTGCTTAATCCGTTCGAGTCTTCCAATGTCTGAATACACCGAAGTCGAACAGCCGTTCCTGCAGCAGTTGCAAGTTCTGGGCTGGGACATCATCGACCAGGGGCCGGATATTCCATCAGACCCGACCAAAAGCCTGCGCCTGAATTTCCGCCAATGGCTGCTGCCAGAGGTGTTTGCCAAATCCGTTGCGACGCTAAACACCAACGCCGACGGCACGCCCTGGCTTACCGGCAAACAGTTGCAGGATTTGCAGGACCAGCTTCTGCGCCAACCCAACCGCACCTTGTTGGAAGCCAACGAGGCGATTCAAAAGCTCTTGTTCAAGGCCCAGGTGGATGTCAACGAAGTCACCGGCGAGCAGGACCCGGTGGTGAAGCTGATCGACTTCGTCAATCCGGAAAACAATCACTATCTCGCCATCAACCAGTTCCGCAACGATACGCCGGGCTGCGTGAAGCAATTCATCATTCCGGACATCGTGCTGTTCGTAAACGGTATTCCGCTGATCGTGGTGGAGTGCAAGAAAGGCGGGCCGACCTGCGCCAACCCGATGGCGGAAGCCTTTGAGCAGTTCCAGCGCTATATGGACCGGCGCAAGGAAACCAAACAACAGGGATTGAAGGAAGGTGAACCGCGCCTGTTTCACTGCAATATGCTGCTGATCCGCAGCAGCGGCGTGGAAGCCGATTACGGCACCATCACCTCCGGCGAAGAACATTTCTACCCGTGGAAAACCCAGTGGCCGCAGCCGGTTTGCGTCGCCGAAGGCATGAATCAGCAACAGCAACTGGTCAACGGCATGCTAAACAAAGCCAATCTACTCAGTATGCTGCGCACATCCAGCGTGTTCATGGACACTGACGGCGGCCCGCGCATCAAGGTGATTTGCCGCTACCAACAGTTCCGCGCCGCCAACAAAATTATCGAGCGGCTGCGCCATGGCCAGACTCCCGAGGAAAAAAGCGGCGTGGTCTGGCATACGCAGGGTTCCGGCAAAAGCCTGACCATGGTGTTTGTCGCGCGTATGCTGCGCGTTTCCCGCGATCTCAACGATTACAAGATCCTGCTGATTAACGACCGGGTGGATCTGGAAGACCAGCTCGCCGAATCAGCCACCCTGATCGGCGGCCGGGTACATAACATCGACAGCCGGAAAATGCTGCGCGAACAACTGGCTACGGACAGCTCCGACATCAATATGGTGATGGTGCACAAGTTCCAGCTGCACGACCAAAGTCTGCCGTTGAAAGTCGCCGAAGCCCTGGGCACCTATCAAGCCATCCCCACCAGTCAGACTTTTGGTATCGTCAATAACTCCTCGCGCATTGTGCTGATGATCGACGAGGCGCATCGCACCCAGAGCTCGGATCTTGGCGACAATATTTTTGAAGCCTTTCCCAACGCAGCTCGCCTCGCCTTTACCGGAACGCCGCTCATTACCGAGCGCCACGGCGAAAAGAAAACGATCAAGCGTTTTGGCGATTATATCGATACCTATCGATTGATGGACGCGGTAGCAGACGGCACTACTTTGCAGATTCTTTATGAAGGCCGCACCGCCGATGCGGCGCTGAACGACAAGCACGGCTTTGAAACCCGGTTTGAAAACCTGTTTAAGGACCGCAGCGAAGAAGAACTGCTGGCGATCAAGAAAAAATACGGTGCCACCGGCGATCTTCTGGAAGCCGAGCAGCGCATTGCCGCCATTGCCAAGGATATGGTGCGGCATTATCTGGAGCATATCTTTCCCAATGGCTTCAAAGCGCAGGTGGTGTGCCACTCCAAACTGGCTGCGGTGTGTTACCAGAAAGCCGTTCATCAGGCACTGGCCGAAACTGTTGCTCAACTGCAAGCCGATCCAGAGCCTGATCTGGAACTGATCAAAAAAGTGAGTTTTCTGAAAGGGGTGGTGGTTATTTCCAGTGACGGCACCAACGAGGCGGCTTATATCACCGAGGCGCGCAAGCAGGCCAAAGCCTGGAACGCCGTGGACAATTTCTGCAAGCCTTTCGATTTTGAAGACCCGGATAAATCCTATAGCGGGATCGCCTTTCTGATCGTATGCGACATGCTGCTGACCGGCTTTGATGCGCCGATCGAACAGGTGATGTATATCGACAAGAAAATCCGCGAGCACACCCTGCTGCAGGCTATTGCCCGCACCAACCGGGTGAAGAAAGGCAAGCAGCGTGGCTATGTGGTGGATTATATTGGCCTTACCGAAAACCTCACCGACGCATTGACCCTGTACGCCGCTGCCGACGAGCAGCAGGAACTGGCCCAAGGCTTGAAAAATATCACCTCGGAAATGCCGGTGCTGGAAGAGCGCTACCAGCGGCTGTTGCAGTTATTTGCCGGGCACAAGGTGGCCAAGGTGCGCGAGTTTGTCGAAGGCAAGCTTGCCAATGTCGAGGAAGATGCGGCCGTAGTGCACGAGGCCGTCAAGCTGCTGAAGGATGAAAAAATCCGCGCCGATTTTGATGTGTATCTGAAAAAATTTCTGATGAGTCTGGACATCATTCTGCCGAACCGGGCCGCCCATGCTTACCGGGTGCCGGCCAAGCGCCTGGGTTATATTTTGCGCGTCACCAAAGAGCGCTACAAAGACACCAGCCTTGATTTGGGGGATGCCGGGCAGAAGGTGCGTGATCTGATCAACGAGCATTTGATCAGTCTGGGCATCAATCCCAAGGTGCCGCCGGTAGAGTTACTGTCGGAGAACTTTATCGCCAACCTGAACCAGCATTCCGCCGGCAATGCCGAGGCTAAGGCCAGCGAAATGGAGCATGCCATCCGCAAACACTGCACCGTGCATCACGATGAAGATCCGGCGTTTTATAAAAGCCTGTCGGAGAAGGTCGAAAACCTGATTGACCAGTATCAGGATCAATGGGATAAACTTGCCGAAGAGCTGGAAAAACTGCGCGCCGTAGCTATCGAAGGCCGCAAGCAAGGCGAGGAAGGCATGAGCAAGGAAGCCACCACCTTCTTCAAGCACATCGCCAATGAAGCCTTTGACAACGGTGAAGTGCCTGTTGATGCCAAGCCAAAAATGAAAGCGCTGATGGAGGCTATCGTTGAAACTTTGCAGCACAGCATTGGCAGCATCGATTTCTGGCATAACAGCGACAAGCAAAAGAAAACCCGCAGTGAAATCAAAACTGCATTGACCTTGACTGGTATTACTGAGCTTAAACAAAACCGGGAGCGTATCGCGATAGAAATTATGAAACTGGCTAAGAATCGCCACGATGAACTTCTGAAAGGCGCTGCGGGGAGTAGTCAAGCATGAAAAAATTGTCAGGAACAATTTTTAGCGGCAGCCGCGAAGCGGTGAGGCGCTTGGATGCGTCGAACAGCGTAAGACATGTCAAAGATATTGAATACCAGCTATTGCCCGGTAGCCCGCGCAAAACCACCGACATCGTGATTGAACGCAATGGCGTGGTGACCGTGCGTGCGCCTGCGAATTACACCCCGGAACAGGTGGATGCGGTAGTGGAAAGCAAACGGCTATGGATTTACCGCAACCTGGCCGAATGGAAAGATCTGAACGCCAGCGCCGTAATGCGTGAATGGGTCAACGGCGAAACCTTCATATACTTGGGCCGCGCTTATCGTTTGTCGCTGGTATCCGGCCAGGACTGTGCCTTGCAACTGAAAGAAGGCCGCTTCTGCCTGAGCCGTTCCGTGATTGAACGGGGCGGCGCAGAAGCAGCCAGGCGGGCATTTGAATCCTACTTTAACGATAAAGGCATGCAGCGTTTCAGTGAACGCATTGCCTACTTTGCGCCGAAGGTGGGCGGCAACGTCGCCGGCATTAAAGTGAAAGAAATGGGCTACCGCTGGGCAAGCTGCGGCAAAAACGGCCAGCTTAATTTTCACTGGAAGTGCATGATGGCTCCACCGCGCATCATCGACTACATCGTGGCGCATGAGCTGTGCCATTTTCACCACCGCGACCACACCGATGCGTTTTGGAATGAAGTGGACAAGGTAATGCCGGATTATCGAGAGCGCAAGGAATGGCTGAGAAAACACGGGGCAAGCTTGGCGGTGTAAGTGCTAGAAAAGAGCATATAATAATGCGCTTGCCTTCACATCTAATTTGCCTGCGGGCTAAAAATAAATCTGACTGATAAGTTAAGGCTGAGAAAAACACTCATAATCACAGGGCCTGATAGGGTATTTTGAGCTGAACTATTGCAAGGCGGCCAATGAATATGGAATTTTTCCCTCGGAGTTGAAGCCATCTTTGCAAGTAGCCATTTTAGGACGTCATTTTTTCTTAATTCTACTTTGTCAGATTACATGATCACACTATTCAAGATCGTCATTCCGGCATGGATTGCCGGAATCCAGGCTCAATGGATGGGTTTGAGCTTACCATCCATGGCACTGGATACCCGCTTCCCGGCGGGTATGACAAGCTTTCGTATAATCTGACAAAGTAGAATTAAATATTTATATCGGTATTTAGATAGAACGCCTCAAACAACAAAGTTCTCGTAAAGTTTCTATGATCGTGTTCATAAAAAAAACGGTCACTGAACAAATGTGCAGGAACAATTCGAATTTTTTATTTTTTTAGGAATGATATATGCTTAGCTATCCTCAAATCGACCCCGTAGCGCTAAGCTTGGGGCCTGTAAAAATTCACTGGTATGGCCTAATGTATGTGATCGGTTTTGCCGCTGTCTGGTTTTTAGGTCAAAAACGGGCGCAACAACCCTGGTCACCGATTAAACCAGAGGCAATAGAAGATCTGGTCACCTATGGCGCTGTGGGCGTTATTTTTGGCGGACGGATCGGCTATATTCTGTTTTATAATTTTGGTGAGTTTCTAAGCAATCCCGTAATCCTGTTTAAAATATGGCAAGGCGGCATGTCTTTTCATGGCGGCATGTTAGGGGTTTTTATTGCCATGTGGATTTTTACAAAAAAACAGCATTGTACCTTGCTGCAATTGACCGATATTATCGCGCCGCTGGCGCCGATTGGCTTAGGGGCGGGGCGCATCGGTAATTTTATCAATTCAGAATTATGGGGCAGAACCACAGATGTACCCTGGGCCATGATATTCCCTAATGGAGGCCCGCTTGCCCGGCATCCCTCACAACTGTATGAAGCCTTTTTAGAAGGGGTAGTGTTATTTGTCATACTCTGGCTATATTCGAGCAAACCAAGGCCTGTGGGAGCTATAACCGGGATGTCCCTGTTTTTCTACGGCTGCTTCCGGTTTTTTGTCGAGTTTTTCAGAATGCCGGATGCGCAGCTAGGATATCTGGCTCTGGATTGGGTTACCATGGGACAGATACTGTCAACGCCGATGATAATTATTGGTGCGCTGCTGTTTTATTATGCCCATAAAAAGACGGTATGAAGCACTATTTAGAATTACTCGATAACATACTCACCGAAGGAACCCTGAAAGGCGATAGAACCGGCAGTGGCACGTTGTCTATTTTTGGCCATCAGATGCGTTTTGATTTGGCTCAGGGTTTTCCTTTGGTTACTACAAAGAAAATACATTTAAAGTCAATTATTTATGAATTATTATGGTTTTTAAAAGGCGAGACTAACCTTGGCTTTTTACATGAGCATAATGTCAATATCTGGAATGAATGGGCTGATGAGCGGGGTGAATTAGGTCCTGTGTATGGACATCAATGGCGTTCATGGCCAACGCCGGATGGCCGGCATATTGATCAGATTCAGCAGGTTATTGAACAACTGAAAACAACGCCCAATAGCCGGCGAATTATTGTATCTGCCTGGAATGTGGCGGATTTACCCGATGAAAGCATGAGTCCGCAACAAAATGTAGCGCTGGGTAAAATGGCTTTGGCGCCCTGTCACGCTTTTTTTCAGTTCTATGTTGCCGATGGCAAGTTGTCATGTCAGCTCTATCAGCGCAGCTGCGACACGTTTTTAGGCGTGCCATTCAATATCGCCAGTTATGCCCTATTGACGCACATGCTCGCCCAGCAATGCGATTTGGAAGTGGGTGATTTTATCTGGACGGGCGGCGACGTGCATTTGTATCTGAATCATCAGGCGCAAGCTAAGTTGCAATTAACCCGTAAACCCTATCCTTTGCCGATCTTAACATTTAAGCGCAGACCCAAATCATTATTCGATTACCAGTACGAAGATTTTGAAATAACGGATTATAGGGCGCATGAACATATCAAAGCCCCAATATCTGTATAATAAAATACTTTCATTTTTAGATTAAAGAAGCCATAAAAATAATGAACATAACGCACAAAGCACACCCCTGGCACGGCATCAAACCGGGTGATAATGCGCCGACTATCGTTACGGCGTTCATCGAAATCGTTCCCTCCGATACGGTTAAATATGAAATTGACAAAGAATCAGGGTATCTTAAAATCGACCGGCCACAAAAGTTTTCCAACATGATTCCCACGCTTTATGGCTTTATTCCGCAGACCTATTGCGCTGAAAAAGTAGCAGGATATGCCGCATTGAAATCGGGAAAAACTGTTAGCAAGGGTGACGGTGATCCACTGGATATTTGCGTGTTGAGCGAACGCAGCGTAACCCATGGCGATATTCTGTTACAGGCGATTCCTATCGGTGGATTCCGGTTGCTGGATGGTGGTGAAGCTGACGATAAAATTATTGCGGTAATGAAAGGCGATGAGTTTTACCGGCAATGGAGCGATGTGTCAGATTGCCCTGAGTCCTATATTAACCGGCTTAAACATTATTTTTTGACCTATAAGCATTTGCCGAGTGAAAAGAGCGTCTGTGAAATAACCAATGTTTACGGGCGGGAAGAAGCGCATGAGGTGATTAGACGCTCAATGGAAGATTATCTAAGTCACTTTAGCTGTAAAAATTTATCGGATTAAGGGGATATTTCTTTAAGCACGGAGAACTGGAATTATAAGGCTTTAAAATACTCGAGTGTCATAAACAGCGCTGCAATTGAACGTGCTTCGGTACATTCGCCGATTGACAATAACTCATTGATATTATTTAATTTCCATGGAATAACCTCCAGCTCTTCCGGCTCATCGCCTGGCAGTTTTTCGGCATATAAATCCTGGGCGATGACAATTTCGGTAGTATGTTCCAAATATGACGGCGCCAGGGAGAAAGAACTTAAGTGATGCAGCTTCCTGGCGCCAAAACCCACTTCCTCTTTAAGTTCCCGGTTGGCGGCCTCCAGAAAGGATTCACCTTGATCTGTTTTACCTTTGGGCAAACCTACTTCATAACGGTGAACGCCAGCGGAGTATTCCCGGATTAACAACACGGTTTCGTCATCCAACATGGGTACAATAAGCACAGCGCCACCGGGGTTGCCGCGAGCCAGCCGCTCGTAATTGCGCTGTTCCCCATTGCTGAATTGTATATCCAGGGATTCAATACGGAATAAACGGCTTCTAGCAATGATGGTTCTGTTAAGGATGGTCGGTTTTTCAGGCATTGTGCTATTTTATGATTTAGTTTTGACAAATATTAACGCACTATCATGATTGATTGGAAAATAATTGACACTGTCTTGCTGGATATGGACGGCACTTTGCTGGATTTGAATTTTGACAATCATTTCTGGAAAGAATTTGTGCCGCTCAAATATGCCCAGCAACAAGGCATGGATCTGGCTTTAGCAAAGCAGCAATTACAACCGCAGTTTAAACGCATGGAAGGTCAACTGGAATGGTATTGCCTCGATTACTGGAGCACGGCTTTGCAACTGGATATCGCGGGTTTAAAAGCCGAGATTTCGGGGTTAATTGCGGTGTTGCCGCATGTGACCGAATTTCTGGAAAAACTTCAGAAAACCTCAAAAAAAGTATTGCTAGTCACCAATGCACATCGGGACAGTTTGGGATTGAAAATGGAAAAAACCTGCTTGCAGCCATTTTTCGATGGTATTATCAGTTCTCATGATTTGGGGTTACCAAAAGAACAGGCTGACTTTTGGAAGCTTTTGCAACAACAGCAGCCGTTTGATAAAAAAAACACGTTGTTGATTGATGATAGTCTGGCGGTTCTGAATTCAGCCAGGCTTTTTGGTATAGCGCATTTGATTTCGGTGAGCAAACCCGACAGCAAGCAGCCTAAAAAAGACGTGGCCGATTACCCTGCTATTGAGGATTTTCGGGAACTTATGGCCGGACTGTAGGTTTGCGGCTTCTATTTGAGTTAGGGCGTTTGTCCGGATAGCCGGTTTTAGGCTTTGGCGGTCTCCTGGCTGGCGTTATTACATCCACTAAGAGATTAGCTGTGATCGCTTTAACGGGGATTTTTTGACCAATAAAGTCTTCAATATCCGGCATAGAGTAGGCATAATGTTCACAGATAAAACTGATAGCCTCGCCGCTGGCGCCAAAACGTGCAGTCCTGCCGATTCGATGGACATAATCTTCCACATCCTGTGGTAAATCAAAATTAAAAATATGGGATACGTCGGGAATATGAAGACCTCTGGCGGCAACATCGGTGGCGATCAGCAGGGTTATTTTGTTTTCCTGAAAATCTTTTAACAGTTGCTGACGTTTTTCTTGCGGAACGTCCCCACTAAGAGCGGAGGTTTTATAGCCATTGGCGTTGAGCGTGTCATCAAGTTGCTCGGCGCAGCGCTTGGTGTTAACAAAAATAATGCTGCGCTGCGGTTGGCAGTATTTTAACAAACCAATCAATAAGGGAATTTTTTGATCATTAGCCGGGCAGTAGGCGCTTTGTTGTATGGCTTTAGAGGTGACTTCTTCGGTTTCAATGCGAATCAACACCGGATTATTCATGTGTTCATAAGCCAGTTCGGTTACTTTATAGGACAACGTTGCCGAAAACAGCATATTTAAGCGCAGTTCAGGTTCGGGCATACGCCTTAGCAAATATCGTATGTCTTTGATGAAGCCCAAATCAAACATACGATCGGCTTCATCCATTACGGTGACTTGCACATTGTCCAGCGTGAAAGTGTTTTGCCGGTAAAAATCAATAATGCGCCCCGGGGTGCCGATGATAATATCAACATTGGATTTTATAGCATCCAGTTGTTTTTGATAGTCCGTGCCGCCGTAAATCAGCGCAAATTTCAAATTAAGATGTTTGCTCAGAAGTAAGGCATCTTTATGAATTTGAATGGCAAGTTCGCGGGTTGGCGCAAGGATAATGGCCCTGGGATTTTTAACCGGCCTGATTTCGGAAATGGCACCCTGCCTTGCTTGCGGCAAATACGCCCGGTGTTGCTCCCCCTCCTCTATTCCTGAAACGGTATCTTCTGCATCCTTGCAGGGGTCATCATTGATTAAGTGCTGAAACGTGGCCAGTAAAAAGGTGGCGGTTTTACCCGTCCCCGTTTGCGCCTGTCCTGCAATATCCTTGCCCCGCAATAATAAGGGCAAAGCCTTGTCCTGAATTGGCGTGCATTGGTTAAAACCGGCATCGTTTAATCCGTGCAGGATAGGATCAGACAATTCAAGATTGCTGAAGCGTGTATTTGTCAAATGGGTATTTTTCATAGGGTATAGCATAACGTAAAAATCAAATTGGTTGAAATTGATTGACTAGTAGTCCTATCCCTCCTATAGTTTAATTTTTTAAATTTTTGGAGAAAAAGTGTGAGCGATTCAGTCCTTCATGTGAGTGATAGTGAATTTAACGAAACGGTCATTAAAGCTAACGGCCCTGTACTGGTTGACTATTGGGCTGAATGGTGCGGTCCTTGCAAAATGATTGCACCAGTTCTTGATGCTGTTGCCGAAGAATATGCGGGCAAATTGACCGTTGTTAAAATAAACATTGATGAAAACCCACAGACGCCGCAACATTATGGCGTACGTGGTATCCCGACGCTTATGCTATTTAAGGATGGTGAAGTGGAAGCCACTAAAGTGGGCGCATTGACAAAATCTGAACTAGCCAAGTTTATTGATAGCAATATTTAAACCTGTCCCCCTTATTCAGATCTGTCACAAAAGTTGGACGGGTCTGAATACTTGAGTTATAATGCCCAAGTGCGATAGTCCCGCCGCACTCAAAGCATGTCATCCTATAAAATACACCCCAAAATTCCAATCCTATCCCTGTAGTTATTGGCGTCAAAGCCTGCTACATTTCTTCGAGTTACCTTTTTTATGAATCTTACCGAGTTAAAACTAAAACAAATAAGTGAAGTTATTGAAATCGCCGAGTCCCTTGGGCTTGAAAATTTTGCCAGATCGCGTAAGCAGGATTTGATTTTCGCCATCCTGAAAAAACAGGCAAAAGCCGGTGACGATATTTCTGGCGATGGTGTTCTGGAAATTTTACAGGATGGTTTTGGTTTTTTACGTACCCCGGGTTGCTCCTATTTGGCAGGTCCCGATGATATCTATGTATCACCCAGCCAAATCAGACGATTTTCTTTAAAAACAGGCGACACCATAAGTGGAAAGATCAGGCCGCCAAAAGATAACGAACGTTATTTTGCAATGCTCAAAGTTGACCAGATCAATTTTGAGCCGCCGGAAAATACCAAGAACAAGATCACCTTCTCAAATCTGACCCCCTTATTTGCCAAACAACGGTTTGTACTAGAGCAAGGCAACGGCACCAGCGAAGATCTGACCGGACGGATAATAGATTTAATTGCCCCTATCGGCAAAGGCCAGCGCGGCTTGATTGTGTCTCCGCCAAAAGCCGGAAAGACCATGATTTTGCAAAGCCTGGCGCAAGCAATCGCTGAACAAAACCCCGAGTGTTATCTTATAGTATTGTTAATTGATGAGCGTCCTGAAGAAGTCACGGAAATGGAGCGCTGTGTCAGGGGCGAGGTTATTTCCAGTACTTTTGATGAACCGGCAACCCGCCATGTCCAGGTTGCGGAAATGGTAATTGAAAAGGCGCGCCGTTTGGTTGAGCATAAACACGATGTAGTTATTTTGTTAGACTCGATCACCCGTCTGGCCCGAGCCTATAACACCGTTGTTCCTTCTTCCGGCAAGATTCTCACGGGCGGTGTTGATGCGAATGCCCTGGAAAAGCCAAAACGCTTTTTTGGAGCGGCACGGAATATCGAAGAAGGCGGCAGTTTGACCATTATAGCCACCGCATTGGTTGATACCGGTTCAAGAATGGATGAGGTGATCTATGAAGAATTCAAAGGCACAGGCAACATGGAATTGCATTTGGACCGCAAAATCGCTGAAAAACGGATTTATCCGGCAATAAACATTAATCGTTCCGGCACGCGACGGGAAGAATATCTGGTTGACCCCGACACCTTGCAAAAAACCTGGATCTTGCGCAAAATCCTTCAGCCTATGGATGAGACCGCTGCTTCAGAATTCCTGATAGGCAAACTTAAAGACTTTAAAACCAATGCTGAGTTTTTTGATTCAATGAAGCGTTAAACCAAGGGCTAGATTCCTTATGCGCAAAATTCTTTGTCATCATAATGACACAGAGTACACTTAGGATGATAAACATCATCTATGGATTAAAACATCATGCACTTCAGATTGTCGTGGTTTTTTACCTCCACTATGGACGATCCTGGATACATTCATTGTCACATCCGATTTCAAATGCCGGGGTGACAACACTTTTATTTTTAAAAACACAAGAGAAATCAGACTATGAGCGACCCTACCTTGTTGATGAATGGAATAATCCTTGGCATTGTGGAGGGGTTGACCGAATTTTTACCGGTCTCGTCTACGGGTCATTTGATTCTGGCCGGACAATTGCTCGGTTTTAATGACGACAAAGGCAAGGTGTTTGAAATCGCCATTCAGTTCGCAGCGATTTTGGCGGTGGTTTGGGAATATCGCGCCCGCCTGGCGCATACCCTGGCCAGTATGACGTCTGAGCCAGCATCTTCGCGGCTGGCAATCAATCTGATAGTTGCGTTCCTTCCCGCTGCAATACTGGGATTTCTGTTTTTAAAGCAAATCAAATCCTATTTATTCAATCCCATTGTGGTGGCTTCAGCATTCATCATCGGCGGCTTTTTGATTTTGTGGGCGGAGCGCCGTCAGCATGTTATTCATGCAGAATCTATTGATGACATGACCTGGCGCGATGCCTTAAAGGTTGGTTTTGCACAAGCGTTGTCTATGATCCCGGGTACATCACGTTCAGGCGCAACGATTATCGGCGGGCTGTTTTTCGGTCTATCGCGCCGTGCCGCAACCGAGTTTTCATTTTTTCTCGCGATACCCACCATGTTTGCCGCAACCTTTTACGATGTGTACAAGAACCGCGATTTGTTCAGCATGGACGATATTGCTTTGTTCGCCGTTGGCGGAACGGTGTCATTTATCAGCGCATTCCTTGCAGTACGAGGATTGATTCGATTTATTAGCCGCCATGATTTCACTGTATTCGCCTGGTATCGCATCGCATTCGGCATCATTGTGCTGATTTCGGCCCAAATGGGTTGGGTGGATTGGGGAAATCACTAAATCTGATAATTCGCTGATTGGATTTGCGCACCATCTGCTCATTTACTTGGGGAGCATTCGAAAATCCCGCTCACTTTCCGGCTATCTCAGGGTGAACGGGATTTATGCCATACCGTGAAAACACCTGTTTCATGTTCAATATCCCATCTAAAACTCAAATTTGGAAAACGCAAAGTCACTCGACCTATATAGAATGAATGACTTAACAAAGTAATTTTTATATCATGTAAACCCTTCCAAATAATAAAACGCATTTACAGCAATCACGCTAATCATTATCCTACCTAATAATTCCTTCAAGTTTTCCCTCAGGATCCCTGATGCAAACCAAAAATAGTTCACTTATGAATTTAAAGTCCGTAAGAACCGTTTTCCTGACCAGCTTATTGGCTTTATCGTTGTGTTCCTGCGCCAAAAAAGAGGCGGAAAAGGCTGAAGTAATACCCGGTCGACCCATCAAGTTGATGACCGTGGGTTCTAATCTTACCGGGCAAATACGAAGTTTACCGGGAACAGTGCGGGCGACTGACCGTGTTGACCTCGCTTTTCAGGTATCAGGGCCTCTGATTGAATTGCCTGTCAGGGAAGGTCAGCGAGTAAAGCGGGGTGATCTGCTTGCCCGGATTGATCCCCGGGACTATGAAACCAATCTGCGCAACGCTAAAGGAGCACTGGCTAGAGCGAAAGCGGCTGTCGATTACGCCGTTGCCGAATACCAACGCTTTCGCAACGTCAAGGCAACCGATGCCGGAGCGGTCAGCGATTCCATGGTACATTTAAAGTATACCGCCCAAGCTGTTGCCGAAGCAGGTTTGCAGTCGGCTGAAGCGGGTTTGGCTGCCGCTCAGGATCAATTAAATTATACCCAATTGCATGCCCCGTTCTCCGGCCTCATTGCCCGCAGGTTTGTTGACAATTATCAGGAAGTCGCTGTCAAGCAACCGATTTTGAGCCTTCAGAATATGACCGATATTGAAGTGCTGGTTGATGTGCCAGAGTCAATGATGGCTCCGATACGGACTACCAAGCCCCGCATGTATGCCGATTTTGCCGCCGATCCCTCGCGGCATTTTGAGCTTAAGATCAAGGAAACCGCGCTTCTGGCCGACAGTTTGACACAAACCTTCCGTGTTGTTTTGGTAATGCCAGCCCCGGCGGGAATCCGCATTCTTCCCGGCATGACCGCCACAGTGTCTATTGAATTTGCCAGTGTGCCCACAGTTGAAAGCAGTATCATCGTACCAGCAGTCGCTGTCTGGGCTGATAACGCTGGGCATCCGATGGTCTGGGTGGTTGATACGAAAAGCATGACGGTGCATCGCCGCGCAATCACTACGGGCGATCTGACCGGGACTGACAGCATTAAAGTCACGGAAGGCATCAATCCGGAAGAAATTATTGCTATCAGTGGCGTCAGCAAATTACAGGAAGGCCAGGCAGTTCGGGAATTCGAACAACCCTAAGAGACAATTGATATCGTACAGTGGTCGAGAGGTGTGGTGGTGCTTATGAAAATAGCTTCGTGGGATGCGCGCCGATGATCCTTGTGTTTTGGATTAAAGCACGTAAAAATCAGGAAACAACAAGTTACTAATCCTTAAATAAACGCAAGAGTATATCTATGAATTTAGCGGAATGGAGTATACGCAAGAGCCTCATCACCTGGGTGATGACGATTCTTTTTTTGGTGGTCGGCTGGAGTTCATACCAGCAATTGAGCCGCCTTGAAGATCCCGAGTTTACGATTAAGGAAGCGGTTATTATAACCCCATATCCAGGCGCTTCGGCAGATGAAGTAGAAGAAGAGGTCACCAACATCATCGAGAAAGCCGCCCAACAATTGGGCCAGCTTAAGCGCGTGGAATCGCGGTCCTCGCGTGGTTTGTCATCGGTGAAAGTCACGATGCAGGACAAGTATGACAAAAACACGCTGCCTCAGGTTTGGGACGAATTGCGCCGCAAGATTAATGATGCGCAACGCTTTCTACCACCCGGAGCAGGGCCTTCAGTGGTCAACGATGATTTCGGCGATGTTTATGGCATTTACCTGGCAATCACCGGCGATGGCTACAGCTACAAGGAAATCTATGAATACGCCAAGCTTTTGCAGCGCGAATTATTGGCAGCGAAGGATGTTAAACGCATTGTTTTATATGGCGTCCAAAATGAAGCAATCTATATCAAGATGCGCCGTGAGAAAATGGCTCAGCTCGGCATTTCGCCACAAAACATTTATGCCGCGCTTAAATCCAAGAACATTGCCACCAGCTCCGGAAATTTACTATTAGGCGAAGAATATATCCCCATTAGCCCGACAGGCGAATTCAAATCAGAACAGGACTTTGGCGATTTGCTTATTACCAGCCCCAGTCCAACATCGACCAGTCTGGTTTATTTACGTGACGTCGCGGAGATCAAGCGCGATTATCAGGATCCGCCCTCGACTCTGCTGCGTTTTGATGGCAAACCAGCCATCGGCCTGGGGATTTCAACGATACAGGGTGGTAACGTCATTGTCATGTCCGACTCACTCGACCAGCGCCTGAAGGACTTGGAAGCGCTGCGGCCAATAGGGATGGAACTGAACATCATCTCCCATCAGGCGCAGTCGGTGACCACCTCCCTGACCGGCTTCCTGATAAACCTGGCCGAGGCGGTTGCCATTGTGGTCGGCGTGTTGCTGTTGTTCATGGGCCTGCGTTCAGGATTGATTTTAGGTGTAGTACTCTTGGTCACCATCATGGGCACCTTCGTCTTCATGCAGATAAATAACATTACATTGGAGCGTATTTCTTTAGGCGCGCTGATCATTGCTCTGGGCATGTTGGTGGATTGCGCCATCGTGGTCACTGACGGTATGCGTATGCTGATGGCCAAGGGCAAATCCGGTTTTGATGCAGCCAAAGACATCGTCGGACAAACGGCATTGCCGATGTTGGGTGGAACGGTTGTTGCGATTGTGGCTTTCGCCGCTATCGGCACCTCCCAGGATTCCACCGGTGAATATTGCCGCACGCTGTTCAGCGTTATTTTGTATTCGCTCATGCTGAGCTGGTTGACGGCGGTGACGTGTACGCCATTGCTGTGCGCGACTTTTCTCAAGGTAACGCCAGCCGGCACAACGGATGTCGAGGATGATCCGTACTCCAAAGGCTTTTACCGTCTCTATAGCAACTTTCTGAGTAGCTGTATACGCTTTCGCTGGGTTGTGGTTGCCGTTGTAATTGCCTTGTTCATCTCGGCGCTACTGGGTTTCGGCTATGTCAAAAACAGTTTTTTCCCCGACTCAACCCGCCCTCAGTTCTATGTGGATATCTGGTTTCCCGAGGGCACGGATATCCGTGAAACCGAACGTCAATTCAAGGTGGCGGAAGCCAGGCTGAAACAGCACGAAGGCGTCACGCATCTTACCAGTATGCTCGGCGGCAATCAGGTTCGGTTCCTGTTGACCTATACTCCGGAAAGTAACTATTTCAGTTTCGGACAGATAATGGTGGACGTGGATGACCACACCCGCATCAAGACCCTGGCACCTCAAGTGCAAAAAGAACTTGAAGAGTTGTTTCCGGGAGCCATCAGCAATGTACGTCTGTTTGTCCTCGGGCCATCTACCGGTGGCAAGATTCAATTACGTATTTATGGACCCGATGCCGAGCAATTAAGGATTTTGGCTGGCAAGGCCGAAACTATTTTATTAAACAATCCAAATGCCAAGGCAGTACGCAATGAATGGCGGGAGAAAATCAAGGTGGTCAGGCCGCAGATGGCGGAAACCCAAGCGCTTAGAGCAGGAATTGACAGGCCGGAATTGTCGCAGGCGCTGGAATCCGCTTTTCAGGGCACAAAGACGGGGATTTACAGGGAGAAGGATGAGCTGATTCCTGTCCTGGCGCGAGCGCCGGTTTCGGAGCGAGCCGATTTGGACAGTCTCGACGGTATACAAATATGGAGTCCTGCGGCACAGTCCATGATTCCGATGGGTCAAATCGTCTCCGGTTTCACCACCGAATTTGAGGATGCGTATGTCTGGCGCTTCGACCGGCGGAAAATGATTCGTCTCCATGCCGATCCGCATGAAGTATTGCCCAGCCAACTGTTCGGACAGGTGAAGGCGAAAATCGAGCAAGCCCTTAACGTGGATGTGGCGGCGGTGGTGGGTCATGATGTGGATGCTGCATCCTTTAACGCCAGCACTCTGAGAGTCCAGGATAACGATCTTTGGCCGCTCAAGGATAAACCGGGATACTACATGGCGTGGGGTGGCGAGGCCGAAGATTCGGCTCGAGCCAATGCCAGTTTGGCAAGCTCAATTCCCATGTTCTTTGGCATCATGGTGCTGATTGTGTTGGTGCTGTTTAATTCCATCAAAAAGACATTGGTTATCTGGTTGACAGTGCCTCTTGCCATAATCGGCGTGACGGTTGGGCTGCTGGCTTTCAAACAGCCATTTGGCTTCATGGCGCTGCTCGGACTAATGAGCTTGTCCGGTATGGCCATTAAAGCCTCGATTGTGCTGGTCGACGAGATCGGTGCGCAGATTGACCAAGGCAAAACACCCTATCAGGCAGTGCTTATTGCCGGAGTCAGCCGTTTGATCCCGGTCACGATGTCGTCAGGCACAACAATGCTGGGCATGATTCCTTTGTTTACGGACGCTTTTTTTGTGTCAATGGCGGTTACTATCGTTTTTGGATTGGGTTTTGCGACATTGTTGATTCTTATCGTTGTGCCAGTGCTTTACAGCATATTCTTCGGTATTCATGAAGATGATCCGAAGCGCTCCCAAGGAGATAAACCCGGCATATTGCATAAACAAACCGGATCGGTGGAGTAAGGCTATGGCTGGAACTAATAAACCTCGCGCCTTGGTGAGCATGATGGCCGCAGCTATGTTATGCAGCAGTTGCAGCCTGGTTGGTCCGGATTATGTCAAACCTGAGAGCAAAGTAGAGTCCAAATGGATCTATCAGTCATCCCCTGAAATTAGCCAACGTACAGCCGAATTATCAACCTGGTGGAAAATATTCAATGATCCTGTTCTGGATCGTCTTATCGCTGAGGCCCGCCAGCAGAATTTGAGTCTGCAAGTTGCCGGTACGCGTATACTTGAGGCACGCGCCCAGCTTGGCATAGTCACCAGTACTGAATATCCGCAGCTCCAGCAGGCGAACGGCGATTTGAGTCGGCAGCAGATCAGCGCCTTTGCGCCCAATACTCGTGAAGGCATTGACCGCAACTTTGCCAGTGCGGGCATTGGCTTTGACATGGGCTGGGAGCTTGATATTTGGGGAAAATTCAGACGGGGCGTACAGTCCAGCGTGGCAAATCTGGAGGCTTCAGTCGCCGGCTACGATGACGTATTGGTCTCTCTGACTGCCGAAGTGGCGCGCACTTATGTATTGATCCGCACCAGTGAAGCGCGCATACAGGTTGCTCGCGAAAACGTCAAAATTCAGGAACGTACCCTGGAAATAGCTAAAGCGTTGTTTGCCGGCGGCTTGATTAACGAACTGGATTATTTGCAGGCGGAAAGCCTGTTGAACAATACGCGTGCAACAATTCCGCCTTTGGAGGCTGCGCTGCGGCAAGCGAAAAATGGTTTGAGCGTGCTTTTGGGCAAGACTCCCGGAGCGATTGATAGCTATCTGACCGAGAGCAGACCCATTCCTGACGTGCCTGCACAAGTGGCTATAGGTGTTCCAGCCGATTTGTTACGACGGCGGCCGGACATTCGCTTGGCGGAACGCCAGCTTGCCACTCAGAGCGCCTTGATCGGCGTGGCCAAGGCGGATTTGTATCCGCATTTCTCCCTGCTGGGCTCCATTAGCTTGAGAGCCAGCGATGCGGCGCTAACCTATGCTTCGGTCGGCGGCAGCACCTTGGGACAGCTTTTTAACGCCAAGAGTTTTCAATATTTTATCGGTCCCAGTATCTCTTGGGATATATTTAACTATGGCCGTATCACCAACCAGGTTCGGGTTGAAGATGCCCGCTTTCAGTCATTAGTGGGCGTTTACCGCAATACCGTACTTAATGCAGCGAAGGAGGCGGAAGACGCCACGGCGGGCTTTCTGAACGCGCAAAAACAGCGGGACGATCTGCAGCTTAGCTTTGCGGCGGCCAAACGCTCAACGGAGTTATCTTTGTATCAATACAGCGAAGGACTGGTGGATTACCAGCGGGTACTGGATTCACAACGCACTTTAGCGGGCTCGCAGGAAGCATTGACCATTACTACCGGCAACATTGCCATTAATTTGATTGCGCTCTACAAAGCCGTAGGCGGTGGCTGGGAGACACGGACGGAAAAAGATTTTGTTCCGGAAGCAATTAAAAAAGAAATGCGTGAGCGCACCAACTGGGGCAAGTTAATGCAACCTAAGCAACTTGACTTGCTTGAACAGGATAACAGTAAAAAATGGCGATTTCCGGATTGGTAAAGTGGAAGTTAAGCCGCTTGGATTTTAGTCATGAGTAAAGTGTCGACAGTCATTATTGGCAGACATCAGATAGGCAGGTTTCGGTTTCTTTTGTGGTCGCTTATGATGATGATTGGTTTGCAGCCGCTTCTGGATGAATGGATTGGTGAGCGTATCTGGGCGGATGTGTTCACGGATATTTTCTTTGGCTGTGCGTTGATGTCAGGTCTTCATGCCATCAGCGGGCAACCCAGGCAGCTCCAGCTTTCCTTGTTTCTGGCCGCCGCCATCATACTTCTAAAAGGACTTTTTTACGTGTTGAAAATTCCGGTTTTCAATCAGCTTCAGTTGGGGCTGAGTCTGATTTTTCTCATTCAAATGCTGTTGATGATCTGGGTACATATTAAAAGGGAAGATGAAGTGACATTTGACCTGATTATGGCGGCAGGGTGTGCCTACATATTGCTCGGAATGGTATGGGCTTACGCCTATTTTTTTCTGGATAAGTTTCATCCGGGCTCTTTCAATGTCGTTGAAAAGCCGGGAGAGGGTTTGTGGATTTTTTACTACTACAGCTTTGTGACCCTAACGACAGTCGGTTACGGGGACATTCTTGCCTTAACCAAGGCGGCGCGGGCTTTGTCTAACCTTGAAGCCATTACAGGCCAGCTTTATTTGGCGATTATGATCAGCCGGTTAGTGGGTTTACACGCTTCGCAAGTTAAGATAGACAAAAGTTAGCGGCAAAAAAAGGCACATTGAATCAAGCCGCTTTGATAGGGTGCTGTTTATTGATGTTGATTTGAGGCTAAAAAAGCCTTGTCAGGAAGCTTGATGAGCATTCTCTTGGGATATCAAAGAAATCAAGAAACGTCACCGTTTGCCTGCGCATCCATAGCGGACACTAAGAACGATGGATTGCGAAGGGCAAACTTCGACCCTCAACGGCCTCTGGCGGTTAGCCGTATGTTTGACTGCTTGCCGCTACATAGCCGGCAGCTGAAGCGATAAAAACAAACTGTTTATAATGTGACAAGGAAAGATATACAATTAATCACTGAGAGAATTACAGAGTTTATTGCCTAGGAGCATGTCCGAGAACTAACATGCTCATTAGTTGACTTCTATATATAGTGCTTTTAAAGCCTTTCAAGGCACTATATGTAGTAGGCGAATGAGTTAAACGTTAGCTGCCGGACAAGCTCCCAGAGTGGCAATCAGGGATGATAGACGGAAACCCTATAATTACTTGTTATACGACCTAGTGTGTAAAGAGGACAATATGAATGAAGAAATTAAACGCCTTGATGGCCGGTTCGCCATCTATCCTCTTGGCTTGGTCCTCTTCGTGGCGTTGCTGTGGCTGATACTCTCAGTTGGCACGTCCGGACAGCCAAGCCTTTCTACTCCAACTATCGTTTCGGCCGCAACTCCAAGCAACTTGAGTGCGGAGATTTATAGGAATCTGCGCAGCCCGCTTGGTATTTTGCTGCTTCAGATTTTGGTCATTATCGTCCTCACCCGCTGCTGTGCTAAAGTCATGCGGAAATTCGGCCAGCCCGAGGTCATTGGCGAAGTCATCGGCGGTATACTCTTGGGCCCCTCCGTACTGGGCTTGCTCTGGCCCGACGCCAGTGCCTTGTTGTTTCCCGTGACTTCTCTGGCGAATCTGGGCCTATTGAGCCAGATCGGATTGATCGTCTTCATGTTCGTCGTCGGAATGGAGCTAGATACCGGAATCCTGGTAAAAAAAATCCATTCAGCCGTGCTAATATCTCACGCAAGCATCATCCTGCCCTTCCTGCTTGGTTCGCTGCTCTCGCTCGCCATTTATAAAGACTATGCTCCCGCCGGGGTCTCTTTCACTTCATTCTGCCTTTTCATGGGCATCGCGATGAGCATCACGGCTTTCCCTGTTCTGGCCAGAATGCTCCACGAGCGAGGTTTGAGCCGCTCTCCCTTAGGGACCGTCGCGCTCACCTGCGCAGCGGTCGATGACTTGACAGCCTGGTGCGGGCTGGCCGTGGTGGCAGCGGTCTCCCAGCAGGGCACAATCGCCAACTCTCTGATTACGACCGCGCTTTGTGGTCTGCACATCGCGGCGATGTTCTTTGTGGTACGGCCCCTCCTGGGCCGCTGGATAGATGGCTGCGCCACCGGGAACTCTCGCGGAAAGGGGGCGATCGCTGCCGTCTTGTCCACGGTTTTTTTCTCCGCTTTCATGACGGAAGCCATCGGGATCCACGCGCTCTTCGGAGCCTTTCTGGCAGGTATCGTCATTCCCAAGAAAACGGCCTTCCGTGAGGCTCTCGCGGTCCGCCTTGAAAATTTCAGCACGATTATTCTGCTGCCCCTCTTCTTCGCACTCAGCGGCCTTCGTACCCAAATCAGCCTGCTCAATGATTCTGCATCGTGGATTCTCTGCGGAGTGGTCATCTTCGTGGCGATCACCGGGAAATTCTTGGGCAGCGCCGCCGCAGCACGCTGGTCGGGCTCAACGTGGCGTGAATCGCTTGCTATCGGGGCACTCATGAATACCCGAGGGCTCGTTGAGCTCGTCGCACTCAATATCGGCTACGATCTCGGCATCATTACTCCAACAATATTCACGATGATGGTCCTCATGGCGCTTGTCACGACACTGATGACGGGCCCCTTGCTGGGCCTTCTGGTGCCAGATGCTCACGCCGTGGCTCGCACAGGAAAGCAATGGCGGACGCATGAGACTACATGACCAAGAGTTTCTGCCGACACGCACTTTACTTTAATGAATTTCCATAGCACGTGTGCCAGAGCGCAGCGATATGAATGACAGCTTTCCAAAATTGAACAGCCGTTCACTTGAATTTCACGACAGTCTCTTCCTGGCCGATTTTCGACTAACAGTCAGCTTTATTTACTGTCGATTCTACGCCAGCTTCTGAGAACTTATACCCGATTATTGGAGCTTTGGTGAAGCTTGCTAACGTAGTTTGTGCCCTATAAAAAAGCCCTTGCCTTTATTAAGACAAGGGCTTTCTGGTATTTCCCCTCAACTATAAATACGATTCAAGAGGCGTCTGACATTGAAAGCGCTCTTTTATTAAGTGGGTTGCCTAGCCTTGTAAAAGCTCCTTTGTTTTAGCCATAATGCCGGCAGGATCAATGCCTTGATGGGGGAATTGCTCCCACAAACCGCCGCAACCTTCTTTATAGGTGCCAAGATGAGCATACTTCGGTGTAAGCCCTCGTTCCAGCAGCCATGAACCAAAGCGGCTGCCCAACCCGGATTTACGGTTATACGACTCGACGACCAGCACCATTGGCGATGAGCCGATTTTAGCCATCATGTCTTCATCGATAACATTCAAGGTTGGTTTGTTGATCAAGCCCACATCAATGCCTTCCTGCTTTAAACGTTCCACTGCGTCCAATGCCCGGTACAGCGCTTCGCCGAAGCTGACAATATAACCCTGAGTGCCTTCGCGGATAACTTCATCCTTGCCGGAGACAAATTTGTAATTACCGCCAAAGTAGTCTTCGCCGTCAGTATTCAAAATAGTTGGCACTTTAGAGCGGGTCGAGAACACAAAACGCAAGCCAGGGTTAAAGAAGATGGTTTCCAAACAGGCTTTCATTTGCAGGGGGTCAGCCGGAAAGTAAAGGTTGGTCGCATAACCATCGCTCAAGCCATTATCGGCAAACATGTTGTTCAGACCGAAATGGCAGGTGTTGTCGGCCATGTCATCAATCCCTGAGTGCGAGAAATGACTAAGGACGTTAGAGTTGTTCAAACGCGCCATGGTAATTTCGGAAAGCAGCATTTCGAGGAATGCGCTAAAGGTACCAAAAATACCCTGTTTGCCCGCTTCCATGCCGAAACCGGCGGCAGCCGAGAAATTGCCACGCTCCATAATACCGGAAGAAATAAATATTTCAGGGTAAGCTGCGTGAATTTTGAACAAACCGCAAGAACCTTCAAGGTCACTGTCAACTACCCGAACTTTGTCGAAGCGTTCGGCGGCGCTCAGCCGGCCAAGAATAGCGACCGCTGCATCGCCAAAAACGTTACGGTTGGCATCCCATTTGTCACTGGAGCCCAGGAATACGGCATCATTTTTGGGCGCTTTAATTTCTTTAAGGTGATCTGCCGCCGCTTGCTGGCCGCGAGATTCTAAATACTCGACCGCCACTTTAACAGAAATTACGTCATGGCCGTGGGTTGAACCTTCCAGGCCGACAATACCCGGACACATAGGGCGATGATTAATAACAGCGACCGGGCCGTCGGTGTTGATGGCGGTGCAAATGCGTTTGTAAAGATCATCAAGATCTTCACCGTCGCCTTCCAAAACGGTTACGCCTTGACCCGCCAAGGTTTTAGCCGTTGTACAACCAGGCAGATAATGTGAAGGATGACCCGCAATGGTGACGTTGTTATCATCGATAATCAATTTGACATTCAAACCTTGAGCAACGGCCAGACGTGCAGCTTCTGCGTCATTGCCTTCTTGCTGTGAACCATCAGAACCCAGGCAAAATACTACCTTACGAGGATTGGCGATTGCTACGCCATTGACATAAGGCCACATGTGCCCCAAGCGTCCCGAGCTGAATTTTACGCCGGGGGTAAAACCCAGTTCAGGATGGCCCGGTAAATGGGAATGGGCGGCACGGTATTCCATCAGACGTTCAGCCGGCAGATCGCCGTTCAGAGTGGACATCAGATATTGAGTCGCCACACGGTGTCCGGCTTCATCAAAAAATATGGGTACAAATCCATTTGCTGAACCACGAAACAAGGCATCCATAATCATGACTTCAGGGACGGTATCGTAAGGGCCGCCTGTATGTCCGCCAACGCCTCTGGCTGCTCCAGTAGCCGTAAAGAAGACAATTGCATCCCGGCATAGTTGAATATTGGCTTTAAGACTGTCTCTTTGCTGGGCGGTAAGTGTGTTAATGCTGGGATCAAGTGTTATGCGCTGATAAGCGCCAAGATCAATCGGAAAATTAGACATAGTTTGCTTCTCGTAGTTAAGGATTATTTAATGCTCACGCTAATAGCCATTTAAAATGGGACACTTGAAAAAGAGGATCGCCAATATTCCTCAGTCAGTCATTTTTCAAGTTGCATTAATTGATGGTTTTTGCGTCAGAGCGTTCTTTTTTATACCCACAATTGCTCGTTGCAGCTAAATACCCCCTCGCCCTCTGGGAGAGGGTTGGGGGTGAGGGTAATTTGAAAAAGCATAAGTTGTGGCCTGTTCAAGCAAAGATAGGGGTTTATTATTACTTTTTTCAGCTTATCCCCGTGCAGATTACACCTTGTAGTCTGCAGTCTGCAAGACATTTTAACGATGACCGGCAGAGTTACGGTTTGGGGCTGGAAAACCGGATGGAAAGCATCGTATCGTGACTGTAAAACAAGCCATTTTTGAAAAACAGGAAGCTTGGGTTTTACATGAAGGATTGTGGATTATTTAGGAAAGCCCGCCACAATTTTAACACCTTGTTTTAGGATATGTGGCCTCTAAAACACCTCAAACTCGCTGAGCGCAAAAAGCAGCAGGTTTAGGCTGGTCGCAAAGATTTTTCGAAATCAGAAACAATGTATATCTTTTAGCAATTGAAAGCCGATGATTAGTTTTAAAGGGGGGGCGCATTTTCCAAAGGATGTCATTTTGTAAGCTTTCGGTATTACAAAGTACCGTGGCGCTTTGATTGATAAGCATCTGAAAATAAGTACTTTCGAAAGAAAAACGCCACATTCACCAGTGCAATCATAACCGGCACCTCGATCAGCGGTCCGATCACTGCCGCAAATGCCGCGCCGCTGTTGATGCCGAACACAGCCACAGCAACGGCAATGGCGAGCTCAAAATTGTTGCTGGCGGCGGTAAACGCCAGCGTTGTTGTTTTGCCATAATCGGCTCCGATAGCTTTACCCATCACAAAGCTAACCAAAAACATCACCACAAAGTAAATCAGAAGAGGTATGGCAATCCGCAAGACATCTAATGGCAGTTGCACAATCAGTTCGCCTTTTAAAGAGAACATCACCACGATGGTAAACAGCAAGGCGATCAGGGTCAGTGGACTGATTTTTGGCACAAAGTTTTGATGGTACCAATCTTTGCCTTTGGCTTTGATTAACACAAGGCGGGTAGTAAAACCGGCTATAAATGGAATGCCTAGAAAGATGAATACGGTTTTGGCAATTTCACCGATGGTGATTGCGACCAGGCTGCCTTGCATGCCGAATAACGGCGGTAGTATGGTAATAAACAGCCATGCGTAGACACTAAAAAACAAAACCTGGAATACGCTGTTAAATGCCACCAGTGCTGCACAGTATTCGTTGTCGCCCCGAGCCAACTCGTTCCAGACAATGACCATGGCAATGCATCGAGCCAAACCAATCATAATTAGGCCTGTCATGTACTCTGGATAGTCTTTAAGAAAGATGATTGCCAACACGAACATCAAGATAGGGCCAATAATCCAGTTTTGGATTAGAGACAATCCCAGCACCCGCCAATTGCGAAAAACATCACCCAGTTCTTCGTAATGCACCTTGGCCAAAGGAGGGTACATCATCACAATCAACCCTATGGCTATCGGGATATTGGTAGTTCCAACAGAGACTGCGCTATTGAACTGTCTGACTTGTTCTGGCGAAACAAAACCGATTGCAACGCCTATGGCCATGGCGATAAAAATCCAGAGCGTCAGAAAACGGTCGAGAAAAGAAAGGCGAGGTTTAGGGAAAATAGGTGTATTCATGGATTGTCTCTGAATTTGGCTGGTGATGGACTTGAGCTTAATGGCTGCCGGCTAATTCCAGCAGTCGATCAACTCCCACGGGTTCTTCCCGTAATAATGGAACTACGGCGTAGCGATGAGCGTGTTGACGAGCAACAGCATCAATTTCGCGCAACTCATTTCCTGCCCGTTGACGCAATAATGGCGATTCCACTTGTGTGGCGGCGATACTGTTATTGATTACCCACGCCCAAGGCTCAATACCGGCACGACGCAGGTCGTTTTGTAAATTGGCGGCTTCCAATACGGGAATGGCTTCCGCCAAGGTGACGATCAGCACTTTAGTTTGTTTGGCATCCTGCAATTGCATCATCGGTGTCAGGTAATGCGCACGACTGTCCAATTGCCGGGTAACTTCACGATGATAAGCGCCTGTTGCATCGAGCAGCAGTAAGGTATGTCCGGTGGGTGCGGTATCCATCACCACAAATTTTCTGCCGGCTTCGCGGATAATCCGCGAAAAAGCCTGGAACACGGCAATTTCCTCGGTACAGGGCGAACGTAAGTCTTCTTCCAGCAAGGCTCGGCCCTGCTGATCCAACTTTGCGCCTTTGGTTTCTAACACATGTTGGCGATAACGTTCAGTTTCGGCATGAGGATCGATGCGGCTGACTGTTAAATTGTCTAATGAACCGTCAAGCGTCTCGCTCAAATGCGCCGCAGGGTCAGAGGTGGTCAAATGCACGAGTAGTCCGCGTTGAGCTAAATTAACCGCTACCGCAGCGGCTAAAGTGGTCTTGCCTACTCCGCCTTTGCCCATCAAGATAACGAGACCGTGACCTTCCTTGGCGATTTCATTCACAAGAATGGAGAGGCCCGGTTTTTCAAATGCTATGACAGCATCGGCAGCAATAGGCTCTTGCACCGGCGCATCAACTAACAGTTTGCGAAGAGCATCCAACCCGGCTAAATTAAAGGGTTTAAGAAGTACTTCGTCACGCGGCAAGGTTCGCAATACTTCAGGAATAGAATTTAGCGCAGTCCGTTCACGGGTATGAATAGCCTCTGCCAGAGAGTCATTGCTGATTTCGCTGACAGGCAATATCGCATTGATTAGCAGGTATTGATTTTGAAAACCGATGGCCGCCAGTTCTTCATGAGTACGCGCCACTTCCCGCAACGTGGTTTGCTGAGCGCGGGCCACTAGGATGAGCCGGGTCCGTGTAGCATCAGATAAGGCATCAACAGCCGCTTTATATTGTTCTTGCTGCTTTTCAAGACCAGCCAATGGGCCAAGGCATGACGCATCACCTTTGCCTTCTTCAAGAAAACCAGTCCAGGCGCCTGGTAATTGCAACAAGCGGATAGTGTGTCCAGTTGGAGCCGTATCGAAAACAATGTGATCGTAACTAGAGGTTAGCGTTGAACCGGTTAATAAAGCAGTGAATTCGTCAAAGGCTGCAATTTCGGTCGTACAGGCGCCGGACAGTTGTTCTTCTATACCTTTTACTATAGCTTCTGGCAATAGTCCACGGACGGGTCCAACAATGCGATCACGGTAGGCCTGGGCGGCGGCTTGTGGATCGATTTCTAAAGCCGCCAAGCCCGGCGCGGCCGGAATTGCGGTGATATGGTTACCAATAGTGATGCCGAAGACTTGACCAACATTGGATGCAGGATCAGTGCTGACCAACAAAACCCGATGACCCGAATCCGCTAATTGTATAGCCGTTGCACAAGCGACTGAGGTTTTACCCACACCCCCTTTACCGGTAAAAAACAGAAAACGCGGCGCTTGATCGAGAAAATTTAGTGTGGACATGAAAACCTTTAGTGGCAACAGTATGCTTTCAACCCGGTAAAGATGCTCAGCAGCAGCTACTACCGCTACAGCAACCGGATGCGGGATTTTGAGCTGTTTCAGCAATTCCCGCCCAACGCGCTAATTCGGTTCGATTCGGATAACGACCGGCCAAAGCGACTTCGCCATCCACCAAAACCAAGGGTAAAGCGTCAGCGCCGGAACGCTCTAAAAACTCTTTAACAACCGTGTTTTCGGCAAATGCCATCGGTTGCTGAGCCAAATTGAAGCGCTCGATGTCTGCGCCATTTTGCTTGGCCCAATCCACATCGGCGGAAAAACCGACCAACTGTTGATCGACTTCCACGCCACAAACACCGGTGCTGCAACATAAAGCAGGATCAAAAACTTGAATTAATGTCATACAAAAATCCTTAACAATCAGGGAAACAAGGTGCCGATACGATCCAGCTCAGCCTTCAAGCGGTCGCGGTCGTTCTTCAATTCATCCAATGGCAACGCCAGGAATTGTTCAATGCGATGGCGAAGAATGCGATAGGCGACCATAAATTCTGCTCTGATTTCCTCTTCAGTGCCTTCCGCATGAGCGGGATCTTCAACACCCCAATGACTGCGTAAAACTGGACCTAGATAAGCTGGACAGGTTTCTTTGGCTGCATTGCCACAAACACTTATAACAACGTCCGGGGTCAAGGGCAGATCATTCCAGGATTTGCTGTAATAGCCCTCGGTGGAAATACCTTCCTGCTCAAGCAAAGCCAAAGCCCGGCCGTTTAATTTGCCTAATGGTTTGCTGCCGGCACTGAGCGCATGCCAACCTTCTGGCGCAAGGTGATTGAAAGTGGCTTCACCCATCAAAGACCGGCAGGAATTGCCAGTGCATAAAAATAAGACATTCATAAACGATAAAAAATGTTAAGCGGGGAAATAACGTTAAAAACTATAAAAATGCAGTAAACCGGTTTTAGCCTTTACCCACATTTCCAATATCACGGAGTTGGCGTTCCAATGCCATGCATTCAAGTCATCTAGGCTATTTCTGAGAGCATAGGACAATGAAATAGCTTCCTGCTCCAAATGCTCAAGAGCACGTGGGTTAACATGACCAGGTGAAAAACTTCCTGCGCAAAACCTTGAAACCGGCGATTACCCTATTTGTTCAGCAATCCTTCAGCCATAACGCTTCTCGCTGAATTGCAGCTAGTGCATAGAAACAGAACATTCATAAGCAAGAGTCTCCGGGTCAAAGAAAAAATTAATTGGTATCGCAGCAGGTTATTGCCTTATCGGCATCAAAACAGAGCTCTGGGTTGCCTGTACAGCATTCGGCAGTCAGATAATCTATCAACGACTGCATTACTGACAGATTCGCTCGATAACGTTGGTAACGTCCCTCTTGAGCCACAATAACCAAGCTGGCGTGGGTCATGGCTTTGAGATGAAACGACAGGTTGGTTGGCGGCAAGTCCAATTTTGATGCTATTTCACCGGCGACCAATCCTGTGGGCGCATGTTTAACTAGCATTCGAAAAATATCCAGCCGAATGCCGGATGCCAGTGATTCAAAAAGTTTTGTTGCAAGTTGCTTATCCATAATTTGACTATACAACAATACTTGAAATATAAAAACAAAAATTTGTCTTTTATGAAAAAATATTGTCCGATCAAGACAACTATTCAAGCAAATTGGTCGATATGGATCAATATCGTGATAAAAAAGTCGAGATTGAACCTTCAGCCTTTAACTTGGAATAGCCATCAACAAGGAACCTTATCTGCCAAAGCCGCTTTTGATTTTATTGAACGCTTAATAAAATTCGAGGGCACAGTGCAAGACGTTATTATCGATGTCTTCGCTAATGATGAATCCGTCTCGCTCAGCTATAGCGCCGAAGGCTCGACTCAATACTCCGGTGAAGAAATCAAAGCGCTATTGGAAAAACTGCAAGGCGTGATGAAAAGCAGCCAGGTCAGTATCAGTGTTGAAGAAGTTAAATTTCAACGCGGGCAACTATTAATCGACTGGCTGGCGGAAGTGGCCCGGCAACTTCAACCCGGCGAAGTGCGTAAATGAGTACAGCAATAAAAAAATCGCAACCCTTAAGTTTCGGCTTTGATCAGGAACAAACCGAGCACTGCTTTATTGTCACTGTCCCTATTTCAAAAGCAAAAGATGCCAAGGTGCTTATTTCCGAACATTTTCACTGGATAAAACCGGAAAAAGGGTAAGAAACGTCCCCCCAGTTTTAATGATGTCGATGCACAATTAAAGGCCATTTTAAACCGCAACACTGTCGATGAAAACCAGCACCATAGCCGAAGCAAAAAATAATCTGTCCCAATTGATACATCAGCTTGAATCGGATGAGCCAATTCATCTTACCCGTCATGGCAAGCCTGTTGCAGTGATGTTATCAGAAGCCAATTATCAAAAGCTCACCCATAAAGACAATAGCTTGTATCAAGCCATCCAACAGTGGCGCAGTCAATTGGATGGTGACAGCGCATTGACGGAAACTGAGCTACAAAATATACGCGCGGCCAGTCAGGAGCGAGAATTTTCATGGAACGAATAAGCTATTTGCTGGATAGCAATATCCTGTCAGAACCCGCACGATTAAAGCCTGATGACAATGTATTACAACAGCTTGCCGACCATGACGGTGACTATGGGACGGCGGCGATAGTCTGGCATGAGCTGGTGTATGGTTGTGAATTACTGGCAGCGTCTAAACGAAAAAGCAACTCCAATCCTATTTGGAAATGCTGTTGATTAATTGATCCACAGATTCAAATATTAGTTTCGATTGAGTTTGAAATTGACTGTCTTGGTTGGCCATGAGCTGTCTCTCGTGCTTCCGGAAAGCCGACCCTCAAAGACGGCCATACGGACATTCAAAAAATCTCAACTTTTAGCTCATCGTCAACGGATCGATCAGTGCGTTGTTCTGCATTATTTGAAATGGAAAAAGAAAAGAACTCAGACATTCAAATTCAAAAGTTATATCAAAAAATCGAATGGAAAAAAGACTTAACTCGGATAAATTACACCCACATCTACTTAAGCAACGATAATCTAAGCTGCAATGATTATGTTCTAATTCTCTTTTTTTGTGTCTTTAACTTTATTAATAAATTCTTTATCGGTAGCTAAGTTTTCAGACACCTGAGTCGTTAATGTATTAATTAATTGAGAATTTGCCAAAATTGTTGCGGGTATTTTTTCAATTTTACCAATAGCTGAATATAAAGTATTTGATTGCCATTCCTTATTTTTTGCAACGAAGTCTTTGTTCGCCGCGGTTAGCCCATTAACCGCATTCGTTAATGCATCCACAGAAGATTTCATGTTTTTTAACTCACTGTGTATGCCATTAAGAATATCTATTTGAATTTTCAATAATTCTGCGTTTGAATGATAACTCAAACCACCACCAAAAGGAGGAGCGCAAGAGAAATCCGAAACAGCTGAACTATAACTCTGCCCTGGCGCCACATACTGACATGCGCCGCCATCCGAATACGCAGCTTTACTTACAATAAAAAATGTAATTGCAACAATCATGTTTCTAATTTGTTTCATTATATTTTCCCCTCAGCTAACACGTTAATAAAATATTCAGAATAAGATTGATTCGATTTAGTATCGAAAACGGCATAATCCGCCCAACGCTGCGCCAATAGTTCCCGCTCGTGGATACGTTCAAGCAAGGCGGGCGGATAACTCAACCGCCTTGCCTTCCAATCGGATAACTCTGGCAACTGAAGTTCGAGACCATCCAATTTCATAACAACTCGTCGAGGAATTGGCTTCCCATTTTGTGTTTCTACTTCTTCAAACAGGGCTTCCGATGTTATATCAAACATAGTCAAAAGCCAGTCTTTACCAGCCTGACGATCTTTTTCTGTCAATGACTTCAATTGCTCTGGCTTACCTTCATCTTGAGTGGTTGGATAGAAATTTTCGATTACTGTCTGATATTGGATATCGGCTGCATCACATTTCTCACGCTGACAAACTTTCATGGTTGATTCTAGGATCAACATCATGGCATTTCGTCCTAACCAGGGATTATTTTCATTTTCAAGTAACTTCCAAGCCAATTGTTGTGTTGGGGTTTCAGGTTTTTTGAATCGTTTATTTTGGGTATCCCAAAGTTGTTCAAAAACAAAATATGCGGTTAGGTCGCCATAGATCATGGTTTGCTGTGCGATGGCAACATCCAGCATCATCAATGTGCCTTCCAGTATTTCTTTGCCATAAGAGAAATTCGATTTCTCTGCTAATTCTTCTAATGTGTAAGGTTTCTGGTTGTCTGCGCCTCCAGGCGCAAAATCCGCTGCGTTAGCCACAAAACTTGAAAAGTTTACCAAGTCGTTTATTTGATCTCGCACAATAGCAACTTGCATATAATTCTTTGCTTTATTGTTAGCAATTTGCTCATTCACATCTGTATTATGCTTGGACGGATCAAAATAACTTCTATTTACACATAATAGTTTTTTAGCGCGAAGCCCAAGTAGACTCTGATCTGAACATGCATGAAGTTTATCTGAACTTGATAGCGCATCAAGTTTATGGACTCTATCAAGCAATTCTTTACTGGTTGCAGATGGCATAGAAAGCATCATTACTGAACCAGCGAAATGCCCCCAACCTGGTTTTCTTTGTTGTCGATCTACCCAGCAAGCTTCAATCAGTTGCTCGGACGGTTTGTATACTTTGTTTTGGAAAGTTTCAAGGTCACTTTGACCATAGGTTCGTTCTTTTTCATTTGGATTTTCTTCTATATTCTGTCTTGCAAATTCGATCTGAAGTGGATTTTCAAATTTTGAATTGTCACGGAATGTAGTATAGAGATTGCGTAATTTTTTAGCACACGGGAAGACGTTACCATACTGATCATTGAGCAGTTTCAAAACACCTTTTATCGAACGAAATTGAAGAGTTGATTCGTTAAAATCATATACTTGATGATCTTTTTCTGTGTAATCACTATGCCACCAGACATCTCTGCAAGAATCATAGTCTTTCCATATCAAATACCTCGATGCAGAACTAATCGTTTTCAATTCAAAATCAATGTTATCGAACCTTTCTTGAATGCGTTTTTCAACATCAGCCAATTGTTTAGATAATGCTTCAATCTTTGTTAGCGTTTCCTTTTGCAAATCAATTATTTGATCAAGCGATTTTTGAATTTCACGTAACTGGGAAAAAACTGCTTGGAATTGTCGCTGCGCGGAATCTTCTTGTGTCGGCCCGAATAGCCCACTTACTGTGGCAATTGCACCAAAGTAGTTTCCAGTAAATGCTTGCCCTAAGGCATTAACCGCTGCTGAACCGTAACGGACTGCATCACTGACACGCTGATCCTTGATACCAAGATGGGTCATGATTGTGTTGACATCACTTACGACAGAAACAACTTCGTTTGCAGTGGTCATTATCTCTTGTTTCTTAATTTCAACCTCAAAGTAGGCTTTTAATTCGGTGCGTTGTTGTACCGATAATCCAGGCTTTGCGTCAGCATCGAGCATGGCAAGTTTTATTTTAGGCGGCTGCTGGTCGAACAACATATCCTGCACTAACCCGACTTGATAAGCTGTCACTGATTGATCGTTTTTAAGGCTATCTAAGTCATTGCTAACATTGTCTATATCTGCTTGTAATTTATCTGATTTTTCTTTTAATTCACCAATTTTACCTGTTACTGACTTTTCAAATTTTTTCGAGATTTTTATGAAATTGCCCAGTTGTATTTCAACATTTTCTATTCCTTGCTTTGCTTCGCCCGCGGCTATTAGGGCTGCGGATGAAGTTTTTTGAAGATTCGCGTAAATATAAGGACGAACAGTGTATTTGGCATCTTGTTCATTATCGCCAAATTGCTGCTCTAACTTTGACAAGCTACCTGTTTTTTGGTCAAAAAAGTCAGCCGCTTCTTCATATTTGTTATTTTTAAGTAAGGTATCAAACTGATCTTTATCTTTCTGGGCCATTGTTTTCAATCCTGCTCCTAACAACCCAACGGCGCGGTCTTTGCCTTCTTGAGCTATAGAGTCAGCAAATTTTGAATTACCGTATCTTGCTACTGTAGCAATTGCTGCTGCGGGTGCTGCACCTATCCCACTAGCCGTTGCCAATGCTTGCGTTGCATCAATAATTAATTCCCCATTGGATTTAACCAAACTTGAAACATAAGTTGCGCTCCTGACTTTTTCACGATATTGATTGGTAAGATTCGTTAAATCTTTTCCCAGTGCAGTAGCATTAGAAGCAGATACAGCTGATTTACCGTTTTTAGCGATTTGGTCAGCTGAACCAATCAACATGGTCATGCCAAATTTGGTAAGAGAAGTCGTTATATTTGGATCAAGCGTAGATTTGGAATTACTTGGTTCAGCATGAACCATTTTAATGGCCGATAAAACGAGGCCAGCAGAAAAAGACAGAAAGAAGATAATCCGTTTTATTTGTAAATTTGTGACTTGCATTGTTATTTCCTTCACTGATTTAAAGTTTTCGGAATTATTCTTCTGAACATTATGTAAACCCAATATATTTCTGAGTATGTGCTTTGGTATATTCAAGGTCTGCTTACATAACTTTAAGCAATGTGCTTTACACTACACAAAGAACAGAAATTTTGCCATACTCTGATTTTCACCTTCCTATGGCTAAAGTATCGCAACCGTCAGCAAAGACACTGTTATTGTCTTGAATCTTAATTGTATTTTTTAGTGAGCGCAAATGCGCTGACATCTAAGCGCGGTTGTTAAATGTCCGCTTTCAGGAAAGTAACTGTATACCCGTGATCGTCTGGTGTGGGTCGATCTGAGACGGTCAATGTCTGTTGCTGCTTAGGTTCTTTTTAGAAACTGCCGGATCGAGTCCAAGGTTTTACAAATGATGCCGCTAAACATGAGGCTTTTTGTGCGTGAAATTCTGGTAGATATGGCGGCGGGTTTATCCCTAAAATACCGGTAAGTGTTGCGGTTGATTTGTGTGCTTGTTTTCTCAAACATTCCCGTGGTGTATTATGTAAGCACATCAAAAATATTAACCAAGGCGTTCACCAAATTGCGCATGCTAACTAAACATGTGTATATAGCACAATAACTTATGAAGATACTCAACATCCATTTCAAAAACATCAACTCATTAGAGGGCGAGAGTCGGGTTAATTTTGAACAATCACCTTTTTCCGATACGGGGGTTTTTGCGATTACGGGGCCTAACGGATCAGGTAAGTCCAGTATTCTGGATGTCATCACGCTAGGTTTATATGGTGAAACTTTTCGTTTTGACCGGCCTTCCGGCCATGTCATGACCAAGCATACCGCTGAGTGTTTTGCTGAAATTGAATTTTTTCTGGGCGGCGAAAAATACCAATCCAGTTGGCATGTCCAACGTGCAGATGGAAACCCTGAAGGTGAGTTGATGGCGCCTGAAATGCGATTAATCCGTTTGAAAGATGGTGAAGTTTTAGCCAACACGTCTCATGAGGTGAGTGCCCGGATGACCGAAATCACTGGCATGAATTTTCGTAATTTCACCCGCTCGATCATGCTTGCACAGGGTGATTTTGCCGCTTTTTTGAATGCGCTTGACAGTGAGCGTATGGACATTCTGGAAAAAATAATTAGCACTGATATTTACGCGGATTATAAAAAAGAGGTTATCGATAACGCAGAAAATGCACAGAAGGAACTGGATCTATTAAAACAAGAGTTAGCCGGTATTCAGTTGATGGAGCCTGAAAAACGAGAAGCCAGTGAACATGATTTAATCGATTTTAAAGAGCAGTTATCTGAATTAGAGAATGAAGAAGACAGTTTAAAGCAACAGCAAGCCCTGTTGATAAGGATAACAGCGATAAAAGGGCAGATTGCTGATAAGGAAAAAAACCTCGAAAAAGCCAAAAAGCAGGCAGAAGACACCCAAAGCTTATTGGACCGGATTGCCTCAGCTCAAGATGCCTTATTATTTAAGGATGACATTGAGGCCCACCGGTTAATAAGTCACGTTATCCGGCAAGGCAAATCGGCCCTGGATGATTTCCAGAGCGAACTTAAGCAATTAAAAGATCAGTTGGGGGATGTTAAAACGGCTCCAGAAGGATTGGCGCTGCGGGCGTTTACTGAACAGCAGCCGATACTGGACAACGTAAGGGCGCAGGTTAACCAGTTTGCCTTGAACAGGCAGACAGAAACGGCGCACTGGCAGTCTTTGGCGGCACAATGCGCAGAAAAGAAGTCCGTTCTTTCAACGGTATCAACATGGATGGAAGAGCACGCGTCTGATGCTTCACTGCTGACAGACTTTCCTGAAATAGGCCAATTGAAAAGGCTTCGGAATGAGGTTGTTGATTTAAGTGGAAAGCAGAAGCTGTTTACCAGGCAGTCAAAAAAAGCCACCTCGTCATTGAAGAATAATACTTCAGCCTTGGCTAAAGAAAGCAAAAAGCTGGCGGACCTAAACCACCAGCTTCAGGCTGATGAAAAAGCGCTTGAGGAACTGGCGCGAGGCAATTCGACCGATGACATAAATGCCTTAAGGCTAGAGCAGCAAGAGCGCCTCAAAGACTTTCAGACACTCTACAATCTGGCTAAAAAACATCAGACATTGGCGGGTGGTTTTAGTCTTTTTCCCCTCTTTAAACGCAAGGAACAACCGGATCGTGATGCAGATGTTCTGAGTCTTGAGCTTGAAAAGTTAAAGCTGGAAATAAAACGTGAAGAGAATATTAAGCGTGCACTCGAAGAGTCGATCATCAATGAATCGTTGTTGAAAAAAATGGCTCCGGATAGGATTCACCTTGTTGATGGCAAGCCCTGCCCATTTTGCGGAGCCTTGCAACATCCTTATGCCAAACATCCGCCTGCTGTGGGCAATTCCAAGCAGGCATTGATTGATCAAAAAGCGAAAATAAGGCTGCTAGTGGAGAAAGCTACCAGCACCAGTCTTAGAATCAGTGATGCTCAAAAGCAATCTGAAAAAAATCAGACCAAGCAAACGCGGCTACTCCAAGTTAGAGAACAGTGGTTAAACTTGTGTAACCGGCTGAACATCGTGAGTCATGATCTTGATATAAACAAATTAGGATTAATGAAAGAGTTGATAAAAAATGAGACCACTGAATTAACAGACATCGTCAATTTTGTCACGAAATACCGGAGTAAGCAGGCCAGCATAGAAAAATTAAAGACTTTAATCGGCAAGACCACGGCCTCTATTGAGCAGTTGCAAGTTAACACTCAGCAGTTGGGTTCAGACAATCAGGGGCTGACTCAGGAGCAGAAAGATATTGAAGCCAACTTAGCTGAGCGTCAGATGCAAGAAAAACAGCTGGCCGATAAAGTGCTTGAACAGTTGGCCGTGCTGGGCGAAAAAATGCCTGCCAAGGGCCAGGAAGATGGGTTGTTCGATCGGCTTAAAGTGCGTCAGCAGGAATACCATGGCTATGCTTTCCGCCACAAAGGCTTAACAGATGAGCTGGCGGCCTTGGAAGCGAAGCAGGCCGCTTGTCAATCTGAAATAACGCGCTGCAATGAGCTGCTGGAAATTTATACCCAGCAACTGCAAACGGAAGAAACTATTGGTCTGCATCTGGCGCTCATTGAAAAACAGAAACTGATTGCAGATAAGGAACAATTGCTGAGCCAGCAGGAAATCGAAGCCGCTAACCTACATCAAGTGTTACTGGAAAAAATGCAACCTACCCGATTTACAAGCTTGGAAGAGATTCACCAAATATTGGAGCTGATAGATAATCAGCCAGAAATTGAGCGCCAGAAAGCGGAATTGGAACAGGAGATTGATGCTAAATCTATAGAGATTGGGGAAAGCAAGGCTCAGTTAGAAGCAGATTTAATTTATTTAGAATCAGCTTTGGATTTAGCAGCAATTGACCAGCAGCTCACAAGCATTGCCGGAAAGAAGGAAATAACAAGCATGGAAGTTCAGCACCTGGAAAGGCTGCTAAGCGATCAAGTGCAACTGCAAGATGCTTATGATGCATTGCAATTACGATTGCAGCAGCAAGAAGCGGCATCCCAGCCTTACTTTGCTGACGTGACTCTTGTAGCGGCAGAAAGCGGCATGGCTTTTCGCCGCCGGGTTCAGGGACGGATTGCCGATAAGTTATTGTCACAAACCAATGCCATTCTGGAAAAAATCAGCGGTCGCTATTATTTAAGGCAAGCACCCAGCGAGCAAGGACTGGCTCTGGAAGTTGAAGATACTTACCAGGCTAATGTCCGACGTTTGCCCAGGACATTATCGGGTGGCGAAAGTTTTGTGGTCAGTCTGGCATTGGCGTTGGGGCTTTCAGAATTGGCCAATAACGGCCGGTCCGTGGATTCACTGTTTCTTGATGAGGGCTTTGGCAACCTCGATGCGGATTCGCTCTATACCGTGATCAGCACCTTGGAAAGCCTGCACACTCATGGAAAAACCGTGGGCGTGATTTCTCATGTAGAAGCCGTTCAGAAACGCTTTAAAGCGCAACTTCAAGTGGTTAAAAAGCCGAATGGCATAAGTGAGCTGAAAAAGGCATCCTGATATATAGTCATGGGAAGCCCCCATATTCCACATAAAAATAGCCGGTGTTAATCATGACACTTACAAAAGGCCCGGCGAGATTACCTAAAGGTTTTTTACGCTGAAAAAGACCGGGTTATTTCCAAGCTAATCTGAAAGTTTGTTGATGGTGATTTGAGACTAATAGATGCCCTGTCAGGAAATTGGCAGAGCATTTTTTGGGTATCCAAGACATTAGGAAACGAGACCAGCTGTTTAAGGAAAATAAAATAACTTGAACAGCATTTCTTCCAAGTTATTTAGTTACCGTTCCTAAGGTCATATAGCGGACACTTGGAACGATAGATTGCGAAGGGCAAAATTCGACCCTGAGCAGCCGCTCAATCCAGATTTCCGAATGGCTGCATACCCACGGAAAGCTGCCAGTCGATTCTAGCGAACCAACTGGCACTTCCGACTGCAACCAGACGGTCAATTTAGTTTTCCCTCTGTTTCATATCTAATCTGGCGCAGGAATACGATACCTAATCTCATCGCTTGAGTTTAATGACCAGAAGTAAATATGAGATTAAGAGACTGAATACTGTTAACAGTTCACTTTTATCGCGATTACAGTTTTCATGAGCAAGATCAAAGTTTTGTGTAATATTCCGTGGATATCGTGACCATGGTATGAAATGGTCAACTGCTTCAGTAGTACGAATCCGACTTTGGCAATAGAAGCAGTTATTATTCTGCAAATCTGTCAGCTTTCCCCGTATTACCAGCCGCATATAGCCATTCGGCCAATCTGTTTTAAGAGTTATTGGAACTACGCTGTTATTTTATTCCGGCTCCGTATTCTGACCATTACAGGTCGCATTGCTCACGCCTGGTAACGGAGAAGAGTTTTGACCCTGTATTCGACGATCTCGTCCTGAGCTGCGATCCCGATAAGAAAAGGATGACGGATTCTGGTCGTGGAAACGCCTTTTGTGAACCGGTCTGTCAATCAATCGTTTCATGTTTGCCGTGGCCTGGTAATCGGTGAGGAGGTCATTTAATATATCCGGCTGCTTTTCTTTCAACTCGATTACGTAGTCGAGAAAACTGTAGAGCCCTTGCTGAAGTATCGCCAGCACCTTTTTCATAAGTTCCGGATCACTTCGAATGTGTTCTATAAAAAACGCATCAGGATGATGAGCCAGGAAGAGCTGAATATCCTCGATAAAGTGAAGCAAGTAGATCATATCCAGAAAAATGTTCTCAAAATCGTTAGTAATCGCCCATTCCATGAACTCGCGAAAAACACTTTGAGCCTTCAGGTATTCCATCACAACCGTCTCAATGGCCTCGTCGGAGAGGTACCGAAAATCGGCAAGTTCTTTTCTGATGTCCAGCAATTGCGCGATGCTTGAATTCTGAATCCGATCCATTGTAACTTTTGGTTGTTCGAGGGCTGCGAAATTTGAGATAAAGAGATTACGCATCTGAGAGCGAAAGAGGTAACTTTTTATATACATGAGCTGGTGTCTCTTCTGATCCTTCTCTTTATAGGCTAGAAAACGTTCTAACAGTAGCCCACCTGCAAGCAGCTCAAGGGGAATCGCGGCGACATGAAGGAAAAATTCAATATGGGTCAGATACTCCAGATAAAGGAATCCCGCTGACAGCGTTGGTAACAACAGACAGAGCAAGAGAAATAATTTAGAGGCAGGGAGCCCTCTTTTTTCGTTTTGCATTGTTCTCTCTCAACAAGGTTTGATGGTTAGAGATTGGGACACGTCAATACCGTTGATTTAAGTCGTGGGCATTTAGCTCTTTAGAGTACATATGGACTATGACTATGACATCCTCGCTAAAAGGACAACATCGGAACTTGCCGTCTCAAATATCCCGGTTAAGGCAACCTCTATCGGATACTGATTCTATTATTGCTTTCGTAACCAATAAAAATCTCTAAAACGTATTACATTATAAAATGGCAGCATAAAGATGCCACTCACCCGGCACTCCCTTTAAAACGTGCATGCCGCGGTCTACGAATTCGATTCCTGATCCGACGACAAGATCTTTCACGGTACTTGATACCAGAACCTCGCCGGGTCTGGCCAAAGCTTCAACTCTCGCGCCAATGCTTACAGCTATTCCTGCTATATCATTTTCCATCAGTTCAATCTCACCAGTGTGCAAACCGCTTCGGATTTCGAATCCGAGTGTACGCAGTGACATTCGTATCGCATGAGCGCAGCTGATTGCACGTCCAGGGCCGTCAAACGTTGCTAAAAATCCATCGCCCATCGTTTTTATCTCTTTTCCCCGAAAACGATCAAGCTCAATTCGAATATGGTTATCATGGATAGCAATAAGTTCTTTCCACTTTTCATCTCCTTTGATTGCAGCATGCTTGGTGGATTCAACGATATCGGTGAAAAGCACCGTTGACAGTACCCTGTCAGGGTTAGGGCCCCTTGTCACACCAATCAGGTTCACCAGAAATCGCTCAACTTCCTTATCTATTGCATTTGAGTCGCCGCCCATAGGAAAGTGATCCACGCCTTCAAGTTCTACGTATCGGGCGTCTCGAATGTGTTCAGAAATATAGCGGCCATGCCTGACATCAACAAAGGCATCATGAGCACGGTGTAAAACCAGCGTAGGAACGGAAATGGCGGGCAATACATTTCGTACATCCCCTTCAAAGGCGATACGAAGGAGCCCCGAAGCCGTGCCGGGACTAGCGGCCATGCGTTCATAGCGAGCCCACCAGGCGCAAAAATGCTCATCATGCGCCAGGCTCGGGGCAACGATATTCACAGCAGTACCCTCGCCCCAATGAGGTTCGAGAGAGGTCAAAAAGCTCTCGAACTCAGTTGGGTCAAAGCCCCAGTCATAGCCCGGCGCTTTTAAAGCACGCGCCCACGAGCCATAAACTATTAATGCTGCACATCGTTCTGGATATGTTGCGGCAAAAAGCATACATAATGGCCCGCCTTCGGAAATACCAAATAATACAGCGTGACTGGATCCAACTGCATCGAGTACCGCATGCAAATCCTCCATACGTTCTTCAAGCGTTGGCAAGTTTGTTTCTGAAACCCGGTCTGAGAGACCGGTACCTCGCTTGTCTAAAAGGATAAGACGACTGAACGAAGCAAGATGATAGAAAGAATGAGCCAACAGAGGCTGCTCCCAAGCCATCTCAAGATGACTGATCCAGCCAGGCACTAAAACGAGATCAATTGGTCCCTCTCCGATCACCTGATAGGCGATATGGAATTCACCGTTTTTGATATAGTTAACAAGAGGAATTTTCATAGCCCTATCCAGTGATAGCATAAGAAGAAAAATGTTTATGGATAGGTAAGTTAATTTCGTTTTTCAATCCATTCTTAATTAAGAACTTACCATTTGCTCTTTCTCTTTGCAATATGGATTTTTTTACCTTGTAGATAACAAATAAACTGTCCGTTGTTGAAGCGCGCGTGGATGTTCTGAAAGAGGGAAAGTGGACCTACTTCATTTAGAGCATCCTGGTGGCTACTTTTTGCTAACTTTTAGACATAATGAGGTGCGTAAGTTCAGATGTTTCTGAATATTATCAGAAAACCAGCCTGTAACTTTCGTTTGATTCAGTCGCAAAATTTTTCAGTTTAAGCGACAATTTACGAATTTTAGTAATTGAAAGAACAGATGATTAGTTTTAAAGGCGCTCACTATCCGAAAGATATTATTCCCTACGCCGTTTTTTATGCCCAATATGTGTGGGATCTTGAAGAGCTTAGGTTGTAAGAACCTCCTGTCATTGGACTCTATCCATCTAATTTCTATGGCGGGGATTTCCATAAGAAAACAACTTCGTCGCCAATATCTGCAATGGGCACTTGGCTATCGAACAATGGCGGGCTCAGAATGACTGCTTTTCAATATTACTCAGCCGTTCACTGGAAACCTAAAGCTGTCTTTTATTGGCCGATTTTTGCCTGTCACGTACCTATATTTACTACCGATTCTACGTCTGCTTCTGGACTAATGCCAGATTCTTTAGGCTTTGGTAGAATGCTAACGACGAAATTAATTGTGCCATGTAATACACGCTTTCCTATAAGACTTGGGTTATTTCTGCATTTCTTTACTAAAAAGCGTATCCAATTTTCTGTTGGTTTCTTGATTATACTGATTTGAACGATCAACTACAGTTGTCTTTGGCGGCGTTGCTACAGCAGTTGGGCGAGGTAGCGGGGCAGGCGCTTGGGTGACCGGTTGGTCTGTCTTTTGGGTTTTATCCAGACGAAATACTTCGCCGTAAGAGGTATCCACATCAAAATCATCCCAGATATACACGGGGTAAACGATAGGCTTGGTAGGTAGCGGGAAGGTTAATAAATCGGCAATGCCGCAGCCCGTGCGCCCCAAGGTATTGACCAGACCTTTCAGAAACCCGCCAAATACACCGTAAAAGAAGTTACTTTGATTCATGGTGTTAATGATATTTTTTGGTAATTCCAGCGGGCTTGTAGTCAAGTTGGTGAAGCCATTTAGCGCCTTATTACCGATTTTTTCACCATAGCTTTGTTGCCTTTGCAGTCCATCAGCGCTGGGATTGGGCGTATAGGTTCTGTTGTCACTTGCTTGACTACCATAACCAAGTTGCTGCATATCGGCCTGACTCATCGGGGTATAGGCCATAAATATTGGGATCAAAAGATGAAACACAAAAAAACGTTGGAATTTAGTCATATTAAATCCTGCGGGTATGTGTATAAAATTTTGTATGGCGCAGCTTTGCCATTTACTTTTTCAGCGCTTTTGCGAAGGCGTTAGCCATTAAGTTCTGGGATTGTGCTTGTTGTTTAGGCTTGTTGGCCTGTTTTGGGTTATTTCGTTCGGGTTTTGCTTCAACGATGATGTTATCGGTATTGGTTTTCATCGATAAGGCAATGCGCTTACGTTCTATATCCACTTCCAGCACTTTGACTTTCACCATATCGCCGGTTTTGACCGCGTCTCTAGGATCTTTGACAAAAGTATCCGATAAATGCGAGATATGCACCAGGCCATCCTGATGCACGCCAATATCAACAAAGGCGCCAAAGTTAGCGACATTGGTCACTACGCCGTCCAGCCTCATGCCCGGTTCTAGGTCGGATATTTTCTCGATGCCCGCTTTGAACTCCACGCTTTTAAATTCGGGCCTGGGATCGCGCCCGGGCTTTTCCAGTTCTTGCAGAATATCAGTAACCGTAGGCAGACCAAAGTGTTCATTGGTATAGTTTGCAGGATTTAGCGTGCGTAAAAAACCGCTTTGACCTATCAAATCACGGATAGATTTACCGGTGGTAGCCATGATGGCTTCAACAACGGGATAAGCTTCGGGATGAACAGCGGATGCATCAAGAGGGTTGTCGCCATTCATAACGCGCAGAAATCCAGCGGCCTGTTCATAGGCTTTATCGCCCAGCCTCGGTACTTTCTTCAATTGCTTGCGGTTAATAAAGGGCCCGTTTTCATCGCGGAAGGCTACGATATTTTCACTGACGCTGGCGGACAAGCCGGACACTTGTTTTAATAAAGAGACTGATGCCGTGTTGACATCCACGCCGACCGCGTTGACGCAATCCTCGACGACGACATCAAGCCCTCTCGCTAATTGAAACTGATTGACATCATGCTGATACTGACCAACACCTATGGATTTAGGATCAATTTTAACCAGTTCCGACAACGGATCCTGCAAGCGTCTGGCAATAGAAACCGCGCCGCGAAGTGACACATCCAGCTCAGGAAATTCCTTGGCGGCAAGTTCGGATGCCGAATAAACCGATGCGCCCGCTTCCGAGACTGTTATTTTAGAAAAATTAAGTTCACTGTGCCGTTTGATAACATCGGCGACCAGTTGATCCGTTTCTCTGGAAGCGGTGCCATTGCCTATACTGACCAGATCAACGCGGTGCTTTTGTATCAATTTTGCCAATGTAGCGATTGACTCATCCCATTGTTTACGGGGCGGGTGCGGGTAAATGGTATCGGTGGCCAGCACTTTTCCAGTTGGATCGACGATAGCCACTTTAACGCCGGTGCGTATGCCGGGGTCCAGCCCCATCGTGGCCTTAGGGCCCGCAGGAGCTGCCAATAACAAGTCCCTTAAATTGTTGGCAAAAACACGAATCGCTTCCTGCTCCGCCGCTTCGCGTAACCTGAGTTTCAAGTCCAAATCAATGCGGGTGAAAAGCTTTACTTTCCAGGCAAAACGGGCAGTTTCTGCCAACCAGGCATCGGCTGGTCTTGCAATATCTTTTATATTAAGATGCCGGGCCACAAATTGGGTGCAAAGAGTATGTTCTTCTTTATCTTCCGTGCCGGGTTTTAGAGTTAATGACAGTAAATCCTCATTACGTCCACGAAACAAGGCCAAGGCACGGTGTGAAGGAATTTTATTGATAGCTTCCTGATAATCGAAATAATCCTTGAATTTCTCGGCAACCAGTTCTTTTCCAGAGACGACGGTAGCGTGAATAAGCCCTTTTTGCCAGACTCGTTCGCGAAGTTCAGCCAATAATCCGGCATCTTCAGATATGCGTTCCATAATGATTTGCCGTGCGCCATCCAGGGCTGCAATGGCATCGGGCACGCCTTTTCCGGCATCAATATAAGCGGCGGCGATCTGTTCAGGGATTAAGCTACGGTCATCCAGGATGGCATCAGCGAGCGGCTCAAGGCCTGCTTCACGGGCAATCTGCGCTTTCGTGCGGCGTTTAGGCTTATAGGGCAGATATAAATCTTCAAGCAGGGTTTTGGTGTCAGCCTCGTTAATGGCCTTTTCAAGTTCAGGCGTCAGTTTGTCTTGCGAACTAATGCTGTCCAAAATAGTTTTTCGGCGCTCGTTGAGTTCACGTAAATAACCTAAGCGCTCCTCCAGTTGCCTTAATTGAGTATCATCCAGGCCGCCGGTCGCCTCCTTCCGGTACCGGGAAATAAAAGGAACCGTAGCGCCTTCATCCAGCAACGCAACCGCTGCTCTGACTTGTTTGCTATTTACAGATAATTCTTCGGCAATGCGTTGGATGACGTCCATTTATTAACTTAATTGTGTGGGTTGAATAGGCTTTATTGTACCAGCTGGATGCCAGTTCTTCAGGATTCTTAGGTTTCGGATAGTGGGCGCGTCCCTAAGAACAAGTTTAAGACCCTATTGGCTGATGGTACTGTTTGCTTCTTGAGCACTTGTGCCAAGATGATATCGGCTGGTACTTATTGAAGATAATGGGGCTAAGCCGATTTTTTACATTTTCAATTTTTTCGTTATGAAAATTTGTAAGTTACAGGTTTAGAGGAGGTTATTATCGGCTGGCATGACCATAGTCAAGGCTCATAATCGACCCAGTTCTAATCAATTTCAACTACCGCTGACGCATCGCAATTGTGCTATTTGTCAGTTTCACGATGTTTTTTTAGACAACATATTACCTTGACGGAATTAGCCTAGCCTGTATAATACGCAGTTCTTTCGGAGGCGGTAATTTCGGGAAGCTTGATGTTCAGAAATAAAGTCAACGCCTTAGCTTGACAAGTTGGCCGGATAGGTTAAAATGGCGGGCTTGTTCGGTGTCAGGCAGTTTTGCCCCGAAGCTGCACGGAAAAACAAAAAGTCGACAGGGTGTTGACAAGCCGGGTTGGCTCTGTATAATAGGCCGACTCAACGGGGCTTCGCCCCACGCTCTTTAACAACTCGATCAAAATAATTTGTGTGGGTGCTTGTGCTGATTGTGAGTGATGTTAACAAATAATCGACACAAGAACAACACGCAAGAAGTAATTTTTAACGTTGTGTTCTGTCGTCGAGCCAAGATTGGCTACTCATCTTATTGAGTGGCAAACTGATTTAAACTGAAGAGTTTGATCATGGCTCAGATTGAACGCTGGCGGTATGCTTAACACATGCAAGTCGAACGGTAGCAGGCCTTCGGGCGCTGACGAGTGGCGGACGGGTGAGTAACGCGTAGGAATCTGCCTCATAGTGGGGGACAACGTGGGGAAACTCACGCTAATACCGCATACGCCCTACGGGGGAAAGCGGGGGATCTTCGGACCTCGCGCTATGAGATGAGCCTGCGTTAGATTAGCTAGTTGGTAGGGTAAAGGCCTACCAAGGCGACGATCTATAGCTGGTCTGAGAGGACGATCAGCCACACTGGGACTGAGACACGGC
>JAQTPT010000071.1 GCA_028712795.1 Methylococcales bacterium
TCACTCATAAGCCAGCCTTGAAAAGCGCTGCCTAATACGTTTTTCAGTAATTCTGAACCTCGGTTGGCGATCCAGTAAACGACTACGCCTTGACCGCAGAACACCCATAACCAAAGCAGCGTGTTCAGTTCCCGCCAGGACGTTTCGTCCACATGCAGCAAACCACTGCTTTGTACCGCTTCCACCCATTCGTCTTCAACGGGCAAGACCGCCGCACCGCTTTCATGCAAGGTGGCGTGGAGAGTGCCAACACTGACCGCCAAGCCCAGCCAATCATTCAGGAATTCCTGTATCCGCGCCCGCGACAGGCGCATCCGGTAAGCCAGGCAAACAATCAGTGCTGCAAGTCCAGGGCCGACAAGACGCCATTCCGACAACCAGATGTTTGGTGTTAAGCGGTGTGATACCTGCCGGTGCGGGGCCTGTTGTGTGCAATGCCCGCAGCTACAGACCGTTTCATAATAGGTGTGTTTGGTATTGGTCAAATTAATACCCGGCTTGTCCGGCTCAGCCCACGCCATATCAACGGTTTCAAAAGCGGTATAAGCTTTCGCGTCGTCTGGCTTCAATTCACGGTCACAGCGTACACATTCGGTTGGATAATGATGCTCTTCTGCCGTTACCGCTAGCTTTTGTTCACGACCGTAGCCGGGCGCCCCAGGTTGTTTGCCTGCTTTCCGTCTGGCGCTTGCTTCATCTGCCGGTTCCTTGTTTTGCTGTATCCCGTTTGCCTCGTCCTGGTTTTTTCCTCAGGCCCGGTTTTCGTCGCTTCTTCGGTGTCAAGCGTATGATCATCCACTCCTGCAAATTCGTCTTGCCCTTGTTGTGGGTGCTTGTCTTCATCATTGCTGCCAGCCTTGTCCCACGGCAGGTCACTACTCGGTGGCCGCGAACTATTCTGTGATGTCTGTCTTAGGAACGAGCATGAAATAAGTTGAGCAACTTGGAACTCACATACCAATAATGCCGGGCTTATCGAAGCATGAACTTGATCAGGTTATTTCATGCTCGTTCCTTAACCGCTCCCTCGCTTCTTTTAAATCGTAGAGCAGTTTGACGGATAATCGGCGCAGAACTTCCTCCGGCAATTCCAGCAATTCTTCTTCGGTCAGTTGTAGCAGGTCGTGGTCGATTAGTCTCATGGAGATTAATGTACAACTTTTTAGCCAACTTTGTATGTTTTTGGCGTAGGGGGGTCTGAATAATTACTTTCCGAATTTAACAAAATCACCTCAATCTCTTCGGTAATTTCTTCCTGCCGGTATATCTGGGATTTTCGGCGCAGATTCACCGTTTCATCATCCAGATGCTTAACGGCGCCTTCCAGGTGTTGCAAACGCCGCTGATTTTCGGCCATTAGCGAAATATAAAATATTTCATACAACACCGCGAACAGATAATGTTCTGTCAAATCAGAAAAAAATTCGCCGGGCTCCAGGTTGAGCACCGGCGGGTTTCCATAACGGGGCGCTCGCTGTTGCGGGGCAGGAAAAGGCGGAAGTATCTGCCGCCGGTTGATTTGGCCGGGACTATTGTCGTGATAAACAACCGTCAGCTGGAGTGTGGCTGCGGAATTAACCGGTTCATGGTCGATGCCGTCTCTCCCAACCGGTAATGAGCTGATTGCGTCAACCAGACGGTTAAGGACGGCGGGCACTTCTTCTGCGACATTGGCGCCTTCAATCGAGGCCATCACTTCAAGGGGATTATCGTCCAGTTTGTTACAAAGCCGGCTGCCGATGGCAATAACACCTGAATAAGTGCCGGTTGCCAGGGTATTGATCAGGCTTTCGTTAAAATCACCGCAAAAACCCCGCTCAGCGCCCACCAAAATACAGACAGACATAACGTTTTCTTTAGTAACGGGCAAAGGATAAAAACCCAGGAAATCCAGTGCCGCATTTTCTATATTGGCCACTGCCTGACCCTGCATGGTTTGAAATCGTCCCAGTTTATGAATTTCAATCAACGCCAGGTTTTTCATTGAATTTAAAATGCTGCGTATCTCCTCCATTTGGGCGATATGCAATTGCAGTTCACGGCTTTGGCTCATGCCGGCGGTTTGGAGCTGATGTTAAGCCAATCGCTGACGCCGCTTCGCCATTGTTCAAGGCTGCTGTCCAGCGTCAGCGCCGAGTGTCTGACACCTTGGTCAATGAGTTCAAGATAGCCCGCAATATCCTTAGGTTCGGCCTGATTAAAAAGCCCTTCATTAAAAGCGGTCAGCCAGGCCAATTGAAAAAGGCTGCCAAGAGGCGCGAGCCGATCCTGTTTTAGTATTTCCCGTAACAAGCGGCCCCTTTTAATCCTTGCTTCCATTGAAGCTTCAAGGCGCTGACCAAAACGGGTAAAAGACTCAAGCTCCAGAAACTGGAGGTAATCCAGTTTCATCTGTCCGGCTTGATGGCTGATACTGGGATGCTGGGCGTTACCGCCTATCCGCGAGACTGATTTGGTGATGTCGATAGCGGGACGAAAACCCGAGACAAACAGATCATCATCCAGATAAATTTGCCCATCGGTAATGGAGATAAGATTGGTTGGAATGTAAGCGGCAATTTCACCCTGCTGGGTTTCAACGATGGGCAATGCCGTCATGCTGCCGCCGCCGTTTTCTGCGTTCAAACGGGTTGACCGTTCCAGCAACCGGGAATGAACAAAAAAAATGTCGCCGGGATACGCTTCCCGCCCGGGCGGCCGGCGCAGCAATAAAGACAGTTCCCGATAAGTCCTGGCATGGGTAGACAAATCATCGTAAATAATCAGGGTATCCCTGCCCTGCGCCATCCAGTATTCGGCCAGCGCGCAACCCGCAAACGGGGCAATATATTGTAGTCCGGGCAAAGCGCTGGCTTCGGCGACGACACAAACCGTGTAATCAAATGCCTCATGTGTCCGCAGGATTTCCAGGGTACTGACAACGGCAGAGCGTTTCTGGCCGATCAACACATAAATGCACACGACATTCTGATCTTTTTGATTAATAACCGTATCGATGGCAATTGAGCTTCTGCCCAAACCTTCATCGCCCACGATCAATTGCCGCTGGCCTTTGCCAATGGGGATCAGGGTGTCAATAATTTTAATCCCGGTGTATAAAGGATTGTGGACAAAGTCACGCGCGATAATTGCGGGCGATTCTTTTTCCATGTTTTCCCTACCGGCAACATTTGGCGGCGGCAATCCATCCAGCGGCATCCCCAATGGATCAATTATCCTGCCTAAAAACTCGTCTCCGACCGGGATGCTGAGGGGATGTTTGGACAGATGAACGGTTGTACCTGAAGTCAGCGCATCGGTTTCATACAATAAAATAGCGCCGATCCGGTCGCGGTTAAGGTCAAATACCATGCCCCGGCTGCCATCGGCAAAAATCAGGATGTCTTCAATGGCCGCCGAGGGCAAACCCTTGATCCAGCTAATTCCATCGCCAATGGAAACCACCACGCCTTGTTCAATAACACGCAGGCCTGGTTGATAATTAGCAAGCCAGTCTGCCTGCTTGTCCAGTAAACTGGCGGGAGCTTCCGGGTTATTCGGAGCCATCAGCAATCTCGGCAAAACCCATCAGCTCATGTTGCAGGTTTGCGTTTAAGACCCAGGCGCCGATGTCCATGCGCAAACCGGCAATCAGCTCCGCATCCTGATGATATTGAAAATTAATTGGACTGTTGATTAACAAGCCCAGCTTTTGTTCCAACTGTAACCGCAACTCAGCTGTTAATGGATAGGCGCTGGTTATTTTTATGGGCACCGATTTTTTGGTCCCCAACATTTGCAGACACAAGGTACAGGCTTCCGGTAACGTCTTTAGATTGTCCAACAATATGGCGAATAATCGTGCTTCCAACTCAGGACTGGCTGACTGTTTCAGCAACATCCCGGCAAAGCGGGCGCCGTTTAATAGCGCCTGTTTTTCGGCTTGTTGCTGAAGCTCCCTCTGCTGACGCTGGATAGTCACGTTTATTTTTTGTCTTTCCTGCTCAAGATCGACATTCAGCCGCGCCATTTGCGCTCTTCTCTCGACTTCAATTTGCTGGTGCAGTGCTGTAAGAGCGGCTTGTTTTTCCTGCTCCCACAGCTTTTGGCGATTTTCATAATGGCTACGTTGCTCTTCCGCCTGCTGTTGCATAATTTTTGCATCGGCAAGCGATTGATCAATAAACTGCTTCCTTTTCGCAATGGTCTCCAGCAGAGGCTTGTAAAAAAGGCGCTGCAAAATCCAGATCAGAATCAGGAAATTGATGATTTCAAGGATAAAAGTGGAGACATTAAATTCCATATACTTTATTGCCGATTTAAGTATTCTATAAAAAACTATTCACCACGAAAACACGAAGGACACGAAGAAAAGCAAAGATATGAAATCATCTTAAGATTGCTATTAAATATTTTATCTAAATCTTCGTGCTCTTCGTGTCTTCGTGGTGAATTCTTTTAAGTTTTAGAGCACAAAACGTTTAATACCATTTTTCAAAACAGTCTCATTAAAATTAATCAGTAATCCTACTCTTAATCCAGTCAACTTCATGTAAGTGAGTATTTGCGCTTCATGGATTTTTTGTAATTTCTCGACACTTTTTAATTCAACAATCAGCTTGTTTTCTACCACAAGATCAAGCCTATACCCACAATCCAGCACAACGCCTTTATAGTTAACAGGTAATAATTCTTGCGCTGTGTAAGAAAGCCCAGCTAAACCAAGCTCATGTGCCAAACACTTTTCGTAAGTAGACTCCAGCAATCCGGCTCCCAAAGTTTTATGGACTTCAATCGCGCAGCCAATGACTTGCTTTGATAAATCATCAAATTGCATATATTCGTACTCTACAAGGTAGTTTTTATTTTATTCAATTATTCACCACGAAGACACGAAGAAAAGCAAAGATATGAAATCATCTTAAGATTGCTATTAAATATTTTATCTAAATCTTCGTGCTCTTCGTGTCTTCGTGGTGAATTCTTTTAAATTTTAGAGTACGGTGAGTTTTTATTTAACAATATATTCAAGCAAGGGATTCCTGAACAGCACAATCAAAATAATGACCAGACAGTAGATAGCCAGTGATTCAATCATTGCCAAACCGATAAACAAGGTGCGCATTATCGAACGTTCTGATTCCGGTTGCCTCGATAAGGCATCAAGCGCACTGCCGATAGCCTTACCCATGGCGAGCGCAGGTAACATGACCCCCAACGCGATGCCGATAATAGCGGCAACGCTGGATCCTAGGACGATCAAAGATATGTCAGTCATAATGATTCCTGTGAGTTAAGTTGTTGGGATTGCATGGCGCCCGCCAGATAGATCAGCGCCAGCATCCCGAAGATATAGGCCTGTACCAGCGCTTCAATGATATGCAGCATCAAAATGGGGATGGGCGCAAGAAAGCCCGCCACCAGCAAAATCAGCATGGCCGCCATTTCCAGACTCATCATATTGCCGAATAACCGGATCGCCAGCGCCAGGGTGCGGGTAAATTCGCTGATGATATGGAAAGGCAATAAAATCGGGCTGGGCGTCAGGTAATGATGCAGATAACTTTTCAAGCCCAGGGTTTTGACGCCAAACCAGTGTACCGAAAAAAACACTAAAACAGCCAATGCCGAGGTCACGGAAAGATCACGGGTTGGTGAATCCAATCCGGGTATTAAACCCACCAGATTGGCAATGATCAGAAACAGCCAAAGCGTGGCGATAAAAGGCATAATTTGCCGCCCGTGTTCAGGCGCGACAGCACGTATCGCTTCGTCGATTGCAGAAACAATGCCTTCAACCGTGGTTTGCATCGGACTGGGCAACAGCTCCAGATGACGGGTTGAAAGCCAGGCTATCAACGTAATCACCCCCATAATTCCCCAGGTGGTAAGGAGTGATTCGCCAATTATCACTGGGCCCAGTGTAAAAGAAAATTCATGATCCATAATTTATACCCCCAAGTTTTGACCAGGAAAAAAGCGCTATAAAACAAGTCGCTTTCCGTTATTTATCTTTAATCAGAAAGTACACATTAAAAATTCCGATGACCAATCCGGTAAACAATAAACTCAGCGTCCATCTCGTTGAGTAACCATCCACCATGCTGTCCAGCCAATGCCCCAAATAAGCACCGCCAATAATAGGCAACACCATCACCAGACCCAGGGTGCCGATATAAACCGTTTGTGACAGCACATTCGGCCGGTCATGCTCCGCTTTTTTAATGCGTTTGATCTGGCTTTCAATCTGCTTTTTTAGATGCTGTTGATTCTTCATAGTCAATTATAAGGGATTGGTACAAGACATTCATGGCTCATTGAATGAGTTTAGCAGCAGAAATAATCATCGTCATACTGACCTGCTGCCTTCATAGCGTCTGCTCATCTACCTGCTTTGCCAGCGCCTTAAGTTCAGAAGAGATTACCACCGGATAGTCCGGCGCATCGCTTAATTTTCGCAACGCTACGGGCAATCCATGCAATTGATTCCGGGTATATTCCCTGATTTCGAGTAGCCGAGGCTGAGGCGCGATTACTTTGCCACCCTGCATGATCAATTGCAGCAGCGGCTGACCAGAACAGGATGCATCAGCAACAGTTACGGTATCAAAGCTCATCCCTCCGTTATCATGGTAATGCCGGTACACCTGTTTGCGTCCCGGCCAGGTGGCTTTGCCTTCCGAGCGCTTACGCCGGGCAATGCCGGCATATTCCTGCAATTTATAAGCGCAGTCAAGATACGGCGCGTCGGCCGAAGTATCCAGATGAGTGCCGATGCCAAAGCCGTCAATCGGGGCTTTTTGAGCGATCAAACCGGCAAGCTGGTATTCATCAATACTGCCGCTGGCAAAGATAGTAGTATCCTGAAGACCGCCGCGATCAAGTAACGCTCTGACCTTTTTGGCATGATCCGCCAGGTCTCCGCTATCAAGACGCACGCCCTTAATCTTTATACCTTCCGCTTCTAATGCGGGAGCCAAATCGACGATCTTTTGCGCAGCTCGTTCGGTATCGTAAGTGTCGATCAATAACACGACATTGTCGGGGTTGGCTAAGGCAAAATGCTCAAAAGCCTGGCTTTCCTGGTTATGGGTTTGCACAAAAGAATGGGCCATTGTGCCGTAAACGGGAATGCCAAAAGACATTCCGGCGGCAACCGTTGCCGAGCCGTCAAAACCGGCCAGATAACTTGCCCGGGCGGCCAGCAATGCGGCCTCGCCGCCATGCGCCCTGCGCATGCCGAAATCAACCAGTAACTTATTCTCTGCCAGTAATACCGAGCGCGAGGCTTTGGATGCGATCAAGGTCTGAAAATGCATAAGATTGATCAACCTGCTTTCTATCAATTGAGCTTCGGGAAGCGGCGCAGTGATGCGTAAAACCGGTTCATTCGGGAAAAACGCCGTGCCTTCAGGCATGGCATGAACATCGCCGGTAAAACGTAATGCGGCGAGGCGATCAAGTATAGCCGGTTTGATGAGCCGGGTGCCGTCCAGCCATTCGATTTCTTCGGGCGCGAAGTGTAATTGTTCCAGATAGGCCAGCACCTGCTCCAGACCCACAGCGAGCAGATAAGCGCGTGTTTTAGGCAGTTTGCGGACAAAAAATTCAAACACTGCGATCTCTTCCATGCTTTGCTCATAATAACCCTGAAGCATGGTCAACTGGTACATATCGGTCAGTAATGCGCTATTTTCTTTCATTGAATCATAGCCAATGTAACAGGTATTGCTCCCTTTGAAATCATTTTATTGAGTGCCTCCTCGCCATCCCCTCTATGCACATTAACAGCTCGCATAGCATCAGTCAGCAATAGCACCTGATAATTAAGGTCCAAGGCATCGCAAACGGTATTTAATACACAATAGTCAGTAGCCAAACCACCGATGAACAAACGGGAGACGCTTAACTTTTCCAACTGCTTTTTCAGGGCAGCGCTCTCAAAACCTGAATAACCGTCATTTTCAACCTCTGTTCCCGTGGGAAAAATTTGGACTGTGACAGGAAGATGCAAGCCTCGAGCAAATTCCGCGCCTGTAGAGCCGGCAATACAGTGCTCGGGCCATGGTCCGCCCTGCTTAATAAAAGACCCATGATTTTTTGGGTGCCAGTCACGCGTTGCAAATACAGGCAATTTCCTCTGGGTAAAGCGGTCAATATAGCGATTCATGACCGGTATAACTTGATCGCCCTCTGCTACGGGCAACCGGCCGCCGGGCAAAAAATCATTTTGCAAATGGATTGCCAATAAAGCATCGCCCAGGCCCAACTCAATTATATCCGCATTGTTTTTCTTGTTATTCATGGGGCGTTCTCTTTGAAAATTTGCCAAAATCCGGGGTCCATGACCAACGCTGTATTTAAAATATATTTTAAATAGTTCTATCTTAATTAATCTATCTATCGTAAGTAATGGGTTTTGCGGAAAAAACTTTAATTTTACGAGAAAAATGATCGTTATGTTTAAGGTATCAGTTTTGGAATCCGCATACATTCATTTTTTACCATTGATTCACTTTCTTAACCGCGTGAATGAGTCCTATAATAACCTTCCGCGACAATCCGGAAGAGTAATTATCGCTAAACAAGAATTAATGATGCCGCCGGAAATGTAAAGCACCGAATCGTTTCTTTTACCATTGCTCATAATCCCGAGGTTTTTAAGATGCATGATAAATTGCCCTGTACTTTTATTACCTGGGAAGAGGTCTACAGTTCATGTCACCAATTGGCCCGACAGTTGCGTAAGGCAAATTTCCGGATCGATGTCATCGTGGCCATAGCACGAGGCGGTTATGTGCCGGGACGGCTTTTGTCGGATATGCTCGGCATCTATGATCTGGCTTGTTTCAAAATAGAGCATTATCAAGGCGCTTATAAACAACAAGAGGCCTTTGTCAAATACCCGTTAAATGCAGATATTAATGGACGAAATGTCCTGTTATTGGATGACGTCTGCGATAGTGGCGATACTTTTGAGGTTGGCATCGAGCATATCCGGCACTGTGGCACCGTGAACGAAATGCGTACAGCGGCCTTGTATCTCAAAATCGTTTCCAGATTTATTCCCGACTTTTATGCCGAGAAAGTCAACGAATGGCGATGGCTTATCTATCCCTGGGCGGTTAATGAGGATTTATCGAGCATCATTGCGGATATGCAGCTGGCTAATGCCGATGTAACGCTGCTGCAACGGCTAATCAAACAGCGGCATGGCATCGATGTAAGCCGTCCACAGATAGAAGATGCACTGACATTGCTCCATTGCACACAAAAGTTATAGCTGAAGATGCCTAACTGTTTCAGTTAACAGGAGACCTTTTATGCCTAATGATAAAAATAAAGAAGTTGCTTCGAAATTGCGTGAAATAGCCAACTTACTGAGTGAACAAAAGGCCAGTCCTTTCCGGATTAACGCCTATTTGAGCGCAGCCAAAACGATCGATAAAATGGCCGAACCGGTCGAGGATTTACTGCGGCGCGAGGGTTTTTCGGCTTTACTGGAAATTCCCGGAATTGGCGAAGGTATCGCCAGATCCATTACCGAATTTGTGATGACCGGGCGCATGAGCCGTTTGGAAAGTTTACAGACAGGCCATGATCCCATTGCGTTATTCGAGCAAATTCCGGGAATCGGCCCCAGGTCGGCGCACCGGATCATCGAAACACTGCATATCGATACGCTGGAAGCGTTGGAACTGGCGGCGCATAACGGCCGCCTGAAACAAGTCCCCGGTTTCAGCACGAAAAAAATCGAACTTGTGCAAACCTGGCTTACCCATGTTCTGGGTTTTCGCAGGCCGCGTTTCGAACCGCAACAAACTATTGCAGAACCGCCGGTTGGTTTGTTGTTGAAAATCGACGAACAGTATCGCAAAAAAGCAGAGGCCGGCGAGCTGCCAACCATTGCGCCAAAACGCTTCAACCCGAGCGGCGAAGCCTGGCTGCCCATTATGCATGCGACCAGGCAGGGCTGGCATTTTACCGCTTTATATTCCAATACCGCGCGCGCCCACCAACTGGATCGCGTGAAAGACTGGGTAGTGATCTTTTTCTACGATGACCGGCATCACGAAGGACAGTATACCGTTGTCACTGAAACACGGGGCGCTGCAATTGGTCGGCGGGTAGTCCGGGGCCGCGAACAAGAATGCAGCGATTATTATTCGGCACAGTAAATAAAAAGATGATTCATCGCCAGACTTTTTGATTCCCTTCGGAATACAATACCTGCTTGCTTTCAAACACAGAGGATTCGACTTATGGCTATCAGTGTCTTCGAGATTTTTAAAATAGGCATTGGCCCGTCCAGTTCTCATACCGTTGGCCCGATGCGGGCAGCGATGGAATTTGCCGGTAATCTGGAAAAAGCCGGACTCATCGCCCGGATCGACCGCATCACGATTGAGTTATTCGGTTCATTAGGCGCTACAGGTAAAGGGCACGGCACTGATAAAGCCGTCATGATGGGGCTTGAAGGCGAGGCGCCGGATCTGATCGACCCGGCAATCATATCCGATAGACTGGAAACTATCAGACAAACCGGCCGGATTAATTTATTGAAGCAATGGCCGGTGCGTTTCGATGAAAAAGCGCATTTGCTGTTTCATCGGAAAACCCTGCCCTATCATTCGAATGGCATGCGTTTCACTGTTTTCGATGCATCGGGAACAGAGTTGATGCAAAAGGATTATTACTCGGTCGGCGGCGGTTTTGTGGTTACCGGTGACACAGCAGCAGCCGATCGCCTGACCGATGACGATACTTGCTTACCGTATCCTTTTAAATCCGCGGATGCGCTGTTAAAACTATGTTCCAGGCATAAAAAGCCGGTCAGCGCTTTGATGCTGGACAATGAAAAAGCCTGGCTGAACGAGCAGGAAATCCGCAAAAATCTACTCAAAATATGGCATGTTATGCAAGCCTGCGTCGAAAGAGGCATGCATCAGGAAGGCACATTGCCGGGAGGGATGAAAGTTAAACGCCGGGCGGCAAATCTTTACCAGCAGTTGACCGGTGATATTCCCCGGCAAACGCCTGGCGTGCCGGTAGGGACGCTGGATTGGGTCAACCTGTTTGCACTGGCCGTCAGCGAGGAAAATGCCGCAGGCGGCAGAGTGGTGACCGCGCCAACCAACGGGGCCGCAGGCATCATACCGGCGGTTCTGCATTATTACTGGCGATTCTGCGAAGGCGCAAATGAAGAGGGCGTTATCCGGTTTTTATTAACCGCCGCTGCGATTGCCATTTTATACAAGGAAAATGCTTCGCTTTCCGGCGCCGAGGTCGGCTGTCAGGGCGAAGTCGGCGTAGCCTGCTCCATGGCGGCAGGGGCCTTGGCGGAAGTCTTGGGCGGTACGCCGCAACAAGTCGAAAATGCCGCCGAAATCGGCATGGAACATAATCTGGGCCTGACCTGCGATCCGGTGGGCGGCCTGGTTCAGGTACCTTGTATCGAGCGCAACGCCATGGGCTCGGTAAAGGCAATCAACGCCGCGCGTATCGCTTTACGCGGCGATGGAACGCATTTTGTGTCGCTGGACAAAGTGATCAAAACCATGCGCGAGACGGGCGCCGATATGAAAACCAAATATAAGGAAACGTCACGCGGCGGTCTGGCGGTAAATTTAATCGAATGTTAAGTTTAATTTGTCTGTTTAATTTAAGGAGTTGCTTGCCGGTATGCGGATTTCCAGTACAACGGTCTGGACTGAACGTAGCCGAATGGATCGGCAAGCACGAACCCATGCATGAGCCGCGTAGAAATGCGTATGAAATAACTTATGCATCTGTAGAGGCGAATTAAATCGCCCCTACAGGCTGGAGAATGCCCTGTTAACGATTCTATTTAATGCATGCTTCGTAGAAAGGACAAGAAACTCTTTCGTTTATCCTTCATTTGCCGATAAAAAAGCATGCGAAAACGTTGTCTACCTAACACGATTGATTATTCATGACTGCCATACTGTCTTGCGTTTAAGCGCCAACATGCGTTTAAGCATGGCCTGTTCCATCCGGTGCAGGCTTTCCCGTGTCGCATGCAAATTTTCTTCTTCTGCTATCAATTGCTGCTCCAACAAGGTACTGATTCGCTCAAGGTCTGTGTCAATCAGAAAATGCCGGGTGCTTATCGCTAATTCATTATTATTGAAATAAGCAACTGCACCGGGCAAGGCCAAATATTGCCAGTCTTCTGTAGACAAACGGAAACGCGCCAGACCAAAAACAAGCGTAGTCATAAAACGTGCGTGATTGGGCTGAATTCCAAAACTACCCGAAGCATCTTGACCTATAAAAGAAGTGACACCCGTAATCCGTTGTTCATGAGTTGCATCAAACAGATTTAGTACGAATTGGTTCATTAAAGTCCTTGCATGGAGCCGCGCATATAGCATTGCTCTTCGGTCGAGTCATCATAGTGTCCGGCTAAAAAGGCTTCGCAATCAGTCAAAGTCTGCTCCAGCGACACTGAAGCTCCGGTTTGTTTGGTGTGCTGAGCCAAAACCGAAAATGGCTGGGTAAGGTAACGCTGCAATTTCCGCGCACGCATAACTACTTTACGGTCAACCTCGGACAATTCTTCAATACCCAGCATGGCGATAATATCCTCCAATTCATCATAACGGGCGAGATGTTCACGGACGCTTTGAGCAACGGCATAATGGCGGTCACCCAATGTGTGCCGGTCCATCAGTTTGCTGCTGGACCTCAAAGGATCGACAGCGGGATAAATGCCTTTGCTGGCCTGATCCCGGGACAGAATAACAGTAGTGTCGAGATGGCTGAGTATGGCACTGACCGCTGGATCAGTCATATCATCCGCCGGTACATAGACCGCTTGCACTGAGGTGATTGCGCCCTGCCGCGTAGAAAGTATGCGGTCTTCCAGCTCTGCGACTTCCGTGGTCAATGTCGGTTGATAACCCACTGTAGCGGGCATGCGCCCGAGAAGGCTTGATATTTCGCTGCCCGCCTGCACAAAACGGAAGACATTGTCCACGACAAACAAGACCTCTTTATGCAAGGTATCGCGCAGGTATTCGGCGTATGTTAAGGCTGACAAGGCAACACGAAAACGTACGCCTGGCGATTCATCCATTTGTCCGAACACCATCAAGGTATCCTGCATGACTTCAGCCCGTTGCATTTCCCGCCACAATTCGTGGGCTTCACGAATACGTTCGCCAACTCCGGCAAATACGGAAACGCCTTTATGAATGGCAGAAACCGCATGGATAAATTCCATCACCAATACGGTTTTGCCAACTCCTGCCCCGCCGAATAATCCGGTTTTCCCGCCTTTTACAAAAGGGCATAATAAATCGATAACCTTAATACCCGTCTCCAGGATTCCACTGATGCCTATGGCTTCGGATAAGGGCAGCGGCTTCGCATGAATATTGCGGAATTCGGTATTCGCCAAGGCGGGCAAACCGTCCAGAGGTTCGCCAAATATATTCAATAACCGGCCTAGACATTGCTCGGATACCGGAACCTGCAAGGGCGCGCCGGTATCGAAAACGATCATGCCCCGGCTCAATCCAGCCGTGCCGTGCAAAGTAATAGCCCTGACATGGCGTTCATCAAGATGCTGATGCACTTCAAAAAAATAGACGGAGTGATCAAAACAGGTACATAAAGCCTGGCGCAACGGTGGCAACTGAGTGCAATCAATAATCACCACCGGCCCGTGAACTTCAACGATGGTGCCCACAGCCAGCCGATCTTCTTGTTGCGTCTGTACATTATTCAAGGTTACATACTCTCTTCGTTATCAATGTGGCATTTCATCGGTTTTCTAAAATAATCGGGAAATAATCGGCATCTAAATTAATGTATATCATGGTTTATTTTAACGCAGCGAAAAGAGTGTCACCGCAACCGTGGGGGTTGAAGCTAACAAAGGATTTTTATAAATTTAAGAGCCGCTAATGCTTTTAATACGGTATCCTAAGTCCTTCGATCAAGCTTACGATAACTGATCGCTTCGCTTAAGTGCTTGATGTCTATGTGCTCTGACTGTGCCAGATCAGCAATAGTCAGCGCCAGTTTCAAAATCCGGTGATATGCGCGGTGTGACAAACCGAATTTATCCATGGCCTGTTCTAAAAGCTGGTGGCTTTGCTCGGACAACACGCACAGTTTTTTTACTTCTTTTGCTGTTAATGCCGAATTGGCTTTGCCGCTCCGAGCCATGGCGATGTTGCGTGCGGCGACAACGCGAGCTCTGATGATTGCACTGCTTTCCTCGCCTCCCGGCGCGCCTTTGCGCAGTACTTCATGAGATATGCGGGGCACTTCAAGGTGCATATCAATACGATCCAGCAAAGGCCCCGACACTCTTGCCCGGTAACGCATGACTTGTTCCGATGTGCAGTGGCAACGCCCTGAAGCATCCCCCAAATAGCCGCAAGGGCAAGGGTTCATGGCGGCGATTAATTGAAATCGCGCCGGGAAATCGACTTGCCGGGCGGCGCGTGAAATAGTAATATGCCCTGTCTCCAGGGGTTCGCGCAAGACTTCCAATACTTTACGGTCAAATTCGGGCAGTTCATCGAGAAACAGGGTGCCGTTATGCGCGAGTGATATTTCACCCGGCTTAGGATTGCTGCCGCCACCGACCAGTGCCGCTGCCGAGGCGGTATGATGCGGCGCGCGATAAGGGGGTTTTAGCCAGTTGGCGACATCCAGGCCTTGATCGCTAATTGATGCGATGGCGGCGGTTTCCTGAGCCTGTTGCTCGGTTAACAGCGGTAAAATAGTTGGCAAACGCGAGGCAATCATGGATTTTCCGGTGCCGGGCGGGCCAAGCATAATTAAATTATGCGCACCGGCTGCTGCGATTTCAAACGCTCTTTTAACGTGATATTGGCCATGTACGTCAGCAAAATCGAGGTCATCCGTTGGCGCGGGTGGTTCGGTTTGTTGAAATTCGGTTTGTATAAGCGTCTGTCCGCTCAGATGAGCGCAGACTTCCAGAAGATGTGCGGCTGGAATAATTTCAATCCCCTTGACCAGCGCGGCTTCGGCGGTATTTTCCTTGGGCAGAATCAGTTTTCTATAATGATTTCTGGCCTGTATGGCGATAGGAAGAACGCCGTTGATGGGGCGCAATTCTCCCCCTAAGGACAGTTCGCCAATACATTCATATTGCTTAAGGCTGGCACTTGGGATTTGGCCGGATGCCGCCAAAATCCCTAAAGCAATGGCCAGATCAAAACGGCCGCCTTCTTTGGGCAAATCGGCTGGCGCCAGATTGACGGTGATGCGCTGGGCGGGAAATTCAAAACGGGAATTTAATATAGCGCCCCGGACACGGTCTTTGCTTTCTTTGACGGCAGTTTCCGGCAGACCGACAATATTAAGCGCAGGCAAACCATTGGAAACATGAACTTCTACCATTACCAGGGGCGCTTCTATGCCTGAACGGCCCCGGCTAAAGATTACTGCTAAACCCATGACGTTTCTGATATTTGTATCGCCACTTAATTATCACCTCGCCTTCTGGTCATAAGCAGTCTAATGCTCACAGTTAAGCCGTCATACCGGCTGGGTTTGCCGGTATCCAGGACACAGGGATGTAAATGCCGTTTGCCGTCCTTGGCTTCTGGCATAACTCTGTCTGGAACAGATTTGCATTAACCCGAAGAGTGACGGGCAGGGCAGCCTGACATGAATCCCTGCCGGAACGACGAGGTTTTCTTAACTGTGGGTGGCGTAGCACAAGCCCAGAAAACGATTTAACTCTACATTTCAGCTTTGTTAAGAACGTTCTCCTCCATTTCAGCAACGCGTTTTTCCAGGTCTTCCAGTTTTGAGCGCGTTTTAGCCAGCACCATTTTTTGTACTTCAAATTCTTCACGGGTCACCAAATCCAGCTTACCCAGCGCGCCCTGCAATATGGCCTGGAAAGTTTTTTCCAGATCTTCTTTCAGGTTATTCAGGCCGGGAGGGATGGCGCCCGCCAAACGATTGGCAATATCATCAATAGCTTTAGGATCAAACATTATGGAATCTCACACAAGGAAAAAGGAGCTTAGTTTAAATTTTATCTGGCTACAGGGCTATCATTTTTAGATTTAGAAAAAACCCAAGGGGTTAATATCGTAACTGACCAGCATGTTTTTGGTTTGCTGATAATGATCGAGCATCATTTTATGGTTTTCACGACCGATGCCGGATTTTTTATAGCCCCCGAAAGCGGCATGCGCCGGATAATGATGATAACAATTCGTCCAAACCCGCCCTGCTTGAATCGCGCGTCCCATACGATACGCGCGATTCATGTCGCGTGTCCAAAGACCGGCGCCCAGCCCAAACTGGGTATCGTTGGCAATCGCCAGGGCTTCGGCTTCATCTGTAAACGTTGTTACCGAGATAACAGGGCCGAAAATTTCTTCCTGAAAAATACGCATTTTATTGCCGCCTTTCATAATCGTAGGTTCGATATAATAGCCTTCGGAAAACCCGCCGCCTATGGCCGCAATCTCGCCGCCCATTAAAACTTCAGCGCCTTCCTCTTTACCGATTTGAATATAATTTAGAATCTTGTCAAACTGTTGTTTGGAAGCCTGCGCGCCTACCATCGTTTCAGTGTCTAACGGGTTGCCGCGTTTGATCAGCCTGGAACGCGCAATGGCTTTAGTGATAAATTTTTCGTAGATGGATTCCTGTACCAACAGCCGCGAGGGGCAGGTACAGACTTCACCCTGATTAAAAAAAGCCATTACCGCGCCTTCCATACATTTGCTGACAAACGCATCCTCATGATCCAGAACATCCTCAAAGAAAATGTTGGGGGATTTGCCGCCTAGCTCAACCGTTGATGGAATTATGTTTTCTGCCGCGCATTTTAGAATATGCGAGCCGACAGGGGTTGAGCCGGTGAAGGCTATTTTTGCAATCCGTGTGCTGGTCGCCAAGGCCTGACCCGCTTCTGCTCCATAGCCGTTGACAATGTTAAGCACGCCTGCTGGCAACAGATCTTCGATTAATTCCATTAGCACTAAAATAGAGGCGGGCGTTTGCTCGGCGGGTTTCATGACTATGCAGTTCCCTGCGGCCAGTGCCGGCGCCAATTTCCAGCTCGCCATGAGCAACGGAAAATTCCACGGGATGATCTGCCCGACCACGCCAAGCGGCTCATGGAAATGATAAGCCACCATGTGCTCATCAATTTCACCAATGGAACCTTCCTGAGCGCGAATGCAGCCGGCAAAATAGCGGAAGTGATCGGCTGCCAGGGGTATGTCGGCGGCCAGTGTTTCCCGTACTGACTTGCCATTGTCCCAGGTTTCGGCAACCGCCAGGGTTTCAAGGTTGGCCTCGATACGGTCGGCGATTTTCAATAAAATATTAGACCGGTTTGTAACTGAAGTTTTTCCCCAGGCCTCTTTTGCCGCATGAGCCGCATCCAAGGCCAACTCAATATCTTCAGCTGTGGAACGGGGAATTTCACAGAATGCTTGGCCGTTAACAGGACTTAAATTTTCAAAATACTGGCCTTTAACTGGGGCAACCCAGTTGCCGCCTATAAAATTACCGTAACGGGATTTAAAGTGAACCTTACTGTCAGGTTGGTTGGGGGCGATATAAAGCATTTCTTCTCCAGTCTAAAACAAGCTAGTTCTACTTTGTTAGATTATACGAAAGCTCGTCATACCCGCCGGGAAGCGGGTATCCAGTGCCATGGATGGTAAGCTCAAACCCATCCATGGAGCCTGGATTCCGGCAATCCATGCCGGAATGACGATCTTGAATAGTGTGATTATGTAATCTGACAAAGTAGAACTAGGAAGTAACTCGTTAAGATTAATACGCTGTGTATTCAATATGGGAACGAATTAATCTTTTGAATTTACCCTTATCCTAACCCGTTCTTGAACAGATATGTGGGATAAATGTGTCGTTTATGCCCGGACTGAGTATAAAGAGTTTAGAGTTATAAACCAAATGCATTTTTGAAAAACTCGGGCTGCGCTAAAGAGGCTTTATGTATATCGACATTATAATAAACCGTTTCAAAAGGCTTGTTTGCCGAATCCTGTTCCCTGAATGTTGTTAAATCAGCTTTACTGGCAATCGTAGCGCTCCACCAACCGGAAGGGTAGATGCATTGCGGGAAAAACAAAGTCTGTAAATGATTAAACCCAATTACGCTCATCGCATTGCGCATTTCACCGATCAGTGTCATGTTATACAGCGCCGACTCGCTTTGTTGTACGATCATGCCATTTTCGGAAAGACAGTTAAAACAATCACGGTAAAAATCTTCGCTGAACAAACCTAAAGCAGGGCCAACCGGATCGGTACTGTCAACGATAATAATATCGACTGAATCAGGCGCGGCGTCTTTTACCCATTTAATGCCGTCGATAAATTTCAACTCGGCCCTGGGATCATTATTGGACTCGCATAACTCAGGAAAATAAATCTCCGCCAGGCGGGTGACGCGTTCATCAATATCAATCTGCACAGCTTGTTCCACCGATGGGTGTTTCAATACCTCACTTAACGTGCCGCAGTCGCCGCCACCGATAATCCAGACTCTTTTGGGATCAGGATGCGTGTACAACGCCGGATGGCTCATCATTTCGTGATAAAAAAAGTTGTCGCGGGTCGACACCATCGTGCAACCATCAATCACCATCAAGTTACCGAAAGTCTCGGTTTCATAAATTTCAAGGTGTTGAAACTCGGATTGTTCCTCGTGTACTTTTTGTTTTATTTTTAATGAGAAGGCCGATCCTGCCGCTGGGACTTGCTCGGTAAACCATTCAGATGGGTTCATGTACAGTTTCCTGAAAAATAAACGAATAAATAAGCGGGCATTATATTAGAATTCGGCATATCACGGCATAATGGCGTTAATAAAATTGAATTTAAGCGGCATAGATTGGGTAGCGGCTTTATAGGTTTCATGACAGGAGGAGGTACTGACAGCCTAGGCATTCAGTCAAAGAAGCTGATGATGCAGGATTCCGCCTTATAACCTTGAGGGTAAAACCCAGATCTTGATTTGACGGTTTCAATAAATTAATCCCAACTGAATTTGAGATTGACTGGCCGGTTGCGACCCAAACCGGTCTCTGATCGGACAGTCATAAATTTCTCTAAACCCGACACTCAAGTAAAAGTAGCGTATCTACTTTAAAATCCATGGCAAATTCAAATGCCACCAAAATGCCTTGACAGCAGATCAAAAAGTATAGATTCTTTCGTTCCTTGAACATCCAAGACTTACAGGCTGAAATAAACGCCATTGAC
>JAQTPT010000072.1 GCA_028712795.1 Methylococcales bacterium
GTACGGTTCCGTGAGCGCCTGAGGGGGAAGTTCCCTCGGGCGACTCGACCGTCCTGGCGGGAGATGAACACGCTGCTTTGGTTATGGGTGTTCTGCGGTCAAGGCGTAGTCGTTTACTGGATCGCCAGTCGAGGTTCAGAATTACTGAAAAACGTATTAGGCAGCGCTTTTCAAGGCTGGCTTATGAGTGACGGTTGGCAGGTTTACCGTTATTATCTCAAGCGCCTTCGTTGCTGGGCGCATTTAATGCGTAAGGCCGAGGGCTTAAAGGACAGTCTGGACATAACCGCCCGCTTGTTTGGCGAACAGACACTTTTACTGCTGAACACCCTGATTAAGGCGGTCTATGCGGCTCGGGAAAGACCGCCAGACCAGGCGCTGCCCATTACTTATCAAGGTGCTTTGTCAGATTACCGGTGTGCCTGTGAAGCAATGGGTGCTCACGCGACGCATACCAAGGCGCGCGCATTGGCCAGAGAAATGCTCAACGACTGGGATGCCATTTTTCAGGTCTTGGCACATCCGCATTTACCGCTGACCAACAATGAGGCTGAACAGGCATTACGTCATTGGGTGATTTTAAGAAGTATTTGTCATGGCACACGAACCGAAGACGGCACCAGAATTTTGGCAATTTTGATTAGCGTTATTGAAACATGCCGTGTTCGCCAACAGTCGCCCTGGATTTATTTGGCGGCGGCAATTCGTCAAAGGCGGGCGGGGTTTTCTGTGCCGAGGCTTCCTTTAGTTAAGGGGGTCTGAATAATTACTGATTTGCTAATAGCTCATAAACATGAAATTGAGCATTTATTAACTGACCTGTTTAGCCAAACAGAGCCCGAGACAGTGGGGAATGAATATCTGATTATAGGGGCTGTAGAAAATAACTCATGGCTGGAGAATCTCCAACAAACCAAACCATTACGAGAAACACTAGCTCATGTCAGCGACTTTGCTGTATTTCATCAAGAGTTGCGCGTAACTAGTCCTGGGTGGTACGCGACTGGTAAAGATGCCCCAAAAATGGAACCCCCTCCATCTCATGAGTGGGTAAAATCCGAATCTATAAAACACCAAAAGTAGGTTTAGTAGGGTATATCATGTCTTTTATGAATAAACTGGTTGGATGACAGCTTGGGGTCGATATTGCTACTTTACCAATGACCGGTATTGGGAAGCTTTCATCCTTATCCCAATATCAGCAGTGGGTCGGGAGGAGGCTGTGATCTCGTTACAAATGTCAGATACCTCCGGCAAAGCCGGAGGCTTGAAAATGTGAACCGCTCAAAGCGGGTTAAATTATGTGCCACCTAAAGGTGGCAGTGCCTTAAAATAAATCGAGTTGATCTATTCGCTTATCCTCTTCTTCTTGATGCTTGATGTAATTGCGCACGGTTTCCTCATCTCTACCCACGGTTGAAACATAATAACCTCTTGCCCAAAAACTCTGACCAGTGAAGTTCTTTCTTCGTCCTGTATAGGTTCGTGCTATCGATATCGCACTTTTGCCTTTAATAAATCCAACAACCTGTGACACTGAATATTTAGGCGGAATCGAAATCAGAATGTGGACGTGATCTGACATTAAATGTCTTTCCAATATCTTACATTCCTTTTGCGATGCTAAATCTTTTAGCATCTCACCCAAATATTGCCTTAAATCTTTATAAAGGCTTTTCTTTCTATATTTTGGAATCCAGACAATATGGTATTTACATTCCCATTTTGTATGCTTTACACTCTCTGGCGTATTCATCGTTTGTTTCCTTATCTTTTGAACTTTAGGCGGTTCACAGATAGGGAGATTCTCGATGATTCCCGTAATTGTCAAACTTTGTGAGTCCCCCAGCAAAGCTGGGGGTTTACTTATGATTAATTACAATTCTGAATGGCCGGTATTGAAATTGGCTTTTTGAAACTGCCGAACAACAGGTAACGGCCAATTTCTGCCGTTTAAAATTGATTCTTAACTATCTTCTGATTCCATCCAGAAACTATTTTTTTATACATATTTGCATGTTACCCAGTTTAAAAAACATAGCCTTGAAAACTATTCTTACCCACTAATGTTGAAAAGAGCATACAATATATGGACTTAGATAATAACTTTTTGGCTTGATGAAAGTGTTCAGGTGACATTAATGGCTTTTCGTTTTTCCCAAACTGCCCTAGTCGCTTCTGTCGCAATATTTCTGACTTTAATTGTCGTGAATAACGTTACCGATTATGGATCAAACTTCCGGTATGTCGAGCATGTTCTTTCGATGGACACGACCTTTTCTGATAATCAACTGAAGTGGCGGGCAATCACAAACCCGTTTATGCAGCATTTGTTTTATGGCATCCTTATCTTTTGGGAGGCGTCTGCCGCTGTTCTCTGTTGGATAGGTGCCTTCCGATTGTCTCAAAACTTCAAAGCGGATCGTGTATCATTTCACCAGGCCAAGTCGATAGCAGTCTACGGGTTGGTGCTGAGCATGTTGCAATGGCTCATAGCGTTTCTTGTCGTTGGTGGTGAATGGTTTTTAATGTGGCAATCCGCGACATGGAATGCCCAGAACGCAGCATTACGCATGTTCGTTGTGACAGGGTTAATTTTGCTGTTCGTGAGTCAATCCTGGGAGGATTTGAAGAAATAAGGAGTAAAGGATATGGGGTAAAGCGAGATGTTACCCACCAAACGAAGATCCCTGGACTAATTCTCCACTCCACAACACCTAACTACCAACCTCTGCCGGTTTGAACTAAACGACTGTGGGTGATGGTGGGCGTTAATTATTTTCTGGGATGTACACGACTGAATTACCGAAGTGGGAGGACTGCTGACGCAGGTGTTTCTCGATAGCTGACGTTGATCTTGATGCAGTGATGACGGGCAACTCATGGCCAAAAACTGCCGGTCACGACTGGCCGCTTTATGGCGATGAATATGGCAGATTGAAGTTCGGCAATGTGCAAACAGACGGTCAAACGTAAGGTGGGCAACGCGTTTTATGACTACCATTTTTTAGACAATTCAGGAAGCCTGTAAAAGCAAGGGCAAACTACTAATAATTTTATCTCACAAAAAAGAACCACTGGCCGTGCGTGGTAGCAGTTCGTTTTGTCCAATGTTCTAATGTCTAGGGTGGGCTGCAAGCAGCGCAGCTCTTGGTGTCGGTTTTTCAACATGAGACAAATGGGTTCATTTTGTCTACTGTTTACACATTCTTTAAAGATCAGAAACAGACCACGAAATATCTCTATTTCTGATCAACGACGTAACCAATCAATGCCCGCTATCTTTGCCTTTAGTGAATTTGACTGGCTGAAATACGTCTGGATTATCGGGTCCTTCTACTGCGCCAAAAATTCCGAGGGTTTGGGCGCAGACCCCAGATTGCGGTTTCACCCCCCCAGCCAACGAACAGCAAATCAGGTTGTTCGCTGCACTAATACTACATACAGGTTAATCGTTGCAGTATAGGGAGCGCCTAGCGCCTATCGGGGTGCCATGAATGGCACCGGGAAAAAATGGTAATCCAAGTATTTTGCCACTTACATCAACTCCGCCAATCACAGGGGGAAACGTAAAAGGCAATTTGGATGGCCAAGCACCTCCCATTCCTGAATGTATTGATGGGCTGGCGCATTATTTTCCAATAGATAAATAAGTCTGAACAAGGAAAAATAAATCCTTATAACTCAGCCGCTTTTTAAGCCTCGTTCATTAATGGTTTTAATTAATTTAATTTAGAGCGTTCTTTTTGCAGTTGTTCAGCCGCCTGATCATCAGTTTGTTTAAGAGCGACTTTGTCCAGTGTTTCAAAAGTGATGCCAGGTTTCGAATAGTTTTTGGCATTTTCAATGGATTTTAATTTGTCATAGGGTGTCATCATATTTTCATTGGGATAGATTTTCTTGTTCTTACCCTTGCTGTCAGTAATGGTCTTGGGAAAAAAGCAGGGGCGATGGTAGTTAATATACGGAAATAAGACGTCGTGATTGAATGTGTTGATTAAGGGCGACCAGCGTTGTGGGATATTCATAACCAAACAGCTTCCTGATTACGGAACTGTTTTTACTTTCGATCAAGGCATTGTCATTGGTTTGTCTGGATCGAGATGCGAGTAAATTCAATTAACAGCTTTTCCAGTAACGCAGCTACTTTGTACTTAATGTATTTCGAGCCATTATCTGAATGGAACCCTTTAATAACAAAGGAACGAGCATGAAATAACCTGATCAAGTTCATGCTTCGATAAGCCCGGCATTATTGGTATGTGAGTTCCAAGTTGCTCAACTTATTTCATGCTCGTTCCAAAGGGAAAATAATCCAGAAGCTGTTCTATGACCGGCAGCAAATACTGTTCACTGATTTTTTCAACGGTACATACCACTTCGAATCGAGTCACCTCATCAACGGCATTAGTGTGATAGACGCCTTTTTGTTTATCCTGATCGCCCTGATGAACGGTATCAATCCGAATAAAGCATTAGCTCGCGGTTTTTTCTTTCGCCAATCAGCGCAACTTTGGGGCGGGTTTTTTCAAAGGTGTAACGTTGCCGCAAATAAGACAGAGATTTTCTGAGGTTGTACAAATGCGCAACCGATATGCCCGCTAATCGTTGGTATTGGGTTTGATTAAAGAGGAGACCGTTAGCATGCTCGCAAAGCTTTTTAGTGGCCGGTCCGCTGAGGGTGTTATGACGCTCATCCAGCGATGCCAGCAAGCGAATATCTTCATTCGTATACAGACGTTCAAAGCCTTGATAGGTGCGCTGTTGCCGTTCAATCTTGCCGGTGTCACGGTATTGCTTAACCAGGCGGGTGATCTGTTGCCTTGAATAACCGGTAATTTTAATCAGAAAGCGGACTACGACGCCTTTTGAATGCTTTTTCTACGCGGCGTATCTGAATTTAACCAGCGTGCGCTGTAAGCTCCGGTAACACTCGTCCTGGCTGCTGGCAACCAGAAAGGCAACGGCCTGGCTGTCCGTTCCATTTGTTCTATGGCATTTAGGTCGTTTATGTTCATGATAGGTTTCATTTTCTTATCATGAACGAGATTTAAGCGTTTGTCAGACTCATTTTTCCGTTAGAAACACGCTACCTCCTTCAGACTCATTTATCGTTGGAAGAAGCTGCTATTAGACCACTTCACTGATTTAGTGGTATTATCTTTCATCGTTCAGCCCAGTTCCCCAGTTCTCCAGTTCCCGGCTCCAGCTATAGAGACCTAATCTAATTAAGCGACATAACAACGCATGAGCTAAGAGACGGCCTTAATTGATAGGCAGGTCCATGTATCTTAATCAACAAAGGCACCTATATCTGTTTAGAAAGTGAAGGATATTTGGCTATGTACACTGCAATTGAGACGCGTATCTTAATGAATTATCAGAAAATTATCTGCTGGGGAGACAGCCAAACATATGGGGCCAGGACATACGGTTGCTATCCCTTATATCTCGCAAAAATACTTAATGAAAAAACACAGTATAACTGGCAAGCCATAAACTTCAGTAACAACGGCCACACCGCAAGGGATCTGTGGTTCAGAATATCTCACGAGCTGTTACAAATTCATGATGTATACCAAGCTTGTATTCTTATTGGTACCAATGATGTTGGCGTCAATTCTTCAGAACACTTATTTTGTGAGTACTACCGACAGATTCTTTCCGCACTTCAAATTAATCAGTTCCACGCTGTGTACTGCGGGGTTATTCCTCCTATTTGGCCGGATGCTCATGCGTTTTTTCCTGCTGAGACCAAGCTACGGCGCGAGCGGTTTAACCTACTCTTGCGACAGGTCATTGAGGAATCGCCGATCGCGAGGCTTGTCGAATTTCCAACTATAACGGCAGATTGTTACGTCGATCCCGTTCATTTCAATGAAGCCGGAAACCACCTCATTGCCGAAAGTTTCGCCAATGCTATTATGAACTATTAGTTGGGGCTGAATATGAATATGCGAATTGCAGTTATTCAAGGTACCCGACCTGAGATAATTAAAAATTACTCTATCGTTAAAGCCTTGGTAAATTTTGCCATCAACTTCGAAGTGCTTCACACTAACCAGCAAGGTTCTTCGAATATGTGCACAGATATCTATCGCGACATGGGATACAGTCCTGGTCGGACCTTACCGGGTCAATATCGACTAGGACTTGCTATCGATTGGCTGCAAAAAGTATTTAAGAGAGATAAAATCACTCATGTAATTGTTAATGGCGATACTGCAGCATCGATTGCCGGAGCTTTAGCGGCTATGTATATGGATATAGAAGTGACACACATCGAGGCGGGATTAAGATCCCATGACCCTCAGATGATTGAGGAACGGAATCGAATTATGGTGGATTCGATAGCGAACTCACTTTTTGCATATACAGCGTATGAACAGGAAGTCCTGCAGAAGTCTCCAGACATAAGGGGGCGTATCTATCTCGAAGGCAACACCACGGTCGATCTACTGCATGACTTTTCGAACAGATTTGAGCAGAGATTGATCAATGGACGATACGTGTATGTCACGCTGCATCGAAAGGAATTTACGGACTCGAAGGCACGTATGCAGATGGTCTTTAAAGTTTTGCGTGCTATCGCCGAAGAGGTCTGCCCCGTCATTTTCCCCATACATCCGCGAACACGGGACGCTATTAAACGACACGGCCTGGATGATAGTACACTTCGTGGAGTTCAGGTTACTGAACCGGTACCTATTTTTAATTCTCTGGCTTTGCAAAAGCATGCCGCAGTCGTTATCACCGACAGCGGGTGTATTCAAGAAGAGGCGTATTTACTCAACGTTCCTTGTGTAACGATTCGCGACAATACCGAACGCCATCTCACCGTTCGAAACGGCGCTAATGTCGTAACGGGATTCACGCCTACTGTAATCCGCGCCGCCATTGAATCAGCATTACATTTGCCAGCAAAGACATGGCCTGAAATCTATGGTATGCCTAGTGCAGGCTCCAGGATTGTTAATCGGATAGCAGAACACGCATGGGATGATAAACCTGAAGTTGAGCTGCCGTTAGTCAAGCTACTACCCAACCAAACTCTAGCGTAAGGACGAAATTCTTGGCCACATTATTGTCAGTAAATAGTTATTTCTACCGTCGAGATGGTTCGGAGACATTGTTTATCCACCACAACCGCCTATTCGAGAACGGTGGCTGGCAGGTCATTCCCTTTTGCATGCACCACCCGAATAACCCAGACTCGCCTTGGTCAAAACATTTCGTTACTGAAATTGAATTTGGAAGCACGTACTCCACTTGGGAAAAGGTGATCCGGGTTCCAAAGGTTATTTATTCGATAGAGGCGCGGCGGAAGCTGACGGCTTTAATTAAGCGCGTCCGTCCCGATGTGGCTCATTGTCACAGTATTTATCATCATCTCTCGCCATCTATATTAGGTGTTTTGAAAACTTACGATATTCCTACGGTGATGACGCTTCATGACCTGAAGATAATCTGTCCTGCATACCATATGTTTAATCGAAACGGTATATGTGAAAAATGCAAAGGCGGTAATATACATAACGTACTGATCAACCGGTGTATTAAGGATTCTCTATCCTTGAGCGGAGTAGTAATGATTGAAAGCCTTCTACATAACATCCTGGGTTCTTACCTAAACAACATTGATTTTTTTATTTCACCCTGCCAATTTTATATTGAGAAGTTTGTCTGCTGGGGCTGGGAGCGGAGTAAATTCATCCATATTCCAAATTTCGTTGATACAAATTCGTTTCAGCCCCATTTCAATCCGGGCAAATCTTTTATTTACTTTGGCCGTCTGTCCCCTGAGAAAGGATTGCTGACCCTAATCAAGGCCGCAGCGATAGCGAAAGTCCCTTTGCGCCTAGCGGGTGATGGGCCGCAACTTGCGCAGTTGCGTGAAGAAGCGCATGCTACCGGTGCAAATGTCACATTTCTCGGACACTTAGCAGGTAATACGCTCCAGGCTGAGATCCAATCTGCCAGGGTATCTGTTCTACCGTCCGAATGGTACGAAAATGCCCCCATGAGTATCTTGGAATCGTTCGCGCTAGGCAAACCCGTTATCGGCGCTGATATCGGCGGGATTCCCGAGCTGATCATGCATGAATCTACAGGATGGACATTTAAAAGTTGCTCTGTCGATCAGCTTGCCGCCCTTATGCGCAGTGTCGCTGATATGCCAGATTCGACAATCTCTGAAATGGGGCGTGCCGCACGACAGAGCGTCGAATCAGAGTTCTCTGCCGTGCAATACAAAGAACGAATAACCCAGTTGTATGCCAGCCTTGGGGTAATACTATGAGTAGATTAGCAATCAATAAAGACCCCAATATCCGATTATCTGAGAGAGGCGAAATTCGGCTTGGCTTCCGCTGCAATGCACGCTGCGGTTTCTGCTACTACCAGGAGCTACTTGATAATCCTGTGGAAAATGAACCGACTACTGAACAACTGCAGGAGCGCCTTCGTGCCTTGCGTCGTGAAGGAGCAACTGAAGTTGAATTCACAGGCGGCGAACCAACAATACGACCTGACCTTATCGATCTTATAAAACTTGCCAAACAATTGGGTTTTGTCAATGTCTCCATTATTACTAATGGCCTGCGACTCGCTAACCCACGCTATGCGAACGAAGTTATCAGTGCTGGAGCAAATGATTTTCTCCTCTCTATACATGGACATACAAGTGAGTTGCACGACAAGCATACTCAAATAACCGGTAGCTTTGTCAAGATTATGACTGCAGTCAGCAATATTAAAGCGGCGAAACAGAGATGCCGTAGCTCTACAACAGTCACCGGGAAAAACCACCTCTATATTGAGCCACTACTTGGAATGTTTGTTACCCTAAAAATGGACTGTATTCATCTTGCGGTTTTCAGTCCGGTTGCACAGGCAATGAATGCCGACAAGGACATGCATGTACGATATTCGGATGCAGCACGAGGAATAAAGATAGCCATCGACCGATACAAGAGCGAGTTGCCGTTATTGAGCGTCAAGTACATCCCTTTCTGCTTCATGCAGGGATATGAGAATTATGTTATGAATCTTTACCAACAGAGCTTTGACCCCGATGAATGGAATTATTACTACAGCAATAAGGTAAGGCGGGCTGATACGCGGATAAAGCGTGTGGCATTCGATGTGGTAGCCAGTTTTGGTTCACTGCTGGCGAAGAATTATTTCATTCCAATACAATTCGGCTGGCGCGGCATAAAAGTGACTGGATTGACGCGACTCGTTGAACTTTTGCGAAAAAAACGTCTGTCTGTATGTCGCGAGTGCCGTTATGACCTTGTGTGCGATCATGTTTGGAAAGATTACGTCCATCACTTTGATGAATTGGAGTTTTCCCCAGTGTCAGGACCGAAAATAATAAATCCTATTTGGTGCTATGATCTTGCTTACTCTCGAAAGCCGGGTGTTTCGGTTACATCAGAGAATCAAGGCTGATTGTGAAAGTGGTTAAACGGGAAGAAAGCCACATGAAGGACGCACAGACGTACCTTAACAATGAACAGACTCAAAGCCGGGGCGCAGTATTAATAACAGGCGCTTCCAGTGGAATTGGGCGCGAATGTGCCATCGCGTTAGATCAGCTGGGGTTTACGGTGTTCGCTGGAGTGCGGAAGATAGAGCACGGCCATTCCTTAATGCAACAGGCTTCAAAAAGGATCAATCCGATTCTTCTCGATATTGCTGACGATGAGCAGATATCCTCGGCTGTTACTACCATGACAAAGCAACTGCCAGAAGCAGGTTTTGTAGGAATAATCAACAACGCAGGCATTGCCTTGACGGGACCGCTTGAATGTGTGACTCGATCTGCATTTCAGCGTCAGCTTGAAATCAATGTCGTCAGCCAGGTCGCACTGATTCAGGCCTTTCTTCCGCTTCTCCGGCGTTACAGAGGGCGCATTGTGAATATTTCTTCAACAAGCGGAAAAATTGCCGGAGCCTTCATCGGACCGTATTGCGCTTCAAAGTTTGCTTTTGAAGCGGTTACAACTACTCTGGCAAGGGAACTCCGCTCTTCGGGGATCACGGTCTCTATCGTCGAGCCGGGCGTCGTTGCTACCCCGTTTTGGGAAAAAATAATTGCCGACGAAGACGAACTTGTTAGGCATATGTCTCCAGAGGCACATCAATTATACGGCGAATCATTATTTCAAAGGCGCCGCAAATTAGTTCAACTCATCGGAACAGGAATGTCGCCTGAGAAAGTCAGCCAAGTTGTAACACACGCATTGGTGTCGAAACGGCCCAAGGCACGCTATGTAGTAGGTTTCAAGGCGAAGGTGAAAATGATGATCGCAAGGTTTCTGCCGGAGTGTCTTTGGTGCAGACGATAGTTAAGCAGTGGGGGCGTAATTAAAAGTGCGGTTTTTCAATGTATTATAGAATATTTATAATCCACAATGATAGAAAGTGCCTGTAATGTTTTAGCTAAATCTGATATAACCTGGCGATACGCACAGCAACTCTGCTATCTCTTTTTGGTTTTTTCCTGCTTTCTTTAATATCTCAATCTGGTATCTTTGTGCTTGGCTTAGCTGTTTATAGGTTCTCATACGCTTCCTCGTCTTTGGTTGGATTGAAAAAAGCCTGAAACTATATCAGCTAGCCTTCTTCAAGCCCGATAATTTTCGATTGCACTTATGGGTTGAATGTAAGCAATTATTTTAAATCAACACCCATTTTTAAGGCTTTAAATGCGCACTAAATCGTTAAGCTTTCGAGTACTTATTGCCGAAAGCTTGGTACTCGCAGCATTCTTTACCTTGGTTGCTGTTATTCTTGAACAAGGCTTCCGTGATAGTGCCGAACAAGCGTTAAGCGAGAGATTGCAAGTTCAAGTGTACGAGCTATTATCTGCCGCTAAACTGAATAATGCGGGCGAATTAATCATGCCGCAGAGATTATATGAGCCCCGATTTGCAAATCCGGGTTCGGGTCTTTATGGTTTTATTCATGAAGCCAAGAAAAAGCTGGTATGGCGCACGCCTTCAGCCATCGGACTCGAAGAGGCGGCAACCCCACTTGAATTAAACGCCGGAAATTCGAAATTTGTAGGTGTTGAGCATAATCGTTACGCCCTGTATTCTGATGTTATTTTGAAAAATACGGCGGGGATTGAGCGTGAATATATCTTTACCGTGACTGAGGATGCCGGGTTTGTGAGTAGCAAAGTTGCACAGCTTCAAGATACCTTACGGTTCTGGTTGTTGATAATTGCCGTGGTTTTGGTTTTTATTCAATTTGCAGTTTTGCGCTGGAGTTTAAAACCGCTGCGGAGCATCGTAAAGGATCTTGAGGCGATAGAACAGGGTGAAAAAACCCTTTTAGACGGTCACTATCCAACGGAACTGAAAGGCCTGGCTGGCAATCTGAATGCTTTCATATCGCATGAGCGGGCGCACCTGGAACGTTTTCGCAATAATCTGGCTGATCTGGCACACAGCTTAAAAACACCGCTTGCCATACTGCGCGGTTGCGTCGAATCCTTCAGCGAAAACAAAGACACGGTACAGGAACAGATTTCCAGAATGAATAAAATTGTCGAGTATCAACTGCAGAAGGCAGCTGCCAACGGTGATCATAAAGCAATCAGAACTGTCGACGTATCGGTTGTTATCAATAAAATAATCACATCATTAAGCAAAGTTTATATTGATAAAGGCATCAATTTTGAGCTAAGTATCCCTGAACACTGCCTGGTTTATTGTGAAGAAGGCGATATGTATGAAATCGTCGGTAATTTGCTGGATAACGCCTGTAAATGGTGTCAGCACTCAGTCAAGGTCAGCATAGCCCTAAATCAACGTAAAAACCGGCGTAATTTTTCGGTGCTGATTGAAATTGAAGATGACGGGCCGGGCATTCCCGTTGGAAAATTTAATGACATTTTAAAAAGAGGGATTCGGGCCGATGAAAATATTCATGGGCACGGTATTGGTGTATCCGTCGTCAGTGAATTAATTGGTTTGTTGAGCGGTAAGCTGGAAGGCGGCAAGGGCACGTCGTTGGGCGGAATGAGGTGGAGTGTTTATCTGCCGTAATGCAATTTATTATTTCTAGCTGGCCATAATCAGACAGCCTCCTAGGCTTTTTTATGGCGCTTTTGGGAACGTAATGATCAAAGTCTGGTGGTTTTATTTCTATAAACGCCTGCTCTCACCCTGTTTTTTCCAAACCGATTTAATTTAATGCGTATCCCTTTGGTTTATATCAGTGTTATTTTACTTTGGGCGACGACGCCGCTAGCCATAAAATGGAGTGGCGAAGGCCCTGGTTTTCTGTTCGGCGTCACCGCGCGCATGACAATTGGTACGGTGTGCGTGTTATTTGTGCTGGCACTGATGCGGCAACGTCTAGCTTGGCATCGTAAAGCACTCCTGACCTATCTTGCCGTGGCCTTACAAATCTATGGGTCAATGATGGCGGTTTACTGGTCCGCGCAATTTATCCCTTCCGGTTGGATTTCGGTGATATTTGGTCTTACGCCACTCATGACGGCCTTATTGGCCGCAATTTTTTTGGGCGAACGGAGCCTTACGCCGGGTAAATTAATGTCTTATGGATTAGGCGTTGGCGGATTGGCTGTTATGTTCGGCTCAGCGTTGCAATTAGGTTATTACGCGGTGCTGGGAATAATTGGCGTTCTGATTTCCTCGTTTTTGCAATCGATCAGTTCGGTTTCAATAAAACGCATCGCTGCGAAATTACCTGCCTTATCGCAAGTAACCGGCGGCTTGCTGTTGGCATTGCCTGCTTACCTGCTAACCTGGGGAATAGTCGATGGTCATTGGCCAACTGAAATATCACCCAAGAGCCTGGCAGCGATTGTTTACCTGGGTGTAGTAGCTACTTCCTTAGGCTTTGTCCTCTATTACTATTTGCTCACCCATCTACCTGCTACGCGTGTTGCCTTAATTACCCTGGTTTCTCCATTGCTTGCCCTGATCTTGGGGCATTTCATTAACCACGAACTGCTGACGCTGAAAATTGTAAGCGGCACACTACTCATCCTCTCTGCACTGATTATGCATGAGTTTTTTGACCGCATTTTTGGTTTAAATCCAAGGCCTAAATGAGCAGTCGTATTTTAAGTAAACGTAGAAAAACTGTTAGATAAAAAATATTTGAAGCTTAATTAAAAATGTTCTTTGCCCTACTTACATTTTTAGTGCTACTATTCGTTGCAGTTAAATTTTAAGTCGGCCTCTTTCTGGGGCTGGAATTTGTAAAGCCAACCAAAATTGGCGTTTTTTTAGTTAAGAGTGTGATATGTCAGATCAAGTTGTAGGTACCGTTAAGTGGTTCAATGATGAAAAAGGTTTCGGATTTATTGAACAAGAAGGTGGCAAAGATGTTTTTGTTCACCACAGTGCAATTAACGGCGCCGGCCGCAAAACCTTGCGCGAAGGCCAAAAAGTTACTATGGAAGTGACTCAAGGTCAAAAAGGCCCGCAAGCAGAGAATGTGACCCCAGCGTAACAAACTCATAAACTAAACCCAAAAGTCGGCCGACTTTTGGGTTTGGCTTTATTATGAAAGTAGTTAAACCCATCAAGAGACTCAGTGCCGCCCTGGCATTGCCAGTTATGAGTTTTGAATATGGGACATTGAGACTTACATCTCAAAGCTGACGATATTTATAGGGCCACTTCGATTCCGAAGTCGGCTGGCTCAGTTCGCATAGAGCTAAACTGAGTTAGGTCTTGCTTGCTGAAAAAGCGGGTTGAGGATGCTTATGTTTAAATTGCTTAAGTTGCTGCCACTGCATTCAAGATTACGAATTTGGCGTTGGAGGCGGCTACCGTGTGCCTGCCAAATAATTGGTTAAGATTGATATGATAATTCAGATGGCGATTGCCGATGACCCATAGTTGGCCACCCGTTTTCAATACCTTTCTTGAGTCTTTAAACAGGCTGCTGGCAATCTGATCACCCATTGTATTGTGCTGATGAAAAGGCGGATTGCAAAGAATGAGGTCGGCAGAAGCCGGTTCAAAATCCTTCAGCCCATCACCGACACGAAAAGTCGCATTGCGTGCTAGCCCAAAAGCACAATAAAAGTTTTCCTTCGCAGACGCTACTGCCATAAAAGACTCGTCAACAAAGTGGATTGTTGCCCGCGGATTTCTCTCAGCGGCTATTAAACCCAGTAAACCGTTACCGCAACCCAAATCAATTATGTCACATGCACCCTTAATCACGGGCAGATGCTGGAGAAAAAAGCGCGTACCAATATCAAGACTTTCACGCGAAAATACATTGGCATGGTTACTAATCAGATAATCGGTTTCTTCAAGTTGATAACATACCGGATAAGGACTGTCTGGAACAACCAGATCCGGATCTGGAGATACAAAAATCAGCCGCGCCTTTTTTTTTGCAAGCCCTGTCGACGTCGAGCCCACTAAACGCTCCAGCATCTTCCAAATCGAAGGCGGCAGGTTTTTTACCATGCCCGCCACAATGATTTGGGTTGAAGGCAGTAAATGTGGACGTAGCCGTATCAGTTGATCCTCCAATAACGCCAGTGTCTTGGGCACTTTAATCAGAACCAGATCAAACTGTCCATTCAGAGATTCAAGACTATTTATTAATTTAACATTGTGTTCAGGTAAACCATTTGCGATCAGATTAAGCCGTGTCGCCTGCTGTGAAAGATAAGAATCCGAAACGGCTTGAGGCTTAAAAGAACTGAGCGCAACAGCCAGCGCACCGAAACTATCGTTAAATATCAAAATACGGGCATCAGCCAACGGCTTCAGATCTTCTGCCAGGGTATTAAGCAAGTATTCATCAGCCGCATCCCAGGCACGCAATAGCTCTAATGGTCGTTTTGGGAGCCGGTTCAACTCAAACTCGCCCTGGCCTACCCTTAACCGATTTTCCGTTTTACTAGACATAGATAAATTCAAACTTAGGATAGCCTAAGCGCGTGACATATATTTTCCGGATTCGGTATTGACCTTAATCAACTCATCCGTCTCCAGATATTCAGGCACCTGCACTTCAACACCGGTAACCAATCGGGCCGTTTTAGTCCGGCCTGATGCTGTCGCGCCTTTGATTGATGGCGCCGTCTCTACAATTGCCAGCACAACCGAGCTTGGCAGTTCAATACCCAGTATGGCATCATCTATTAACAAGGCAACAATACCTTCCAAGCCCTCGGTCAAATAGTTAATTTGGTCGTCCAGTTCCTCACGACTCAAACTGTACTGGGTATAATCTTCCATATTCATAAAAATATAATTATTCCCATCAATATAAGAAAACTGCACTTTGGCTTTTACCAGATCAGCATCTTTAAAGAAATCATCGCCTTTCAAGGACTCGTCCAGTTTTTGTCCGGTTTTGAGATTAGTAAAACGAATTTTATACAACGTCGATGCCCCCCGTGATGAAGGGCTTTTTGCATCGACTTGCTTAACCACATGGGGAACCCCGTTAATTTCAACCACCATTCCCCGCTTTAAATCACTCGACTTAGCCACCAACTCTCCTAAAAATTACACAGCCTGCTGTCAATATTGACAGCAAAGGGTGATGTTAAAAAATGAGGGCACGCAACCCGATCGCCATCAATAAAATTAAATTATAAGTTCACGAACCTATACCAAGCATTACATTAACCTATACCTTCTGACAATGGCAGGTTAAAATATCGGCTAATAGATCGGTCTGACTAGTAAGGGGCTGAACGGTTACAATCTGACCGTGTGCAGATCATTATAACGTAGAACTATAATTGAAAGGCTCACAAAGCTTATTTGCGCCAACAGATCTTACCGCTCTCAGCGCATCTTGTTAATCTAACTACATCTTTATGTTTATAATTAACCAGACTAATCTTTAACTACATATTGGGAAAGCAATGAATATTAGTTTAAAAATTTTTACCGGTATCGCATTAATTTCATTAGCTGCGTGTTCGACTCAAAAGGTCATGCCGGACGCAACAACCAATAATATTTCAGGCACCACAGATAAAGCGCCAACAATGGCTAATCAAACCGAACAAATGTCTGCTCATAATCCGCCGATGACCATAATGAAAGGCCGCAAAAAATTAAATCTGGCCAGAATTATGGATGGTGAAATCTGTAAAAATGAGTTGCAAGGGGTAAAGGGCGCTTTTCTTCTTTATGCCGACGCAAATGACATAAAGCGTATTAAGCGTAAAAAAGGGACGGATATTTTTAGCACTTACGAAACGAAAATACAGACTATTTCCGGCGATATTTTACAGGAAGCCGTTCTTAAAACGAATCTATCAGAAGATCCTTTTACCTTAGGCGAAGATGATGCACAACAAAAACTGGCTGATAAACTAGTCAATAACTTCCGTACCGCCGCCTCTGATGACATTAATGCATTTAAAAAAGAAACCACGTTAACAATCGACATTACCGCATTCCCGCCATCCCTTGTTTTTTATCAAAAGGGCTGTGAAGCAGCAGCTCATATCGATTCAGACTAAACAGATTCAGACATTACAAAAATCCCAACCATTAATGCAATTTCCGGGGGCGAATTACAATTCTCACTTATTTTTCGAGCAGGATGCCAGGAAAATCTTTCGCAAAATTAGCGACGCCACGCCGGATTCAAAACTCTACTGTTGACTGCTCTCAATGATGCACGCAGTTTTTCAAAAAGCAAATCTCTCTGACATTCCTGCTGTTGAGGCTGTCTCAGCTAACCCATATTTAACACATACAATTAATATCCATTTAAAAACAATATACTTGACGATGACGAGAGTGATAATGAGTAAGCCGGATAGCTACCACCCTGCCTGAATGATCACGGTGAGCTGGTATTGATCACCAAGCCGTCAAAACCGACAGGCGCAGAAACCTGGCTTGAACCCGATGAGGTACCACGGTCTCTGTTCTTGATGCGTCAGCGCTGCCAGAGGCATTGAATGGCGGAAAATTCGCGCCATGGGCAGATGCGCCGAAAACACAGCACGGCTGGGCAAATGTTAGCGGTCAGTCTGTCGAGAATGAACCCGCTATGACGGTGCCGAAGGGCATGCACACCATGCTGGCGTAGTGATTGTGGAGACTGATGGCCGGGTATGGAGGTTACAAGGCAAGTTTAATGTCGGATTGAGAAGTGCGTGTTGACGCCGGATGAAAACTGACCACCGATACCGGTTGAAATTTGACCAGGGGGCGAAGCCGGATTTTGAGGTATCCGGCTGTGGATAAGTGTAATCGAAACGGACAACCGAAGGGTGGCTTTGTTATCCGTTTCGATGCTTTATTTAAAAGTTATTCTCCTCTGGTATTTCCTCATCAGGCTTGTTTTGGCTATTGCCTCGCTTGGCTTGCTCTCATGCTTGTATACGCGCTTTGGCTTGTTGAGTGCTGTGCCGCAAGCGGTATGATTCATTGCCGGTTTCGATGATGTAGCAATGGTGCGTAAGCCTGTCCAGCAAGGCGGTTGTCATCTTGGCGTCGCCGAACACGCTAGACCATTCGGCAAAAGTCAGGTTGGTGGTAATGATGACGCTGGTTCGTTCGTATAGCCTGGATAGCAAATGAAACAGCAAGGCGCCGCCCGCTTGAGAGAACGGTAAATAACCCAATTCATCCAGGATAACCAAGTCCACTTGCATCAACCGATACGCCAGCTTACCTTGATTGCCGGCAGCTTTTTCCCGTTCCAGCAGCGTGACCAGATCAATCGTCGACTAGAAGCGTACCCGCTTGCCATTGTCGGCAATGGCCTTAACGCCCAAGGCGGTGGCCAGATGGGTTTTTCCGGTACCCGTGCCACCAATCAACACCACGTTATGCGCAGCATCGGTAAACTGGGTGCCGGCGAGTTGCCCAAGCAGCGTACCGTCAACCTTGGCGGCTTCAAAGTCGAAGCCGGCCAAGTCGCGATGAATCGGAAAGCGGGCCGATTGCAGTTGATAACGAATAGAACGGATATGCCGATCTTCTGTTTCGGCCTGCAACAACTGCCGTAATAGCCACGCTGAGGCTTGCAGGCTAGCACCCTGTTGACTACTGGCGATTTCTGCATAGGCTGCGGCCATTCCGTAGAGTTTGAGCGCTTTTAATTCTTGTTCAATATCAAGCATTTTCGCTCCCCTCAGCTAAACACACTGGACTCAGTTTTTCACCCAACTGGTCATAACGTCCGGTATCGGCAATCGGCACTTCGTTCAGTTGCAACGCTTCAGGCGTAACAATGGGAGGGAGTTCCGGCCGCTCATTCGCTTGTAACAGGGTTGCTAGATGCCGCACCTGTTCAACACTGGTATGCAAAGACTCCGGCAATCGTTCTACAGCGGCCACAACGACGTCCAAGCCCCGTATCGGCACACAAGCCAGCACGTCCGCCATCGCCCGGTCACCCCCCGGATGTCTGCGCAAGGCACGCTGCAAGGACAATAGCGGCGCGGGCATTTCGAGGAAAGGGGCGCCGTTACGCAATGCTCCAGGCTTTCTGTCCAGCAATGGAATATAGTGTTGCCAATCGTAGCTGACCTGGTCGCGGTCGAACAGCCGAGCATGGCTAGCGACCCACGCATCGTCAGCATAGATATCGAGCCGCTCCGGATATTGTCGCACGCTGACCCGACGCTTGGCCCAATGGCACGGTACCGAATAACGATTGCGTTTCACCGTTACCAGGCAAGTGCTGGACACGCGTGCCACCACCTCAATATAGCCGTCAAAGACACCCGGCATCGGCATTAGGTGCGGCTGCTCGATTTCCAGGGCTTCTCGCAGCGTCAAACCACTTGCATCCGGGCAAGGAATTTCCAGCCATAACGCTTTGCAGCGGTTTTCCAGCCAACCATTCAATTCGGCAACGCTGGCGAAGCCGTGTTGCCCGGCATCCTGCCAGAGGCGCCGACGGCTATCCTGCACGTTCTTCTCGACAATGCCTTTCTCCCAACCGGACGCCACGTTACAGAAGTCCGGGTCGAACAGGTAATAGGCCGTTAATGCCGCAAAGCGGGCGTTGACGATGCGTTCCTTGCCACGTTGTACCTTATCGACTGCCGTCTTCATGTTGTCGTATTTATGTGGCGCAAACCGTTATGTGCCCCCACACTGCCAAACCCTTGTCAGACGTGGTAAACCAAGTAATTTAGGTAACATAA
>JAQTPT010000013.1 GCA_028712795.1 Methylococcales bacterium
GACTCGATAGGTAAATGCAAGACGATAATTGATAACAAAAAATCTGTAGTGCCAACTGAGAAAAAATAAAAATTTCAACTTGTTGAAATAATAAGTAATTGTCAGCTTAAGTGACGAAGATGGGCTAAGCAAACGGTGAATTGCAATGTTTAAAAACGCAGAGAATGTTGTTATGAGATAATTATGGGATAAAAATAACAAAGGCCTTATGGCTCATAAATAAGGAAACACTATGTTCTCATTACAAACCATCTTCGGAAAAGGTGATAAATTTTATGGCTTGCTTGAAGCCAGCGCCGAGTCTGCGCGTTCGTCTACCAAAGCATTAATCGAGCTTCTAAGCACGCCAGCGACGCAACAATCATTGGAAAAATTTAAGCTGGCGCGTCGCAGGGAAAAGGATTTATTCCTGCAAATCAATGAGGAATTGGTCAACACTTTTGTCACCGTGCTCGATCGTGAAGATATTGAAGCCCTTAACAGCGCCCTTTACAAAATCCCTAAAATCGTGGAAAAATTTGCGGAGCGTTATACGCTGGCCCTGGATCGTATGGGTAGCGTGGACTTTACCAGCCAAGCCTCGATGCTGGAGCAGGCCTGCAAAGTTCTAAAACAAATGGTCGGCTTGTTACGCAAAGGGATGGATTTGGATAACATCAAAAATTTAAACGATCAGTTGCAATCCATTGAAGCTGAAGCTGACCGTCAAATACTTGATTTGTATCGGGATGCTTATGCCAATGAGACCGATCCGATCCGTTACCTGATAAAAATGGATTTGTTTGAAATTCTTGAAAAAGCAATTGACCGTTGCCGGGATTCCGGCAACGTCGTTTACCACATCGCCTTAAAAAATTCATAAAGGGATCGGCATGCTGACTTTGCTCTTGCTTGTCATCCTTACCGCGTTGGTATTCGAGTTTATCAACGGGTTCCACGACACCGCAAACTCTATTGCCACGGTTGTCGCCACCAAAGTGTTAACGCCGGCGCAGGCGGTAATTCTCGCAGCGGTCACCAACCTGGTCGGTGCATTTTCAGGTACCGCCGTGGCCAAAACCATTTCGTCGGGATTGGTGGATACCAACCTGGTGACCCTGTCCTCTGAAATCTTGATCTGTTCCCTCACCGGTGCAATTATCTGGAACCTTATCACCTGGGTATTGGGGCTGCCGTCCTCTTCCAGCCACGCCTTGATCGGCGGCTTATGTGGCGCAGCGCTGGCAGCGGGAAATAATAATTTCGATGTCTTGATATGGTCGAAAACTGTGGGCGTCTGGACTGAAAATAAAGGCATACTCTGGAAAGTGGTGATACCGATGGTCAGTTCGCCGCTTGCCGGTTTTACTTTAGGTATCGTTGTCATGGGTAGCTTGATGGCTACCATTAGCGGTATGAATTCCGCAGGCGGGGTCTTGGCGCGTATCTCGCGTCCGAAATGGATTAATGCCGTGTTCGGGAAAGCCCAGCTTTTGTCAGCCGGTTATATGGGCTTTGCTCATGGAAGCAACGATGCGCAAAAAACCATGGGCATTATCGCCCTGGCGATTTTCGCCGCCAACAGCGCCGGTACGCTCGATCAATTACCGGCCTGGGCTGAGTTTTTAAGACCGGATGGCGGGGAAAAAAACATCGATTCCTGGATCATCTTTTCATGCGCGTTGATCATGGCGCTTGGCACGGCCGTTGGCGGATGGCGCATTATCCGGACGCTCGGCCACAAGATGGTAAAACTGCACCCGATAAACGGATTTGCAGCAGAAACCAGCTCAGCGACAATTCTGCTTGCCGCTGCGCATTTCGGCATGCCGGTTTCCACGACGCACAGCATTTCAACGGCGATTATGGGCGTAGGTTTTGCCAAAAATCCTCACGCACTTAAGCTTTCCGTCATTGAACGGATTGTTTGGGCGTGGGTTTTGACGATTCCGGCAGCGGCGGCGGTCTCGTGGAGCATGGTGAGTTTGATGAAACTCTTGCATTGAAGGAAGCTAAGAATTTTTGATACATTCAAGAAATAAAATTTCAAATGGGAGTCATTGGTTGGCTTATATCGATCCCATGGCCTGTTTACGGGCGACAGTTGCCCAACATTAGGACAAACTGCGCGCTTTAACAGTGCGTAATTGATAAGGGTTGTATTCCTGTAAAAAAATGGTCAAATTTTAATACTGCCTCCAACACAGTTGCAGATGGTATGCACATTTATCGGGTATTTCGGCATATAATTTGCTGCTCATAAGCTAATGTTTAACTTTAAGCGGCCCTACTTCCCTATGAATTCATACGTCAATATCCAAAAAATAAGCCCAATTGATGAAGATGGTCACACGGGGTTCTCTATAAAAGCCCTAAAACATGCTTTTCTGGATAATCTTTTTTATGTGCAGGGAAAGTTCCCCGCATTGGCCACAAAACATGATTATTCACTGGCCCTTGCTTATACCGTGCGGGATCGTTTGCTGCAACGCTGGATCAGCACTGCTGAAATCTACACACGTCGAAAGTCCAGGACTGTCGCCTATTTTTCGGCTGAGTTTCTGCTCGGGCCGCATCTGGGAAACAACTTGCTCAACCTGGGAATTTCGGATCAGGTGCGCCAAGCCATGTTAGAGCTGGGGCTGATCTATGAAGAGCTGTTGGGGCAAGAAGTGGAGCCTGGCCTCGGCAACGGTGGCTTGGGAAGGTTGGCGGCCTGCTTTCTGGATTCCATGGCAACATTGGAAATTCCCTCGCTGGGCTATGGCATCCGTTATGAATTTGGCATTTTCGCACAGGATATCGTCGATGGCTGGCAGGAAGAAAAAACGGATAAATGGCTGCGTTTTGGAAACCCCTGGGAAATTCAACGCCCGGAATGGGCCGTTGAAGTCAAGCTGGGAGGCCATACAGAAACCTATATAGATGCCAACGAACATTCGCGGGTGCGCTGGATCCCCGGCTGGATTGTGCTGGGGACGCCCTACGACACGCCTATACTCGGTTACCACAACAATACCGCCAACACCCTGCGTTTATGGAAGGCTGAAGCCGCGGAATCGTTTGATCTGGGTGACTTCAACCGGGGCAATTATTACGGCGCAGTCCATAAAAAACTGATCTCTGAGAACATCACCAAGATTCTTTATCCCAACGATGAGCAAATTCAGGGTAAGGAATTGCGCCTCCAACAACAGTATTTTTTCGTATCCTGTTCTCTGCAGGATATGCTGCGCATCATGAAGGTGCAGCAAATTCCCCTGACACAGTTCCACGAAAAATTTACCGTTCAGCTTAACGACACCCATCCTGCGGTTGCCATCACGGAATTGATGCGCTTATTGATTGATGAAAAACTCATGAGTTGGGACGCCGCCTGGTCAATAACCCAAAAAACGTTCGCCTACACTAACCATACCCTGTTGCCGGAAGCGCTTGAACAATGGTCGTTGCATCTTTTTGCCCGGATATTGCCGAGACATTTAGAAATTATCATGGAAATCAACGCCCGATTCCTGAATGAAGTGAGAATCCGGTTTCTGGGCGACGCAGAACGTCTTACCCGCTTGTCCATTATCAACGAGTCAGGTGAGCGTTATGTCCGCATGGCGCATTTAGCTTGTGTCGGCAGCCACGCCATCAACGGTGTGGCGGCATTGCACACCGAACTGCTCAAAAAAGACGTGCTGGCTGATTTTCATACGCTGTGGCCCGAAAAATTCAGCAACAAGACCAACGGCGTTACGCCCCGGCGCTGGCTGGCGCTTAGCAACCCCCGTCTTACAAAGTTCATATCAAGGCATATCGGGGAAAACTGGATAAAGGAACTGAGCGAACTAAAACAACTGGAACCCTACGCCGAACAATCATCATTCCGTTCTGACTGGCGGTTCATTAAGCGCTCCATCAAAGAAGATTTTGCGGCTTATCTGCGCCGCAGCACCGGCTATGTGATCGACCCGCAATCATTATTCGAGGTTCAGGTAAAGCGAATCCACGAATACAAGCGCCAGCATCTGAGCGTTTTGCACATTATCGCTTTGTATCATCGCATCAAATCCAACCCGAACATGGCGATCGTTCCCCGCACGTTCATCTTCGGCGGCAAGGCAGCGCCCGGCTATTATATGGCCAAGCTCATGATCAAGCTCATCACCGCCGTCGGTGAAGTGATAAACAAAGACCCTGCCGTCCGCAGCAGTATCAAAGTGGTTTTTTTACCCAATTTTAACGTCACTACGGGACAAAAGTTATACCCCGCCGCAGAACTTTCCGAGCAAATTTCAACGGCGGGAAAAGAGGCGTCCGGCACCGGCAACATGAAATTCTGTATGAATGGCGCGCTCACAATCGGCACGCTTGACGGCGCTAACATAGAGATACGCGAAGAAGTGGGCGAAGAGAACTTCTTCCTGTTCGGCTTGACCGCCGCCGAGGTTCAGACGCTCAAAGCGGAGGGTTACCAACCGATGGATGTGTATCACTCCAACCCTGAGCTTAAAGTCGTCATTGACCTGATTTCCGAGGGCTATTTTTCGGGCGGAGACCGGGAACTGTTCCAGCCTTTGGTTAACTCCTTGCTCCACGGAGACCCTTATATGCTTCTGGCTGATTTCCAATCCTTTGTCGATTGTCAAAATCAGGTGAGCCAGGCTTATCTGGATTATGAGCATTGGACGCGCATGTCGATCCTGAATGTCGCGCGTAGCGGCAAGTTTTCCTCTGATCGCACCATAAAGGAATATTGCCGGGACATTTGGAATGTAAAGCCAGTCAAAATTGACTTGTTGTCTCATGACGAACTAAGAAAAAGCATGCTGGACTGACCGGCCTGTGCAACAGGAAACAGTTCTACATTACGGGTTACTTGCGGTTGAACACAGCAACCGCGCATCAGCCAGGGATTGTTCGATCAAGTTAACAGGCACAGCCTGATTCTGGCTTAATAATAAGGCCCGCACAATCACCGCCACCTGTTCCTGGGTTAATAACTGTTGCGGCAAGACATCACTGTACAACCACAAAACCGCCGTATCGACAGCCGGAACATGATTGAGTCCGGCAATAGCGGACGCGTTGGCTAATAGGGAAGATGCCAATAAATCCATCACGCCAGCGGTGGATTGTTGCTCCAGTAATATTTCTGCCGAGCGCAGCTTTGCTTCGGCTAATTTAAACAGCGGATTTTTTGCTTGCTGTTCTTTAACGCCGGGTTCAAACAACAACCGGGATTCAGCAACCGGTGAGGCTGCGCCCAAACGCTGCAATCCAGCCAGGGTTCGGGACTCAATCACAACGACCGGGACATCGGGCTCGGATAGTGCCTGTGCCGATTCCTCATCGGCATCGTTTGGTTGATTCACAACCACCAAAAGTCCGCCACCGGAACCCAAAATACGCACAATACGGCTATTGAATGTACACTGTATTTTTTCTATCAATTGTCTAATCTGACCCTCATCTTCGGCTTCGACAGTTGCCTGTTTTTTAACGGCTTGGCCGGGTTCAACACCCGCCTGCACGGGCACTTCAAGAGATTCCGGTGGCGCTTTCTCTTCGGCCTTGCCGCCCTCAACGCCAGCCAGATCATCTATCAGGGTTTGCAGCATCTTTTTGGATACCCCGACTACATCTTCCGAGGCTTCCGGGCTGATGACATTATCGAACAAATCCCGCTTGCCTTTCACCAGCTTGGCAACCTGCTGCTCATAAGAGTCTTCAGCCAATAACAGAAAAATCTGGACATTCTGTTTTTGACCCAGCCGGTGAATGCGTGCGATACGCTGATCCAGCACGGCGGGGTTCCAGGGCATATCCAGATTAATCAAGACCGTGGCCGATTGCAGGTTTAAACCGACGCCGCCCGCATCCGTGGAAATAAAGATTTGCACCGAGTCATCACGCTGAAACTTGTCCATCAGCTCCCCGCGCTTATGACTGGGAATGCCGCCATGCAGCCGCACGCAACCCAAGCCCATCGACCTTGCCAGCGATTCCACCATCTCGGTCATTAAGGCCCATTGGGAAAAAATAACGGCTTTGCGGTTACTTTGCAGACATAATTCTTCCAGCAAACGGGACAATTCTTCCAACTTGGGAGAGCCTTGAGTTTTCTTGTCCACCAATCCCGCTGCATCACACGCCATACGAGCCTGTTGCAATGCCGACATCATACGGTTCTGCTCGCCAGGCGTTAAGGGTCTTCGTTTGGCGATTTGTGCCAACTGCCCCGCCGCGGACATGGCCGAGTCGTGCAATTCCCGTTGCATTTTATCCAGAGGAATGTCCAGCCGCACTTCGGTTCTGTCCGGCAACTGATCGCTCACCAAACTGCGATTTCGCCTTAACATCACTGTCGAGATACGCCGTCTTAATTCCGACAGATTACGATAACCGATGACTTTGCCGCGCTCATCGGTCACATGAAATTCCAGCAGACATCGCCACAGCGGCCCCAGCACCCGCGCATCAACCACTTGCAGCAAGCTGTATAAATCCTCAAGACGATTTTCCAGCGGCGTACCGCTCAACACAAACATATAGCGCGAGGATATCAGTTTAATTGTTGAGGCAATTTTCGTGCGCCAATTCTTGATGCGCTGTGCTTCATCCAGAATCACCAGATCGGGTTTCAGCGTTTCGCTGATGACGCTAAGATCACGCACCGTCAATTCATAATTGATAATAAAAAACAGCGCATCGGCCCGGTATTGCACAAACCGGTTTTCCGCCGCGCCCTGAATAATTTGCACGGAATGGGGCGTGAACTTTTCAACTTCCCGCGCCCATTGATGTTTTAACGAGGCCGGACAGACCACCAGCACTTTTTGGACGCCGGCATTATCAACCAGCCAGGAAGCCGCGCAAATCGCCTGCAAGGTTTTGCCCAAGCCCATATCGTCTGCTAATAAAGCACGTCCACGCGACGCCAAAAATGCCACGCCTTCGGTTTGATAAGGAAATAAACGGGCTTTAATACCCGGCAGAACGCCATTAAACCGCATAATTTCTTGGCCAATTTGTTTGGAACGCACCGCTTGCACTGCATCCTCGGCGCATTGATGCGCATACTGCATTGCATCATCCCCGACAAAAAAATCATCTCGCCCCAGCACCAGTTCGGAAAAACGGAAAAAATCTTCAGGCAGCCGCCCGCTAAAGATGCCATCCTCATTAAAAAACTCTGAAAACAGAGCCGGTAAATCAGCCTCAACCTGCGTCGTTTTATGTAAGCGAATGACAGGACGGGTTGCTGACTCCCAAGCTAAATACGCAAACGAAGCGGGACAACCCGCTTTCTTTAGTTCTTTATAGTCAGGTTTGTTCTTGGCAAAATGCAAAACTGCTTCAATATGTTTACAGGTGCCTAGCCGATTGGTCGCCAGATCCGGACAAGTGCAATAATTCAGACGCTGATCCAGTGAGCGTATTTGTACCTGATAAGATTTCTTTGTATGCGTAGCCGAAATGATGGACGTGGCCTGCCAGATGCCAAAACCCAAATTACCGCTGATCAGTTTGACACTGACTTCGTTTCTGCCCTTTTTGACCCGTTCTAAAATTGCCTCATCAACGGCGCTGCCTAAAATCTTGTCGTCGTCATATCCGAATTGTTCCGCATAGCTGTATAAAGCGGCAATGGCATGTTTGCAGAAACCGGGCTCAGGACAATCGCAACTGACCACCAGTTCATTCCCTTCTCCCTGAGTCAATTCCACCCAATAGGGCTCATTATTGTCGGCATCTTCTACTTGAGCGGTTAGCGTATTGTCCAGCGCATCCAGGGCAAACACCCGGTTATCGGAAAAATAAGCCAACCCTTGTTTTACCGTGTCGTCCGAGGCAATCGTTTTTAAACGTTCGGTATCGTAGAGAAATAAATCGTTGTTCATATCAGAAGTGTCCAGACAGAATCAAATTTTATATTTTACCGGAGTATTCCGGTTTATGCTTCTGCATTGGCGATTTTGCGGCAACTGTTTTACAAATCCGGCTGGGGGCTATAGATTCCGCAAATTAAGAGGATAAAAAAAGCCCCGACAAAGCCGGGGCTGCTGATAATATCGTTACAATTACGATTGCGGGCGTCCGGATGCGAGGATTGCCTTGTCCATATCGGGGAACTTCTGGGCCATATTGGCATGGAAGAGCTGATTAAGTTCCCGGCAGGCTGAATTGTACTCAGCCTGGTCTTGCCACATATTCGAAGGGTTAAGGTTCCGCTCATCAACGCCCGAAATATGTTTGGGCACAAGCAGGTTGTGCTCAGCGAGACAGACCAGATCCTCGTCATGGATTTTGTTGTGCTGTATGGCATGAACAATATTTCGTGAGGTTGCGATGGAGAATCTTCTTCCGGCTGGAGAACCCATAGCGCCACCAGTCCATCCTGTGTTGACGAGGTACACGGGTACGTGATGCTTACGCAATTTATCCTGGAATAGCTCAAGATAATAGCTGCTCAAGAGCGGAAAGAAAACTTCCCCGAAATACGCGCTGAATGTGGGCTCGAAGTCATGCAGGCTATTCGCCTCGGTGCTGCCGATCTTGGTGGTGTATCCCGCTGCAAAATAGTACGCCGCTTGTTCGGGTGACAGTTTTGCGACCGGAGGCAGCACGCCAAACATATCGCAGGTGAGGAAAATGATCGCATCCGGGTGTCCGGCGCGTTCACCTGGATAGACATCTTCAATAAACTCCATGGGATAGAGCCCGCGAATGTTCTCAGGCCCTGTTTCAAAATCGGCGACGCGATCATTGTCCAGCACGACATTTTCCATGATCGTCCCGAAGCGAATTGCATCCCAGATCAATTGCTCCCGTTCCCGGGTGATATCGTGCAGTTTAGCATAGCAACCTCCCGCAAGATTAAAAACGCCATCAGGCCCCCAGGCGTGTCCATCATCGCCGATGAGCAGGCAATCCGGATCAGCAGAGAGCGCTGTTTTTCCGGTGCCCGAAAGCCCCAGAAAAAGGGTGACTTTACCATCCTTTTTAGTGATGTTCGCACCGCAGTGCATCGTGAGGATGCCTTCAAGCGGAAGGAGCGTGTTCATTGCGGTAAAAAACGCTTTCCATTCACACCCGCCATAGGTGCGGTTTGCAATCAGAATAACTTGCTCATCCAGGTCAATGGCAATGACGCCATCGCTATACGTGGAATCCCGCTCGGGGACGGTGACGAATGAAGGGACGCTAAGCAATGTCCAGGGTTTTTTGCTTCCGTCGTGCTGCTCTCCCTTGATAAAAAAGTTGCGTCCAAAAAGTTGATGCCAGGCGTATTTCGTCGCAAGCCGGATCGGCTGTCGATATTGGCTATGTTTGCCGATATAGAGATCATCAGAGAAAAAGAGCGGCTCGGCAAGTTTATCCACATGATCCATTACCCGCTCCATGAGCGAGAGAAAGGCGTCTCTCGGCATTTCCTTGTTGACCGAATTCCAGCTGATCTGGGAAGAATATTTCCCTTCGACGATGAATCGGTCCCCCGGAGAACGTCCGGTACGATTAGTGTCAATACACAGCGCGCCGTTCGATGCCAAACGGGCATTGATCGGTGGCTTGCACTCCCGTTTAATCGTATGCTCAATGAGTTCTATATCAGTTTTTGGGCGTCTAAAGCGCCCCTGGTTACGAATTATTTCTGTCAGCGTTTGAGACTGATTTTTGATCCAGTTTAGTTCCGGCATTTTTGCCTCCTGCGCAATTCGCGCTGTTTTATTGAAAGAATTTATTTTTTGCCGCTAGTCTAGCATAGAGAGGACGGAGGGTGCTTAAGATATTCATCTGTAGAATTTATACTAACCAAAACGAGCAACTTTTTTAACCCTATAGGTATTTCTACTAACGATCATGAAGATGCTTTCATCACCCCGGAGAATGAAAAATGTATTTTCATGGTAGTTGAATAGATAATTTTATCCTATAGATTGGCTCCTAAAGCATGGCAGGATGGTAAAACGCCTTGTAAGTAACCGTTCAAAAGTCTTTTAACATTTTTTATCATAACAAAGAGCTTGAAAAAAGCTGGGTATTTAAAGTTGATCGCATTTTATTTTGTTAAATGACTTTTGATCACCTATTTAGTCGATGTTGATACTTCGACTGGCACAATTGAAGTCCTGGCTTTTTTGATTACTCTGCTTTGTAGATAGGCGTCGCCGCTATGCGGTCATCGATTTGCTTTGATAACGCTTGATAAGCGGGGCTATCAATAGACTGGTAGCGCTGTTTAAATTCAGCTTCGTTCATATGCTCGGGAAGGTCTCTGGGATCGGGCATGAAATCTGTGTAATCTTTAATTCCAGACATGGCTTTTTGAATCTTGCGGGCATTTTCAGGTAATGACGTCGCCAATTCACCAAAGCGTGTACCGGCTTTGTCAGCAGCTAAATCGATAAAGCTGAAGCCACTCCCACCCGCCTGCGCATCACTTAATTCTTTTTCCTCCCCCGCAACTTTAGCGACCTGTCCATTTACAGAAGCGGTAAGAGCCGCAGAGCCGATGAAATGTTGGGCAAGATCAATCCTTTTATATAAAAAAGTGGAGTAGCGTTTTTCAGTTGTTGGCTTTGATGTGGGTGTAGGCAGGAGCTTTTTGGTTTCCTTTTTATTAACATAATCGTTAATGGCCATAATGACCATTTTGTTTTCTTCGATAGCGTTTTCTAATGTAGACCGTTGATAAGCCAGTTCAAACAGCGGCTTTAACAACTCGGCCAGTGACAAACGCCATGCGGGATCATGTTGGGTAATTATTTCGGCAAGTTTTTGCTGGTAAATGTTAAGTTTCGGATTATCACTGCTTTGAGTCAGGAAGTTTCGTGCTTGAGTTATGGTTTCAAGGCTTGGATAGTAAATAATTGTCATTTTTTCTGGTTCAATGTGAACGTATTTGATCGGGTGGGTTGCCAGAATGAAATAATCATTCAACGATGTATACCTGATCGTTTTCTTAATAACAAAGGCTGCAAATCTCGACGGAAGTAAAAATTTTCCCACTTTAAACTTTGTGAGGCTCGGAAGTTCGTTAACGTTATCGTTGCCCAATCTAAAACTAACATTTAGATACTGTCCCAGGCTATTTTTGGGTAAAGTCATGGTGATTGTGAATCTCACGACCTTAGGTTTCAGTTCAATTATGACTGCGCTTTTTCTGTAACGGTTTAACAAATAATTGGCGGCAAGATTGAGATCGGGCTGGGTTAACTCGATTACGCCGAGTTCGTCAGGTTTGGTTTTAGAGCCCTCATGAAGTATTTTTTTTGCCCGGGTAATGTCATCTCGGGTAAGCGTCCAGCCGACTGCAATATCAGGTTTGTCACTGACGCCAAAAAAAATCAGCAGCGTACATAAAACCGCCACTGCCCCCAGCAAAAACAAAAAACTGCGTAACAGGGTTTTCATAAAGATACGCTTATGCAAATTCGAGTTTTAACCCGGCAGATTTAAGATAATCGGCCTCCTGAATTAAATCAGCATGGGTTAGGGGTGACTGACTTAACCACATCCTTGGAAACGTTAAGTGAATTCTGGATTTTATAATGGCTATTTTAAAGTCAGGCATTTCATGTTCATGTCGATTGCGGTGGAGTAATACCGCCAGTCGCAACACAAGGGTTAGGTAAGGTGCGAAGGCATTCCAGGGTGATGGTAAATCGTTGAAAAGTGTCGGCGAAAATTTGCGCCGATGTGACCTTATGATTGATGCCAACAAAATTTGATCCTGATTGGAAAAGCCGGCTAAATCGCCATGTTCAATGATATAGGCGCTGTGTTTATGGTACTGGCTATGGGCGATATCAATACCAATTTCGTGCAAATCGGCGGCCCAATCTAAAAATTGTACACAGTTTTCATCGTTAGCCCAACTGTATTCATCGCTTAACTGTTTCAGAATAACTGCAATAGTTTGTTTAATGCGAGCGGCGTGCTTTTTATCGGTGTGATATCGATCGGCAACCGACTGAACCGTCTCGGAGCGCATATCATGATTATAAATTCGCCCTAATAAATCTTGTATGAGACCTTCGCGTAAGGCCCCATCAGCGACCGTCATTTGGTCAATGCCCAAGCTTTTAAATGTGGCATAGACTATAGCTACACCGCCTGCAAATACCGGCAGACGATCCGGATTAAGTTCCGGCAAGTTAAGTTCGTTAATATGATTACACTGGCTTAGATGAGCGGCCAGTTTCTCAAGTCCTTGCCAGGTTATGCCATTATTGCTCCAGCCTCGGGTTTGCAGAACCTTGGCAATTGAACGTAAACTGCCGGATGCGCCAATGGCTTCATCCCAGTTGTTACGTTGAAATTTTCTCTGGAACGGCTCCAGTTTCTGTTCGGCAAACAGGGTTGCCTGGTTAAAAGCGTATTTGGAAAGATGTCCTTCTTTAAAAAAGTTATTACTGACTGAGACACAACCCATGTGCAAGCTTTCTTTTTCTTTGGGCGTGTCACCAGTGCCTATGATGTATTCGGTACTCCCGCCGCCAATATCCATAACCAGGCGCAAGTTAGCATTGCTGCTCAAGCTGTACGCCACGCCCAAGTAAATCAGACGGGCTTCTTCTATGCCTGAAATTATATGGATGGGATGATTTAACGCTTGCTCGGCTTTAATTAGAAATTGCCCTGCATTTTTAGCGGTACGCAGGGTATTGGTGCCCACAATTCGTACACTGTCATCCGGGATATCGCGTATTCTTTGGCCAAACCTTTCCAAACAGGCCAGTGCTCTATTTTGTGTGCCCTCATCCAGGACATTATTTGCGTCCAGGCCCGATGCCAGTCTGACCATTTCCCTAAGCCGGTCGATTGTTTGTAATTTGCCATTGCTCAGGCTGCAAACAATCATGTGAAAGCTGTTAGAGCCCAAGTCTACGGCGGCAACGATTTCAGGTGGTTTGTTAGGCACAAGTTATCCAGTTTTGTCTACGAAGCGTGCTGATATCTGATAAAATCAAACGGTTTTTGCGGTCCATTTACGCTTTTAGTATGGATCCGGCTTGTGTAATTTAACTTATTTAAAGGCTTCCGTTAAGTGTTAGTTTCAATATGAATGCATTATCTATTCGTAACCTTCAAAAAACATATAATAATGGTTTTGTAGCTTTAAAGGGCATTGATCTTGATGTGGAGGAAGGTGATTTCTTTGCATTGCTTGGCCCCAATGGCGCCGGAAAATCAACCGCTATAGGCATTATCAGTTCGCTGGTCAATCCATCCAGTGGTTCAGTAAGTATTTTTGGCCATGATTTAAAAACGGATCGATCGCGCGCTAAAAGTTGCTTGGGACTGGTGCCGCAAGAGGTTAATTTTAATCAATTTGATACCGTTAAAAGCATTGTCTTTAATCAGGCGGGTTATTACGGAGTGCCACGTAAACTAGCACTGCAAAGAACAGAACGCTGTCTTAAGCAGATGGATTTATGGGATAAGCGCAATACGGTTTCCAGGCGTTTATCCGGCGGCATGAAGCGCAGGGTCATGATTGCCCGCGCCATGGTGCATGCGCCAAAATTGTTGATTCTTGATGAGCCGACTGCCGGTGTCGATATAGAAATTCGCAGGAGTATGTGGAAAATGATGCAAGCCGTTAATGAGCAGGGTACGACTATCATTTTAACCACCCACTATCTGGAAGAAGCGGAAAGCCTGTGCCGCAATATCGCTATCATTGATCAGGGATTGATAGTCGAAAACACGGATATGGCAGGTTTACTGGCGAGGCTTCATATTGATCATTTTGTTCTGGATCTGGCGGAACCTATAGACAAGGTTCCTGTTATTGCCGGCTATCAAATTGAACGCATAGGGGACAAAGTGCTTAACGTCGCCGTTCCCAAAGAAATGGGCCTTAATCAATTATTTAGCCAGTTAAGCGCGCTCAATATCAAGGTCATCAGCCTGAAAAACAAGAGCAATCGCCTGGAACAATTATTTATGGATTTAATCGACTCAAAACCCGCAGATACTAAACAATGAACTATTCCATTGCGCTAAGAACGCTTGTGACCAAGGAGGTTTTTCGTTTTATCCGTATCTGGCCGCAAACATTATTACCCCCCGCGATTACTACGGCGCTGTATTTTTTAATTTTCGGCAAGTTGATTGGCGACCGCATTGGGATCATTAATGGCGCTACTTATATGGATTATATCGTTCCGGGTATTATTCTGATGTCGGTCATCAGCCATGCCTATTCCAATGTCGTTTCGTCCTTTTTTTCGACCAAATTTCAACGCAATATTGAAGAATTGCTGGTTGCCCCCGTGCCCAACTGGGTGATTCTTGGAGGTTATGTAAGCGGCGGCATTATAAGGGGGTTATTAGTCGGCTTGGTGGTCACATTGATTTCCCTTTTATTTGCGGATATTGCCGTCAATAATCCGCTCATCACCTTATCCGTCGCCGTACTGACTGCCACGTTATTTTCTTTGGCCGGTTTTATTAATGCGGTGCTTGCGGAAAGCTTTGACGATATTTCCATTATCCCCAACTTTGTACTCACGCCATTAAGTTATCTGGGGGGTGTTTTTTATTCAGTTGATATGCTGCCAGGCGTGTGGCAAACGGTTTCCAAGGGCAATCCTATTTTGTATATGATTAACGCTTTTAGATACGGATTCATAGGCGTGACGGATATTAATATTCAGTTGGCCTACATAATCACCGGCGGATTTATTGTGACATTGACGTTAATTAGTCTGTTTTTATTGCATAAAGGCATTGGCATTAAAAATTAGAGGGGCAATACCCTTTCGATAAATGTAATTTTTTCAGACAAATGCATTGCAAATCGTTATCATAAGCAGTTTTTTAATAACGAATAAGGTTTTATCATGCAAGTAGCTGACAATATGGCTGTTTCTATCCACTACACCCTGACTAATGATGACGGTGAAGTGCTTGATAGCTCAATAGGTGACGAGGCGTTAGTTTTTCTACAAGGTAGCGGAAACATCATTTCCGGTCTGGAGAACGCCTTGGTCGGCAAAGTTGCCGGTGACAAATTCAATGTGCGCATTGCCCCTGAAGATGCTTACGGCGAACTCATGGAGGATATGATTCAGGTGATTTCACGGGATATGTTTGAAGGCATCGATGATATTGAAGTCGGAATGCAATTTCATGCGGATGTCAGTTCCGGTTCCGGTGTGGTCACAGTGGTCAGTATTGACGATGACAACATCACTATTGATGGCAATCATCCGTTAGCAGGATTGGCATTGACGTTTGATGTGGAAGTTATTGACGTAAGGGCTGCTACTGAAGAAGAAGCCGCACATGGACATATCCATGGTTCCGGTTGCCATCATTAAACTCTCCGGTTATAGTTGGAAACCTTTACAGTGAAGCATTTGAAATGTTTCACTGAATTGAAAAATTTGGCCCTATAGCTTCCCGGATAAATAACTTCGACACTTACAGATAGACTCTGATCGCTTAATTTTTCGGTTTTTGCAATTTATGGTACGCGCGTAGCGTATCCTCACTAAAAACCGAAAATATAGCCGCTAACTGAAAAAAATTAAACAGAGCATTGCAGCAATCAAGTTGAATGTGTCACCATCGATAGGAACGCATATAAAATAACTTAGGCAAGTTCATCGATAAGCTCTGGAAGAACAGTAATCGTATTCCGAGAACAGCCAAACAATTCTGCGATATAGCTGGCTCAACCATAAGTCAGCTTCAATGCCTCAATTCCTGAGTACAATCGCTTATCTTTTTCGGAGCAGATGGCTATTTATCGTACCTTAAAAGTGAACCCGGCACCCGGGAAAACTTTTAAATAAGACACTGAAACCAGACTGTATTTTTCAAGGAGTAGCGCCAAATGAAGATTTTATATGGCACGACGCCTTATTTTTAAATGGATATTAATTGTAAGTGCTAAAAATGGGTTAAGGCCATATTTTACTCGAAACGCGCGAATAATTTCGATTGGCTTTTTAGTAAAGTGGTTCTAAATTGGATAATTCAATATCGCCAGAAACGATACCGTTGTCGTTAGTCATGAATTGAATATGACACTGATCGGCGTGTGTGCCATCGGCGGCCGGCAAGCCTATGACAATTTGTCCCTTGTAGGCATAAGGAACAGCGGTTGTCTTGGATGCTTTGTAATTTGTAAGCAAAGACGTTATTTTGACTTTCATTTCTCTACCGGATTCACAGTAATTTTTTAGCATTTTCTGATCAGCTACCTGTTCTATCTTCTTTATTTCTTGCTGCTCTCTTTGTACCGGTTTAATTTGTTCCTCCTGCTTTTGGAGAGAAGCCTTTGGGTTCTCCGTACCAAGAGTCCAACCGTAACCCGGAAAGATAAAACATCCTATCAATGCCGCTATCACTGTTTTCAAAATTTTTGCCCTGTAACCATAAATCCTTTCTGAAAGCGCTTGTTTTGGTTCACTCAGTATGCTCTGTTCCTTTTGTATTTTCATAGTCTATGATCTTCTCATTAGTAATGGTTTCATTGTTATCACCGGAAGCGATTTAATCCTGGTATAAGGAGGGACGATTTTTATGCCTGAAATTTCGGCAGTTTATGCTTATAACCTCTTATTCGCTGTTGCCCTTCTGTTCTACGGCTGTTAGCTTTCCGAAGAGGCCGTTCGCCTCATCATTTGGTCCGGCCGTGAAATAAAGCTCGTTCAAAGCGCCGGATTTTAAATTCCCGCCACCAAAGCTGATTGCCCAAAGTCCATCAATTACGAGAGGGTTGGGCTTATTGTTTGCATCTAATAGAGAGCCCACGAAATGTCCGGAAACTGGATTGAAGGCATTAATTTTGCCGTCACCGAAATTACCGATTAACAAGCGATGGCTGAAGGTGCCGAAATCGCTTGGTGCCATTGCGATTCCCCAAGGAGCATTCATCCATGGACCATGCTGGAGACTTAGCAACTTGTGTCCATTCACGTCGAAGACAACCACCCGTCCGAGCCCCTTACCGGCCGTTTCGTCCTTAGCTCCGGCTTGTTTTTTCGCAAACGTAACGACGAGATTTCCACCGACATTTTGGATATTGAAAGGAACATAGCTGCCATTCTTGTTTATACTGGAAGCATCTTTATCGAAATCATGGTCATCGAGTCTGAACGCATGTTCATCGAGATGAATGCGATTGAAAGCACCGTCGAATACTTCAACTTTTCCGCTTTGAAAATTTGTAGCGTACAAGCGTGAACCTTTCCTTGTTTGAGCGATGGCGCAACCTTTGTAAATGGCCTTCCCACTGCGATTGACAGCAATTACTGCGTTTGTCGCGTTCACCTTAGGATTCCAACCGGAGATGGTGCCGTCCTCCGTCACGAAAAGGAAGATTGCCTTAGCCTGTGTGCCCCCCTGTTGCTGTTGGATCATGAATTCCGACGTGTAGTTGAATACTGTTCCGGTTGGAGCCGATGTACCTGATTTGCCGGGTGGTGGTATAGTTACGACCAGTGTCTGAGGAGCACCGTCGAGATCGTACAGAGTTGAAAGACCGGTGCCGTTGTCTGAAATCCACCAAGGGCTCGCAGAGGATCGTGACAATCCCCAAGCATTGACCAAGTTGGGGTCTAAATGCTTTGCCGTAGGTGCAACATCTGCCGTGAGATCGGTTCGTGTGTACTGATGCCCGAACCCGGCCACAGAAAAAGTTATTGCAAACAGTGTCACTATTATCTTGGAGCAAATACAAAGGCGGCTTTTCTCAGCCAACAATGCACTGGAATCCAGCGGCAATAAGGTTTGAATATTCATGGTAATTCTCCTTTCGAATTTTATTAGCAAATTAAAAGAGACAGTTCATAGAAACTGATAATGTTATTTATCGTGCTGTGTTTCAGAAATAACAAATCCACACCAAATACGCTGCTTATATCATAATAGAAATACAAAAGCTAGAACTACAATTTTTATTAACCCGGCAACAGGACATTTTAATTTTCCGGATATGGAGCAATGGCTCGCCTTCCCCCGTACGGATTTTGCCAGTAGTTGGGCGCATATCCCGGATAGGCTTTGAAAAAGGGGTGGATTTGAAAGCCGCTTTCAGCCTTTACACACCAATACCCCGGCTTTCAGATGCCTGCCGCGCGCAGCGAGCGCTGAAAGTTGCATTGACTTTAATCTGCCTGTGGCGTTAACACAAACGCATCCAGATCGGCCGAGTTGGCGGACATCAGCTAGGCCGCTTCCGCCCGCTTTGCAAGAAGCAACGGCGTTACCTGCGCCAGCCAGCTATTGAGCCGTTCATCGGTTAAACGCGGTTGGCCTCGTTGATCCCAACACCAAGCCAACAAACTGATTGTCAATCACCGAATCGGGGAACTGGAATTGATAACCTTCGGTACTCCAACGCCCAACCCTATCGGCACCATAGGCGTAGAAGACCCTATATAACCGGAGAAGTGAACTGGCGATACGTGACGCGTAGCGTTCCAAATGCCCTAAGCCAAACAAAGCCACCCGTTTTCCGGAGAGATCGACGCCATCCAAATGAGGGACAAATCCTGCCCAATTGGTTTCCTCGCAGCCTACTGCCAGTCCAGGCAAGTCGCCAACACAATAGTTGGGCGTGCCTGGAATCAAGGCACTGTATTGCAGTAACTCATCGACACGGGTTCGGCGAATTCAACTCAATAATGTCATCACCAAACTTGATGCCAGCAACAAAACGTCGCCGGCGATGATTGGATTGTTGTAACTACTTGTCAACTAATCGTTCAAAAGTCTTTTAACATTTATTAAAGTGACAAAATGCTTGAAGTAAGCTGGGTATATGAAGTTGACTGCACTTTATTTTGTTAAAAGACTTTTGTTCACCTATTTAATCAGGGCATGAATTTTATTGGCAAGCGATCTGACGCCTCGTTTTGTGACTTTTTCGTGATTGCCCTTAAGTTCGATGTCATAGCTTGCGGCCAGGGTTTGGGTCTTTACATTAATCACATGCGACATCAAATATGAAAACAAAAAGCTGGGTTTGCTGTGCTGACTGACGATAATCCAATCGGCGCCATATTGCTCACCCAGCTTGGCTGCAAGATCATTAAAACGAAACAGATAACCGAAGCTTGAATTGGCGGTTGCTTGAGCAACAGCGTTTATGTGAATAATTTCGTAGTTGCCGGTCTCGGTTATCGCTTGCTCCAACAGGGGGCTAATGGATGCTGTGCGCACTAGTTCCTGCGGCGTATTGGGCAGCGAAGTGATATCATTCAGCTCAAAATTTAAGACGGCTATGCGTGGAGCGGTATATCCGATGTTGCTTGACAGCAGCATGATAGACAGGAAGATTTCCGTTGATCTTAATCGGTTCATGGCGTTTCTCTCAAAGGGTGTAAACAGCTACTATGCTAGGTTTTTGTTCAAATTGATAAAGTCTTCAAACCCTAATGTGGCAATGATGTTCAATTCATCGTCAAGAATCTCATAAAGCACGCCATTGTTACCGCGAATGCTGAAATAGACGATCGCATCCACATCACCTCCGCCTTCCCGATGTGGATCATCACTGGGTAGAGTGGTAGTATAACTGCCAACAGCCCTGACTTCCTTCAGTCTTCCGTCTGCTTCATACAGGCGATGCTCGCCTTGGATAACAAACGTTTTGTTAAGTGCCTTATGCCTGTGCAGGACAATCTTCTGATGTGCAGCAAACTTAAAAATCACGTCAATGATTTTGTTGTGTTCATCAATATCAAGAATTGAATAAAGCAAATGCTCGAAATTCCCTAAGGTTTGCCATTTGATATTAACGTCGTAAAAATTGTGATGTGCCATAAATTTATCCCTTCGTTGTAGGTATTTAGGTGTAAAAAAACAGTTTTTTCATTACTTGCCCTGGCAAGAGGATTGCCCTAAAGCTTGAGGTTAAAAGTTTATGGAATTATTACTGTACCGTAAGCCGATATTTGCCCGCAGAGAACGGGCAATTTGCCCGCGTTTGAGGCGGCGGCTATTCAAAGCCTTTAACGCCTCTTATAATGCAGTCACCGCTGTCTAATCCGGCTACCATGAATCTGCAATTACATTTATTGTCCCGTATCACAATCGTCGCGCTGATGTGTCTGATAGCCGCCACAGCCTATGTGCTGTACCACAGCGGTCGGCAAGCCAGACAGGCGGCACAAATCACTGCCGATTCACTGGGTAAGCAACTGGAGATGCAACTTTTTCGCATCAATGCTGGAGTTGGTCAAGTTAATCAGTTTCCCGATTTTGATCTATGGAAACAGACTGCGAATACGCCTGGGGTCTGTATTCGCTTTGTATCAGCTGAAAATGCTATTGAGCGTCGTCTTTGCAACGGCACTAAATTAGTCGACCAAAACTGGCCTGAAAGTTTCGAGATCCTTTACCGTTGCTTGTTAAATCCCGGTTTTGATATCACTCGACCGATTGCATTTAATGGCCGGGTTTATGGTTTACTGACGGTTACCCCGAATGCCGAGATGGAAATTGCCCAGACTTGGGGAAATATCCGCAGCTTGCTGGGACTGTCTGCCATGACCGTTTTGGCCGTTTGCTTGCTGGTATTTCTGAGCATAAGCCGTGCCTTGCGGCCGGCCCGAATCATCGTCGCCGGACTGGAGAGTATGGAAAAAGGCAATTTAGCGAAGCGCATGCCGTCGTTCGAGCTGATTGAATGGCAGCGTACCGCGGCGGCAATCAACCAACTGGCGGCAAGTCAGCAACAATTGCTTGCCGAACGTCAAAAACTGGCCGTAAAGCTGATTAATCTTCAGGAGGAAGAACGCCGTTTTCTGGCCAGGGAACTGCACGACGAATTCGGTCAATGCCTGGCGGCGATCAACGCCGTTGCTGCATCCATCGCGCAAACGGCAAAACAACAGTGCCCCGCCTTGGTCGGTGATGCTGATCATATCAGACGGATTACCCAGCATATGCTGGATAATGTGCGTGATCTTTTGAAGCGTTTGCGACCGGCCGAGCTCGACGAACTTGGGCTTGCGGCCAGCCTGAACAGTTTGGTAACCGGGTGGAATGCACGCAGCGCAGGTAAAAGCCGTTATCAACTGGACATCGTCGGCGATTGCACCTTGCTGCCGGAGTCGCTGACGGTCACGCTGTTCCGGATTACCCAGGAATGCCTGACCAATATCGCTAAACATTCGGCGGCTGCGAACGCAAATATTACCCTCGCTATCAACTCAGATGCGGTCACCTTGACTGTGGAAGATGACGGCAGCGCCACCAAACTGCTCTTTACCGGCAACTCCGGTATCGGCCTGCTCGGCATTCGCGAGCGCGTTACTGCGCTGAATGGGCAACTGACCTTAGCTATTGTCCAGCCCCACGGCTTGAGGATTGAAGTCAGGCTGCCAATTATTTCCATCACTGAGCCACAGGCATGAACGCTATGTCAACTATCAGAATTTTGCTTGTTGACGATCACGCTATCGTCCGCGAAGGTTATCTATCGCTGCTGGCAAAACAGCCCGGCTTGCAAGTGGTTGCCGAAGCGGCAGACGGAACCCAGGCTTATCAGCTTTTTAAGGAATGTAACCCTGACGTGGTGATTACAGACCTTTCCCTTCCTGGAATCAGTGGACTTGAACTTATTTCCCGCATCAAGCAACGTGAGGCGAACGCGAAGATCCTCGTATTCAGCATGTATCAAAATCCAAGCTTTGCTGTTCAGGCCAGTCGCGCGGGCGCCTTGGGCTATATTACCAAGAGCAGTCCGCCTGAGCAGTTGCTGCGTGCGATCCGCGAGGTTTATTGCGGACGCCACACCCTCAGCGCCGACATGGCTCAAGCGTTGGCTCTGGAAAAGCTCGGAAATGAACAGACGGCATTGGAAACATTGACTGTGCGGGAATTTGAAATTCTGCGTCTGCTGGTCGAGGCACGAACGACTGAGGATATTGCGCAAACCCTCAACATCAGCCCGAAAACCGTCAGCAATTCCCATTATTTAATTAAACGCAAACTCGGCGTTGCCAGTGATATAGAGCTGACACGGCTGGCACTCAAGTTAAATGTCATTAACCTTTTGGATCTATCTTCTCCAGTCGCTCTCACCATTGAATCTTACGAATGCCCTTCCAATCAAGCATAGAGATACGATTTGTCAGGTTTCTACTTGATTAAAAACAAACTTGCCAAACCCAGAAAAATAAAGAATCCCATTGAGTCTGTGACAGCCGTCAGGATAACGCTGGTGCCCACTGCGGGGTCTTTACCGAATTTATGCCGTAACAGGGGAATACCGAGACCGACCACTACGGCAACCAGCAGATTAATGAGCATAGCGGTAGCCATTACGGCGGACAGGGCTATGTCCCGATAAAGCAGCAAGCTCAGCAGGCCCATAATAAACCCGATAAAAACACCGTTGATAACCGCAAGAGTGAGTTCTTTTTTTATCAAGCGATGGATATTGCTTGGGGTGATTTGCCCCAATGCCAGTGACCGGATAATCAGCATGCTGGTTTGGTTGCCGGTATTGCCGCCCATGGCTGCAATAATCGGCATTAATGACGCCAGCGCAACCAGTTGCAAAATAATATCTTCAAATACGCCAATAATGCGCGTCGAGGCGAAGGCTGTGCCAATATTAATTAATAACCAACCCCAGCGGTTTCTTGCGCTTTTCCAGACACTGGAAAACAAGTCTTCTTCTTCCCCGACACCGGCCTGAATAAGCAGGTCTTCATTCGTTTTTTCGCGGATAAAATCCAGTATATTATCGACACAAAGCCGTCCCTGGAGTTTACCCTCTTTATCAATGACTGGTGCTGATATTAAGTCATAACGTTCAAACGCCCGTGCCGCTTCGGCGGCTTCCTGATCAACCTGAAACCAGACAAAATCAGTCACCATCACATCGGCAACCTGTTGAGACGGAAGATGCGTCAATAGCCGCTGCAATGGCAATATGCCCTGCACTTTATCGTACTGATCAACGACAAATAATTTATCAGTGTGGCTGGGTAATTTGCCCAGTTTACGGATGTAGGCAACGATCGCTTTTAAATTAAGATCAGCTCGTATCGTAATCATGCCAAAGTCCATCAGCGCGCCGACCTGACTTTCCTGATAGGATAGAATGGCATTTAGATGCTTGCGCTCCTTGCTATTCAAAGACCTGAGAATCTTCAGCATAGTCCGCTTGGGGAGATCTGCTGCAAGGTCGGCTATTTCATCGGTATTTAATTTGCCGGCGACGGTTGCCAGCTCTTCTGCTTCCATGCCTGAAATGAGCGTTTGCCGAACTGCGTCGGATACTTCCAGCAACACTTGTCCTTCATGTTGGGTTTTAATCGCAGCCCATGCCGTCTGGCGCTGATCCAGGGGCAACGATTCGAGAATAAAGGCGATGTCTGCTGGATGTAAAAGCGCGAATTTTTCCTGAAGACGGGCTTGATGCTGATTTTGCAACATCGCCTGAACCAGTTCGTGATTGGCTCCAACCCCCCTTTGGACCAGCGATTTTTCCAGTTGCTGTTTGTCCAAAAGTGTAATGACTTCCTGCAATTGATCTCCCAGGAACTGTGTCGAATTATTTTTTTCAGAAGATTGCATAGTACACTGTTCTAACAAATTGCGGTTTTAAGGGATTTAATAAGATTCGCTTAAACCCTATATTAAAGGGCTTGCAGGGGTTTTATTGTCAAAAGCGGTTTAACTTGATTCGTTGGCATACCGCCACATTATAAGGTATATATAACGGCATACTAAAAAACAATCTGGATATGTACCGTCATACCCCTATCAGATATCACCCTAAAGAACTCAAAGCCCAAGCTGGATAAGAATTATAAGCTACCCGATGAAAAAGGCTTATATTTACTGGTGCATATAAATGGTGATAAATATTTCAGATTTGATTACCGGTTCATTAAAAAACGCATGACTTTAGCATTAGGTGCCTACCCGGATACCTGAGCCGCGACCATGACTTTAACCCGGTGCCCATCCCAAACGCTTGTCCCGTTTTTACTGGCCAGAATTGGCAGGACTTCATGCAAGCGTTTCAGGAATTTCTAAAGCTGATTGATATTAAACAGCAATCGGGAAAGTTGACCGGCTGCATACAGCCATATCGCGTTCACTCGGCACGATTGATTGTAAAGGTCAGAATTCGATCTAAAATTGCCTTTGGCAACAATTATTAGAATGACTGAAGGGGTTGCAAGCCTGTCATTCAGTTTTGTATTTTGAAACAAGATAAATGGTGGTTGAATTCTCCAGCGAATAGTGCGAAAAATTCCTGTAAATAGACTGAAAAGATTAGGTGATTTGTTTGTTGGTTAATCTGAAATTTTTATGATCGATCTTTAACATCAGGAGGGCATCGTTTCTCTGTTTGTCCCTATAACAGACACGATTATCATTTTAATCATTGTCGTGATAGCATTTACATTGAACGGCCCATTAAACCCGCTTTAGCTTCATAAGAGCCTTTATTATTAAGATGAAAACTTATGCGTAAAACAATCTCCCTGGCTCCGTTATTCGTAGTGATAACAACGCTCTTGTTGGCCAGTTGCGGCGACCCCACCAACAAAAAGGACACCATTAAAGTTGGACTGATTGTTGAACTGACCGGCGATATGCCGGCAGTCGGCGCCTCCTCCAGAAACGCCGCTCAATTGGCGGTGAGTGAGATTAACGCTGCTGGAGGAATCGCTATCAGTGGGAAGCCTCACCAGGTTGAACTCATCATCGAAGATAACGCCTCCAAGGCGGATCAATCAGTAGCCGCAGCCAACAAGCTTATCAGCCAGGACAATGTAGTCGCCATTGTAGGTCCCAATGCTAGTCTTGGCGCCATTCCGGCCGCCGAGATCGCCGAATACAACAAGACCCTTCTGATCACTCCCTGGTCCACTAACCCAAAAACAACCCTTGACACCAGTAGCGGCAAGCCTAAGCGCTACGTGTTTCGCGCCTGTTATACCGACCCGTTCGAAGGCCGCGTATTAGCCCGATTCGTGATCGATAAGCTTGGCGCAAAGAAAGCAGCCGTGCTTTATGATGTGGCCTCCGAGGCACCCAAAAGCCAGGCTGATCAATTCCGTCAAACTTTCACGGAATTAGGCGGTCAGACCGTAGCCTTCGAGACCTATACCACCGGTGATCGTGATTTCTCTGCCCAACTTACCAAGATCAAGAGTACAGGCCCCGACATAGTCTTCCTGCCCGCCTACTACAATGATGTGGGTCTGATAGCCCAGCAGGCGCGCCGTGCTGGTATCAATCAACCGTTGGTCGGTTCTGACGCCTGGAGCAGCCCGGAGTTGATCAAGCTCTCGGGTGGGGGAGTGGAAGGAGATTATTTTGCCAATCACTATGCAACCGATATCGCTACGCCAACCGCAAAAAAATTCATCGCCGCTTATGGTAATAAGTACAGCAATACCCCGGACGATGTGGCTGCTCTTACCTATGACGCCATGGGGCTGTTGTTCGAAGCACTAAAAAAATCTCCCACGCTCGACCGCATTGCAGTTCGCGATGCCATGTCCGCAATTTCTGATTACAACGGTGTAACGGGTACTATCAAGTTTACCACCGATTCCGGTGACCCTGTAAAAAGCGCTGTTATCATGCAGGTTAAGGGAGACAAATTCGTTTGGGTGATGAACGCAGCACCATGAAGAAGCTAGCCAATCAACTACTGGGAGGATCAAAGCGTTGAGCGATGAGGTTGTTTACTGGCTTCAACAGACTTTGAACGCCCTGCAGTTGGGCAGCATTTACGCCTTGATCGCCTTGGGATATACCATGGTTTATGGGATCCTGACCATGATCAACTTTGCTCACGGCGATGTGTTCATGATCGGCGCTTTTTTCTGTTTCCTGTTATCGAGCATGCTGGGGTTGACTTTCGCGCCAACCTTGCTGTTGACTATGCTGGGCACTGCACTGCTGGGGGTTGTCATCGAGCGGCTCGCCTATAAACCTCTGCGTCAGGCGCCCCGAGTCTCGGCCATCATTACCGCGCTGGGAGTAGGATTGTTCCTGGAAAATTTCACCTTGGCGCTGTCACCCTATCCAAAACATATCCCAATGTTGTTGGAGAACGTAACCTGGAATCTGCACGGAATCTCGCTTTCATCGATTCAGGCCGTTATCATCTCCTTATCGCTGGGATTGATGTTATTGCTGGATTACATAGTACACCGCACATCGATCGGTATGGCAATGCGCGCCATCTCCTGGGACAAAACTTATGTGCCACTCATGGGCATCCCGGTCGATTTGATCATCTCCATCACATTTGCCATCGGCGCTGGCCTGGCTGGGGCGGCGGGAACGATGTACGCCTTGGCCTATCCGGTGATTGATCCTTATATGGGCATAACGGTGGGTTGGAAAGCTTTTATTTGCGCAGTCGTAGGCGGTATCGGCAACATCCGGGGCGCGATGGTGGGCGCGTTCATTCTGGGCGGGGTGGAGATCATGGTCGTGGCTTTCTTTCCCTCAACATACCGGGATTTTGTCGCCTTCACCCTGTTAATGCTGTTGATTGTCATCCGGCCCTACGGAATTCTTGGTAAACCACGAATCCAAAAAGTATGATCGCCTTGATGAGAGAACAATGGGATTTGTTGCTGGAAAATCGCTGGCTCGTTCCGATTCTATTGGTAATAGGATTCGGTCTTGCCTTCGCTATCCCGGAATACAATCTTCTCAGCGTGTACGTGCAACTGATATTAATGTACGCTGGAATCAATATCATCCTGGCTGTCAGCCTGAACCTGGTGAATGGTTACATGGGCGAGTTTTCCTTGGCCCACGCCGGCTTTATGGCGGTGGGAGCCTATACCGCCGTGTTGTTGACAATGAAAGTATTCCCAGTAGCCGGCTTTCCGTTTTTGTTCCCTTGCGCAGTTTTTGCCGGTGGCCTGGCTGCTGCGCTGCTGGGCATAATCGTGGCCATTCCCTCGTTTAAGGTTCGTGGTGACTATCTGGCCATTATTACCTTGGCCTTCCTGATGATCGTCAAATCTTTGATCGAGAATATCGACTTCATCGGTGGACCCCGTGGTATTTCCGGCATTATGAAACTAACCACCCTACCTTGGGTGTTCTTCTGGACTGTGGCGTTGGTTTGGATGGTCCGCAATTTTATCTATTCCAAATACGGCCGCGGCGTACTATCGATACGCGAGGATGAAATCGCCAGTGACCTGATGAGCGTCAACACCCGGCACGTTAAATTTTTCGCCTTCATGCTATCGTCTTTCTGCGCCGGTATCGCTGGAGCGCTGTTTGCTCATCTGTTGCAATTCATCAGTCCGCGGATTTTTGATATCACAAAGTCCACTGACATATTGATCATGGTCTACTTGGGCGGCATCGCATCGATAGGAGGATCCATTCTGGGTGCGACCCTTTTTACTGTTTTGCTAGAGCTGTTGCGGCCATCGACCATGGCAGCCTTGTTGTCATGGTTGCCGTCATTTGTATTTGAACCGCTAAACGAACACTTTATAAGTCACTTGGGCGTATGGCGAATGGTGATTATGCCATTGGCACTGATTCTGGTCATGCTTTACTGGCCCCGTGGAATCATGGGTTTACGGGAGTTTCGTGGATTCATTCCCAGACGTGACCGGGAAGCTCATCATTACATTAACCCGCAGGGAGAAGAGCCCGATGGCGCTACTGACCGCCGCTAAAGTGGGGCATCAGTTCGGTGGATTATGCGCGGTTGCCGATTTTAATCTGGAACTGCACCACGGCGATCTGATGGCCGTCATTGGGCCCAATGGGGCTGGAAAAACCACGGTCTTCAACTTGATCACCGGAGTTTACCGGGCCACTGAAGGCAGTATCTGTTTCAAAGGCACCGAACTTGTGGGCAAAAACCCCAATCAGATTGCTGCCCTGCATATCGGACGCACTTTCCAGAATATCCGGCTGTTCCGTGATTTGTCAGTACTGGATAACGTGCGTATTGCTCATCATGCCCAGATCAACTACACCCCGTTGGAGGGATTGCTGCATTTAGGCCGCTATCGCCGCGAAGAACAGCGCATCATCGATAATTCCCGACTGCTGCTAGCCATCTTCAAGTTAGAGCATCTAGCCGGGGAAACAGCAAAGAACCTACCCTACGGCTTGCAGAGGCGGCTTGAAATTGCCCGGGCACTGGCTATCTCGCCGGAACTTCTGTTGCTTGACGAGCCGGCTGCGGGGATGAACCCAAACGAAATTGATCAATTGATGGCCTTAATCCAGTGGATTCGTCAGGAATTTAAACTGACCATTCTGCTGATTGAGCATCAGATGAAGCTGGTCATGGGTATTTGCGAACGCATCAAGGTCCTCGATTTTGGCGTAACCTTGGCCGAAGGGCCGCCGAAAATGATCCAGAATCATCCCAAAGTATTGGAAGCGTATTTAGGCGAGATTCCAGACGGATGAGCGATTCAACGGGTCAAAATACAAGCCTGCTACTGGATGTGCGGGATTTAAAGGTTCATTACGACGGAATCCAGGCTTTGCATGGCGTATCCTTCACAGTCAATAAGGGTGAAATTGTCACGCTTATCGGCGCAAACGGCGCAGGTAAAAGTTCGATTCTGCGGGCGATTTCCGGGCTCACGCCCTTTACCGGCAGTATCGTTTTCGATGGACAAAATCTCCAGCAGGTGCCGGCGCACATAATCGTAGGCCTGGGTATTGCTCATGTGCCAGAGGGTCGCGGAATTTTTGGTAACCTGACAGTTCAAGAAAACCTCCGTCTGGCCACTTGGCATCGGACGGACAAAAGCGGGATTTCTGCTGATTACGATAGGGTATTTACTATTTTTCCGCGACTCAAAGAGCGCCGGCAGCAGCAGGGCGGGACCTTATCGGGAGGCGAGCAGCAGATGTTGGCTGTGGGACGGGCGTTAATGAGCCGGGGCCGGCTGCTGTTACTGGACGAACCCTCAATGGGTCTGGCCCCTCGACTGGTTCAGGAAATTTTCCGTATCATCCAGGACATTAATAGGTCTGGAACTACCATTTTGCTTGTGGAACAGAATGCCAATATGGCATTAAGCATAGCATCTCGCGCTTATGTTCTGGAGACCGGTGCCGTCGTGCTAGCCGGAACCGGTCTGGAAATATTGGGTAACCCCGGGATTAAGGAGGCGTATTTGGGCGCTTGATCGCCGGTGATGGCAGATGAGGCTTATAAAGCTGTTCTTGTTAAGAGCAGTAACCTGTAGGTTGAACATGCTGTTTATGACCGACAACTCCAAGCTAAATAGGGCAAAAGGCTTCTGATTTGCTTAGTTCTTCTTGGTCAGATTAACTGGACTTTACCTGAGGGCAAAAAGGCTTTTGGATCGCAGATTACCTGCACACACAGGTTTTGGCGTGGGATGGCTAAGATGAAAAGGCCCACTACTGGCATATCTTGGTGCGTCGGAAACTCGGTGCGAACAGTATCTTTCGCTAGTTATGGTGAGAATATTGGGCTTCGGTGGTCGCGGGCACCTTACCCCCTTGTTGCCTTTTGAAGGTTCACTTTCGTTTAGGTGACCGATTTGGCTACGGCTTCCTTCAGATTCCGCATTGGCTCTCAATAACCGTGTTTCCCTGTTGGGTAGCTACTGGGAGTTTCTTTGGACACCCTTGCTTTCGCCTGCATTTTCCCTTCTCACAGGGCAATGGCTGGACTTCCACCAGTAGCTGACTATCATGCCAGTCGCACCGCGTCCATGAAGTCCACAGGTTCAACAACAGGATGTGTAGATATGGAAAATGGAAGCGTACAAAAAAGGTCGAAATTTGCTTGAGGTTGTTTGGCCTATTGACACCGGCAGGCTAATGGGTGACGCCATTTCGCGATGACTTGCAGTTTTCCTCCGCAAGCTACGAAACATGCGCTTTTTAGAAAAACATTGACTCGACATTACTTTTCTCGAAAAGATTAAAAGTATCTTTTGCCCGCCTTGCTGCCAATAATTTTTTATTAAGCATTGCTTTTAAAGTTTGATTACTAACGGCTTTATCAGTCAGCAATAATAACCAAATCCCTGTTGAAAACTGTAGTTGTTATACTCAACACACTATTTGCATTTGAAACTTGAGGCGTTAAACGCACAAGACCGCTCTATTTTTTGACGTATTGATTGTTAACATCAATAGCTAACTTTATCGGTTTTGAACAAATTGAAGCTCTGACAAACAAACCCTGGGGGAAATCTGAAATCTACAGGACGATGCAGTAACCTTCAAAACCCGTCCTTAGTGGACTGGATAGATTTTGATGTCATTACAACCCGCATGAACAAAAAACTATCTTGTAGCTATCACTTTTGTTCATTTCAACGAGATTGTTTCGGCACGGTTTATTATTTCAATAGTTACCTTATCTTCTTGGGACAGCCACCCGATACCACGCTGAATATTTTTTTCATCAATTTTAGTTTCCCTGATCAACTTAGCTACGCTTGTTGGGCCATTTTCATCCAAATACTTCCAGATTTCACCCGCTGTATTACCTACTATGTCAGACATATCACTATCACCTTGTAGTTGTTAAAGAATTTAAATGCATTTTATATCATCCTAAAAAATTAGTAATGAATTTTCGGCAACTGCTTAGCCTAATTCCTTAAATTAGGCTAAGATTTGGCGGTTAGCTTCCCGTAAGAAATACTTACAATGCTCTCTCGACGTCCCAAATTCTATAAAAGCTATCATGGGCAGTATTAACCAATCATCGAGTAGCTTCCTCAGCAATTTTATCCAATTCAAAAGCTGAATGTAACGCTCTTACCGCAAGCTCCAGGTATTTTTCGTCAACAACGACAGAGATTTTTATTTCTGATGTTGAAATCATGCGGATATTGATACCTTCAGCCGCCAATGCTTTAAACATAGTGCTTGCAATACCCGCATGGGAACGCATCCCTACGCCGACGATTGAGACTTTTACAATATCATTATCCCCCGTCACTTTTCTTGCTCCCAATTCAACGCAGGTTTGATCCAGCATGCTCTTTGCACGCTGATAATCATTTCGATGCACGGTGAAAGTAAAATCAGTCGTAGCGTCCTCGGCAATATTCTGTACTATCATATCCACTTCAATATTAGCATCGGCGATAGGGCCCAAAATCTTAAAAGCGACTCCGGGTAAGTCTGGGACTCCGGTGATAGTTAATTTTGCCTCATCCCGGTTAAAAGCGATGCCAGAAATTAAAGCGCTCTCCATTAGTGATTCCTCATAGGTGATTAGTGTGCCGCACCCTTCTTTAAAAGATGATAATACGCGTAATGCAACGTTATATTTGCCGGCGAATTCCACCGATCTGATTTGCAAAACTTTTGAACCCAGACTGGCCATTTCCAGCATTTCTTCAAAGGTAATGTGATTGAGTCTCCGGGCTTTGGGCTCAACTCTGGGGTCTGTGGTGTAAACACCATCCACATCGGTGTAAATATGGCACTCATCGGCTTTTAAAGCAGCGGCTAAAGCAACTGCGGTGGTATCTGATCCGCCACGACCCAGCGTAGTGATATTACCTTCCTCGTCAACACCCTGAAAACCCGCGACAACCACGACTTTTCCAGCGTTGAGGTCGGAACGCATTTTGGTATCCTCAATCTCGCGTATCCGCGCCTTGGTATGGCTGCTGTCAGTCAGTATTTTTACCTGCCCGCCCGTATACGAGCAGGCATCACAACCGAGCTGATGTAAGGCCATGCTCAATAACGCAACCGTAACCTGTTCACCGGTAGAAATTAAAACGTCCATTTCCCGTTCTGATGGCTGCTCCTGCATTTCTTTTGCCAGCGCAATCAAGCGATTGGTTTCGCCGCTCATGGCCGACAGTACAACGACTATTTGATCGCCGGAATCATGAACTTTTTTGACTTTTTCAGCGACTGATTTAATTCGTTCGACAGAACCTACCGAGGTGCCGCCAAATTTATATACATATAATGCCATTCAATAAAACCTATTTTTAAGCGCTTAATTGCGCTTGTATCCAGGCAGGAACTTTAGCCAATGCCGCCGCCAATCCGGACGGATCATTGCCGCCCGCCTGTGCTATATCGGGCCTGCCCCCGCCTTTGCCACCCACTTGAGCGGCGACAAAATTCACCAGATCACCGGCTTTTATCCGTCCCATCTGATCTTTCGTCACGCCGGCAACCAAACTGACTTTGTCACCCTCGACAACAGCCAAAACAACGGCGGCGGTGCCTAATTTATTTTTTAATTGCTCGACCATATCTTTCAGCGTTTTGGGATCAACGCCATCCAACTTGACCGCCAATACGTTGATGCCATCGACGTCGACAGCTTGGCCGCCAAGTTCGTTACCCGCAGAACTGGCCAACTTTGCATTTAACCGTTCAAGCTGTTTTTCCAAAAACCGGCTTTTCTCTATCAGTTGCTCGACTTTTTCAGGCGCTTTTTCCGGCGGACTTTTTAACAATCCAGCGATACTGGCAAGCGCCTGGTCACGATTAATTATCCAATCGATACAGGCACCACCCGTCACAGCTTCAATACGTCTAATGCCTGCGGCAACACCGGTTTCACTGATTATCTTAAAACAGCCAATATCCCCTGCCCGTTCAGCATGCGTGCCACCGCAAAGCTCGGTTGAAAATTCGCCGATTTTCAAGACCCTGACTTCATCACCGTATTTTTCGCCGAACAAAGCCATTGCACCGGCATTAACAGCGTCATTTTTTGCCATGACCTGTGCTGAAACAGGATTATTCAATCGGATTTGCTCATTAACCAAGCGCTCGACAGTACTGATTTCACGAGTCGTCACCGGCTCAAAATGAGCAAAGTCAAAGCGCAAACGTTCAGGATTAACCAACGAACCTTTCTGCGCGACATGATCACCCAAAACCTGTCTTAATGCGGCATGCAACAAATGGGTTGCAGAATGGTTAAGCTCCGTGGCCTTTCTGTCCGCTGCACTGACACGGGCATTGCACAATAGGCCATTAACCAGAATTCCCGAAATCAGTTTACCTTTATGTAAAAACAGGTTTCCGCCTTGTTTTTGCGTATCCGTGACTTCAAATACTGATCCATCAGCTTCAATTTTTCCGCAATCGCCAACCTGCCCTCCAGACTCAGCATAAAACGGCGTTTTATCTAAAACAACAATGCCCTCTTCACCGTCTTGTAAGCTGGTTACGGATTGGCCTTTCTTAAAAAGGCCGATAATATGCACCTGATCGTCAAGATGATCATATCCGGTAAATTCAGTCTGCGCATCAAGCTTTATATCCTGATCATAATCAGCGCCAAAACTGCTCGCAGACCTGGCCCTTTCGCGCTGCGCCGACATCGCCATTTCAAATCCGGCATGATCGACGGTAAGATGATTTTCGCGGGCAAAATCAGCTGTCAAATCAACAGGGAAACCATAGGTGTCATAAAGCTGGAATACAGTATCGCCAGGAATCACGGAACCGTCCATTTTGGCGACACAGACTTCCAAAATTTTCATGCCTTGTTCCAATGTTTCCGCAAAACGTTCCTCTTCTTTTTTTAATACCCGCTCAACCTGGGCTTGCGAGGCTTTAAGTTCGGGAAACGCCGCTCCCATTTCCTCCGCTAATGGCGCCACTAATTTATAAAAGAACACCTCGCGGATACCCAAACGGTAGCCGTGCCGGATGGCGCGGCGAATAATGCGGCGCACCACATATCCACGCCCTTCATTGGACGGCATCACGCCATCCGCTATCAGGAATGCGCAGGAACGGATGTGATCGGCTATTACGCGCAATGAGCTTTGCGTCAAATCGTTGACGCCTGCGAGCCCGGCCGCCGCTTTCAACAAATTTTGGAATAAATCAATCTCGTAATTGCTGTATACGCCCTGTACCACTGCAGCGATACGCTCCAGCCCCATGCCGGTATCCACTGAGGGTTTCGGAAGCGGCGTTAGACTACCGTCAGCGGCCCGGTCATATTGCATAAACACCAGATTCCAGATTTCGATATACCTGTCGCCATCTTCATCCGGTGATCCCGGCGGCCCACCGGCAATGTCAGCACCATGATCATAAAATATTTCGCTGCAAGGCCCGCAAGGCCCGACATCGCCCATAGACCAGAAGTTGTCTTTGGCACCGATTCTTGAAAATCGGGTTGAAGAAATGCCGACATCATCCAGCCAGATTTTTTCCGCTTCTGAATCTTCATCAAAAACAGTAACCCATAATTTTTCCGCAGGGATTTCAAGCTCCTTGGTTAAGAAATCCCAAGCAAAATGTATGGCCTCTTTTTTAAAATAATCACCAAAGCTGAAATTACCCAGCATTTCAAAAAAAGTATGATGCCTTGCTGTATAGCCGACGTTTTCAAGGTCATTATGCTTGCCGCCAGCCCGAACACAACGCTGGCTGGTGACTGCCTTGTTAAAGCCGCGCTGTTCCCTGCCCAAAAATACATCCTTGAACTGCACCATGCCGGCATTGGTGAATAATAAGGTAGGATCATTCTCCGGCACCAGTGAACTTGAAGGCTGTACGGAGTGCCCTCGCTCGCGGAAAAACTCCAGGAAGGCGGTGCGCAACTGGGCGCTGGTCATCTTTTTCATGGTATTAGTGAGTTTCAATATAGGCGCATGAAGGATGCACCCTACAATTTAATATTCAAATGATCAAACAAAGCGCCAATCATAGCGCCGGAAAAACCGCGCTGCATTAAAAAACGGCTGCGCTTTGCCCATTCATTACGATCCAGGAGTAAATCAAGACCATATTTTTTGGTATAAACCTGCTCCAGCAACTCCATCCAGCTACCCGCTGCTCTCTGCACAATATCTTCAAGATTATCGGTATCAACGCCATTTTTACGAAGCTCATAAGTAATAAAGACAGGTCCATAACCTTTGCTAATACGATGCCTTGCATAGCTTTCAGCATATCTTGGATCGCTCTGCCAACCTTGCCGGGCCAATTCTTCAATAACGCCCATAACTTCTTCTTTGTCAAAGCCTTTTACCAGTAATTTATTCAGCAATTCCTTTTGGCTATGTTCCCTATGCGCCAACAACCGAAGACAGGATTTTTTGATCTGCGTAGAAGCGCGAATTACCTCACCTTGATTTTCAGCCATACCATGGGATCGAGTAAGTCAAGTCTGGTTATACGTCATCAATCGGAGGCTCTACAAATACAGGTTGCGGCTTGCTAAATGCCTCCGCCCTTATTTTGGCTTCAATTTCTTTAGCTTTTTCAGGATGCTCTTTTAGAAAGGCTTTAACATTTTCTTTTCCCTGGCCGATTTTTTCATCACCGTAACTGTACCAGGAGCCTGCCTTTTGAATGAATCCGTAACTAACGCCAAGGTCAACCAATTCCCCCATAAAGGAAATACCTTCACCGTATAAAATCTCGAATTCGGCCTGTCTAAAAGGCGGCGCGACTTTATTTTTCACCACTTTTACCCGTGTTTCATTGCCGATAATTTCTTCGCCTTTTTTTACTGCGCCAATGCGCCTGATATCAAGACGTACAGAAGCATAGAACTTAAGTGCGTTACCGCCGGTTGTGGTTTCAGGGCTACCAAACATAACTCCGATTTTCATTCTGATCTGATTGATAAAAATAACCAGGGTATTGGAGCGCTTAATGTTACCCGTTAATTTTCTCAAAGCTTGAGACATCAAACGGGCTTGCAAGCCCATATGGGAATCGCCCATATCGCCCTCGATCTCGGCTTTGGGCGTTAATGCCGCCACCGAATCGATTACCACGATATCAACCGCGCCCGAACGCACCAGCATATCGGTAATTTCCAATGCCTGCTCTCCGGTATCCGGCTGGGAAACCAGCAATTCATCAACATTAACACCGATTTTTTCTGCATAACCGGGATCCAAAGCATGTTCCGCATCAACAAATGCAGCAGTTCCACCGAGTTTTTGCATCTCGGCGATAACTTGCAATGTCAGCGTCGTTTTACCTGATGATTCAGGCCCATAGATTTCAATAACGCGTCCACGCGGCAAACCGCCACACCCCAACGCAATATCCAGCCCTAGAGAACCAGTAGACACCACATCAATATCACGGGAAGTAGACACATCCCCCATCCGCATCACGGAGCCTTTACCAAACTGCTTCTCGATCTGCATCAGCGCGGCGCCTAGCGCTTTCTTTTTGTTTTCATCCATTAGTCATGCCTTGTAGGTTAGAAAATGTCGGCCAATTAAGCCATTTATTATCACATAGACGCAACTGTTCCGGTAGTTTTGATTTACCAAGGAACCTGCATGCCAGGTTTCGGCGAATTCATCGGCGAGGCTGAATGAGGGCATACGAAAGGCCAAGGACAAATCGTATTCACGCCTTGATCGCCAAAGTTGTTCCCTAAATTCTTCCAAGCGCGAGTAAAGCAAAAAGGGCCTTAAATCACGCTATAGATATGGCTTAAGGCAGGGCGAAAACCTGTAGGCTCTTATTAAAACTGGTCAGCCTTGGCTCTGGCTTCTTTGCCCCCTTTTAAATCTCCCTGCATTTCTCGAGCCCTGGCAACCAATAGCCAACTGTGTTTTTTTAGCTGAGTATCATCGGAAGCCAATAATGCGGCTTTTTTAGCAAGATCTTCCGCTAAACGGGGCTTTGACTCTTTTAGCCTTAACAAGGCCAACTTATAATATAGGGTCGCATTTCGTGGTTCTATTCTAATGGCGCGTTCAATGGTGGTCGTTGCCGATTCAACATCCCCTGACTTACTGCTTTGGTTAGCCGCCAGAGCTAAAGCACTAACAGCCGGTGACAATGGCGCAAATGTTTCTAATGGTACAAATGGAGGGGGCGGTGGCGGCGGTGGTGGCGCCATAATCTCTTGCATTGGCTCGGAAACCACTGGCTCTTGGCTTGGACTCGGTTTTGCCTCATCTTTCCCTGATGCTATAGATCCTTGTTCGGATGTTAAAGCTCCCTGTTCTGATGCCAAAGAGTTTTGTTCTTTTTGTTCTGGCGTTATAGATTCAGATTCAGGCTTTAATTCTTCTATCGGCGCCGTTTTTTGATTAAATTCCTTAAGCGGCTTGGTTTCAACGGTCTCAGAAGTGCCTTGTATCAACGGCTCAGTTTTTATTGGCTCGGGCGTTTTCGGTTTTGGCAAGGAAGGGGTTGTCTTAGCATAAACAGTTGATCCGCTTCCATATACAGGGGCGGGTGGCTGAGAACCATAAAATTCGGAACATCCGGCAAGGAAAGTGGATAATGAACAAATTAAAAAAAGTCTTTTAAATCTCATGTGGTATAAAGAGCGCCTATTATCTGGTTGATCTGCTGGAATGAAATTACTAATGAAATTACAGCAATTCGTTTCCATTGAAAGGACATTACGGGTTTTCAATTACTTTTGACTAGCTGTTAAACTCGGCAACACATAGACAAAGATAATGCATCCGTCTTAAAGCGAGAACAACGCGTTTCCCAGTGTGAAATCTACCTGATATTGTAAAAAATTTATGATTTGCGCTTTAATATAAAAGCGTTTATTAGATTTGATAACCTCATATATCATAATTTGTCTGTTTGATTTTCAGCATCTTATACACACATCCCAATTCTACTGCTTATCGAACAAACCTAAACTTTAGTTTTAACTAATGCCCGGACAATTATACAGTTTTTTAAATCCAGTGGACACATCTCTTATCTTTGGCTGTACTTCCTCGCTGTATCACTGCAATTCTACGAGATGCCATTGGGCGCAGCCAGTGTAGAATATACATTACACCGATAATTTACAAAAAATCATCATGAAACAAGTCGAGCTCCTTTCTCCTGCCGGAACCATCAAAAACATGCGCTATGCCTTTGCATTCGGCGCGGACGCAGTTTATGCCGGGCAACCCCGTTACAGTCTCAGAGTACGCAACAACGATTTTCTTGCTGACAATCTGGCCAAGGGCATTAATGAAGCCCACAGCAAGGGCAAGAAATTTTTCCTGGCTGCCAATGTGATTCCCCACAATGCCAAAGTAAAAACCTTTATGGCCGATATTGCACCCATTATCGCAATGCAACCGGACGCATTGATTATGGCTGACCCCGGTTTAATCATGATGACACGGGAAGCATGGCCGGATATGCCGATCCATTTGTCCGTGCAAGCGAATACCGTCAACTATGCTACCGTTAAATTCTGGCAACGCATGGGCGTTAAACGCGTTATTTTGTCACGCGAACTGTCTCTTGATGAAATTGCAGAAATCCGTCAACTTTGTCCGGACATGGAACTTGAAGTGTTTGTCCACGGCGCGTTATGTATCGCCTATTCAGGGCGCTGCTTGCTCTCAGGTTACTTCAATCACCGCGACCCTAACCAGGGGACATGCACCAACTCTTGCCGCTGGAAATATGACACTCTGCCCGCCTATGAAAATGCCGAAGGCGACCTGGTTCCGGATGGCGAGGTACTTTCTGAGGTGCTTTCTATGGATGCCATCAGCACAGCCAGTTGTGGTGGCGCCCAAAGACATCCTTTAGCGGACAAGACCTATTTCCTTGAAGAAGAAGGCCGAAAAGGTGAGTTGCTACCGGTCATGGAAGATGAAAATGGCACTTACATTATGAATTCAAAAGACCTGAGAGCAATCGAACATGTCCAGCGTTTGGTCGAAATTGGTATAGACAGCCTTAAAATCGAAGGTAGAACCAAATCGCACTATTACGTTGCCCGCACCGCTCAAACCTATCGTCAGGCGATTGATGACGCCCTGGCAGGCCGTGCGTTTCAACCTGAACTCATCGGCGTTCTGGAAAACCTCGCCAATCGCGGCTATACTGATGGCTTTTATCAGCGCCACCACACCCACGAACAACAAAACTATATAACCGGTTACTCCAAAAGCCATCAACAGCAATTTTGTGGCGAAATTAGGAGTTATGATTCGGCAACCGGACTGGCAATCGTCGATGTAAAAAATAAATTTTCGGTCGGCGATAAACTTGAACTCATTCTACCACAAGGCAACCGGGACATTATTGTCGGGCGCATGGAAAATATGCTTGGTCAAACTATGCAAGTGGCTTCCGGCGGGGGTTATGAGGTAAAAATACCATTGCCTGAAATACACAGTGATAATGGACTGCTGGCGCGCTATACTGCTTATAATCAGGAAACCCCTTCACCTTGAACCTTAAATCATGACCTTCACTACCGCCAATCTTTGCGATGCCCATTCAGGAGAGGATCACTTCCAGATTGCCGAGCCTTTGTTCCTGTCCTATGGGGCCAACCCGTTTTTTTCCGGTCAAATCACCACACTGAAAACGTTTGAGGATAACGTTTTGGTCAGATCTGTCCTGGAAGAGAAAGTGCAAAAAAGGGTATTAGTCATTGATGGCGGTGGTTCGCACCGCTGCGCTCTGGTCGATATTAATTTGGCAACCCTTGCCATTAATAATGGCTGGCAAGGCATTATTGTCTATGGCTGCATTCGGGATTCTGCTATGATAGCCCGACTCCCGATTGGCATCCGCGCCCTGCATACGCATCCCTTAAGGAGCCATAAAAAGGACCGTGGCGACCGCGACTTATTAGTCACTTTCGCCGGCGTCAATTTCAAAAAAGATCAATTTTTATATGCGGATTCGGACGGAATTATCGTATCAGCAACGATGTTGAGTTAAAATAAACCAAATTAACCAAGTGAAGAAGACAAGATATGCAAATTGTACTCGCAAACCCTCGTGGATTCTGTGCCGGCGTAGACCGGGCCATCGAAATTGTTGACCAGGCTATTGAAACGTTTGGCGCGCCCATTTATGTCCGGCACGAAGTGGTCCACAACCGCTCCGTAGTTGATGGCCTTAAAGAAAAAGGCGCTATTTTCATTGAAGAATTAACTGATGTACCAGTGGGCTCTTACCTTATTTTCAGTGCGCATGGCGTTTCCAAACAGGTTCAGAAAGAAGCGAAGGAACGCAACCTGACTGTCTTTGACGCCACCTGCCCCCTGGTAACTAAAGTCCACATTCAGGTTGCCAAACATGCAAAATCAGACCGTGAAGTGATTCTCATTGGGCACGCTGGCCACCCCGAAGTTGAAGGCACAATGGGCCAATATGATAAATGCACCGAAAATGGTGGCATATATTTGGTGGAAACCCCTGCGGATGTTGAAAAACTGGTCGTCAATAATCCGGATAACCTGGCTTATGTGACACAAACCACGTTATCAATGACCGACACCAAGATTATGGTGGATGCCTTAAGGGCACGCTTTACATCCATTCAGGAACAGAAAAAAGACGATATCTGTTACGCCACCCAAAACCGGCAGGATGCGGTGTATGAACTGGCAAAAACCGCTGATACTATTCTTGTGGTGGGTTCTATCAACAGCTCTAACTCCAACCGTCTGCGCGAGATCGCTGAACAACTCGGTAAAACGGCTTATTTGATTGATACAGCCAAGGATATGCAGCAAAGTTGGTTTGATGGCGTTAATGTTGTCGGCGTTACTGCGGGAGCTTCTGCACCGGAAGTACTGGTGCAGGAAGTAATCAACCAGCTAAAACAATGGGGAGGCAAGTCAGCTATTGAGATTCAGGGCATAGAAGAAAAAGTCGTATTTTCTTTGCCTAAAGGCTTGAAAAAAGAGTTGAGTGCTTCCTGAACCCGAAACTATTCGACTGGATAAATGGTTATGGACTGCGCGTTTTTTTAAAACGCGCAAACTGGCCGCTGATGCCATTTCCGGTGGGAAAGTACACTTAAACAATCAGCGCACCAAACCGGGGAAAGATGTCAAACCCGGCGCATTGCTCTCCATAAGCAAAGATGGACTGCGTTGGGAGGTAGCCATTATTGCCATTTCCAAGCAACGGCTGACAGCTAAAGATGCGGTTTTACTTTATGAAGAAACAGCCGAAAGCCTTGCCAAGCGCCAAGAACAAATTATTCATCTGCGTGAGCAACGTGAACTGTTTGATTTCAGTGGACAGGAACATAAGCCGAATAAAAAAGAAAGGCGGTTGATACATCGTTTTAAGCAGACGTAGAAACGTAATTTATTATGTCTCTACAAACAGGTCGGCGGTTTGGGCAAGCCCGCCAGCTTGCAGGCATATTTCAACGGGCCATCAGGAAACAATTTATGCAAATACCGGCTGTTTCCTTTTTCCTCGCCTAATGCCTTGGCAATCGCTTTAGTAAATACACGCGCATTCGGCAAGTGTTTAAATTGCTGATAATAATGACGAATAAAGACAATAAGCTCCCAGTGCGCCTCATTCAACGAAATATTGTTTAACTCGGCCAGCTGTATGGCAACATCTTTGTTCCAGTCGGATGAGTTAACTAAAAACCCCTGATCAGTTGTTTCCAAACTGATATTGTTAACCATCAAGACCATGATTGAATCACCGGGTTTTTTACCGTTAACCTGACCAGCTCCGCATAGTCAATCACTTCAATACCCTGCACCAATTCATCAGCAAGGATGCCTCTAACCAAAATATCATCACCTAAGACACAAAGACGGTTGTATTTTAGCATTTGCGTCAAGATATCGCATAAACAGCCTTTTTGCAGGATGTGCAGCGTTGAATTTTCCAGGAACATCACATCATCGCCTGAATCAATACGCTCCAGAATAGCCGTATCAATGGGTGACTGAAAAATAAGGTGCAGCATGTTATTGACTATCCGTTAACTTAAGCCCGACAATTCCGGCGACCACTAAACCAATAGAAAGCAAGCGCCACCAATCGGCTGATTCTTTAAATAAAATGATGCCCATTATAGCCACGCCCACCGCCCCCATGCCCGTCCAGACTGCATACGCTGTTCCTATCGGCAAGGTTTTTAGCGCCCACATTAACAAACCAAAACTGCCAATGCCGGAAACGGCCGTAACGATGCTGGGCCATAGCTTGGTAAAGCCCTGGTTATATTTAAGACTTAAAGCAAAGATTATTTCTACGAAACCCGCGGAAAATAAAAGCAGCCACGCCATGAACAATCCTCTTTCTTTGTGGATAAAAACCGGTTATTTTACAACAGTCCGCTTAATAAGCCTGTAATCATTTGCTACCACTAATCAATGAATCCCTCGTCTACGCAACGCAATATACTGACTGTTACCCAGCTCAACCGGGCGACCAATCAACTACTCGAGGAACATTTCCTGAGCGTTTTGGTTGAAGGTGAAATATCCAATTTAGCGCAACCTTCTTCAGGCCATCTTTATTTTTCTCTGAAAGATGCCAATGCCCAGGTACGCTGCGCGATGTTCCGGACTCAGCAACGCAGACTGGGATTTAAACCGGAAAACGGCAAACAGGTGGTTGTTAAAGCGCAGGTCAGCCTGTATGAACCCAGAGGTGATTTCCAGCTTATTGTCGATCATATCGAAGAAGCGGGGGACGGCGCATTACGACGGGCATTTGATGCGTTAAAGCTAAAACTCTCAGAAGAAGGTCTGTTCGACACCGCAAATAAACAAAGCCTCCCTGCCCTGCCCAAAACCATAGGGGTGATCACATCCCCGTCAGGCGCAGCCATCCACGATATACTCACCGTATTACGAAGACGTTTTGCAGCAATACCGGTTATCATTTATCCGGTTGCCGTACAGGGAAACAACGCAAAATACGAAATTGCCAGGGCGATAGCCTTGGCCAACGAACATCAACAATGCGACGTCCTTATTTTGGGCCGGGGCGGCGGGTCGCTTGAAGATCTCTGGGCCTTCAATGAAGAAATAGTCGCCCGGGCCATATTTGCCAGCGCCATCCCGATAATTTCAGCCGTTGGTCACGAAACCGACTTCACTATCGCCGATTTTGTCGCCGATTTACGCGCGGCAACCCCCTCGGCAGCCGCTGAACACGCCACCCCGGATCAACAGGAATGGCTATCCCGGTTCGTTTATTTGGAGGCGCAGTTGCAACATCAACTGCAACGCAAGTTAAGCCAAAAACAGCAGTCATTAGCCTGGTTAACCAAACGCTTGCAACAACAGCATCCCGGACAGAAGCTGGCAAGAAATGCGCAACGCCTGGATGAACTTGAATTGAGGCTCAATCAGGCCATGCAGGCAATCCTACGGCACGGCAAACACCTGGTTGAAGCAAAATTAGCCACATTATGGCAATATAGCCCTGTCATAACTATTAACAACTATAAACAAAAACAAGATTATTTAAGCAAACGCCTGATTACCGTAACCCGCCACAAACTGGAAAACCTGAATCAACGCTTATTAACCCAAAGCCAGACATTACATGCTGTCAGTCCATTAGCCACGCTAAACCGGGGATATGCACTGGTCATACACCAGCCATCCGGGCAAATTATCCGGTCCATAAAACAGTTAAGGCCAGGCGACAAGGTAGAAACACGCCTCGCAGAGGGCCGTTTTACCAGTCAAATAAGCGTGATTGACCGAGGCGAAGTTCAAAACTAGAGGCTCTAAAAAACGTTCATTTTTCATCACAACAAGGAATCATTTTATGCAAAAGACTATTGGCTATGCAGCCCATAACAACAACTCACCCCTTGCTCCCTTCAATTTTGAACGACGCGACCCTTTGCCGACCGATGTCCAGATTGAGATTCTGTTCTGCGGAGTTTGTCACTCCGATATTCATCAAGTACGCAATGAGTGGGGTAACGCGACATTTCCCATGGTGCCCGGCCATGAAATTGTTGGCAAAGTGACCAAAGTGGGTAGCGAGGTAAGCAATTTTAAACCCGGAGAGAGCGTCGGCGTAGGTTGTCTGGTTGACTCCTGCAGGGTTTGTCCGGATTGCCACGATCATCTGGAACAATTCTGTAATAATGCGGAATTTACTTACAACAGTCCCGACAAACATACCGGCGGCACCAACTACGGCGGCTATTCCAGGCAAATCGTCGTTGATCAGGATTTTGTGCTGCATGTTTCAGATAAGCTTGATCTGGCCGCTGTAGCGCCCTTGTTATGCGCGGGAATTACCACTTATTCCCCATTAAAGCACTGGAAGGTAGGTAAAGGCGACAAAGTCGGCATCGTTGGCTTGGGCGGACTGGGCCACATGGGAATAAAATTTGCCCATGCGTTCGGCGCGCACGTCGTGCTTTTTACCACTTCGCCCGGCAAAGCGGAAGATGCCAAACGGCTGGGCGCTGATGAAGTGGTGATTTCCAAAAATCCGGAGGAGATGGAAAAGCATCTTGCCAGCTTTGACTTCATCCTGAACACCGTGGCGGCACCTCACAATCTGGATGCCTACACGGCATTGCTAAAGCGTGACGGCACTTTATGTCTGGTGGGCCTGCCTGATCGCCCGCATCCGTCCCCCTCTATCGCCAACCTGATTTTCAAGCGCCGCCGTGTTGTCGGATCTTTGATTGGCGGCTTGAAGGAAACCCAGGAAATGCTTGATTTCTGTGCCGAAAACGCCATTACTTCAGACATCGAAATCATCCCGATCCAGCAGATCAACGAAGCCTACGAGCGGGTGTTGAAAAGTGATGTTAAGTACCGCTTCGTTATTGACCTGGCAAGCCTGCAACAGCAGGAAGGTTAACGAATATCATCACCGTGATCAACGATTGGCCTGGACTCCTTAGCCGTTTGAATCCAGGTCAATCGTTACTTTCCAGCATCACACCTTCATTATTGCCGCCTTTCGCATTGGTTTTTAAATCTGTTTTTTTGTTGCAGAGAAACATTTATAGGGTAAATTGGTAACTCAGCACAAAGAAAGGTTCAATCATAATAATAATAACAACGAGGAAAGCTGCAATGATCAGACTGACTTACGCAAGCACTGCATTCAAGGAATGGAGTTCCGAGGAACTGTTAAAGCTGTTAAAAGAATGCCGGATAAACAATGGCGCTAAAAATATAACGGGTATTCTTCTATATGCCAATGGCACCTTTTTTCAAGTATTGGAAGGCGATGAAGCAACTGTTAACAGCTTATACGGGATGATAGAAAAAGATAAGCGCCACAAGGACGTTACCATCATTCAAAAAGAAAAAATAACCGAACGGGCATTTCCTTACTGGAGTATGGGGTTTGAAAAAATAGACGCCAAGGAATTAAGTAAAATGGAGGGTCTTAATGACTTTTTTGAACACGATTTTACCCCTTCAGGTTTTGCCTCCCACAAAAACATTATCGGACCTTTGTTGTCCCACCTGCGCGGCAAGCTGGTAAAACAGGTTGCAGCGGAATGCCATGAAGAACTGCCGACAGAACACGACGATCCATTTATTCGATTTTTGCACCTCACCATACGCGGGGGAGTAAAAGTTTTGGCATTGTTAATGGTTGGCGTCATTCTGCTGAGTATTTTGGATGTGGCATTTACCATTTACGGCAAAATCAGCGATCCTCCTTATTTAGTGATGACGACTAATGATTTGCTGGAAACCTTCGGGGCATTTTTGGCGGTGTTAATAGCCATTGAAATTTTCATAAACATCACCTTGTACATCCGAAGCGATGTGATTCCGGTTAAATTGGTTGTTGCTACTGCATTAATGGCTATTTCCCGAAAAGTCATTGTTTTTGATTACAAACATTTGGATCCTCAGTATGTCAGCGCTTCTGCGCTGGTTGTCGTGGCTTTGGGCATTACCTATATGCTGGTCCAGAAGCATGACTAACGTAATGGTTAGCCAAAAAATTAGCTCGTCATACCGGCGGGGACTGCCGGTATCCAGGCCACAAGGATGTGATTAATGCTTGCCAAATTTTATTATCCGTAACAAAGTTAACAGCCGGGAAGCGATATTTCATGATTCATCTACTGCTCAGCCAATAAAATATATAGTTATTTTTCTGTACTTTTCGTGTCTCTCTGGTAAAAAGTCACCAAAATCAGTGGCAATTCATTTAATTAATTCAAGATAGCCATCTTTAAAGCCGGGAAAGTGAAACTGATAACCCAGGGCTTTTAAGCGTCGATTGCTGCAACGTTTATTCATAACCCCACCATTGCCAACACTTTTAACCGTCGGCGGCTGGCATTTTAGTTGTTCCGCCAGCCATGACATCACTTCCCACATCGGCGCAGGATCATCATCACTGGCCAAATAGCATTGCTCCAAAGCAACACCCGCCAGGCGGCATTCCAGTATAAACGCCAACACACCAACACAATCCATCTGATGAATGCGGTTAGTAAAATAAGGCGGGTTTTGCTGTATAGCAGGCGCCTGCCTTGCCGCTCTTAACAGATATTCCCGGCCTGGACCATAAATACCGGAAAAGCGTACCACAATATTACCCGCGTCTAAATTCATCAATTTTTGTTCTGCCTGCCTGATGAGTTGACTGGTGGCATTTTCCGGCTGGGTAATGGAATCTTCATCCACCCACTCACCTTCCGTTTGACCATAGACACCGGTTGAAGACACAAAAATCCAATACGGTTTAGAACCCGCCTGTGAAAATTTATCGAGTAGATTATTCAATCCTGATTCATAAATGGCGCGATAGCTTTCTTCGTTTCGCTCGTCGGGCGAAAGAATAAAATATAGGAAGTCAAAATCTGTGGCCAAGTCTTTAAGATCAGCGGGCGACGTTATATCGGCAGTGAAATAATCGATATTACCGGCATCTGTTTTCGGCGGGTTTCGTTTTAGCCCGGTAACCTGGTGACCTTTAGCGACAAGGACATCCGCCAGTTGCGTGCCGATAGCGCCGCACCCGATAATTAAAATTTTTGCCATGATCTATAAAGTTTGAAGCGGCTTTAAAGTCTTGTGTATCCATGCATAATGGATTTTTTTAAACCAAATACTGAGGTACATGCGCTTAAACAGTTTGAGTTTTTCTAAGACCGGCACCGAGGGTGGATCCATTGCCTTCGGAATATACCAGCAATTTCGATTTAACCGACGAACTAATTTATAACCTTGCTTCTTTAAAAAAAAATGCTTTTTCAAGTACAAGTGCTTGTCTTCCAACAAAATGAGTTGCGGTTGATAAATACTAAAATCCAGACCTTGCAATACGTCCATTTCAGCACCTTCCACATCAATCGACAAAAAATCAATTTGATTTATATGTGATGCTTGCAAAATATGGGTTAAGGTATCTGTTTTAACTTCTATACAGCTATGGTGTTGATAATTATGCTCATCGGCATTTTTTTCCAAAGACGCATGTCCTGTCACTTCTTGATTACTATCATCTAGCGGAATATTTAAAATCATAGTGCCAATATTTTCAGGACAAGTACAAGCTACCTGACAAACTATCGCTTTAGGTCTAAGGCTCAGAGCTTTTTGCGCCAAGGCCGGATTAGGCTCAATCAGCACACACTGCCAATTTAGTTTTTCCTCTAAATGCAAGGACTGCGAGCAAACCGAAACGGGTTCATTCGCTCCGACCTCAACACAAACTCTGTCTTGACGGTGATGAAAAAATTGCCGGATTTGCGATTTTTCGTATTCTTCGTTCGCATCGTGTGCTGATATGGCTGCCATATTTTGTATCCTCGAAACTATCAGCGCATTTTCTCATTTTTCATTAACTATGTGAAAGAAACAACTGGTTATATTTAAGTTCTTACAACTGATTTGTGAGTTGCAATTCCTGCGGGTAAGGCGACATGTAATAAGATTCTTCTATAAAAAGATCTGGAGATTTACGGAAATGATGCTTAAGTAAGGTCAGTGGCACAATCAGCGGTATTTCACCACTCCGGTAACGCTCTATAATTTCACATAGCTCCGACTTATCATCGGCGCTTAACTCTTTTTTTAAATAACCCTGGATATGTTGCAACACATTGACATGGTTGCTTCGGTTCACCACTGTTTTAAGTGCATTCATTAGCAGCAAAATATAGTCCCCGGCAACTTGCACCAGGTTATCTTTGGTCAAACCGGCTATCAATTGCCCCATCTCCCGATAATCGGCATGACTCATGATAATCAGTTTATGACGAGCATGAAAACGGGTGAGGCTGTGGGCTGAAAGACCTTCCGCCAACAGCTGCTGCCATCGATAGCGTACATAAACACGCTGGATAAAATTCTCGCGTAATCCCGGATCGCCCAAACGACCTTCTTCTTCCACCGGCAACAGAGGGTTATTATGCATCATCTCCTGAGCATAAATTCCTAAACCGTTCCGTTGTGGCTGCTCACCAACGTAAACCTTAACGCGCTCCATGCCACAACTGGGTGAATCTTTTTTTAAAATATAACCGCATAACCCAGCATGGCTGTCATTTTGTTGCACGGCAACATCGCGTAAACGTTCTGTCACATCCAGCCCAGGATCTTTAATGCCAACACAGCGTATGCTATTATTAATGTTTACCAGATGAAGGGTAGGCCGCGGTATGCCTAAACCTATTGCCACTTCAGGACAAAAAGGATGAAATTCAAAATATTCACTGAGCGTACCCACAATGTAGGCATCCCGTTTGTGACCACCATCAAAACGTACCTGTTCACCCAATAAACAACTGCTGATGCCGATAGGAATTTTTTTCATTTCGTCTCGATAGGGATTGATATTTTTGCAAAACAGCTTGGTTTTTTTATGCTTTTTGCATCGCTCCTTGCCGTTTGCTGCAGTCACCACAACTGGCTTTATTGCCTCAACCATCACACTTTGACCGATGGAATCATCATTTTATTAAATTTACGGTTTTTAAGCCACTTACATTGAGTGAGACCTAAATTTGAAACAGACGGATAAAAAGCAGATACCACTCTAAAATTTAAGCACTTAGAACGTATTTCAGCCTGTTAATATGCATTCTGACTGGATAATCCTATTCCCAATTGCTTTAACCGGCTGATCGTGGCCGCTGATAATCCCGAGCATCCGGACCCAGTAGGTGTTTCAGCGTTTCGGAAAAGTCACCCGTTGAGATGCAACGCAGAGAGAGCCAAGGCAAAAACTCTTCGATCTTCCGGGTGCGCTTCAAGTAAGGCGGCACCAGACTGCTGTTAAACTTGATTCCCGTACAGGAACGATCCCGTACCTTAGGCACGTTCACATCAATGCCTCCAAGTCCTGTTTGAATCGGTCTTTGCGGCAGATAACCGTTCCGGACGACTGCTGCTTTGCCCTCATCGGTTTGTAAAGCGCTATGCTGCTTGATAAAGATCGCGATCTCCGCCTCGATAGCTGCGGCTAACATTTTACGAGCACCTTCACGTAGTACCTCCTGTAATGGATCATTCTGTTCTGGTTTATTTAGGGTAATAACATTACATTCTGTCATGGCGGCGTTTCCTCTTGTTGGTTATTGATCAGGTGAGATCACAACAAGAGGTTACACCGCTTTTCTCCGGTCATACACCAGAAATGAGTATACCCACAGTCAGTGCCGCAATGCTCAAGCGGTAAATAACCATCTTCAATTTTGTATGATAACGTCAACGATCACCTGGATTTATGCGGACCGCTTGAAAGTCGGCCCGGAACGTCGGCATAAAGTGAAGGGAGGGACGAACCAGTTTTGCCTTTTCGAATGTTCGGGGGCTTTTAGCTGAAGCCTCGCTCAATGAAGATTTTGATAGGGTTTGCCCCAAACCAGGCAAACCCACGAAAAATTCGCTTGCGGCTGTGTTGCTACGCTTGATGGTCTGAAGAATTTTTAGAAAACTTCAGTTAGACATATACCCGGGTTAATAAGCTTGTTTGTTAAAAAAGCCTTTAAAGATAGTCAGGAACACTATTTTTATATCCAGCCAAAGAGACCAACTCCTGATATATTCCAGGTCGTAATGAATTCTGGCTTCCATTTTATCCAGCGTGTCTGTTTCGCCGCGGAAACCGTTGATCTGAGCCTTACCGGTAATTCCGGGTTTCACTTTGTGGCGCAACATATAACCCTGGATCCTTTTTCGATAATATTCGTTATGGGCAATGGCATGAGGACGAGGGCCAACTACAGACATAGTGCCTATCAAAACATTTAAAAACTGAGGTAGCTCATCTAGCGATGATCTGCGCAGAAAAGCCCCAAGTGGCGTTATACGCATGTCGTTTTGGGTGGCTTGTTTTATTTGTTCGCCATTTTCGCAGACCGTCATGGAGCGGAATTTCCAAACTTCTATAGGCTCACCTTTTATGCCATAGCGTTGCTGTTTGAAGATGACAGGGCCAGGCGAGGTTAGTTTGATGGCAATGGCGATTACAAGCATGGGAATGGCAATAATCGGGAATATGATCATGCATAGCACAAGGTCTTCAACACGTTTTAAGATGGCATTGAGGTTATTAAACGGGGTATCCATAACACTGACGACTGGAATACCTTGCACATTGCTCCATTTTGACTGGATCAGGTTAAATATAAAGAAGTCGGGTACGATATTAACTGAAACCGTGCTATCGGCCAATTGTTCAATAAGCGAGCTGATACGTTTTTCTGCGCCCAATGGCAAGGTGATATATACATGGTCGATTTCACCATTTTTTGATTTTTCAAGCAACTGTTGAAAGGTATTTGCATGACTGCCAATTTGTTTTTTACCCAAGCGTCTGTTTTCGCACTCAATACGGTCATCAAAAAAACCGATAAAAATGTATCCTAACCAGGGCATTTCTGCTAATGCCGTGTGAAGTCTATGGCCTAATGGATTGGCGCCGAATATGGCGTAAGTTCTTGTGTTAAAACCATGTTTCCTGAGGTAAGAAAAACAACCGCGTTGTATCGTATGAGCCAGGATCATGCTGGTAGGGGCAAGTGGCAACCATAACTCCATAACCTCCGATGAATAATTAAATTCAGGGTTAAAAAAATACATCCCGGTGATTAATAGAATAAAAGCACCGACCCAGGAAACTAATATGCCTACAGATTCATCGAAAAGGGATGCTCCCCGCCAACCCTGATATAACTCGTTGTTTTCGGCAATTACACCGTATAGTCCGGAACCTATCAGACAAGGAAGCAAATACTCAGAAGCAAGGTTTATATCCAGGTGTATATTATAGTAGCGTAACGATACATAGAGTGAACCCACAATCAAAGACCAGTCCACCGCACGGGTTATAGATATCAGCTTACTGTGTTGTGGACGAATAAATCCTGGGGATTGTTGTTGGTTCATTGGCATGGTAAAGTCAAATGTGAGGTGTGAGAAGATATGTAATCTTTTTCACTGCTTCATTATATGCACTAGGCATAATATTTTTCAGTATAATAAAATAACCCAAACTTCAATATGACTATTTAAAATCTGGGCTTCACGGCATTACTGTTGTAAGTATTAAACTACAAAAACAATTCAATACTCAAGTGAATCATATCTTAATTTATCCGCTGTAATCAAATCACGGATTACACGAACCGAACATTTGCCTTAATAGCCCGGATTGAAAAATGGGAATCTATTAAAGTTCAAAAAGGGCAACCAGTAGATCGCCAAAATAGCCGTAATAAAATGCTTTTTGACTCCAACCCTTCTTTGATACTGGCTATTTATGCGTATCGCGAGAGCAAGCTAAGTCAGCTGGATCTTTAGATAATGGGTTTGGGGCTTCAAGCATTTAACTAAAAAGATTGGTGTTGTTAATGGCGTCGGCCATTTTTACCTGAAGCGGGCTCTTCAAATTTAACTTTTAAAGGCTTTCCACAATATAAATTGCCGTCCAGAGCCGCAATAGCGGCTCTGGCTTCATGGCCTTCCATACCGATAAAACCAAAACCTCTACATTTGCCGCTAAATATATCGGCAACAAGTTGAATGGAGCGGACTTTGCCATATTCAGAAAATAAAGCTTGAACAGTAGCCTCAGTGGCATCGCTGGGTAAGTTTCCTACAAAAAGTCGTTTCAAAAGACATATCCTAAATTCGGGGGGTTAATTGACCGGAAAATCCGGCTATGCCACAACTCCGCTTGGTTAGTTATTTAGGCGGAGCTGGGTGTGGGTAACAAAAGCTTAGGCTGATATTACATTTGAAGCTTGTGGGCCTTTAGCGCCTGATTCTACCTCGTATTTAACAGCTTGACCTTCAGCCAGTGTGCGGTAGCCACCGTCACTTGCGATTGCGGAAAAGTGTACAAATACATCTGCACTACCGTCGCTCGGAGAAATAAAACCAAAACCCTTAGACTCATTAAACCACTTAACAGTACCTGTTGCCATGTAACTTCCTCAATAAATGAATGAAAATATTTTATTGCAAATCATACCTGGCACAAAAGGAAAATAACGTAAGGAATTTCTGAAAAGTGCTGATTAACATGCAAAACTTATTAAATAGAAGTCCCGCATCAAGAGCGTAGTACCATCTACTAACTTGGCCATTATAGTGACTAATCGTTAGTTTAGCCATCTAAACTTTAACATAAACGGCCTATCCCGTTTCTACTTCCAGATACTGACAATATTTGTGAAGTCATCTGTCCATGGCTTCATGTCAAAATATAACGGCATTTTTTGCCAATTTCCGAGCCGGCTTAAGCTTAATGGCGTAATTGCTTCCGGATTTTTTGCCATAACCACCCAATCAGTTGCAACAACCAGCGGTAATTCTTGTTGGGGCTTAAACTCCTGTATCAGCGCTGAAAAATGTAAATGCTCTGCATGAATTGACAAAACTTTCTTTAACATCAGGTGACGATTAGTGATATGAAAAGCCAGAATGCCGTTTGGTTTCAGTTTTTTAAAATAAAGCGCCAAGGCTTCTTGAGTGAGTAAATGTGTGGGCACAGAATCCGAACTGAACGCATCCATAACTAACAAATCAAATTTTTGATCCGGCTCTTTTTCCAGCGATAAACGGGCATCACCAATGCGCAACGTAGTGTTATGTGTGCATAGTTTCAGATAGCTAAAATATTCGGGGTTACTGGCAATATCCACAACTAGCGGGTCAATTTCGTATAATGTCCAGTTTTGATCATCTTTGGCATAACAAGCCAAAGCGCCTGCGCCCAGTCCAACGATGCCAATTGTCCAATTATGGTCAGTGTTATCATATTCTTTAAAAAGCTGACCCATCGGACCTGGCCGGCTATAATACGTTAACGGAATTTTGGCCAAGTTGGGTGCCAGGCGCTGAGCTCCATGTTTTGTGGTGCCGTGAAAGAGTTCATGATACTTTTCAGGCTGATTCTTTTCATCGGCCAAAACACTTTCACGCACGGCAAGGACGCCAAAAAAAGAACGTTCCTGATAAAGCGTGTGAGACGACAACCCGTGAAGTCCGAGTGATAGGAAAATGATTGCTCCCGTCAACAAGGCGAAGGCAATTGGTTTTGCCCTAAGTAGATAAGTTAAAACAGTCAAGGCAATTAAACTGATGACGATCACGTCAAAATACTGAAGCGGATCATTTACTGAAGCATAAAAAACAACACCGGCAATGATCAGCAGGACTGGGCCTATTGTTTGCAGCAGCAAGCCTTTGTTAAATGTTAGGGCAGCCCCTGGGCGAAGTAATAATGCGGCAACAATCATGATTGGGTATTCATAAATCCCGTTGAAAATAAAAGGGGCGACAAAGGTATTAAACATGCCTCCCAACATACCTGCAAAAGACATGATTAAATAGAAAGTTGTTAAATACTGTGTATGCGGCCTGTTTTTCGCCAGTTCGCCATGACAGACCATCACTGCAAAGAAAAAAGCAAGCAGGTGCAGACCAAGATAAGCCCAATAGGGCAAGTCAGCCGGATTAATAAATGCGTAGGCAATAAAGGGCAATAATACGATAGGCTGTAACCTGACCATTACCGGGTGTATTTTGTCATTCCATTTGGAAAAAACGATTATAAAAGACAGTAGATATATCGTTAACGGGATAATCCATAATAAAGGCACGGAGGCGATATCGGTGCTAATGAAATTCGTTAGCCCTAAGAGAAGACTGGATGGCACAAACGCCAGAGCCATCCAGTGCAATTTGCGATGGATGCCGAGACCGTTTTCTTCCGGCACGCTATCCTGAACGATAATTGTGTTTTGATGCTCTTTCCATAGCACAAAAGCGCAACTTGATATAAGCAGGCAAAGAATCAGATAGCCTATACTCCAATATGCTTTTTGATGGGCTAATCCGATAGCCGGTTCTAGCAGAAAAGGATAGCTTAGTAATGCAACCAGACTGCCCGTGTTGCTGGCTGCGTAGAGATAATAAGGGTCATGGCTGGTATGATGGCCAATATTGGCAAACCATTTTTGCACGAGTGGCGCTGTGGTTGACACCACGAAATAAGGTAGGCCGATAGCAAGGAATAAAGTCCAAAGTAGCCAAAATGTTGGATTGCTTTCCGTCGGCGGTACGGTATTTTCTGGTAAGGCGACGGGCAATGCAAGGAAACTGATGAGGATGACGGCGGCATGTATCTGAATCTGGCGGTGTTGGGAAAAACGCGTCGATATTACGTGGGCATAAAGATAACCGAGAAACAAAATGCTTTGGTAAAAAACCATGCAGGTGTTCCAAACCGCTGGAGAACCACCTAGCAAGGGTAATAATATTTTTCCGAACAAGGGTTGCAGGACAAACATCAGCGATGCACTGATAAATAAGGTTCCAGCAAACAAAAAGATCAGGGATAAGCTTCGGTCGGTTTTTACTTGTGAAGGGTCGCTCATTATTTTTAATGCGCCGTTTAGGTCTGTTGTTTTAATGCGCTAATAATAAAGCATTTACTGCAATATCGGCTGAATTGAATGAAAACGAGCCGGTGATTGCAACGCCTTCGCAGCGTAAAAATAATATAATGCCGTGCTTGTGAGAAACTTACCTATGTTAGCCGCCGTCTCCGATATTCTCCCACGCAGTGCTGTTGTAATCTTCTAAATCGTGCAGTTTTTGAGTAGTTACACGCTGTTTGTCCCGTAACTCTTCGAGCTCTTGATCATAGTTCAGCTGGGCTTCTTTGGATTTCATCACTAAAACATCAATCTTGGCACTTTGTTCAATAAGTTCAGCAATCAACCTTTGCCTATATTCATCAGTTGTTTTCATGGGCTAATCCTTGGGGTCGTTTAGTAAAATTTAATCCAAACAAGACGAGGAACTTAAAAAACTTATAGAAGCTTTAGAAGACATTGCGCATAACACTCATTATTTCCGGTTTCGGTTGCGTGGATGTAATCGAAACAAGGCCACCTTTGGTTCTCCGGTTTTCTGGATGATCACAACAAGCTCAGGAAAAATCAGGCAAACCGGCATTGTTTTATAAAATACCTAACTCAAATTAAGGCTGTTCAAGTCTGGATACGGCTTTTCTGGCTAACTCACTTAAGGCAGATCCATCTTGCTGACAATAGGCAATGATATCGCGCCGCATTCTGGGATCCCATGACCTTAAGATGTGTTTTGTTATTCCTTCAGCGGCGATTTCTTTATTGCTCTCTGCGTTAAAAAAATCACCAATATCATTGGCCATTTTAATCAGTCTTTCTATTTTCATTGTTAATCACAAACCGTTGTTATGGGTTAAGCGCTGAGGATGGGTGTATATCACATACTGGTCATCACGGGCAAAACCAATTAAGGTGAGGCCAGTCTCATTAGCCAAACGAATGGCTAAGCCAGTAGGTGCGGAAATGGCAGCTAGTAGCGAAATGCCGACCCAGGCCGTTTTTTGTACCATTTCATAGCTGGCCCGACTAGTGACGAGCACAAAGCCGGAAGACAAATCCTTACCGGCGCGCAATAAAAAACCGATCAGTTTATCCAGCGCGTTGTGCCGTCCTACATCTTCCCTGATAGTTAAAATGCCCTGGCCAGGGACTGCCCAGGCTGCCGCATGGACGGCTCCGGTTAATTCGTTTAGTTTCTGGTGCTGTTTGATGTCCGTTACAGCAGAGCATAACTCGGCAGCAGATAGGGTCAAGTCTCCGTTAACCGGGTTTGGTTGGCGGATGGCTTGTCTTAAAGTACTCGCGCCGCATAGACCGCAACCCGTCCGGCCTGTCAGGTTACGGCCTTTATCCGTCAGACCTTGAAAACGCCGGTCTGGAATTTTTAGCTGAACTTCGATGCCATTCGAACGGTTATAAATACGCGCGGATAATAGCTCTTGCGAATTTTTAATAATACCTTCAGTAATGCTGAACCCTAAAGCAAACTCTTCCAGATTAGTCGGGGTTGCCAGCATAACGACATGGGGCAATCCATTGTAAATCAAGGAAACAGGAACTTCTTCGGCAATATAGTCTTGTTTCCGCTCATGAAGTCCGCCTTTCCAGCGATCAACGGTGCTTTGTTGATAGCTGGGCCAGCCAAGATCTAATAATAACGATTGCATGTTTAAATTTACTCCCGCGAATCTAGTTGGGAGTGCATTCTGACACAAGGTTATAACAATTGGTGCGGATACGTGCAATTAACACGGCAGCTATAGGCTTCAAAACGTTGCGCTATCGAGCTTTTTCCTTTCGTTAGCCATTATTTCATGCCCTGTTCAAGTAAATCCAGTTGTGTTTCAGAAAACGCCTGGTAATTTTCTTGCCATTCAGAATGTTGACTGACTTTACTGACTTGCACGGCGGTTACTTTGTATTCCGGACAATTAGTTGCCCAATCAGAGTTATCGGTGGTGATAACGTTGGCGCCCGATTCTGGAAAATGGAAGGTAGTATAGACAACACCGGGTTGCACGCGGTCACTCACCAAAGCACGCAATACGGTCTCGCCGACACGGCTTTTAATGCCTACCCAATCACCCGTATTTATGCCACGGTCTTCGGCATCATGCGGATGAATCTCCAGACGATCCTCTGAATGCCAGGCAACATTGTCAGTTCGCCGTGTTTGCGCGCCAACATTGTATTGCGACAAAATGCGTCCTGTAGTCAGAATTAAAGGAAATTTCCGGGTTATGCGTTCATGCGTGGCAACATATTCGGTTAGCATAAACAAGCCCTTGCCATCATCACGCATAAAGCTTTGTTCGTGCATGATCGGAGTGCCTATGGATTCTTCATCGTAGCACGGCCATTGTATGCTACCCAGTTGGTCAATCTTTTCATAACTGACACCGGCAAAAGTTGGCGTAAGACTGGCAATTTCGGCCATGATTTCTGATGGATGGTTGTAACTCATAGGATAACCCATCGCATTAGCCAGCAGCTGGGTTACTTCCCAGTCCTGATAGCCAGCTAATGGCTTCATGACCTTACGCACCGGTGAAATTCGCCGTTCCGCATTGGTAAATGTGCCGTTTTTCTCTAAAAATGAAGCGCCAGGCAAAAAGACATGCGCGAATTTAGCGGTCTCATTGAGAAATATATCCTGCACAATGACACATTCCATTCCACGTAACGCGGAATGCACGTGCTGTATATCCGGGTCTGACTGAGCTATATCTTCACCTTCGCAGTAAAGTCCCATAAAGCTTTTGTCCATAGCGGCATCAAACATATTGGGAATACGCAAGCCCGGTTCCGAACTTAATTTAACCTGCCATGCCGTTTCGAACAATTGGTGAGTTGCCGGATCTGATACGTGGCGATAGCCGGGGAACTCATGCGGAAACGAACCCATGTCACAAGATCCCTGAACATTATTTTGTCCTCGCAAAGGGTTAACGCCCACGCCAACGCGGCCCAAATTACCCGTTGCCATCGCTATGTTGGCAATGCCTATAACCATGGTAGAGCCTTGGCTGTGCTCAGTTACGCCCAAGCCATAATAAATGGCGGCATTGCCGGCCGTAGCATAGAGTCTTGCCGCCGCTCTGAGGTCAGAAGCGGGAACGCCTGTAATGGACTCTGTTGCTTCGGGCGAATTGTATTCCTGAGCGATAAATGTTTCCCATTTTGAAAATGAAGCGACATCGCAACGCTCATTCACAAAGTCTTCGTCCATTAACTTTTCAGTTACAATGACATGGGCCAAGGCATTGATCAAGGCGACATTAGTGCCGGGGCGCAATTTAAGATGATAATCGGCCTGAACATGCGGTGATTTGTTGACCAGATCAATCTCGCGCGGATCAGCAATAATGAGTTTTGCGCCCTGACGTAATCGTTTTTTCATTAGTGAAGCGAACACCGGGTGTCCATCCGTTGGATTGGCGCCGATAATTAAAATGACATCGGCTTTCATCACAGAGTCAAAATCCTGCGTGCCTGATGATTCACCAAAGGTTTGCTTAAGTCCGTAACCGGTAGGGGAATGGCAAACCCGTGCGCAGGTATCGACATTATTATTGCCAAAACCCGCGCGGATAAGTTTTTGCATGATATAAACCTCTTCGTTGGTACAACGGGAAGAGGTAATTCCACCGATAGAATCTTTACCGTATTTTGCCTGAATGCGTTTTAATTCTGATGCGGCATGATTAATAGCTTCTTCCCAGCTGACTTCCTGCCATGCATCCTTGATGCTGGCGCGAATCATAGGCTTGGTAATGCGATCTTTATGCGTGGCGTAACCAAACGCAAAGCGGCCCTTTACGCAGGAATGACCGTGGTTGGCTTTTCCATCTTTATTGGGCACCATGCGAATGACTTGCTCGCCTTTCATTTCAGCCCTGAATGAACAGCCAACGCCACAATAAGCACAGGTGGTTATGATGGCATGTTCGGGTTGGCCGTGGTCAATCACCGATTTTTCCATTAAGGTTGCCGTCGGACAGGCCTGTATACAGGCGCCACAGGAGACGCACTCGGAATCCATGAACGGTTGGTTTTGGCTTGGCGATACTTTTGAATCAAAGCCACGACCATCAATGGTTAGGGCAAATGTACCCTGGGTTTCCTCACAGGCTCTGACACAACGCGAACAAACAATACATTTACTGGGGTCAAAACTAAAGTAAGGGTTGCTTTCATCTTTTGCGGCATCAAGATGAGTTTCAACCGGATTGTAACGCACTTCACGCAGGCCTACCGCTCCGGCCATATCTTGCAGTTCACAATCACCATTGGCTGAACAGGTCAGGCAATCCAGTGGATGATCGGAGATATACAATTCCATAATGCCACGGCGCACATCTGCCAGCCTCTGGTTTTGCGTAATCACTTTTAAGCCTTCTGCCACGGGAGTAGTGCAGGAGGCGGGCATTCCCTTGCCACCTTCAATCTGGACAACGCAAAGCCGGCAAGAACCAAAGGGTTCAATGCTATCGGTTGCACACAACTTGGGTATATCGATACCGATACCCGATGCCGCACGCATGATGGACGTTCCAGCAGGGACGGTAACCTGAAAACCATCGATTTCCAGAGTCACTGACTGATTTTCCGTGCTGGCTGGCGTGCCAAAATCTTGTTCTTTATTGATGCTCATGATTGATTCCTCGTGTCGTTATCAGACTGCATTAGCTTTTTCATCTATCCCGAAATCTTCAGGAAAATGATTCAAAGCACTCAAAACCGGGTAGGGAGTCATACCGCCTAATGCACAAAGCGAACCGTTAAGTAAGGTGTTGCAAAGATCACGCAACAAGGAAATATTTTTTCCAAGTTCCCGCCCTGCGATGATCTCGTCTATGACTTCAAAGCCTCGGGTAGAACCTATGCGGCAGGGTGTGCATTTGCCGCACGATTCAATTGCACAAAACTCCATGCTGTATCTGGCCATTTCAGCCATATTGACCGTGTCATCAAAAACGACGATGCCACCATGACCCAATACCGTCCAGTTTGCGGCAAAGGCTTCGTAGTCCAGAGGGGTATCAAATTGGGATTCAGGCAAATAAGCGCCTAATGGCCCTCCGACTTGCACGGCTTTAATCGGTCGTCCTGAAGCCGAACCACCGCCAAAATCATACAACAATTCGCGTAGCGTCATGCCAAAAGCCAGTTCAATTAGCCCTGCATGTTTAATATTACCCGCCAACTGAAGGGGCAAGGTACCGCGTGAGCGTCCCATGCCAAAATCACGGTAATAATCTCCGCCTTTATCGAGAATTATTGGCACGGATGCCAAAGAAATGACATTATTAACAACGGTAGGTTTGCCAAACAAACCGCTGATGGCCGGCAATGGGGGCTTAAAACGAACCAGCCCGCGTTTACCTTCCAGGCTCTCCATTAAGGAGGTTTCTTCGCCGCAAATATAGGCGCCAGCGCCCAGGCGAACTTCAAGATGAAAAGCTTTACCACTGCCTATAATATCATCACCCAGGTAACCGGCTTTATAAGCTTTTTCAATCGCTGTGTTCAGTGCTTTGTGGGCATGGGGATATTCTACCCGTAAGTAGATATAGCCTTGTGTTGCGCCAACTGCCAGACCGGCGATAGTCATACCTTCGATTAATACAAAAGGATCGCCCTCCATGACCATGCGATCAGAAAATGTGCCGGAATCACCTTCGTCGGCATTACAGATAATGTATTTTTGTTCTGAGGGTGTATTAAGTACGGTGTTCCATTTAATGCCCGTAGGAAAGGCCGCGCCACCGCGCCCACGTAAACCTGAATCAGTCACTGCTTTAACTATATCTTCCTGTGACTGGTTTAAGGCATTGCTTAACCCGCGATAGCCGTCATTGGCAATATAATCGTCCAAGCTGACTGGATCGGTTTTGCCAATACGGGCAAAAGTTAAGCGTTGTTGATTTTTCAGATAATCCAGCTCTTCGGTTAAACCCAAAAACAGAGGGTGAGCTAGACCCTGAAGAAAACCAGCATCAAACAGACTGGGTATATCAGTGACCTGTACCGGGCCATACGCTAAGCGACCTTGTTCTGTGGCCACCTCAACCAGTGGTTCCAGCCAAAACAATCCTCTGGAACCGTTACGGATTAACTGGATATCGATGCTGCGTTTTTCAGCTTCCTTGGCAATCGAAGCTGCGACACGGTCTGCTCCCAGTGAAATTGCACTGGAATCGCAGGGGACATAAATTTTGATACTCATGCCAGCTCCTCTGTTTCTTTAACCGCTGCATCAAAACGGGTTGCCGAAACGCGGCCAAAAATTTCCTCGTCGATTTGCATTGCTGGCGAACAAGCACAGTTACCCAAACAATAGACTGGCTCAAGACTGAATTTACCATCTGTAGTGGTTTCATGAAAATCAATGCCCAGCCGGGTTTTTACATGCGCTTCCAATTGCTTGCCGCCCATTGCCTGGCAGGATTCTGCGCGGCAAAGATGAATGGTGTGTTTGCCGGGTGGGGTATCGCGGAAATAATGGTAAAAACTGATGACACCATGCACTTCAGCGCGGGAAAGATTCAGCGCCTTGGCAATGGATGGAACGCTTTCGGCAGGGACATAACCCAAAGCATCCTGAATGGCATGCAAAATGGGTAAAAGCGCGCCAGGTTTATCTTTGAGCGCGGCAGTTATTTCTTGCACGGTCGCTTGCATATTGCTTGGTTCGGTCATAGTCAGCTCTCAATGGCGATTTTATTCGTTAAAACAACATGCATCCTTTATGCTGCTTTCAAATGTGCCGTTAGCATAGCACAAGAAATTTTATGTGTAAAAGAGACATAAAAGGACACAAGGTGTAGGCTTTATTAACTGGAGTGTGTGTAAGGGCAATTAACCGAAGTTAAAATGTATGAACGATTAGAGCGAAATTATTAAAAATAATTTCATGATCCAAAGGAGGATGTAAGAAGATGGGCAGTTAAAACCTGACGGTTTATAACGGAGATTATCTGTTGCACCGTATGGGGACAAAAAAACCGTAGCCCGCATTAAAGGAAAGCTACGGTTTTAAATGCAATTAGATGATGGTAACTTCTTCTGCTTGAGGGCCTTTTTGGCCTTGAGTAACAGTAAACTGAACTTTTTGGCCCTCATCAAGAGATTTAAAGCCAGAACTGTTAATGTTACGAAAGTGAACAAAAACGTCAGGGCCGCTTTCTTGTTGAATAAAACCAAAACCTTTTTCTGCGTTAAACCATTTAACGGTACCGGTTGTCATTGTGTAGTCCTAATATAAAATATGTAATTAAAGCCTCAAGAGGCTGATAGCGCCGGGAAATTTAAGAATTACTTATGATAAACAGGACGAGCAATATAGGAAAAACATCGTAGAGATAAGCATAATGGTAAAACAATTTTCAAGCTGATTAAATTCTATTATGATGACTTCAGAATGTCAATGCTTGCTTAAACCGTTCAATAACACAAGGCCATGCCGGATTACCGGTTTTCCAGCATAATTTTTTTGATTTTAGCCAGAACCTGCTGTTGTTGTTCTAAAGGAAGTTTATTGAATTCCTGTTCAAACACGGTCAGACTGTAGACGGGTTCGCTGATGTTATTGCTCGATGAGCCGAGACCGCAATCAGCAAAAACATGCTTCATGGGTTCTGCCACCGAATCCAAGGGTATTGAAATTGATAAAACAGTCCGTAACATGGTGTTGACTCGAATGAAAACAGCTTGTCCAGTCAATAGATCATCAGCCATATGTTTGGCAAACTCTTCTGTAAAGCCCTTGCGCTTTGAGTCCGGGAGTGTTTTCATTTCAACCGTAACAGGTGTTTGTTTATCAATTTGATATTCCAAATTAAAGCGACTGCCTGGCGAGGCAATTAAATCGTCCGCTTCAATCAAGGCTTGCAATTTATTTTCCTTGCAAACGATTTCCAACATGATGTCGTCATATAGCCCAGGGCGTGGCAGGGGGGACTGGGCAAAGCTGTAAGTTTTATTGCTTAAACTGTCGCTTTCTTGATGATAGCTCCAAGTATTATCCGCCAACGCACCCAATGGACAAGCGATTAACAATAACAATAGTTTGGCTGGCGTACTGTGTCCGAAATAACGGCGGTGTTTCATTTTGAATCCCTGAAAGGTTTGGCAATGGTATTCTGACAGGCTGGGCAGGCGAGCTCACCCTGTTCAATAAAATAGTTGAGTTCAAGGATATAGAAGCTTGCGATGGCTTTTGTGACGCTTGGCTTACGCAACTAATTTCTCCAGCTCTTTAGTTAACGCAATATAAGGTATCAGGTTTACCGGCGAAACCGTTTTAATTTCCTGATAAATTCGCCGGTATCGGTTAATTTTTTGCTTTTCAGATGGTAAATCAAAATAGTCCGCACAGCTTGAAGACTTGCTTAAGAGCATAGTGTTAAGCAACAGGCCGATAACTCGTTTTATATCCGCCTCTATATCACTCAATACCTTTTGCTCCCAATAATCATGAGAGGGCAATTTTGCCAGTTGCCCATAGATTTCATATAAACCCAGATATTGGGTGATTTCATTTAATAGTTTGAAGACCGTGACAAAGTCCGTCGAGGTTTCGGCGGATAAAGAAACGATAAAGGGGAAATCATCAAGGCTGGAAATAAACACTATTTTTTTTGCCAGTGCTTCTGAAAACCCTTTCTGTTGATAGGATTCCATCTGTTCTATAAATTGAACACTATATTGCTGACTATAATAACGCTCGAAGTCTTTTAAATATTGACTATAGCAGTTGATGGTCTTGGCATCCGGACGCATTTTTTTGTTATTCAATAATGCCCAGCGACAAAAACCTGCAAGCGTTTTTTCAAGCTCAAGCAAACAATGATATTGGCTGTCCGCCGTGATGTCGTTGTCCAGCGCGTAAACCGCCTGACGTAGCGCATCAGCTTCCAAAACCCGGTCAAAAGTCAGATAACATCCGACATGATCCAGTATATTGGCGTTTTCGCTGTCGCTATCCAAGCTTAAAAAACTACAGCCCGCCTGATTGATTATTTTATTACTGACAGTCGTCGCTTTAATTTCGCTGGCCAAAGGATGGGCGGACAGCTCGTTTTTATAATACTTATTAATCAGATCGGGGAAGTAGGACTGCAAATAACATTCACAGCATTCGTCATGCAATAAAGCAACCTGGTTTTCTATCTGTTGGGTCAAGTACATTTTGCTGGACGCCATTAAGACGGCAAGCTCCGGGCGGGTTATGGTTTGGCCGGGCCTGGATAAAATGGCTTTGGTTTGCGGGAAAGATTCAACTATCCGATCCAAAAAGCCAACGGCTTCCAAACGGTCAGCCAGTTGTAAAAAAACCGCTGGGTTGCCGGCGCTTCTCAGTTGGTCTAAGGACAAGCAAAGGCTCTGCACATAATTATTGGCCAACACCTGCTCACAAACGTTGCCGGTCATGCTAATAAATAACGGTTGATAGTCAGAGATAAGCTGTTTCTTTTGCAAACCTGTCAGCAAGATTTTTAAATTCACTTCATGATCGGAGGCGTCGACCCCAGCGGAATTATCGACTGCATCGGTATTGATGCGGCCTCCGCGCAGGCCGTATTCAATACGCGCTTTTTGGGTGAAACCCAGGTTTGCGCCTTCGCCAACCACAGTGGCGCCCAAATTGGCTGCATCCACCCGCACATTGTCATTGCTTCGGTCGCCCACTTCTTCGTGCTTTTCAGTACTGGCTTTTACGTAAGTGCCAATACCACCCAGCCATAATAAGTCTACCTTTGCAGTCAAAAGGTAACGAATCAGAGACTCGCCATCCAGCGATTTATAACGTATGCCTAGCCATTTTTTCAACTCGGCTGAAACAGGAATATCTTTGTCCGACCGAAAATAAACGCCACCGCCATTCGAGATCAGAGTTCGGTCATAGTCATTCCAGCTTGACCCCGGCAATTCAAACAAACGTTTGCGTTCATTAAAGGGTGTATCGGTAGCAGACGGGTCCGGGTCTATAAAAATATGTTGGCCGCTAAAAGCGGCCAATAACCTTATACATGGGGACAATAACAGGCCATTGCCAAAAACGTCGCCGTCCATGCTGCCAATGCCGACCACAGTAAAGGATTCGTTTTGTATGTCCTTGCCTATTTCACGAAAATGCCGCTGGACGCACTCCCAGGCGCCTCGAGCGGTAATGCCCAAGGCTTTGTGGTCATAACCACGGGAACCACCGCTGGCAAAGGCATCGCCTAACCAGAATTGGTAGTCGGCGGACACGCCATTGGCTAAATCTGAAAAACTAGCGGTGCCTTTATCGGCGGCCACCACTAAATACGGGTCTGGGTCATCATAGCTCACGATGTTAGGCAACCGGACAACTTTATCATCACAGTAATTGTCGGTTAAATCCAGCAAGCCACGTATTAGCGTGATGTAAGCTTTTTTGCCCGCATCTTTTTTCTCCAATGTGGAGTTGGCGCTGGAGAATTTTAAACCCTTCTTTTTTAATATAAAGCCGCCTTTAGCGCCGGTCGGTATAATCAAGGCGTTTTTACTGATTTGGGTTTGCATGAGTCCCAATATTTCAGACCTGAAATCATCGGAACGGTCTGACCAACGTATTCCACCTCGTGAAACTTTGCCGCCACGCAGGTGTATGCCTTCCATATCGACCGCATGGACATAAATCTCGTTTTGCGGTTTAGGAGAAGGCATATTGATAACGCCCAGACTGTTGATTTTAAAAGCGATAAAATAATCATCAAGGTTACGCCGTAGATGAAAATTACAGCGCATTGTCGCACTTATCAAAATAAACAGGGTGCGTAAAATCCTGTCCTCATTAATGTCGGAAACTGACTCCATGCTTTCCAGCAATTTCAAACGGAGCGGAAATAAGGCCTGTTCTTCCCGAATGACTGGATCATCCCACTCGGGATTTGGCCTAAAGCGTGCCTCGAATTTATTAAACAGGCATAACGCAACTTGCGGATTGTTAATCAATGCATGATTCACACTGGCTCGGGTGGTTTGATGACCCAGCTGCAAATAATAATTTCGATAGGCCCGAAGCACATCAATTTCCTGCCAGTTCATGCCAGTTAAAACCAGCAGTTTATTAAGCGCGTCATTTTCACTTTTACCATCGAGTATAACCCGAATAGTGTTTAGCAGCTTATGGTTCACACTGCCTAAAGGAGGGCATTGATTTGTTGCTGTTTTAATGGTGAAACTTCTGATAAATTGCGTGTTGCCATTCACTGTAAAAGGGAACTGGACTTGGTCCAATACTCTTAAGTGCATATTTTCCAGAACCGGAATATATTCATCCAGAAAATGTTCCTGTTGACTGTAAAAATGCAGCCGGTAATGAGTTATGCCCTGGTAGGGTTTTAGTAAGCTGATATCATGATGTTTTGCATGTGTCAGTTGCTCAAGATGCAACAGGTCTTTTAGAGCGTAGCGCGGCGACACCAAGGTTTGGTAGCCGATTGGAAAAGCGCTTTCATATTTCTCCCACAACTGTTTTCCGGCTTCCTTGCCCAAGGCTCGCTCGGCTATTTGTTGAAATGTAACAGTCCAAGATCTGGCTGGTCTATTTGATTGCACGTCCATTTTCCACCGTCTAAATTATTCGTTATCAGAGGTTGCTAAAAATACCATTTCAAAAGACAGAGTCAACAGAGCCAATGGTTAGCGATTAAAAAAGCTGGATGCGTTCTTTGGATGGTTGTAATGGCTGAAAGCGTTATAGATATTTTATAATTTCCAATATATTGCAATCAGGTTGTTTGGTATAGGTGACTGAATCCATCAATGTGCGAATGAAAAATATGCCCATGCCACTTTCCCTTGGCTGGTCAAAATCGGGTAAAGGCACGGATTCCAGGTCAAAGCCCTGTCCGTGATCATAAACCTTGATATTCAGCTCGTTATCCTGAATATGAATAGTTATTCTTACGGTGTCTTTTGGATCATTATTGGCATGTTTAATAGCATTAGTCGTAGCTTCCGTCAGTACAAGATTTAAGTGATAAGCCAAGGCCTCCCGGTCACCCAAAAAATTCTCTATATCTTTCGCTATATGCTCACCAATACTACCGATCAAGTCCAGATATTTGGTCTGTGTCGGGATGATGACATCGACCTGAAGAACCGAATTACACATACATAACCTCTAGGCTTCGTTATCGAAAGCTTCTTTTAAATCAGTATAAATTTCAAAAACCCGGTTTAACCGTGTTAATTCAAACATTGATATTACTTGTTGCTCGCAGCATGCTAAAGCAAGCTTACCGGATTTAGCGATCGCATTTTTATAACCCGATAGCAATGCGCCCAAACCGGAGCTATCTATAAAACGGACATTTTCCAATTGGATAATAATATTGACGTCACCCTGTTCTATCAGATGCAGAATGTATTCTTTCAATTCAGGAGAATTATGCGCGTCTATCCTTTCTTCATGAATAAATATCACACTGTAACCATTCATTTTTTCGAGATTCAATTTCATTATTTTAGTGCCGAAAGTTGAAGTTGACTGAGTATAGCTTTTGGGTTTTGAAGTAGCTATTTTGGACAACCTTCCAGTTTATAGATGGCATACCCCCGATCGTTGATTTGTTGCCTAAGCTCTGCCGGGGCTTCGACGCTATGACAAAAATAACAGTTTTCCGAGACCACTGTTGAGTCCTCATAGCCTATGGTTTTTAACCATTCTTTGGCGTAGTGTAACGCTTTTTGCTGATCTTGTTCATCAATTACAACATCAAAGTGTAACGTTTTACCTTTGCTTGTTTTTGCATAGGTGTCAAATACATGAGAAATCGGCATAACAGCCTCCAGTAAAATTGTTAAGATAAAGATAAAAAGAGATAATGATGAGGGTTGGAAGAGTCTTTAGAAAACCTCTTTTAATTCTAAGTCACCCAATAGTAATTAGGCTAATTTTTTCGACTTTATTTAAAAGTCAAGGTGTATACCGGTGATTTGAAGTAAAAATTGCATGAAATCACCTGCCCTTTGTGTTATTTTCTCATTTTTATGCCACTACGGGCGCACCTTATCCTGTAATAGTTCATCAAATCCCGTTTGGCAACATTCGCCTCGCGTTTAAGCAACTGAAGCAAACGCTTTATGTTTTTAACTAAATTCATCAAGCCAATCGCGACCTTAGCCCGCTGAAAACCGACGGTGAGTATCACGTAGCCGACCAGTTCCGCCTGCTCGATTCAGGCTCTGACTTTTGACTTCGTCCGGTTTGATAACGTTTGTTCTGGAGCGCCAAAATCTTGAACATCGGCACGACATTGAACGGCTTAGCGCACGTCCGGCTTTTTCTGACCTTTTCATGTATCCGTTCGAGTTCGGGTTGGCGGTGTTTCATGGGTCGATACTCTAATCAGTAGGTTCACTCTTTTTATCTCATTTCAACACCATTGCTTCTTGTCAAAAATCGAAGTAAGTTGGGGTATTTCCAGAGATGCCCTTAATACTTAATGGGTGCTCAGCCCGTCCAGATGGCCGAGGCTAGTATTGGACTAAGCCCCCACTTTTTTGATACAATTAAACTGTTTAAATCAATCTTTCCATCCGTTTCTTATTTATCACATCAACACTCTGGAGTTACTCAATGCCAATTAAAGTTGCAATTAATGGTTATGGTCGTATTGGACGTAATATCGTCCGCGCTTTATATGAATCAGACCGCACCAATGAAATTCAAATAGTTGCGATCAATGACTTATGTGACAGCAACACCAATGCACACCTGACTCAATATGACTCGGTGCATGGTAAATTTCCTTTTGAAGTCACTGTCGACGGCGACTGCATTGTTATCAATGGCGACAAAATCAAGGTTTTCTCTGAACGTGATCCTTCAAAACTGCCTTGGGCTGATCTGGGTGTAGATGTTGTCCATGAATGCACCGGTTTTTTCACCAGCAAAGCTAAGGCCTCAGCGCACATTACAGCCGGCGCAAAAAAAGTCATTATTTCTGCCCCAGGTGGCGATGATGTAGACGGAACTATCGTTTTTGGCGTAAACCATGGCACGCTGAAAGCGTCAGACACCGTTATTTCTAACGCATCTTGCACCACCAACTGCCTGGCGCCGATTGTAAAACCTTTAAACGACGCTATTGGCCTTGAAAGTGGCTTGATGACCACCATTCATTCATACACCAATGACCAGGTTCTGACTGACGTTTACCACAGCGATTTACGCCGAGCGCGTTCAGCCACTCAATCAATGATACCGACAAAAACCGGTGCTGCTGCGGCTGTTGGCTTGGTATTGCCGGAATTGGCGGGAAAATTGGACGGTTTCGCCATGCGCGTACCCACTATCAACGTTTCAGTTGTTGATTTAACCTTCCATTCTGCCAGGAACACCAGCAAAGCAGAAATTGATGAAATTTTGACAGCGGCCTCTAAAGGCGCATTAAAAGGTATTCTGGACATTAACGAAAGGCCACTGGTTTCTATTGATTTTAATCATAATCCCGCATCATCCATTTACGAATCACCATTGACTAAAGTAATAGGCGGACGCTTGGTAAAAGTCCTGTCTTGGTATGACAATGAATGGGGCTTCTCAAATCGTATGTTGGACACCACTATTGCTTTTGTAAACGCCAAATAACGGATCCCATACCTAAATGTTAAGAAGAACCAAAATCTTAGCCACACTCGGCCCTGCAACAGATAAGCCAGGGGTTCTTGAAGGCTTGTTCAATGCAGGTTTAGACGTTGTACGGATGAACTTTTCTCATGGTTCTGCTCAAGACCACATCGATCGAGCCAATGCTGTACGTGAACTCAGCAAGAAAACCGGACGGCGCGTAGGTATTCTGGCTGATTTACAAGGACCAAAAATCCGTATTGCCCGATTTAAAGATACCAAGGTATTTCTAAACGAGGGTCAGAATTTTGCCTTGGATATAAACTTTGACCCTAAAGCCGGCGATAACACTCAGGTTGGCATCACTTACGAACCCTTGGCCCTGGAAGTCAGGCCGGGTAGCCGGCTGGTACTGGACGATGGCCGTATCGTGCTGGATGTGGTTAATGTCGAAAACATGCGCGTTAATTGTACTGTTATTGTTGGTGGTGATTTGTCCAACAATAAAGGTATCAATCTGTTAGGTGGCGGGCTTTCTGCTGCGGCATTAACGGAAAAAGATAAAGAAGACATTAAAACGATCGCTATCATGAAGTGTGATTATGTTGCGGTTTCTTTTCCCCGTTGTGCTGAAGATCTTAACGAAGCGCGTCGTTTACTGGTTGCTGAAGGTTGTTACGCGGGTATCGTCTCTAAAGTTGAACGTGCTGAAGCCATAGTCCCGAACGTGATGGACGAGATTATCCTGGCGTCTGACGCCGTGATGGTGGCGCGTGGCGATTTGGGTGTTGAAATCGGTGATGCCAACTTGCCTGCCGTACAGAAATTGCTGATAAAACGCACCCGTGAACTCAATCGTGTCGCAATCACTGCTACACAAATGATGGAGTCCATGATCGACAACCCCATTCCTACGCGTGCTGAAGTGTTTGATGTTGCCAATGCCGTTTATGACGGTACTGACGCTATCATGTTATCAGCGGAAACGGCCTCCGGTAAGTACCCGGTCAAAGCCGTTGAAGCCATGCACCGCATTTGTATCGAAGCGGAAAAGCAACGCAGTGTCCGTGAATCAGATCATCGCATCAATATTCAATTTGAACGCGATGATGAAGCAATTGCAATGTCTGCAATGTATATGGCTAACCATACCACCATCAAAGGCATCGCAGCGTTAACCGAATCCGGGTCAACTCCCTTGTGGATGTCCAGAATCAGTTCCGGCATTCCCATTTTTGCGATGAGCAGCCAGGAAAAAACCTTAGGTAAAGTGACGCTGTATCGCGGTGTTTTTCCGATGTATTTTAAACCTGGCGAGACTCAAGACCATGCTGAAGTTAACCGCAACATTGTGAAAGAACTCAGAAAATGGAACAAAGCGAAAGATGGCGATAAATTCATCATCACCAAAGGCGACTTGACGGGTATTGAAGGCGGTACTAACGCCCTGAAAGTTATTGTCATTGGACAGGGTTTAACGCCTTAACACAGATCGATTCTGCATTCAGGTTTTAATCTGAATGCAGAATCTTTTATCCTAGAACTGACTTTCAGGATAATCACTACACATACATGGCGGCCTCTACAACACATCCAATTTGGCATAAGCCAGCATCAGCCATTTAACGCCGGCGTGTTTAAAGTTGATCTGCACTCTTTCCTGCGCGCCAGACCCTTCCATTTGCAGAATCACGCCTTCACCAAATTTTTCATGAATGACGCTTTGCCCAAGCTTATGGCTTCCCGTCGTCTGTAGCGGTAGTGCTTTCGGTTTTGCAGCAGTGACCGGACGACTGACAGTCGCACGTATCCTCACTTCCTGTATAAACTCGGCGGGTATCTCGCGCAAGAATCGTGACGGCCTGGGATAACTTTCACGACCGTATAGACGCCTGGATTCAGCATAGGTTAAATACAGTTGCTGCATGGCCCGTGTCATACCGACATAACAGAGCCTGCGTTCCTCTTCCAATCGGGCGACATCGTCAACGGACTGCTGTGACGGAAATAAGCCCTCTTCCATCCCAACCAGGAACACCCGCTTAAACTCCAGACCTTTTGCTGAATGCAGCGTCATCAATTGCACGCAGTCTTCAAAATCATCAGCTTGGCTATCGCCTGACTCCAGCGCTGCGTGAGTGAGAAACATATCCAACTCACCCATATTTTCTTCATTTTCCTGATCGAAATCAAAAAGACGCGCGGCGTTGACCAACTCTTCCAGGTTTTCTACTTTTTCCTCGCCTTTATCCAATTTTTCTTTTTTATATAGCTCTAACAGTCCGCATTTTTCGACCACCAGTTTGACTTTCTCATAAAGCGCCAATTCTTCCGTTTGTTTATCCAGTTGTTTAATCAGCTCCAAAAAGCCAATCAGGGCATTGGTTGCGCGTGCAGCCATAGCGCGCTGATTAATCAAGACGATGGCGGCTGCCCACAAGGATATGCTCTGATCACGAGCAATGGAGCGTATATCGTCTATGGCTTTAGCACCTATGCCACGTGTCGGCGTGTTAATGACCCGCTCAAACGACGCATCATCATGACGGTTGGATATCAACCGCAAATAAGCCAGCGCATTCTTGATTTCTGCACGGTCAAAAAAGCGCAATCCCCCATAGACCCGGTAAGGCGTGGCGGTAGCCATCAATTTTTCTTCAAACTGCCTGGACTGGGCATTGGATCGATATAAAATGGCCGCATCACTGCGCAACCCGCCTTCATTGACCCAAGCCCGGATTCGCTCGACCACAAAATACGCTTCATCCTGCTCATTAAAAGCGGCGTATAAGGAAATCAAGTCGCCTTCGTCCGCCTCGGTCCATAGCTCTTTGCCCATGCGTCCGGCATTATTGGCAATGATCTTGTTAGCCGCCTTAAGAATGGTGCCGGTGGACCGGTAATTCTGTTCCAGCTTGATGACGTGATGGTTAGGATAATGTTTTTGAAAGCTGTAGATATTTTCAATTTTCGCCCCCCGCCAGCCATAAATGGACTGATCGTCATCACCCACCACAAACAGATTATCCTTGCCGTCTGTCAATAGACGCAACCAGGCATATTGAATGGTATTGGTGTCTTGAAACTCATCAACATGAACTTGCCTGAAGCGCTGCTGATAAAAATCCAGCACGTCGGAATTATCGCGCAATAATTCATGCGCCCGTAACAACAATTCGGCAAAATCCACCAAGCCGGAACGATCACAAAGCTCCTCATAGGCCCGATAAATCCGTAGCATTTGCCGTTGATGGAGATCGCCCGTCTCGACCATGTGCCTAGCCCTGACACCTTCATCTTTTTGTGCATTGATGAACCATTGCACTTCCCGTGGCGGCCACTTGGTGTCATCAAAATTAAGTGTATTTAACAAACGCTTGATAACCCTTAACTGGTCGCCGGAATCCATGACCTGAAAGGTCTCCGGTAACTTTGCCTGTTTTGCATGCCGTCTCAACAGGCGATGCGCTATGCCGTGGAAAGTGCCTATCCATAGGCTTTGAGCGGACACGTTAAGTAAACTCTCAATTCTTCCGCGCATTTCCTTTGCGGCTTTATTAGTAAAAGTCACCGCGAGAATACTATGCGCTGACAAACCTTCCACCTGAATCTGCCAGGCAATACGATGCACTAATACCCGGGTTTTTCCGCTACCCGCGCCAGCTAACACCAGCATAGCCTGTGAGGGCGCGGTAACGGCCTGACGCTGGGCGTCATTAAGCTTGTCTATAATTTTTGTAATATCCATTATGTTATTGCTTGCACATTTTTTGGAGCTGTGTATATTGCTTGGATTCTGTAATGGCTGTATTAGCCATTGCTTTTTTAAAATAATAAAAATTACACAGAAGGAGATTAAGATGAGTTTTGATTTTAAACGTATGATTAAATTTGAACACAATGTGGGCGAGAAAGAAAAAAAATACCGCATGTATGCCGGCGCGGCATTAATTGCCATTTCAATTTTCACCGCCTCAATTGCCTTATTGCTGATCGGCATCGTACTTATTGGCACCGGATTTTCAGGCTTTTGCCCGGCTTACGCAGGGCTTAATAAAAATTCGTGCGGTGCTGACAATAGCCCTACAAACAGCTGATACAAGGGGAAAGGTTCAGGGTCAAGGCTCAAGATTTTGTAAATCATGCTTTTCCTTGGGCCTTTTACCTCTCATTCACTCTTCTTTGCGAAACTCGCCTTCCAATACATTTTTTTCAGCCGCCCCCCTTTCTTGCTGAAAAATGCCCCCAGCTTGAAGCAGATGATTTTCAATGACATATTGGGCTATTTTTTTGCGTAATGGCGGTATTAAGCAGGCAAAGCCCAACACGTCGGTAATAAAACCGGGGGTTAACAATAATAAGCCACCCAGCAGAATAATGGGACCCTCAATCATTTCATAAGCGGGTATCACGCCTTGCGCCAGATTTTCCTGAAAACGCCGGAAGGTGGCAAAGCCTTGCCGCCTCAACAACCACGCACCCAACGCCGCTGTAAACACGACTAAAAATATAGTCGGTAAAGCGCCAATGATTCCTCCCACTTGCAGCAGCAAATAAATTTCTGCAAAAGGTATAATCAACACAATCAAAAACAAAACTTGAAAAACTTTCATCTAAACACTCATATCACTTTATGTGGGGCTACTGGACGATTTTCTAAGAAAAATATTGCCTTAAAACGGGTTATTGGGGCTTTTCGCCCTGCATCTTTAATCTTAAGCTTACAATATAAAGGCAATCGGCTTTAATTTCTAGAATAATATCCAAACTTGCATATCGCAAGATTCTACAAAGTCTTTGAGCCCTATACTTCTTCCCCAAGTCAATTTTCAATTGGCACCAGCACATCTATTACCTTGTCCGAAATTTTCGGGTCTAGTATAGTGAAATCAGTTCTGACTGAAATGGTTCTTACATTCAACTCATAAGTGCAATCGAAAATTATCGGACTTGAAGAAGGCTACTGATATAGTTTCCGGCTTTTTTCAATCCAACCAAAGACGAGGAAGCGGATGAGAACCTATAAACAGCTAAGGAACGTGCATAAAATAACTTATGCAACTTCTGAAATTGTCGCTTCAGGAATGGCAGTATAATTCCATTGCGTCAGATGATCATCAAAAACAATTCGCATTGATTCTTTAAAGCCCTCCACCACTTTTCTGCCCGTTTCATAAACCTTGTTAAAAATACAGGCAAAGACTTTTAATCCCGCTTTTGTTGTTGTCTTTTCTATTAATTCTTTCATAAATACATAGCTGATTAAAATCATGCCGGATAATTCGCGGGTAATATGAGGAAATACCCGGTGCTCAATGGGATTCCATTTAGACGTGTACGGCGGATAATGCGCTATGCGTATTTCAATGCCGATCTCTTCCACTAAAGCCTGTAAATCCTGTTTGAAAATAAAGTGCCTGGAGGAGTTACTGCCACCGCCATCCATCAGTAATAAAATGGATGTTGCCAGAAGATAGTACAGGATTCCATAGGAATGCCACCAGTGACGAATCGAATCACGGAAAAACTCGCTGGTGTCACGGCTTGTCCCAATGTTGACATAGGCTTCGTTGCGCTCCATGTCATCATAAAGCGTATGAGGCACGGCAACGCCTTCGGCTATCCACTTTTGCAAGTCCCTCGATAGCCTTTCATTTAGGAAGTTTTAAAACTGCTAATTTGAAATGAACTCATGCGCACCTATATCGGGATATGTTCCACGAACAACCTGGAAGAAGTCCTTGGCTGCTCACTTTGCGATGGGCGCATTTTTAGGGATGGTCTGGTGCTTCGTAAGGCTATTGCTGCCAGCGGACGCAAACGCTACAATGTCTTGGGCGCCTATGACCGATCACGCACGAAGCCATCATCCTAAAAACCGCACTTGAACAAAAGCATTAAATCTGTAAAGCTTGTACTCTTTGAGCCGAGCCATGATTTTACCTCCCAAAGTTATTCACCCAACGGGTGAGCCGGAATTTACGCTTAAAAAGTCAGTAATAAGCGCACTGATTGCCGACACCTTTAATGGAAAAATCCATATTGAATGGGATCCACAGGCACAAGTGACCACAATGGGGCAACTTGCCTTTTTCATTCAATATTTAAAAGTAGGGCATCGCTTTATGCCTTGGGTTGAAGATTGTCCCTTGCGCTATACCAGTCCTAACGCCCCTAAAAAGATAAATGTCTTGGGATCTTTTGTGCTGTCCATTTTGGCAGGGTATACCCGTTACGCCCATATTACGCGAATACAAGGGGATTGCGTCAATGCGCCCTTATTGGGCATGACTAAAGTAGTGGGAGAAGACAGTGCGCGTAATGCGTTGAAAGCCATTGAAGAAACTGCAGGCATTGCTTGGCTGCAAAAGCATTTGTATCAATCCTATAGCCCATTGCTGGAACTGCCGTGGATATTGGATGCGGATGTCACCATCAAAACCTTATATGGCCACCAGGAAGGGGCCACGGTCGGCTACAACCACCACAAGCCCGGACGGCCATCGCACACCTACCACACTTACATGATAGCCAATGTGCGCCTAATCCTGGAGGTTGAAGTGCAAGCGGGCAACCGGAGTTCATCCGCTTATACCGCCCCTGGGCTATGGACATTGCTCGACCGTATGCCCCGAGCGCATTGGCCGACCTTTATTCGGGGCGATTCTGATTGGGGAAGCGACACGATCATGTCCGAAGCGGAACAACGCGGGGTCGACTATTTATTCAAACTCAAGAAATCATCCTGGGTGAAGCAACTTATCCATCAATATCATTGCAAGCCGGGCTGGGTAAAAACGCACGAGGGCTTTGAAGCCTTTGCCACTGAACTGAAATTGATCACCTGGAAAACTGCCCGCCGGGTGGTGATCGTCCGGCGCCGATTAGGGAAAAAGCACGCCCAAGCACCGGATAATGCTTTACCTCACCAGTTCTCGCTGGTTGAACCGGCTGAAGACCTGTCCGCCTTCGAATACAGTGTCTTGGTGACATCGTTGGACGCAGAGGTGGTAACGATTGTCCAGCATTACCGTGACCGCGCTGATTGTGAAAACAACTTTGATGAAATCAAAAACCAATGGGGCTGGTGCGGGTTTGTCACCCAGAAGCTCGCCCCCTGCCGTTTAATTGCAAGAATGATTGCGCTGGTCTATAACGGGTGGTCATTGTTCGCCCGCCTGGTCGAAGCTGAGAAACATTATGAAGCCATTGTGTCCAGGCCGTTGTTATTGCACTGCGTGGGCAAGCAAACCCAGCATGCCGGACAAACCACACTCACCATCACCAGCAGCCACGGCAGGGAGTCTTATGTGAAGGCGGCCTATACGCGGGTATGTGCATTTTTTGACGAGTTGAAAGCAATTGCGCTGCAGTTAACCCCTTTGCAATGCTGGTATCGAATTTTAAGCGAAGCAATGAAAAAATATCTGAAGGGGGCCGTCTTAAAACCGCCCGATTTGATAAGTAGCGTAAGCTAAACGCTCAACATAACCCAATTTTCCTTGTCAAGTTTATGCTGATTTTTATTGGCAGGGGTATACTCAACTAAGTTTTTTAGGATCATGGTAACCAATGATACTTATATAAACCAGGACGTTTTCTGCGAGTTCCCCGATAAAATTGCTAAGGCATACGCTGAAAGCGGACGTCCTATCACCCTCATATTGGATAATGCCAGATATCAAAAATGCCCATCTGTCGCTGACGAGGCAAAAGAATTGAATATTGAACTGCTTTATTTGCCACCCTATACGCCTAACCTGAATTTGATTGAACGGCTATGGCGTTTTGTTAAAAAACAGGTTCTGTATAGTAAACATTACGACCGTTTCGACGCATTTAGAGACAGTATTAAGCCTGAATCACAGAGCTAAGCACCTGTTACAAAAATGAAATGCAAAGCTTGATGACTATGAACTTCCAGTTATTTTAAAAGAACCGAAAAGTTAACCGCGCGGAGTATATGTATATTTCATTTATAATTGTATCAGTTGGGTTTTTTGTAACTATATTGATAAACGTATTTGTTCTGTCCGTATCCGTATCCGTAGCGGGAAGATAATTCAGGTAAATCATTAAACACGACACCTTTCAAGTGGACACCGGCCTGAGACAGGCGCT
>JAQTPT010000014.1 GCA_028712795.1 Methylococcales bacterium
GGTAATTCCAGCAATTCTTCTTCGGTCAGTTGCAGCAGATCGTGGTCGCTTAGTCTCATGGAGATTAATGTACAACTTTTTTAGCCAACTTTGTATGTTTTTGGCGTAGGGGGGTCTGAATAATTACAAAAATTTTACCCTCATAAAATAAATGCCAGCAGTTGTTCTAAAAACTCAATATAACTGAGCCCATTAAATTTCCCCGCTGTTTTGGATTTTGGAAAATTAATTTCTGAAAGTCTATAGTGCTATGAATCTTCGCCGCCATCGAATTCAGCCTCGGCGCACTCACCAAGGTGAAGAGTGCCTTGGATTTTCTGGTCAAGGCCATCGATCTCGACACCACGGTCATAGAAGGCACCTCCTATGTTACCCTGGGGAACCTCTATTACCGCCTACCCTGATGGCCGATCTCCTGTGGCAACGACGACCTGGCTCACCAATATCTGGAAGCCGCCCTAAAACTTTTTCCCTAGGCGCTGGATGCCAATTATTTCTATGGCGATTTCCTGTGGGTCAAAGAGAATTCCGCAACGACCTGCCTTGTCTGGAAAAGGCCGATACAGCGCCGATCCGGCCTCAATCGGGCCAGTCCGACCTTAAGCTGAAGGAATCGCTGAAGCATCGGCTCAAGGCCGCCAAAAAGCAAATCGAGGAGCAGGATGATTTTTTCAGAATTCTATTGCCGACTTTCGCAAAGGGTCGACCAAATAGCAACATCGGTATGTTTCGGAAGTTTTGAAAACTGTACCGTACAGTGTACATAATGTACCCTCCCTAAAAGTATGCCCCAGCAGAGCGTTGAAAGTAACTTAACCAGAAAACCCTTTGAAATGTATTAGCGAACTCAATCAGCAGATGAAAAGGGTGATTTCAGATTTTTTTGTTCAGATACCTAAGGGGTATCGCTTCACTCCCTTCATGTTTTCTTATATAATTCGCAAATGCGCCAAAATCGATCTTTTTCCCGTCTTATTCTCCTCATTAGCCTGCTTTTATTGATCGTCAGTTGCAATAGCTTCAGGAATCAGTTATCCCTCGATACGCTTGCAACCGATGCGATAGGCATGCCGGAAAGCGACTTGGCTGGTCCTGGCCAGCAGCGAGTTGACTCCGCACGGATTGAAGTGCTGAATCAAGACGAAAGTTTGGAAGTCGTGCTTTACAAACCTACTCATCCGCAAATATCGGCGCCCGCCATAGTCTTCCTGCCAGGCCGCATGGCTACCGACGACCAGTATGAAAGCTACGCCCGTGCGCTCGCATCCCGTGGGTTTGTCGTGGCTGTGCGCAGTTGGTATTCACTGTTCAGAACGGATCTCGAACTTGCCCACGATGCGAAAGTAATCTTCGAATGGCTGGTCCGGATTCAGGGCGTTGATTCAAAAAAAATCGGCATTGCCGGTCATTCGATGGGTGGCAAGGATGCAGTGCTTGCTGCTGCAAAATACGGTGGATTTGCCAGCGTGGTGGCCATCGATCCCGACGACAACGGCAAAGTTTCGGTGGTGCATGGCCTACTTGCCAGCTTGAAGGTTCCACTACTGCTAATCGGCGCGGAAGTCGCCTGGCGGGCATCCAGTGTCTGCGCGCCGCTGGCGACTAATTACCTGCGCTTCTTCGAGCGGGCGCCGGCAGGAACTGTCGAACTGACATTGCGGGATGCTGACCATGTGCAGATGCTCGATGAGCCAGACCGATTCGGCTACGGCATATGCCGTAGCGGCAAGGCGGATTCGCGCCAAGTGCGCATCACGACAAGACGTGCGACAGTTGGTTTTTTCCTACAGCATCTCCTGGGCGGGCAGGCCTTGTCAAGGCCGGCGTCCGGCCAAGCGACGATTCGCGTGGCTCAGGCTTATCTTTTTACGGAAAAATGAAGAGCCTGTGACAGGGCGTAAACTTCCCTCAGACCGATGCGCGGCGACTGGAACAGCAGGTATAAGGGCTCCTTTTGGGTCACGCGGAATTTTTCCCAGAACACAGTCTTGTTGTTCTGGTGCATTAGCTTGGTTGAAAACAAGTAGTAAAGCTTGCGGGACAACCACTCCGTGATAGCACTGCAACCCTCAACCCGCCCCAGCGCCTCCAGCGGCCCGACTCCCAGGCAAACCGAACTAATTCCCTCTTCGCGTAGTGCCTGTAGAGCAGTTTCTATCATAAGTTCGTTGGTATAGAGCGGAGCGGTGGGCGAGGAAAACACCAGGTTGATCAAGTCTTGGCACTCGGTACAACCTACCCGCAGCATGGAGAGAAAGCCGATCACTTCGCCCGCCTGTTCGGCAATGAACCAACGCCGGCCCACCCTGTCATCAAAAAGCCGGGGGCAGCTCAAATACATCTGCGGCCCATGGCGGTCATCCAGCCAGGCTTCGCAAGCCGTCTGTGTCCGGGCTTCCATCTGTGCATCAGGCTCTCCCTTGTACTCGCGCACCACCGCTCCCGTCCGCCGTATGTGGTTGAGGTGCTGGCGTAGATGGTGAGCCTCTGGACCTTCCTCAGGATCATCCTGAGGATCGGCGATCAGCAGGCTGGCAAACTCCATCGAGGCATATCCTCGTTCGCGGGCATAGGCTTCCAAGCTGGCCGTTGCAGCGAAATAGATGATTGACCAGCCGTTACGCCCGCAATATTCGGCAAAAGCGTCAGCCAAGTAGGCTGTATTTTCGGGGGCGCAGATTGGATTGCCTTGCACGACAGCACAACGGGAAACGAGCAAAAAGCTGATCAGCCCGTCAACGGAAGGTGTTCGGAAGCTACGGTTCGAGGGATACAGGGCTGCATGAGATACGACGCCGCCGTATTTCCGGATCAGGTCCACAGTGGTTGAAATTGGCTTAGTCATAGGTTGATATTGAATTTCGATAGCAAAGGGGAAGAAAACCGGGTGGCATAGAAGATTAGGGTACAATGGAACAGAAAAAGTAACTAGTGCTTGACCGAGAAAGCCAAAAATCAAAAAAACGAGCGGAAAAACTCGCTAAATTTTAAGCGGAAATAGACCGGCTCGCAGGAGAGGGTGCTAAAAATTGCGAAATCCGACATTTGGCAGGATTTTCGGCGGCACCTTGCCTGAAAATGAGGCAAAAACAGTCAAAAAAAATTTAGGCGACGCGCTTTGTTAGCCCTATGGGTTTTTGCTGATAATTTTTTATTGTATTTATCTTTCAATGACTTGAAGATTTTAGTCTATTGCCATCTTCTTGGCATAAACACTTTCTTCGTTTGTACTATTATACTATAACTTTCTCCCAAGCCCTCTCTTGGAAGGAGGACGTAAGATGCAGAAATTATTTCACCTGACTATAGGCCCCATCAAACCTTATTCAAGTTAGGCACATTTGCTTCAAAAGTTTTCTTGATGTCATGATCTGTAGCGCCGGGCTCCTGGGCAACCGAACGGATGTGGATATCCCGTTGGGGAAAAGGAATTTCTATTTTATGTTCGCGCAAGGCTTTTTCAAGCCGCATGTATAGATTGTGCGTAACGGGCAAACGGTTTGACAGTTCGCTAACGAAAATACGAATAGAGAACGTCAGCGAATTATCGCCAAAACCTACAATCAATACGCTCGGTGCGGGTTCCGTAAGCACCAATGGCGTTGAGAGCACCGTATCAAGCATCACTTTATACGCCAGCTCGACATCAGAACCATAGGCAATACCCAGTGGAATCACTATACGGGTTATGGGGTCGGTTAAGCTCCAGTTCACTAATTGGCTGGTAATAAAGGTTTTGTTGGGTACAATATGTTCTTTTTGATCCATATCTACAAGCGTTGTGGCACGCATTTCAATGCGGCTGACTTTACCCGTGACATCGCCAATGCTTACCGTATCGCCTACCCGTATTGGGCGTTCAAACAATAAAATGATGCCTGAAACCAGATTGGCAAAAATTTCCTGTAAACCAAAACCCAGGCCAACACTGAGGGCGGCTACCAGCCATTGTACCTGCGACCAACTGCCGCCAAGCTCATTGGCGATGCTAACAAAACCGATAGCAACCAACGTATAATTTGCCAACTGATTGACCGCATAACGCCCACCCGCTTCTATGGACATGTGCCTAAATACCAATAATTCCATAATGCCGGAAAAGTTTCGCACCGAAACCACGGCAATAAAAAAATAGAGTCCAGCCAACATGAGATTGGTCAAGGTTGTCGGCTCAAATCTTTTTTGGTTATCGCTGATAACGAGATGCTGCCATAGAACTATTTGATCCAGAAAGGAAAAAGCAGGCAATATATTTTTCCAGATGGCCCAAAAACCGACAATTAAGCTGAAGCCAATAAAAACGTTAAGCAACCTTATGGTTTGGGCGTTTATTTTGGGAATATCGATAAGTTGTTCATCAACCGGTAAAACGGGATCTTCTCCTCCTGATACGTGTGGTTTTTCAGTAAGAAATGCGGCTTTGCTTTTTTGCATGGCATTTTTTATGGCTAACTGCCGGTTAACCAGCGTTAACCAACGTATCACCAATTCATGAATGATGACCACCAGAAAAATTAACCGCAGGGAGATAATCAATTGCTGCTGGAGCTCCAACGCGCTCAGATAATAGCCGGCAACAGCAAAGCCAATGATGACTAACGGAATGGAAATAACGGCCGGATACCAGATATAGCGAAATTTGTTTACCCAACCTTCTAAATTGTTGTCTAAATAACCCTTTAATAGACCATGGGCAGGATTCAGCAGGCGGCCTACAAAAACCGTCATGGCTATCATGCTGATGATCAATGCCAAGCGGCCCAGGTTATCACTGAGCATGGATACTTTTGAAGCGGCTGTGCTTTCGATAATAAATACCGTTAGTACGGCAATAAAACGAAGCCAGGCAATTTGCTTGCGTAACAAGCTCGCGGTGTTTTTTTGCCATTGAAAATGTTTACGCGCTATCCCCTGATCTGCAAATAGCCGATAAAAAAATTGCAGAAAAAACATTGGCTTAGACGCGCCTTTAAGACCTTCGCCAATTGCCTTGGTGAAATCGGCAACATGGATATTACTACTCAATAACCAACCTAACGAATACATAAATAGCGGAATTGGCAGCACCACTATCAACGTATACGCTAAGGCATTTAACGTGTAATTGAAATTGTCGGTATAAATTTTTTCAACGTTAGCCGAGATAGCCGATAGCTTAAGCTTTGACCGGATTTTAGCTTTAAACAACAATGCTAAACCAAGTGCTCCGATGAAAATCAAAAATGGGTATTGTGTTGCCAATCCAAGAACATCCTTAACCAATTTCAGCCAGTTAACTGGAGACAACAGCCATTCTACCGAATGAAACAAACCCGCTATAAAACTTACATTTATAGGATCAGAACTTTTTACCCACAACAAATTTTCATCAAGATAAGTCGCAAACTTATTGGCCTCTCTCTCCATTTGTTGCCTAGCAAAATCAAAATCACCCAATGTGCGCAAATAGGTGGTGTAATCGACGGACAGTTTATTGAGCAGGTCATTCTGGTTGTTGAGCAATACCCGTAATTCAGCCTGTATCATCATGCGCTGTTCTTTGGGTAGCTTAGTATCCACCTGTTGCGCCATTATCTCCTGCAAACCGGCATCAATATCCGAGAGCTGTTTTAGCTTATCTTCTATTTTAAATTGCTCAAGACTGGTTAAAGCAGTTTCATTCTGAATAGTTTCTGATTGCAGCTTGAATTGGTCCGGAGTGGGTAGATTCCGCCGCTCATCACGAAGAATTTTGCCCAATGCCGGGCTTAAACCAGCCAGGCTGATTTTTTTTTCCGCACTTTTAAAATTGCTATCTATCTCACTGGCTTGTGCGTCAATTTTGGCTTTTTGCGCTGTGTAATTTTCAATTTTGGTGTTAATAGCCTGCAAGTCCCGGCTATACTGAATGTTCTCGCGAGTCAGGGCCTGGATGAGGGGGTGCTTTCCGGACAGTTCCTTTTCTGCTTGGCTGAGTGCTTCCTGCATTTCTTTGGCTTCCTGTTGCCGCCGCTCGGTTAACAGGGTATCTATAGCTGAAATGGCGGGGAGTAGGGCGTTTCTTTGAATGTCAAGTAACCGATACTCGGATTTAAGTAATTCGACTCTGGCCGGGTTACTGATTGCTTCGACATTCAGCATTTTTAATTCCGCAGCACGTGAATCCGTCAGTGTTTTCAAATAAATTCGGCTTGCTTCAGTTTCCAGGTTTGAACTTGCTTTATCCGTAGGAGTATCCAGTTTCTTGTGTATCGCTTCAAGATCCTGTTTTGCCGTTACCGTCTCCTCGCGAATGAGCTGTGGGCGGGCCTGTTGCAAAACCAGCTCATTTTCCAATTTCTTAATCTGTTCATCCAGACCGCTTATTTTTCCTTTCTCCATAATCAAGCGCTGATCCAGTTCTTCTATAGGGATTCTGGTAAAATCTTCGAGTTTTTGTTTGGATACCTTAAGAAGAGTTTGCTCAATTTCTTTTTGCAACTTTTTGGTTTTCTCAGGGGCTTGTTTTATCGCATGAGTATAGTCAGTGATACGGGCTTTATAGGTTTCGATATTGCTTAGATTATCTTGCGCGGATTGATAAATAGACAATACTTTGGATTTTTGCGCCTCATCAAGCCCTTGCCGGGTCTTGATAGCCTCAATTTTGGCCTGTAGCGAGTCTTTAGTGATTTCAAGGGTTGCGCTTTGTTGTCCTGTTTCTGGCGTAGCCGGTTTCGCCCACGTTTCTGATGAACTAATAAAGGCAATCAGCAATAAGAACAGTAAAGGGTAGATCTTGAATTTAAGAACAGGAAGATCAATCGTTTTCATAGAATTAAACTAAAACTGAAGAGAAATAACAAACGGATATTGGGAGCTGGACAGCGTTTCATAAAAAATACTTGGCGCTGTATGACATGAATTCTTTTGTATAGCATTTTAAGATGGCGCCAGCTGCTGTGGGCCACGCGTTTTTCCAAAGCCATTGATGAAGCATTCAATGGTGAAGATTTAGGGCATCAACAAATCCTAAAGAATTTTTCATTAAAGATTAATGATTTTCAACAGGCTACAGTATATCATGCGTTGATATAAAAACTCTCCCACGGTTTTGGTCACAGAAATCCAGCAGATAGTCCTGTTGTCCGGTAGAGACGCACTATTTTGCGTCTCTACACGCCTTGACCGGGACTACAGCATGTTTGGCGCTGAAAGTATAAAAAATTACTACATATTGATGGCCGGTGACAACCTATGATACGCGTGCAAGTATAGCTGTGGATTCGAATGCAGAAACGGCATCCATTGATCAAATACGTTATTGACTATGCAAATGAAATCCACCTTTAAGAAGTATCAAATTTTGGAAGAACTGAACAGAGTAGCTGAACCCGTCAACGAAGGCGTGGTATCGAACCTTAATACCCTACCTTAAACCATAACCTTAACACCTCGGCACAAGCGTTTTTTTAAAACAAAGGGAGAACTCATTGTGAACACACTCAAAACAAAACTGTTGAGTTGGTATCCAATGACCTGTTTCGGAGTTGATGAAGAAGCTCTGTTCTGGCAGGAGAGACATAGCATAACTCTGAAAGTCTTGAACTTGGCCTTACTGCTGGGCATGGCAGGGTTTCTCGCAATTTTGATTCTCGATATTCACATCAAGCACTTATCCGCAATGGAATTGATTTGTCGAATCCTGATAGTGATGGCGTTAGCCGGACTGTTTTGCTGGTTGAATTTCATTAATCTTTCTCAATCCCAAACATGTATCGCCTCTGCGACTATTCTCGCAACGAGCATTTCCGCCATAGGCTTGATCCGTATTTTATTGGGCAACGCCAATCCGGCGCTTTATGGCGAAACTTGGCCCGGTCTCCTGCCGATTTATTTCATCACCTATGGTCAGTTGGTGATGCCGGTTGGGGCAACGCTCTTTTTCGGCGCGTTGTCGCTGATTGCACTCCCACTTACCGGCTACCTCATCGGTGTCGAGGTTAGCGCACTGCTACCCTCTTGCCTCATGTTACTTTTCGCCAATATCTTCGGTTTGTATACCCGCTGCCAACTGGAAGCATATTCGCGTAAGTCCTTCAAAATGCGGCTCACCGCCGAGGCCGCTGCCGAAGACAAGGCTTCGTTTATACGGCAGGCTAGCCACAATCTGCGTCAACCGCTGCAAGCGCTTTGTTGTTATTCCTCAGTTCTCGACAATGCGCTTGACAGGAATCATATCGAAGAAGTGTGCAGTACAGCGGCTAAGCTAGGCAGTATTATTGATGAATTGAATGATTCCTTCAATCGAATTCTCGATATTACCAATCTGGAAACTGGTAAACAGGTTCCGTTTATCACGAAGGTAGAGCTCAATCCGTTACTGGCAAAGCTGGAAAACCAATATGTGCCCCAAGCCGCGAAAAAAGGTTTGAAGCTCAAAGTGCATTTGCGCACGCGACCACCCTATACCGTGCAATCAGATCCCATCATCCTGTGGCAAATACTCAGTAACTTGATGGATAACGCCATCAAATATACAGCGTGTGGATGGATCCTGCTTGGGACAACTTCCGTCAGTCCAACCCAGGTTGAAGTCCATGTCAGGGATACCGGCATCGGCATTCCCGAGGGTCAATCCGAAGCCATCTTTAAGGAATTTCATCGCGCTCATCGTCGCAGAAACGACCTACACACCCACGGGCTTGGCATAGGATTGGCCTATGTGCGGGCGGCTACCGACTGCTTGCCGGGACATTTCCTACAATTCCAGGCCAAACTGAGCCGCGGAATGGATTTTCAGCTCAAACTGCCCGCCGTCGCAGCTCCCTCCCGCCAATCGCAATTGCCTGCGCAGGCTCAAGATAGGCTGGCCGGGCTATACGTGCTCCTGGTGGATGATGACGAAGATGTGTTGAACGCGCTTGCCGGACAGCTCCATAGTTGGGAGTGTCTGGTCGAGAAAGTTATGGCGATGGATGAGCTGCGGCAACTACTGAGCGAAAGCTACAGGCCACCCGACTTATTGATTACCGATTTCTACCTCGGCCGGAACGAAACCGCCCACGACGTCATCGCCGCAGTTGAAGCCGAGTGCGGCCCCGTGCCGACGCTGATTCTGTCCGCGCGAGCAATCTCCGCCGTCGACAAGAAAAAATGGTCTGATGCTGTTCTGCTGCTACGCAAACCGGCCAATGCAATGACCTTACTTGAAACGATGACCAAGGCGATGGGGCAATCAAATTGATGGGCATAAAAGGATCAATTCCCCACCTCCGGCGCGCCAAATACGATACCACGCTCGTAAGCCCTGACCACCAATTCGGCTCTGCGGGTTACGCCGAATTTCTGAAAGATCGGGCGAAGATGATTCTTGACGGTCTGCTCCTCGATTTCCAGGCGCCGGGCAATCTCCTTATTGCACTTGCCCTGGACCAGCCATCGCAATACTTCAAACTCACGTGGAGTCAAGCCCAGATCGTGCGGATTGGAGATGACACGAAAACCAGCACTGCCACCCGCTTGTGCGTCAGTTTCGTTCGCTTTTACCACTCCGGCACCAAACGCCGAAGCGGGTAAACAAGGCCGCCCAGACAGCACATCACGCAACGACTCGACAAATTCCGGCCGCGAAACCGTTTTCGAAATAAACCCCATCGCCCCTAAGCGCAAGGACTCGTACACCAGCTTCCGACCGTCCAGTCCTGAAAAGATCGCCACGCACAAGCACGGAAACTCACGCCGCAACTCACTCAATCCCGTCAGGCCATCCTTGCCTGGGAATTGCACATCCAGCAGCACCAGGTTCAGCGGCTTGCTGCGGGCAATCGCCACGCCTTCATCGACATTTTGAGCTTCATAAACGGAGATGTCCTGGAACATCTGCCGCAGCAGCAAGGCAACTCCTTCGCGGACGCAGAAATGATCGTCGATGAGAAGGATGTTCATGGTTTTTCTTCTGCGAGAATGTTGCGGGCTAACATTATACCGCAGGATTCAAAAGTGGTTATAGGTACTTTGGTACTGGTACAAATGGGCTATTGTTTGAGCGGCGTGTTTTTTCAATAATTGCAAACAGAACGATAGGGCTAGATTAGGAGTTGCTAATTAAATAAAACGTAAGTGATTTTTTTATGGGTTTTACTTAAATTTATATCGTAATTCACATTAAAATCAATTGCTCGCCTATTTACTCAACAATGCCTAACCAGGAAAGGAGCATTAAAATTTTTTTCATTATTTGAAATCACAGAGAGTTTGTCATGAGCGATAGCAAGACATTTCACGGAGTCACCCAAGCGATCTTTGATTGCGTGAAGACGACAAGTGCGCAACAGCACGGAACAGTCTACAACCCGGCAAACGGGAATTCGGGCACGTCGAAGACCACGGGCACGGGGTGGGAGGTTGACATGACCTTCAATTTCGATCCATCCAGCGGCGACCTTGCCTATACAATCACATACAAGACGTGGATCGTCCCCGTAAGCAGCGTCTGGGACGGAATCTCCGACACCATCAACCTGTGCCGCAAACAGTGCGGTTGACCCAAAATATTGCGGCATTGTTCACGTACTTCTCGCGCCATGTGTACCGTTGCCTAAGGTGACGGCTTTTTCTCTGATCAGATGACTAATAATTATTAAAGGTACACTTGCATGGCAAATGCAGAGAATGAATTGATTACCTGCGCGACACCGCTTACAAGGATCAGATTCCAGAGTTTGGTAATACGCTACGCGCGATCGCCAGCCGGGGTGGCTACTCCATGGCGGATCTAAAGACACGGTTCGGCAACCCGACTCTGAGCCGGATCTTCGGTTCTATCTACGATTGATCCAGGGTTGACGACAGGAGGAATACAGGGACGATTAAATGAAACTGGAAACTCAACATAAAATTCAGGCGATGGGAAGGTGCGTGGGCCGCCCTAGCGACTCCATTCACCGCTTGAGCATCTCACAACATCAAAGCCCCCTAATTTGACGGGGTACTAGCAGGGGGAATATATGGCTCCAACAGCCGTCGATAAATCCAATTCGCCATTTAAAAAACGTATATGGTTTTCTGCTTTGGCCGTGTTGTCCCTGGGCGGCATTGCGCCCTTGTCAGTTGGCCTGGTCAAAGCGGCCGCATCAGATGCACCGGCTTGCAGCACTACTGGCAAGAATTTTAGCGGCAAAGACCTGACTAACCACAATTTCCATGCCGACCCAGCGGGTTCGCTGGTAAGGGCTAACTTCGGCAACGCCAAATTGCGTGGTGCGGTTTTTAGCGGACAAGATTTGACGGAAGCTTGCTTCAACGGCGCCGATATGGGACCTTCAGATAAAGGCCCGGTTGATTTCACGCAAACCACGCTGAATAAAACCTCCTTCATCGGCGCAACTCTTGACCAAACCGATTTCACTTTTGCGACCATCAACTGCGCCGACTTTTCTCAGACTTCCCTGATGAAAGCCACTTTCGGCCCACGTCAAAACATCGTTGCCGGCAATGGATGCCGAACCAACTTCGTCAGTTCGGTGATCGACGTTAACGTCATCACCACAGACAACTGGGGCATGGTTGATTTCACCAACACCAATTTCAAAAACCTGTCGCCAGATACTTTTTCGCTGGCTGGCAAAGACATCACCGGCGCGATTCTGGTCAATGCCAATTTCAACGGCCTGGATCTCCAGGGCGCAAATCTGACCAATGTGGATTTGACTGGCGCGCAAATGATCAACGCCAAAATGAGCAACACGGCAATGAACGGCGTCAAATTGGTGAAGGCCAAAATGAATGGGGCAACGCTCAATTGCGCACGGTTCCATTACGGCAGTGGCAATAATCCTAAAAACTGCACCGCGCCCGACTCAACCGGGCCAAAAGCCGCCGATCTGACGCTGGCAACCATGCAACACGCCGATTTAACCAACGCCGTGCTTGATTTCGCTGTTTTGACCGGAGCCAACCTGTCCGGAGCCACGATGACCAAAGCCAGTTTGCAAAACGCCACGCTGGAAGCCACGCAAAAACCGGCAGTGGCTGCGGCATCTTTTATCGGCACGGATTTGACCGGAGTCAATTTCATAAACGCGCACATCAACTTCGTCAGCTTCAACAACGTCATTCTAAGCCGGGCGGTTTTCGATGGCATGACTTTGGCTGGCACAACTTTCAACGGCTCAATTCTTCCTGACGCGAGTTTCAACGGAGCTACGTTGCAAAACGTCAGCTTCAACAGTGCCATTTTGCAAAAAGCTGATTTTACAGGCGCCACGATGATGACGAATCCTGTGACAGGAGGTTCTGGCGTGGATTTCAGTTGTACGCAATTGGGTGGAGCGATCTTCAAAGACGGCGGCGGGAAAATTCAAATCGCCAACTTTAATGCTGCTGTAATGCCTGCGGCTGACGATTGCTGTAAGCCCAAAGAGAACTTTACCTGGTGCGGAACAATTTCGCTGACGCAGGAGCCATACGGCCCTGTGACCTTTCCTCAGCTGGATGCGAACGTCACGCTGACTTGCCCGAACGGCGACACCGCTAATTGTTCAGGACTTCAATGGAAAATTCCAAAGTGGCAAACCAGTTTGTGCGGCAGTGGCCATAGTGTCGAAACCGTCTGGTCAAAGCCGGATTGCGACAGCGATCCCGGTAAAATTGTGGTCTTCAAGGATCATAATCTGGAAAACTGCGTCAAGGCAACGCTGCCTGGCCCACCAGCGAATGTGACCATTGAAACGGCGGCGCAGATTCGGCAGGTCACTTGTCCAGGCTTGGGAATCACCGATCTGACCGGATTGGAAAAATTCACCAACCTTGTAAAACTCGACCTGACCGCCAACAAACTGACGCAATTCAGTCTGCCGTTGACCACGATTCAAACTCTCAGACTGGAGAACAATCAACTGACTACGTTAGATGTGTCGAAACTGGACGGCCTGGGCAATCTGGATGTTTCCGACAATCAACTGACAAATATAGGATTTTCGGCGAACGCTGCACCGTCGATTATGGATGTTTCAAACAATCAACTTACCAGCTTCGATCTGCCAATCCAGACTTCGCTGGTTTACGCCGATCTGTCGAACAACAAGCTGACAACCGTGCTGAATCAATTTAGTTCCAACCTGGAGGGCCTAACCGCTCTTACCTATCTTGACCTGTCCCACAACTCACTGCCCGGCATTGGCTCCGTGGCAACACTGCTGCCAAACCCGCAAGGGTCGGGCAGCCTGCAATCGCTCTACGTAAGCTGCAATCCGACTTTCACTTGCTCCAGTCTGGAGTTGCCGGCCACTTCAGGCGTTTTGCAGAACAGCCAATGCGCAACCTATAACACACAAACCAAAACCTGGCTTCTGCTGACCAATCCGGAATGCCCCGGCAGCCAGTAAAGCGCTGCTACCTTTTCGTCAACCCAACCAAGGAGTATGTTCATGAGTACGCAAAATTCAACTTCTACCTGCAAAACTGACTCGAAAGAAGCTATCCGGCCTATGATGAAAACCGTTTTTCACGCCGACCTTTCAGACGCGCATCCCGGCGAAGAGTATTGGGTCCATGCCAACGGTAAACGGCATAAATTGGTTCCGCACACGAATGAAACCCGCGCCCAGTTGCGGGCCAGCTCCCCGCACCTCAATCACATCCTCGACGAGCACCTGACGCATTTCACGGAACAAGCTGCGACCTTGCCCGCCGACCGTGCGCTGCGAGTTCACATTAAACACACGCTGAAAAACTTTCCCGGCGCCAAAGCCGAATTCGGCGTTCATCACGTGGCGATTCACGTTCCGCCCAAAGCCAGCCAATCGAAGTCGTTTGCTTTTGAAAAACAAATTGCTACGCCGCATGCGGCACCCATCAACTGGGTAACGACGGCGCAGGCGCTACTTTTTCATCATCCTGATCTGATCAACCATGACACGGATGCCACGAATACGATCATGGACTATATGAATAATAATCTGGAAATCAGCGCCAAGATCAATCAGCTGGCCCAGCAAATGCGTGAGATGGGGCCGCCCACCGAAAAGTCTGGCTGGGCTTTGCTGGTTCCTTACGTACCGCCGAAATTCACGCGGCCTGAAGGCCCGATTCCGGGTATCAAAGATGAGGATATCGAAAAAATCGCGAAAGAAGCTCCAACTGTTTTCGACGGCACTAAGACTTACTACAAGCATCAGCCAACCGGCGCCATTCAACTGGCAGCTGGCGACGCCATGACCGCTATGATGAAGGTGACGAAAAACGACAACTCTTTACGAGGCAAAAAGTGGCAATTGCAGGACGGCGCAAGTCTGACTCCTGCCAATCCGCATTCGTTAGCCGGTAGCAATCCACAGAACTTGACCGGGCCAAGTCGGTTTCGCACCGCTGATATTGTGGCTGGAAGCGCTGCCTCGGGCGATCAATGGACTGCGGCAATTAGCAACACGGATTATGTTAGTGGTTTGATGACCACCATATCGGTAGTGGACAGCGCCAAGAAGCAGATCCAGATTGACCTAAGCAATCAATATATCCGCTATCTCGGCGCTTACATTCGATTTTTTGACGCAGAAGGAACTATTATGAGCGTTCCGGATTGGAAACCTGACGATGGCGGCATTGTTGATGACATCATCAATGCATTGGACATTCAGTATGATGACATGCGTTTTATCGGTTTCATCTCGCCAAAAAACAACATCATGGCAATTCCGATACCGCCCGATGGACAGTTGAGCGTCAAGGTGACTTTTCCAAAGGGAGCTGTCAAAGCCACGGTTTACGGAGCGGGTTTGGGAACCGGGGCGGATTTGTGGCCGAAGACGCCGGTAGTCGGCGGCGTGATGACAGCGTTGTGCAATCTGACTATCCCGACTTTTATGCTGGCTTTCGGCGCGGCGTCGCTAAGTAACAAGCCTCTGTACGACCTGCTGGGAAATCCTAAAGTCATCGGAGGACTGATATTCGTCGGTGTTGGCTTTTTCGGCGCTCAATTCGCATCGAGCGGGGTCGAAAAGAAAATGAACTGGTCGGCGTTGACCAATTTGCTCAGCTTGTTGTTCGATAAAGCCGCGACCCGGGCCCTGATCTGGGTCGAAGCGCAAACAGCCGCGGAAGATGTCGCCGAGGAGATTCCCTTCGCCGGATGGATTGTGTTGGCGGTGAATATCGCCACTGGCATTGCGCAAATGGCCGAAACCATCATCGAAGTCTCCATGTCTCCCTGGAACATCGAAAATAACATAGCGCTTTCGATCCTGACGACCGTTACCGTTCATCCCGATCCGCGCCACAAAACAGCGTTTCCGTCAGGCAAAAACCGGCACTGTTCGGTTAAGATGATTTACAAAGACCAACTGCGCGCTACCCTTGTTGACAGCTTTGACATTTCCGATGCGGACACCAGCCCAACTCTTACAGCGCTCTTTGAAAAAAACACGCTTGGAGGCGAGGTAAAATTCGAGGCCGATTACTACGTCGGTGATTGGCTGGCCGCAAAAGCGACGACTGGATGGATGAAAAACGATGAAGCCGATGTCCAGCAAGTGGATCTGTTTTTGATCGAATTCCCTGTTCCACTGACCGAGAAAACCGTATACAGCCACACCCAAGTGCTGACCTATAAGGATAGCCAATACGGTTGGACGCCTACTCCGGACGCGCCGGCATATGTATCGCCCAATGCTTCGCCGACAGGCAACGCCATTTCCACCTGGACGGGTTTGACGCTGAGCCAGCGTTCAGGCATGCTCGGTTTTGGATGGAAGGCCGCAGGAATGGGCATCACGTCATGCGTCAGCGGCGCCGGAGGTCAGTTGTACGGGATGGCTAACATCAACATCCCCGGTACGCCCATGACTTCGGTGAAATTCCCGGCGTGTGGGCTCGATGGACAATCACTGCTGATATACGATCCCTACCCGCCCAAATTCCTGATGGGAAAAGACGGACAATGGGTGATAAAAGATGACCGTCCAGTACCTGACCCAAAGGACACAGTGCTTGGCGATTATTACGTTGATCCAACCAAGGCCGCCAATGCGCTCACAGAAGACGGCGGTTTTCACCTGCGCAAGGTGACGCTGGATGATATTACACCGTTCAACATGAGCTCAAACCAGCTGAGCCATGCGCGGTTTCAGTACCCGCCGGATTCAATCGTACTGCATCCTTCCGGCAACGTCATCGCGGTTAACACCCAGTTCTGCAAAATTCAGGTTGCCAAGCTGGTGCTCGACGGCGATCAGGATAAAAACGTGCCGCTGGCGCGTGTTTATGCCGGTGAAGCCTTGAACACGGATCGGCCCGGATTGGTGTTCCATCCAATTGCCGTCACGTCTTCGTACGACGGCACGCTGATGGTGCTGGAAGACACCAAATGGTCGAGCGGGACAGTAGCAACAGTTGTCGCCCGCATCCAGGCTTTCGATTTGATGGGCCATCCGGTCAACCGTTTCTTCGACGACGGCAATCAGCCGACTTCGTTCCTGTATCTGGCGGATCCGGTCAACAACAACTATCTGGATATGGTCGCCGTGGGCGATCAAAAAATGACTTACATTTACGTGCTTTATAACCAACCTGATCCAAAGGTTTCCGGCAATTATCTGTTCTTCATGGACGTTTACCAGTACGGAGCGAGCAAACCAGCGCATAATCCTCTGCTAACGGCAAAAAACGTGATCGGCGCGAAGATGACGGCAGATATGTGGCACACGGTCTACACGCTGAATTATGACATGGTCACCGATGGTCAAGGCCATCACGCCGGGCCTGTCACTGCCAGCACAGGCCCAGATGGGCGCACCGTGCCTTCAGTCAGCGAATGGCTGCCTTCAACCCCAACCAAGTAACCCGATTATGAACAGTTTGTAGTCCTTATTTCAGGCGGAAAGGCTCGGCTGTCAAAACCTGCCGGCGGAAATCGGGGCTACGAACAATTTTCCAAGGAGAAAATCCATGAAAAACCAGTCGCGCAAGGCTCCGGTATTCTCTGTTGCTCTGTGGGTGATCGCGCAATTCGCGGCTTGGCCTGCCATATCCCAGCAACTGCGGGAGCCGGCCGATCAACAATCGCCAAGTTCGAAAACCGTTACTTTCAATAGTGCGATGCATCGCACTATGAACGGCGTGCTTCCATTTTCCTGTCCGGACTGCGATCTGAGCGGCATGGATTTTTCCGGACGGGATTTGACTAATGCCAATCTGGCAGACGCGAATCTTACCAAGGCAAATTTTAGCAATGCCATATTGAACGGCGCGGTGTTAACAAAGGCGAATCTGACTGCGGCCAATCTGGATGGAGCACATTTGCTCAAATCGAATCGCGGCCCTGCCACATTGGCTTTGGCCATCCTGGATGGCGCCACCATAAAACACGCACAACTGGAAGGCGCGGATTTACAATTCGCTTCTATGATTGGTACTGATTTTAGCGGTAGCGAGTTGGTCAAAGCGACAATCAAGCCGGGAACCCGAACTGATGATAAACACACTGCAAACGATATGGTAACCTGTGGCAGCGCTAAACTTTCTTCATTGACCAGCCGGATTTACGTTTCACCCAGTGGCGCGGACCGCAATGACTGTGGCGCCAGTATTGCCCAAGCGTGTCAAACCATCGCCAAGGGCATTGCCCGCTGCCCGGCCTCCGGTTGTGGAGTGCTGGTTGAGTGGGCGCAATACAATCAGACCGACACTTTGCTGCTGCGCAATGGAGTGAATGTTTATGGCGGCTGTTTAACCACCGGTCAATCCCAGGCAGGACTGGCTTCGGTAATCAACGCGCCCGGCGGGGGGAAGGCGGCAGTCCAGGCCAGTCAAATCAACAGCCCGACAGTTTTTCAAGGATTCAAGGTGATTGGTACTACAACTTCCGGAAATAACGGGGTAGCCAGTAATACGTTTTTGGTTAGCAACAGTTCCAGTCTCGCGGTATTAGATGCTGAAGTGGTTGCTGGCGGCGGGGCGATCGCAAATAACGGCGATAAAGGACTCCCTGGCGCACCTGGCGGCAAGGCCAATGTGCGAAGCGGCGGCACCGTAGCCACTTCCAGCGCCTATAGAAACTGCATCAATAGTTCAGGTGGTAATGGCGGCGCGGCGAGACATATCAGCTTTGACTCCAATTTTTGGGGAAATCCCACAAACATCAAAGTGAGCTGTGAGGGGGGGAATTCATGTTACGGTTATGCTGGTAGTCCTGGAACCACCGGTTCATGGGTTGGTGGAGGAAATATTGGCGAAGACAAATTAGTGAATTGCTTAGTTACCAATGCAGGCAATGGCAGTCCAGGAAATCCCGGTGTCAATGTTGCTTGCGGTATCGGGGGTATTGTTTCATCTAACAATGCAGGAAGCTTCTCTGGTTCCGTGTGGTCTCCCGGCACAGGAGGGCAAGGGCAGCCAGGAGGCGATGCAAGCGGAGGCGGGGGCGGCGGCTCGGGTGGGTTTCATGGGGCTAACTGCTTCGGCGCCATTGAGAACACAGGAGGTCAGGGCGGCGGCGGTGGCGCCGGGGGGTGCGGCGGTCAGGGAGGGCCGGGCGGCCAGCAAGGCGGTGGATCATTTGCAATGGTAGTACTCAACTCAACGATCAGCCTTGAAAAAACCTGGGTGATTGGAGGCAGGGGCGGTGTTGGCGGCAGAGGCGGCGACAGCGGTCAAGGTGGCTCAAGCGGTGCTGGCGCATCCGGCAGCTCAGGAGAGTGTACCCTCGGCACTTGTGCAGGCACTGGCGGGTCCGGTAATAATGGAGGGATTGGAGGTTCCGGCGGCGGCGGCGCTGGCGGCAATGGCGGTCCAGCGGTAGGCATTGCCTTAGTGGGCGGCTCAAAGGTCAGTGGAAGCGTGGTGTACTACGAAGGGGCGCCGGGCCTGCCTGGTCAGCCCGGCAAAGGTAGCGCAACGGAGAAAAATTGTACCAGTCCCGATGGAGCCGGCGGTTTGGATGGGTTGGTGTCAGACATGCGCCAGTATTGACTATGAACCTTCCTGGAAACTTCGAAGCCTTCAGGAAGATCGGAGAGAGTTATCTAAAAGGCTTTTTTCTTACCCCAATAAGCGCAAACCTTGGGCTGGGTTTTTTCAAAGGTGTTGCGTTGCCGAAGATAAGGCTGTGATTTTCTGAGGTTGTACAAATGGGCAACAGATATGCCCGCTAACCGTTGGTACTGTGCTTTATTAAGAAGCTTATAAGCACGCTCGCAAAACTTTTTAGTGGCCGGTTCGCTGAGGGGTGTTATGACGCTCATCAAGCGAGGCCAGCAAGCGAATATCTTCAATCGACACGACCAAAGCCCGGATAAGTGCGTTGTTGCCGTTCAATCTTGCCGGTGTCACGATATTGCTAAACAGGCGGGTGATCTGTTGGGTTGAATAACCGGAAATTTTAGTCGAAAATCGCACGACGACGCCAATTGACTGTTAATAATTTCAAAAAAATGCAACAATACCGGGCCGTTCTTACCAGCAGGATTTAAGGTTAACGCTATATTGTGATTGATGAAATAAATGCCATTCTACCGCAGACCCAATGTAGACAGTGCGGCTTTCCAGGTTGTCGCCCTTACGCTGAAGCTATCTCCTCGGGTGCTGCGGATATTAACCAATGCCCGCCGGGCGGAGATGAGGGCATTATCGAATTAGCCCGTTTATTGGGTGTTGACCCTAAACCGCTTAATCCACAATTCGGCCTGCATAAACCTAAAAGTGTTGCGTTTATTATTGAGCAAGACTGTATCGGTTGCGTTAAATGCATTATGGCCTGTCCAGTCGATGCCATTTTAGGCGCGGCAAAATTTATGCATACGGTTATCATCCCGGAATGCACCGGTTGTGAGCTTTGTATTGCGCCTTGCCCAGTGGACTGTATTGTTATGAAGCCGGTGCCAACGCCGCTAGATAAAGAACAACCGTTTACCCGAAATCAGAAAAAAGCCCAAGCACAACTGGCAAAACGGCGTTTTGATGCCCGCTGTTTGCGCAAAGAAAAGGAAATCATGGAAAAAGCCGAGCGCGCGAAACAGAAAAGAGCCCAATTGGTGAAGATAAAGTCAGAAAACACGCTTCAGGAATAAAGATAAGGTGCTACTGAAGAAAGCGGCCAAAAAGGAACTATTGATTTAGCCCGGTTTTTTACCCAAAAAAGCCAGTGGTTCTTTCGAATTCACTGGCTTGCGGTCAACTTGCAGTTTTTGTTTAAAGGGCTTTACATGTTTTTCGTAGTAAAAGAAATTGATCGTTTATGAATTCAACATAAAGCGTTATTGTCGACTTTTCATGTTTGACGGATTCTCAAATACCAGAATCAAATGACGCGCACGGACAATACGCCCTCAATAGAGCGTATACGTTCCAATACTTCAAGTGGGGCATCGGCTTGAATGTCCACCAGCGTATACGCATAATCGCCACGCGACTTGTTCAGCAAATCCAGAATATTGAGACCGGCGTCACCCAAAGCGGACGAAATATGTCCGACTACACCCGGTATATTTTGGTTGGCAATGCAGAGACGAACACCTTCACCGCAGGGCGTGACAAAGACTTCCGGAAAATTCACCGAATTACGGATGGAACCATGTTCCAAGAACTCCCGCACCTGTTCGGCCACCATTACGGCGCAATTGTCTTCGGCTTCTTCCGTGGAAGCGCCCAAATGAGGCAATACGATAGCGCGGGGATGGTTTATCAGAGCCGGCGTGGGGAAATCACAAACATAGGCATGCAAAGCGCCAGAATCCAAAGCCGTCAGCACAGCCGCCTCATCCACCACTCCCGCACGGGAGAAATTGAGCAATATCGAGCCTTTCTTAATGCTGTCTATGTGGTCTTTACTGAATAAATTCCTGGTTTTATCATTCAGCGGGATATGCAGGCTGATCAAATCCGCTCGAGAAACCAGATCATCTATAGTGGCCGCCGGTATTGCCGATGAAGTCAGTTTCCAGGCATTCGCCAGGGACATAAACGGATCAAACCCGATGATATTCAAACCCAAGGCAGCGGCTGAGTTGGCCACTTTTACCCCGATAGCGCCCAATCCCAACACACCCAAAGTCTTGCCGGACAGTTCAAAACCGGCAAAATATTTCTTGTTCTTTTCAATTTGGTTGCTGATGCTCTTCTCGTCCCCTTCCAGTCCGTGGATAAACTTTAGCGCCGGCACAATATTTCTGGCAGCTAATAACATACCGGCGATGGCTAGCTCTGCGACCGCATTGGAATTGGCACCCGGTGCATTAAAAACCGGAATGCCGCGCTTGGTATATTCCGCCACTGGAATATTGTTAACGCCTGCGCCTGCCCGGCCAACCGCCTTGAGCGATTCAGGGATCGCCTGCCCATGCAGGTTGAAGGAGCGTAATAAAATGGCATCGGGATTATCTATTTCAGCCCCTACTTGGTAGCTCTCACTCGGGAGCCTGTCCAGTCCAGCCCGCGATATGTTGTTATAGGTCAAAATTTTAAACATTTGTTTATCCTTGTTTTCGTTAAATTTATGCATGAACGCGGCTCTTGCCCGATAGCTGCTTTGGTATTGTATTATAAAGGCCGACACGCATAAGCGGTGGCCTTTCAGATTTTTCAGGTTGATGAGCTTTTGGCAGGATATAAGCTCAAGAGGCGCTTTCAACAGCCTTTATGAAATTGAAGTTAAAACTCATCCGTTAAGCGTTATAGCCTGTTCAACTGTTAGTCATGGAGGCCGTGGGATACACCCGGGCTATTTTAAAAAAGAATAAATGAAACCATCATTTTAATAAAACGATATTATTTGATAATTATATCTGTTTTATTGATCAGAGGGCGGATTGTTTGTGCTGGTTATCCACCGGCTTGTAATACCAAAGCCGTTGGAGGCCAAATCGATTTTGTCTTTATATCCTAAAAATCAAAACCTAATTTTGCTTCGCGGGAAGAATTTCACAAGGCTTACCGAGTTTAATGATGGGGGCAACGCCTTCCCACCCATTCCATTGATTAATAGGTTCTTATGGTTTTTTATGTTATATGCTGTGGGCAAAATGCTATACCCAAACTAATACATTTTAGTTTTTAATATTTTTATAGCTTTCTTCGCTTTCGAGCTTGATTCTTTCCCCTTCTTCAATCATGCGGTTGCCTTCATCAATCTTGCTTTTACCTTCGCGAACTAAAGCATCGCCTTTTTCAACCAATAGTTTGCCCTTTTTCCATCTATCGCCCAGACTGGCAATGCCTTGGCTTTCGCGCAGCATTTGTTCGCCGGAAACAATGGGTTCTTGTGTAAGTACAGGGTCAGAAGCGCAACCGCCAAGCTGCAGAGCTAAGCAAATGGTAACCAGATTCAGTAGGCTGGTGAAATAATTTTTCATAATTAATTACTCTGAATGTTATAGATTGATAAAGAGACGGCTAATTTTACGAAACATTATACGGGTTACAATAAAGATATTTAATGTTAATGGACATAAGGCGATTTCCGGCAAAGAATATACCCAACTTGCTGGTCTTTTTGCCCATTGTCTGCGTTGTAAAAAGGATTACATAGCCTGCTATGCGCACCTTTTTACGCCTTGAAAATGAACAAAAATCCTGCACAATTTGGGTATATTCATTCTTGGAAATCGCCTAAAATAACGTAACGGGTGAAAACCTGAGCCGAATAGCAAGATGTTTCAACCAACGACAAAGGCTGTCATTCTGGCAGGTATGCATGAATCCAGTCAAGGATATGACCATGTCCGGCATCGCATGCCATGTAATGCCTTAGGCTTCTACCCTCCCTTACGACTACACTCCACTTCCAAGTCGAGCAATTGCCTCGGCCCAAAAAACAAGTGCCGCATTTTGTCGCCTCCAATCACGCGACCGATTTCGCTTATCGTGCAATACATCGTTATCAACATCATAAGGACGATCTGGATGGCCCAGAAATGTGGCCACACAATCTCCGCAAGCAACTTCTCGTTACCCGCAATGAAACTGCCTGCTTCTCGCCAGAAATCGACGAGACGTTCCAGGTAATGGACGAGCGTGGCCACCAAAGCATAAAGTATGGCCTTCCAGGCGACATTATAGACTAACGGTTTATCGGGGTAGCGATTGATGATGGGCAGCATGTCCGCGATCACCACAGCCTTGCCGAGAATCAGGGCAGACACCGCTACCGATGCCGAGGTGCCAAGCGTAATCCCCGTCCCCTTCAACATCAGGACGCGGATTAGCACTACCAGATGCAAGGAAATGAAAAAGAAGATAGTGGGCGGGAGTATCGCATAAAACTCCTCTTTGACTTTTGCGGATAGTTTGCTCATACGCTGAAAATTGCCTTAGCTATTATTGCGGTATTTGAACGAGTGCCAGGGATAATTGTTGGCTTAACTCACTGAGTAGTTTGCTGAGCCCTAGAGCTGCGCTGTTGTAACTTGCGTCATTCAGCGGCTGTTCTATTTTGGCTTGACCATTGCTGACGATCTTATGGTTTTTTTCCTCCATGATGGCCCAACTCGCTTCAAGGTTTACCGATTTGCCAAGTTGCGTATCGAAGCGGCTAATATCGATGATGACGCGATAATCAACATTGCCGTATACGGCCCACGGATACGCCCGGACAATAGCGTTCGGTTGCAGGGTAGCCACGTTTTTGCTTAACACTGCAATGACATTGTCTTTTAACGGCGCAGCCCATTGGTCAAACTCGGCTATTTGCACACTGTTATTGTCTGCACGCGTGATTATCTGCCTGCGATCAAGTAAAGCAGGCAGGGATAGGGGGCCAATACCAATCAGCCTTTTTTTTGTGATTGCAGTGGAAGCGGCTACCGGTGGGCAGCTCTGTGATTCCAGCGTATAAAAATGAGTGGGTGGAGTCGATGCGCAAGCGGTTAACAGGCCGCTAACGCATAACATGAAAAATCCGTTTGAGTGTTTAATTAACATAATGGCTACTTCTCTTTTTTACCACGAATTAAAGAATCAGGATGTTGGTCCAGATAATCGGTGAGCTGCCTGACGGAGCTTGCCGTTTGAGTCAGTTCTTGCAGCAATTGGTTCAGTTGGTACTGCGTAGTCGAACCCGGCTCTAAAGTGGTTAATACTTGCTGCGCTGAACTCATGGCTTTATCGGCTGAACTCAACGTTTTGTCAGCAGTACTGAGGGTGCCGTTTGCAGTGACTAGGGTTTTGGTTGCCGCCTTGGATGTGTCTTGTAAGGATGTCAGGGTTTTGTTGATTTCGGCCGTCATGGTTTCCAACGGAAGTTTGGAAATTTTATCCATAACAGCTTGGGCTGAATTCATAATCTGGTTCATTGCGCTTGGCGTCGTCGGAAACTCCTCATAACCCGTATGATTATTATGTGCCACCACTTTGCTGTGCGGAAACAGATCCAAAGCAATAAACAGTTGCCCTGTCAGCAGGCTACCCGTTTGTAATTGGCCGCGTAACCCTTTGGCAACCAGATGCGCTATATTTTCTTTAGGCGTCATATGGGCTGGCTTATTGATCATGACAATGCGGTCTGGCTCCACTTCAACCAGGACGGGAATCTCTATATCCACCGTTTTAACATCTATTTCCAGGTTAATCCCCGTAACTTTACCAATCGGAATGCCGCGTAATAAAACGGGGGCGCCTATAGCCAGGCCACGTACTGATTCATTAAAGTACATGACGACCTTGACGGTTCTGTGATAAATCACTTCATTGGATTGTTCATAATTATCGAACAGTTGAAATGACGTGTTTTCGGGCACTGTATCCGCCGCGTTATCATTAGGGTCAGTACGAAAAGCAATACCGCCGGCCAATAATGAAATCAAAGGTCCTGTTCTTAATTTAAAACCATCGGCACCCGCCGATAAATCGATACCGCTGTCTATCCAAAAGCGGGTGTTTGTCCTTATAAACTGGTCGTAGGGGGCGTTGACAAAAACCGTCAGTTTGATGTCATCGGCGTTTTTGGACAATTCATAATCGAGCACCTCCCCTACGTTGATGCCATGAAAACTAATCGGCGTGCCAGGCCCCATCGATCCGATATTGGTCGTCTCAAGTACGAATTTCTTGCCTTGCGCGTTAGTTTCCAAGACCGGCGGGGTGTCAAGTCCCTTAAAATGACGTTCTTTTTTGCCTTTTCCGGGTTTAATGGCTATATAAGCTCCGGACATAATAGTGCCTAATCCCGATACGCCGCTTAAGCTAATTTGTGGCCGCACCACCCAAAACTGCGTGTTATTGGTTAGATACGAACTGCTTTCGTTATGCATTTCCGCAGTAACATCAATGGTTTTCATATCATTGTTAATGGCGATATCGGTCACTTTGCCGATTTCCACATCCAGATATTTGATTTTGGTTTTGTCTATTTCCAAACCATCCGCGCTGGGAAAATTAATGGTGATCTCCGGTCCTTTTTCGGAAACGGTCTTGTAGATTAGCCAGCCGCTCACTAAGAACGCGCACAAGGGTAACAACCAAATTAGCGGCAGTTCCCGTTTTTTATTGATTGCGGCATCGGTAGCTTCGTAAGGAGGCTCTTTAAAATCATTCATAGGTATTGTTGGTAGTCCCAAAGTAAGCGTGGATCGAAATTTTCGGCGGCGAACATAGTCAATATCACCACGGCGGCAAATGCGGTTGCCGCCGGGCCGGCAATAATCTGCACCGCGCCAAAATTAACCAAATCGACCAGAATGGAAATCATAAAAATGTCCAGCATTGACCAGCGCCCTACAAAAGTAATGACACGATACATCACTGTCCATTTACGCGCATTGATTTGCCAGCGGAAATGCACGCAAAGCAGCAGCAAGCCGATGCCTATCAGTTTTAACGACGGCACAAGAATACTCGCCACCAAAACCAGCAGACCGATAGGTATCATGCCGCTATTGAATAACTCAATAATGCCGCCGGCAATGGTATGCGATTCACCCGCGCCAAATTGATTCACATTCATAATGGGAAAAATATTGGCTGGAATATACAGAAAAAAACTACTGAACAACAGCGCTGTGGTACGTTGCAAACTATGGGGGCGCCTGGCGTGTAGATGGCTATCACAGCGTGGACAGGATTGAGTGTGATCGGCCGTTTTTACCAGGCAGCCACAGTCGTGGCAGCGTATAAACCCTTGCGCAAGGGCATTTGGTTTAGTTTTCATAGCTGTTCTTTTTACTCAATTTCTCGATGCGTTGCCAGAATAATCGAGTATCCAGGCCGCCGGTAAGCATGGTTGTGATGATGATCAGGGCAATAAAAGCAAAGAGACCCCCGCCGAATTTAAGCGGGGCAAGCGCCATAAGCTTAACGCAAGCGACAATGATGCCCAGCATATAAACCTCCAGCATCACCCATTCATCCAAATGGTGCATCCAGCGCATCCACCCGATTAAATAGCGGTTGGGTTGATTGAAATAAAGGTGTCCGCTGATCAGCATGGATAAAGTCAGATACACAAGCGGAAAAAAAATGCTGGCCAAAAATACGACAATAGCAACGGCCACCATACCGTCGTTAAATAAAGCAATAACCCCTGACAACAATATACCCGTGTTGACATTACCCATAATTGTTATACCCACCATAGGCAATAAATTGGCGGGAAAAAACAGAATGAATCCTGCAATAGACAGGGCAAAAGTGCGTTCAACGCTTTGTTTACGAGGCTTCGAAAGTAAAAATCCGCAGCGCGGGCAATGTGCTTTTTCACCGATTTCGGGTAAAGCCGGCCTAAGTAACAAATCGCACTCAGGGCAAGCATCGTAATTAATGCTGTTCATATCTTTGGTAATAAAGGTGCGACATCTCGCGTTTCAATAGATTTGAAAGGTTGGCATAGCATTATAAATAAAGTTCTGAAGTGTAACTAAAAAAATGAGAACCGTACAAAAAAGTTCAAAATTTTCTTGAGGTTTTGTTTGGCCTATTGACACCGGCCGGCTAATGGGTGACGCCGTGTCGGGATGGCCGTGCATTTTGACTACGCTTCCGCTCTCACTCCTACTTCGTCAAAACGCCCGGCCCCTACGGCTACGCAGGGGTCGTCGTACAGCATTCCACCACCTTTACGCTTCCTGTACTCCTTCCTGGTGTTTTATTATTTTTGAGGGTGACCGGGTTGCACCCTTTGTCACTGCATCGACACTTTCAAACATTCCGGCATAGTTATTTAAGCAACAACTCCCACAATTCCTTCGGGAAACTGCATCGTCATGCAATGCAAACTGCCATATTGATGCACCAGCGGCCTGCAAGGCATGGCAATGATTTCATGCTGTGGAAAGCAGCCGGCCAGCCGTTGCAAAGCGATTTCATCCATCGGATCACCATAAGCCGGCACCATGACGGCATGATTGATAATCAAAAAGTTGGCATAATTGGCGGGCAGCTGTTGTCCTTCCTCATCATAAATCGGTTTTGGCAACGGTAACGGGACTAAATGATAGGGATCGCCCGCTTGGGTTCTTAAATCCTGTAGTTGTCTTTCCATGAATTTCAAGCTGGTAAAATGTTCGTCTTCATCATCGTCACAACTGGTATAGGCAATGGTATTGGCGGAACAGAATCTGGCCAGTGTATCGATATGGGCATCGGTATCATCGCCTGACAGATTTTCTTGATCCAGCCAGAACACCCGTTTCGCGCCCAGGTGCTGTAACAGTTGCTGTTCTATTTCCTGTTGCGTCAGGCCAATATTTCTATTGGGGTTTAGCAGGCATTGCTTGGTGGTTAAAATTGTACCGATGCCATCGCTTTCGACACTGCCGCCTTCCAGTATAAAATCAATGTCTTGGTGGGGTTTACCTTTAAAGGGTTTGGCGTTTAACAGCTTGTGATTTAGGGCATTGTCGTTTTGATGTTGATATTTTTCGCCCCATCCGTTGAAAAGAAAGTTAAGGTGCGAAATTTCTCCATCTTGCTCTATGCTCAAAAAAACAGTGTCTCTAACCCAGATGTCATTAACAGTGGCATGGATAAAGTCAATACCTTTATGATTGCTTATTAATTTTTCTATGTGTTGCTGATGATTATCATCCCTACAGACAATAATCAGTTTTTGATATTGGGTAATCGTATCGGCAATAACGCTGTAGGATTGCTCTACGGATTCAAGTCGATTACTGAAGTCGCCCGTTTTATGCGGCCAAGCAATTAATACGGCGGATTGTTTTTCCCATTCGGCTGGAAATCTAGTCATTGGTTTTGGTTTCCTGAGGTTGTACCTTCCAGCGGTGCGCCGGAAGTGGATTGAAATAACATCTCCTTGGCATGCGCCAGGGTATTGGCTGTGATAGTAACGCCGCCCAGCATCCGGGCGATTTCTTCAATGCGTTCTTCATCATTCAATAACCTGACACTCGAAGACGTTATGTCGGTTTTGTTGTTTTTTTCAACGTAGAGATGTTGATGCGCTTGTGCGGCAACTTGGGGTAAATGCGTGACGCACATCACCTGTCGATTGAGGCTCAAACTGCGTAATTTTTGACCGACAATCTCAGCGACGCCACCTCCAATACCCGAATCCACTTCATCAAAGATGAGAGTGGGCGTGGTTTTATCGTTGGAAGTTGTTACTTGAATCGCTAAACTAATGCGCGATAATTCACCACCCGAAGCGACTTTGGCGAGTGGTTTAGGCGGAAGTCCGGGATTGGCGCTGACTAAAAATTCAATTTTATCCTTACCATTCAGTTTTGGTGCATCGGTGTCCAAAGCGCTAATATCCACTAAAAATTCGCCTTGTGGCATGCCCAGTTCTTTTATCATGGCCGAAATCTGTTTTTGTAATTTCTGACCGGTTAGATGCCGTTGTTGGGACAGTTGGGTTGCGAGTTGATGGTATTGGGCAAGCAACTGTTCGGTGTCGGCTTTTAAAGTCTCAATGCGTTCGCCGCTATGGGTTAGCCCATCCAGTTCAGTTTCAAGTTTACCTTCCAGTTCAGGCAATTCATCAGGGGTGACGTGATGTTTTCGGCTAAGGCTCTGAATAACGCCAATCTGATTTTCAAGTTGCTCCATGCGTTGGGGATCGGCTTCCTGGGACTCCAAAAATCGGCGTAATTGAATGGCCGCTTCTTCCGTTTGAATCTGGGCTTCAGATAACAGATTGCATATTTCAGTCAATTCCGGCGCAAAGCGGGCAATGTGGGTCAATTCACTGACGCTATGACTCAGCATTTGATTAACCGACAGTTGATCGTTCTCATAAAGCAAATCGACCTGGGCTTGTCCGGTGGACAAAATCTGCCCCAGATTCGCCAGTTTGCCGTGCTCTTCTGAAATGGAAGAATAACTGAAATTGACCAGATCCAATTGTTGCAGTTCTTCGATCTGGTAGCGCAGCAATTCTTCTCGCTCGGTTTGGTCTACGCTGGCTTTAATCAGGCTTGCCAGTTCCTTATGGGCAAGTAGCCATTGTTTGTAGCAGGCGTTTATTTGATCAAGAAGCCCTTGGTTTTTTGCATAGGCATCCAGTAAACGGCGCTGTTCGTCACTGTTAAGCAAAGTCAGATGCGCATGTTGGCCATGAATTTCAACCAGTTTTTCACTCAATTCCTGCAAGAACTGCAAGGTGACGGGGCGGTTGTTGATGTAGGCTTTCGAGCGGCCATCCTGATTAACAACGCGCCGGATTAAGCAGTGTTGCTCATCATCCAGCTCATTTTCTTTCAGCCATTGTTGGGCGCCGGGCGCATCGGCCAGATCAAACTCAAGATTAACTTCGGCGCGTTTACATTCCGGTCGCACGTAGCCGGAATCGGCCCTGTCCCCCAGCGCAAGACCTAAAGCAGTCAATAAAATAGATTTACCCGCTCCGGTTTCTCCGGTAAGAACCGACATGCCTTTTTCCAGGTCGAGGTCGAGTGATTTGACCACGGCAAGGTCAATGATATTAAGGTTTAATAGCATAAGGATTAACTGTGGTAACCACTGCTCCAGTTTAATTTATTCCTGAGGATTTGGAAGAAGTCATGACCTTCCGGATGTAGAATTCTAATCGGTTTTGGGTCTTTTTTAATCAAAATCTTGTCACTGATTAATACATCAGGAATTTCAATGTGATCACAAGTCACCAGGGCATTGATTTGCTTGGTCTGGCAAAAGCTGATTTCAATTTCAGCAGAATCATGAATGACTATCGGGCGGTTAGATAAAGTATGGGGATTAAGCGGCACCAAGACAAGGGCGTTTAATGAAGGGTACAGAATCGGCCCTCCCGCTGATAAAGAATAAGCCGTTGATCCGGTGGGCGTGGAAATTATCAAGCCGTCAGAGCGTTGTGAGTTTAAAAATACATTATCAATTTTTGTGACGATTTCAATCATACTGGGCGTTACCCAGCGATGAATAGCCACTTCATTAACGGCGGTTTCTTCGTGAATAACCTGGTTGTCGCGGATGATTTTGGCGCGCAATAAATAGCGTTTTTCTTCCGAGTAATGGCCTTGAAGTATGTGGTGCAATTTAGCGGGCAGTTCGTTTGGCGATATGTCGACAAGAAAGCCCAGCCGCCCCAGGTTAATGCCGATTAATGGGATGTCATATTTGACGATGGCACGGGCGGCGGCCAGAAAAGTTCCATCGCCCCCCACCGCGATAACCAGATCGCAATGCTGCCCCAGCGTTTCCATGGAATACGAGCCAACGGAGTGATTTTTAATAAACTTTACACTGTCTTTAGCGACATATACGGTGAAATCATGTTGCATTAAATAATCGTAAAGGCCGGATAAGGTCTCAGCAATGCCTGGGTCACTCGGTTTACCTATGATGCCTATAGTCTTAAAAGGAGTTTGCATTGTTGAATAACAACCGGTAAAGCATTTGATTATACAAAAAAACAGCAGTAATCCTAGGTGTTTTGCATATATATTAAGATTTTTAGTTTTTTTTCTGGAATTATGATGAATAGCGTATAGTTGGCGATTTTGTGTGGGTGCAGGTCATAATGGAAACCGATGTCATCATTGTCGGGGCAGGCGCATCGGGTTTAATGTGCGCGATTGAAGCAGGCAAGCGTGGTCGACGAGTTATGGTAATAGATCACGCCAACAAGGCCGGTAAAAAAATCCTGATGTCGGGTGGCGGCCGCTGTAATTTCACCAATTATTCCATTGATCCCGATAACTTCATTTCCAGCAATCCGCATTTTTGTAAATCCGCACTCAGCCGTTATACCCAATGGGATTTTCTGGCTTTGATCGCACGCTACCGGATCCCTTATCATGAAAGGGATCACGGTCAATTGTTTTGCGACAGCAGCGCCAAGGATATTCTTAATATGTTGTTGGCGGAATGCGCTGATGCCGGGGTGGCAGTGCAATTGAACACCCGTATAGAACGCATTGAGAAACTGACTGACCGGTTTCGGCTTGAAACTGATAAAGGCACAGTTATTGCCCAATCTTTAGTGGTAGCCACAGGCGGCCTATCCATCCCAAAAATGGGTGCTACGCCGCTGGGTTACAAGATAGCTCAGCAATTTGGTATGAATGTGTTACCAACCCGCGCGGGCCTGGTGCCTTTTACCCTGCAACCGGAAGATAAGGACAAGTTTTCGCCTTTATCCGGCATTGCCGTGCCTTGCATTGTAAGCAATAAGCAACAGCGTTTTAATGAAAATATATTGTTCACCCATCGCGGCCTAAGCGGACCGGCGGTGTTGCAGATTTCATCTTATTGGCAAGCAGGGGAGGAAGTAGTGATTAACCTGTTGCCTCAGTTCAACCTGGAAACAGAGCTGAAATCAAAACGCCAACAAAAGCTAAAGAACACCTTAAAAACCATTTTGGATGGCTATTTACCCAAACGGCTGGTTAGCTGTTTGTTAACTGATAATGTACTAAACATTTCGTTACCCGATTTATCAGACCGCCAGATTCAGCAGATCGCAAACCGGTTGCATCACTGGACGATTAAACCCAACGGCACTGAAGGTTATCGCACTGCCGAGGTTACTGTTGGCGGCGTGGATACCGATGCACTTTCTTCAAAAACCATGGAAAGTAAACAAGTGCCGGGGCTTTACTTTATTGGCGAAGTTGTTGATGTGACTGGCTGGCTGGGCGGCTACAATTTTCAGTGGGCCTGGTCGTCAGCCTGGTGTGCGGGGCAGTATGTTTGACCAGGCAAAGCCATTGACGATAAAAAAGCAAATCAGCTTTGCCGTTATCGAGGCTCCCATCATGAGCAAGAATGGCCGCTTCGATTAAGTCGAATATGCACGTCGCGTAATTCGAGGGGAGATTTTCAACAGACGGTTTTGCTCACCCATATTCAGTAAATTTATACGAGGCTGTTCGATCGTGGTTAATACGCCTAATGAGCGACACTCGAAGATTTGATAGCGCCAGTTATTTGTTGAGTATATTGTTTACGTGCCTTAAGCTTATAGCTTTTAACATAATAAATCCGCTAATTTAACTTCGATTAGAAGGGATTCAAAAAGGCTCGAATTTAAAAAATTTGCAATCGCTATGCTTAAACTGTGACTACTTCTTACAATGCAGAAGTTTCTGCCGGCTCGCTCATGCCCCTAGAGAGTCGCCGTATCGCCGCTTTTTTATTGACCCATCCTGATGATAATGCGTGGAAACGGGCGTTAATTGACGACAATATCTTGCAGAAGAAAGCACCCGCCACGGCTATACGCCAAGCCAGTTTGATAAGGAAACGTCTCAATACCCTTCATGCTGACGGCTTAGAAATGGTTGCCCAGCGTGAACAAGAAGTCGTTATTCAATTATTACTGGTTGCAGCGGTTAAACATAGCCAATTATTAGCCGATTTTATTAAGGATGTTTACATCGAACACCAGCGTCGAATGGACTTGGCGCTTTCTCCTGGTGATTGGGACGGGTTTTTTTCCGAATGCTCTCATAGGGATTCATCAATAATTAAGTGGTCAGCGTCAACACAGGCTAAAATATTTCAAGTCATCTTACGCATCCTTACAGAAGCCAAATATCTTGAAAGCACACGCAACATGAAACTCACCCCGCAGTCTTTACATCCCGATGTTCGGCGCTATTTGTCAGGTCATGGAGATGCTGCCTTAATAGAGCTTTTGGAGCGTGCTTAATGGCATTGTCTTTCGAGGAACGGCTCAATCAAATTCTGCCCAAAATAAGTTCTGATGAATTCCTGAACAGTAAAGGTCTAGGCAACGAAATCGGTTTCTGGATTTTCGATTACCCGTCCGAGCGGGAAATGGAGATGCGGGACTTTCTGACCCGAACGGTTCTCACCAGTCTGAATAAATCACAACCGCCCATTCGAGCAGACGTCATTAATTTATTCGATCTTGTCATCGAGTTGCTTGAGGAACGGCAACTGCTCGATAAGGCTATCGACATGCAACAGACAAAAGGTGATGAAGCGGTCATGGCGGCTTTACGGCCGGTGCTTAAAGAAGATAAATTGGCTCAAAAAGTGGTCGCCCTGGTTGATCTCGACAACATCGATCTACTGATGTTTTACGGTGCTGGTAGTGCATATCCCATGCTCAGAACCCATACTCTGCTGTCTGCGTTACACCCTTTAATGGGCAGGACGCCTTTGCTGATGTTTTACCCAGGCCGCTATGACGGCTATTCGTTGCGCCTGTTCAATAAATTATCCGAAGATCATTACTACCGCGCCTTCAGGTTAGTCCCTGAAGTGCAAACCTGAGAAGAAAACGACATGGAAATAAGGGAGCTGTTCACCAAGCCTATTGACCGCCCGATCAATGGCGTCATCAAGGCTGACCAACTGGATGCTGAAAGTGTCTGGCAGGAATTGGAAGAATACGTTGTCACCAAACAGCTCACCGAATACTTCCGGAAGTTTTTCGATGCTTATCTGGCAGCCGCAGAACAGCCCAAAGACTCGACTATTACGGCACGTATGGGCGTTTGGGTGTCCGGGTTTTTCGGCTCAGGAAAATCACATTACATCAAAATACTATCCTACTTGCTGGAAAACATTGAGGCCATTGACCCCAAAACCGGCAACCCTAAAAAAGCGGCTGATTTTTTTGATGAACACAAAATCAAAGACCCGCTGTTGTTGGCTGACATCCACAAAGCCATTAAAGGTACGGCCGATGTCATCCTGTTTAATATCGATGCCAAGGCCGATGCAAAATCCGAGCGCGATGCCATTGTCCAGGTGTTTCTGAGGGTGTTTAATGAAAAGCAGGGGCTTTGTGGTGATGCGCCCCATATTGCCGAAATGGAGCGTTATCTAATTAGTAAAGGCGCTTACGATACTTTCAAAACCATCTTTCAGGCTCGAAACGGCAACCCCTGGCAACAAGAGCGCGATGCCGTGGACTTTCTGCGCGATGAGGTGATTGCCGCTTTGGCACAAGCGCTCAACATGACGGCAGAATCGGCTGGACGTTGGTTTGATAACGCCCGTGATGGTTACCGCATCAACATCGAAGGTCTGGCAAAACTGGTGCGTGATTATCTGGACACCAAACCCGCCGGTCATCGGCTTATTTTTCTGGCTGATGAAGTTGGGCAGTTTATCGGTGATAACACCCAACTCATGTTGAGCCTGCAAACCATCGTTGAGCAGTTGGGCACACTGTGCCAGGGACGCGCCTGGGTTATTGTCACCAGCCAGGAAGATATTGAAAAGGCCATTGGCGAAGCTAATAAAGCCAAGTCCCAGGATTTTTCCAAAATTCAAGCCCGCTTCTATACCCGGTTATCCTTAGCTAGCTCCAATACCGATGAAGTCATTGGTGAACGTTTGCTGTCCAAAACCGAACGAGCCCATGTCGAGTTACGGGATATTTATGCTCAAAAAGGCGACATCATTAACAACCAATTGTCTTTTCAGGGGTGTGCCGTCAATCTACGCGGGTTTAAAGATGCGGCTGAATTTGTGGCCTACTATCCGTTTACCCCCTATCAATTCCAATTACTGCAAAAAATATTCGAGTCGATCCGCAAAGTAGGGGCGACGGGTAAACATCTATCTCGTGGCGAACGTTCTTTACTGGACGCCTTCCAGTCAGCTGCCGTACAAAATGCCGGCAAGCCCATCAATACCCTAATACCGCTTTACGATTTTTATCCGTCCATCGACAGCTTTATTGATAGCATCGCCAAGAAATCGATAGATCAAGCCCCTTATAATCCGGCTCTGGAACCGTACGACACCCAGTTGCTCAAGGCATTATTCCTGATCCGCTATATCTCGGAAACCATCAAGCCCACCATCGACAATCTGGCAACCTTGTGTGTCGATGAAGTGGATGCCGATAAACTCAGCCTTAAGCGTCGAATTCAGGAATCTTTAGCCAGACTGGAACAACAACAATTAGTTAGCCGTAACGGTGATCACTGGTTTTTCCTGACCAATGAAGAACGCGATGTTGCTAGAGAGTTGGGTCATGTGGACGTTTCATCATCGGAACGGACACGTTTGCTGTCGGAGCTTGTTTTTGAAGACATCCTCAGAGGGCAAACGAAAGTCAGGCATCGTGACACCAAAGGAGACTACGACTTTAACCGCCTGCTTGATGGCGCGCCCTGGAAAACAGCTAACCATACGTTAACGCTGGAAATCCTCAGCCCCTTGGGTGATGACTACGAACGGATGCACGAGGCCACTTGTATTATGCGGAGTTGCGAGTCAACCGGTCGAGCGATCATCCGCATGGCGGAAGGCCAACGGCTCTACGAAGAACTCACGCTTTATCTGCAAATTGAAAAATACATCGTCAGCCCTAAAGCTGGCCAGGCAACGCCGTCATTAAAGCGTATCCTGGCTGACCGTAAAGAAGAAAACCGAGAACGAAAACTGCGTTTGGTCGAACAACTTAGCCATCTGATGACCCTAGGTGATTTTTATGTGCTGGGGCAAAAGCCCGGCATTAAAGCCGGATTGCATCCGGCCAGCCTGTTGGATGAAGTGGTTAATTATTTAATTGCCAACACCTACAGTAAACTGCCTTATCTTAAATACCGCACGCCAGACCCCATTGCAGAAATAAAAGCCGTCCTTTCCGGTGATGATATTAAGCCACTCCTGCAAAATACCCAGAGCGAAGAAATCAACCCCTTGGCAGTCAATGAGCTGCGCCAATATCTGTTACTGGCAGCCTCGGAAAAGCGCGTGTTATTGTCCGATATAATCGACCGTTTTACCGGCATTCCCTGGGGCTGGAAACCGGACTGGGAAATTGTCTTGTTGGTTGCCCGGCTTTATATGGCCGGTGAGATTAAATTGATGCTCGAAGGCGCTGACATTGAACCCAAAGCTGCCATAGACCCATTAACCAAATCGGTTCGTTTTAGACAGGTTTCCATACTCAAACGTAAATCGGCAGATAGTATTTCGCTCAAACGCGCACGGGAATTGCACCGTGAACTGTTTGCCAAATTACCCAGAGAAGAGGAAGACGGCTTAGTAACCGATACGCGTGACAGTTTCACCAGGTGGCAAAATGAACTCAAAAACTATAGCCATGCCGCTGCCAGTAAATATTACCCCGGCAAAACAGTGATTGACCAAGCCATTAACTGCATTGGTAAACAACTGGCGATTCGGGACAGTTACGAATTCATTGAAACCTTGCTTACCGGCAAAGACGACTGGCTAGACCTGAGTGAGGATATTCATGATGTCATTAGCTTCTATAAAACCCAAATAACCCTCTGGCAACGGATGTTGGAGGCCATGACTGCCTTTGCCGACAACCACGAAGCCCTGCAACAGGACATTAACGCCGCCAATGCCATCCAGGAATTGACAGCCATTCGTGATAATCCTGCGCCCTATAGTCAAATCAACCGTATTGAGCCTTTGTTAAATACCGTTGAAACCGTCAACGGACAACTGGCTGCCACTGAAAGAGAAATCGCGTTACTGGCCATTGAGCAGAAACTGGCCGAAATTGAAACAGCACTGGATCACATTCAAGCCAATGCCGACCTGCGCAATAAAGCCTTGCTCCCGATGCAACAACTCAAAATCAGTATTGCCGGACTAAACAGTATTCCCCAAATCCACTACTTGGCTGAGCGGGCAGGAACTCATTTAGATACCGCAATGGATAGCATTGCTGCCGCGCAAAAACAGCCTGCTCCAGGCATCAAAGAATCTGGCGCTGGCAATGCGGGTACGACGCCGCAAAAACCCGTTAAAGTGATTCGCGCCCAAGAGCTAAGCAATAAAACTTATCTGGAGACAGAAGACGAAGTCGATGCCTACCTGACCAGGTTAAGGAAGGCATTACTAACCGCCTTGCAAGAAGGCAAAAAAGCGCGGATTCAATGAAGACAATTATAAGTTGCTCTTCCCTCAGCAATACTTAATAATTTGTTGAAAATTTCAACAATATTGGAGGTCACTATGTCTACCATGAATTTCAGCGTACCCGACGACGTTAAAAAAGCGTTTAATGAAGCTTACAAAGGACAAAACAAAAGTGCCGTCATTGCCGAATTGATGCGTGAAGCAGTTGAACGTGCCCAGCGTAAACAACGCAGTCACGATGCGATTGCAAATATACTGGAACGGCGCAAGCATGCTCCGGCTTTCACCGAAGAAGAATTTCGTGCGGCGCGGGAAGAAGGCCGTCCATGATTTTGGTGGTCGATGCCAGCGTCGCAATTAAATGGTTCTTTCAGAACCGGGATAATGAAACTGATTGCGACTTGGCATTGATCATTTTGGAAAGTGTGGGCACGGGGCAAATCCAACTACTGCAACCGCCGCATTTTATTGCGGAAATGGCCGCTGTACTCGCCCGCGAAAAGCCCGGTGAAGCCCAAGATGATTTATTTGATTTATTGTGCGTCGAATGCCAGATCAGCCAAGGGCCAGAGATTTATGCCACAGCAATCGATCTCTCCATTCGTTATCGGCATCATTTGTTCGATACGCTTTACCACGCCATTGCCTTACACACCCCTGGCTCAAAATTTATCACTGCCGATGAAGCATACTGGCGCAAAGCGCAAAACATTGGGCAAATTGTACGATTAAAGGATTATGCCGGATGAACAAAGCCAAACTCAAAGCCTACGCTCCACAAGCCCGTAAAGACTTTATTGCCGCCGTCACTGCTCGCGCCCATCAAATCGGGCTCGCAGAAAAGAACGGTTCTGTTCAGTTTTGCAAATGCGTCACATATTGCAGGATTTAGTTTTGATGCGTTTAGATACCGATTGGAAAAACATTTTGGTTCGGGTTATTTAATTACCGATGAATGTGTATTGGAAGACTTTCATACGGTAGAAAATTTAATGAATAGGAGAGAATCATGTTGACAATAGAACTGGACAATCAGACCGAACAAGCATTACAAGATCTGGCGCAACAGCAAGGTAAAACCTCAGAACAATGGTTGAAAGAAATGATTGCACAATTTGTTCAAGCACAAACTCATCCGCAAATTTTGCCTGACCTTGTCGAATTTCGTGCAAAGTTTCCTATGCAAGAAATCAGTGCAGGAGAATTTTGCCGTGCAATGCGTGAAGAGGATCGTTACTAATGCAATATGTAGACACCAGCGTTTTAATTGCCGGTGAATGCGTATTGGAAGATTTTCAAGCTGTAGATTTTGAATAGGAAAGATTATGTACACAATAGAATTAGAAGATGAAACGGCATTAATTTTAAATCAGTTAGCCATGCAGCAAGGAAAAACGGTAAACGAATGGATTAAAGAATTAGCGGCCCAATTTGTTCCCGTAAAAAGTGATGTATCTAAAACTAGTCGCCCCATTGGATTGGCAAAAGACAAGGGTGTGCCGCTACCTGATTCTTTTTTTGAGCCACTACCTGATGATTTATTGGCCGCATTTAATGGTAGAGAAAATTAACAATGGCGCAAAAAATACTTTTAGATACTTGTACGTTTTTGTGGTTGGTACGTGATGATGCTGCCCTTTCAACTAAAGCTCGCGAGTTAATTCTTAATACCGAAAACGCTGTTTTTCTTAGCATCGTATCAGTTTGGGAAATGACTGTTAAGCATGGTTTGGGGAAATTGCCCCTTGCCGATTTACCGCACATTTATATTCCAAGTGAACGCAAAAAACACGACATTGAATCATTGCCACTTATCGAAGAAGCCGTTGCTCAACTTGGAAAATTACCGTCATATCATCAAGACCCGTTTGACCGCATGTTAATTTGTCAGGCGATTCATCACGGCTGTGCTTTGCTAACACCAGACCACGCTATTAGTTGTTATCCCGTTAATACACAGTGGTAGATTGATGCTAAACCCGGAAACCATAACCGTCATCGACCCTGCCTGCGGTTCCGGGCATATTCTGGTGGAAGCTTACGAGGTATTGAAGGCGATTTATCTGGAACGCGGTTACCAGCTTCGCAGCATTCCCCGTCTGATTCTGGAAAAAAACCTATACGGCTTGGACATTGATGACCGCGCCGCGCAATTGGCGGGCTTCGCCTTGCTGATGAAAGCTCGCGCCGATGACCGGCGATTGCTCGATAACCCGCCCAAGCTAAACGTGTTGTCATTGCAAGAAAGCAAGGGATTGGATGCCGATGAGTTAATACTAGCATTGTCGGCTTACGCTGCGCTAAGCCGACCTGCGATTACATCCCTAATCGACACCTTTGCCCATGCCAAAACCTTCGGCTCGTTGATTCAAATTCCACCCGATTTGAATGCGGAAATGGCGACGATAAACATCAGTTTGCAGTTGGCTATCAAGAGCGGCGACTTGCTTGCACAAGTGGTGGCATTGAATCTGTTGCCGCTGGTTCAGCAAGCGCGGATTTTAGGATTTCAGTTTGATGCGGTGGTGGCTAACCCGCCATACATGGGCAACAAAGGAATGAATGCGAGACTTAGTGCTTGGGCGAAGAATAACTACCCAGACAGTAAGTCAGACCTCTTCGCAATGTTTATAGAGCGTAACATTGAGCTTACTCGGAATGGGGGATTTGTTGCTATGATCACCATGCAGAGCTGGATGTTTCTAAGCTCTTATAGTGCATTACGAGAAAAGTTATTTGACACGAATTGGTTAGTTCAAATGTTCCATACAGGACCAGGATTATTTCCTGATATGGGGGCATTTAATGTGCTTACTACGAATTTTATTATTTGCAAATCGTGCTGCAACTCAGTGGGCGTCACACGCTTTATTAAAGCCAATGACACGCCTAACTATGAAGAAAAAATTGATCTACTTCGAAACCATGCTTCACATATATTTGTTTCAATTACCAATCTAAAATCTGTACCAGGCTTTCCTTTAATCTACTGGCTAGGTTCTTCTGCATTATCAAATTTTGAACGGTTAAATCTTCTTAATGATATTTGCCCACCTAAACAAGGGTTGGCAACGGGTGAAAATGCTAAGTTTGTTCGTTTTTGGCATGAAGTCGATTTAAACACAATGGGCTTAAATTTCCTTAATTCAATACAAGCAAAATTTTCAGGTAGAAAATGGTTTCCTTATAACAAGGGGGGCAACTACCGTAAATGGTATGGGAATAATGACTCTGTTATAAATTGGGAACATGATGGTCAACGAATAAAAGAATTTTCTCGGGCGGTAATACGCAATCCCGATTATTACTTCCGTGAAGGTATTGTTTACTCTCTATTTGGGTTCGAGAATTTTGGTGTTCGGTATAAATCTACAGGATTCATATTCGACGTTTCAGGTTCATCTATTTTTCCAGTACAAGATTTGGAAATTGTCTTGGCATTTCTATGCTCTAATGTTGCATTTTACTACTTGCGTGCATTGGCACCTACAGTGAATTTCCAAGTTGGTGACTTGGCTCGCCTCCCTTTACCTAACCTATCAAACGAAGATCGGGTAAAGGTAATTGAACTAGCAAAATTGAATATTAAATTATGTAGATCAGACTGGGACTCGGTTGAGACATCATGGGATTTTGAAACTAGCCCTTTAGTTAGACTTTCAGATTGCAGTTTTCCAAATGCTTTTAACGCCTACTTGCAGCATTGTGATACACAAAGAAACGCCCTTCGAGAAAATGAACAGTTCATAAATACGATCATGATTGCCTCATATCACCTAGAAAGTGAGGTAGTTCCAAACGTGAATGACCGTGATCTTTCAATAAAGAAGAAAGATCCAACTGAAATTATCGAAGAATTCATTTCCTACGCCATCGGCTGCATGATGGGGCGTTATAGCCTAGATGATCCGGGTTTAATCTATGCTCACGCTGGTAACGTCGGTTTCGACCCCGACCGCTACCATACTTTCCCTGCCGATGCGGACGGCATTGTGCCAATTACCGACGAACTCTGGTTTGAAGACGATGCCGCCAACCGACTCAACGAGTTTCTGTTGGCGGTTTGGGATGCTGAAACACTGGAAGAAAATAGAGCTTGGCTGGCGGAAAGTCTGGGTCGAAAAGGCAATGAAACTTCACAGGAGACCATTCGCCGTTACATTGCTGGCAGCTTCTACAAAAATCATCTGCAAACCTACAAGAAACGCCCGATTTACTGGTTGTTTTCTAGCGGTAAACAAGGTGCATTTCAGGCGTTGGTTTACTTGCACCGTTACAACGAAAGCACACTCGCCCGAATGCGCGCCGAATACGTTGTGCCGCTGACCGGCAAAATTCAGTCGCGCATCGACATGCTAAAAAAAGATGCAGACGCAGCGACTTCCAATGCCGAAAAAAGCAAACTGGGCAAAGACATCGACAAGCTCGGAAAAAAATACGTCGAACTGCTAAGTTTTGACGAAAAGCTCCGTCACTACGCCGACCTGCGCATCCAGCTAGACCTCGACGACGGCGTAAAAGTTAACTATGGCAAGTTTGGTGATTTATTGGCAGAGGTTAAGGCAGTGACTGGGGGAAAAGATGAGTGACAATACTGTTGACTTTAGCCGTCATACCGGGAATACCCGCCAAAATCCAGCCACCACTAACCAAAACAGACGGGTTTTCCCATGCGTATGGCAAACACCAAACCCACCGATGACTGGGCTTTACCAACAGAGCAAAGCCCGGGCAACGTGAAAAACGCATCTTATAAGGTATCAAACTTGACTTTTGTATCCTTTAAGAAACAATGACCGCTATGAAATACGAATTGCAGAGCACACAAACCTTCAATCACTGGTTTTCCAAACTGAAAGACAGAACAGTTAGAAACCAAGTGTTGTCTAGGTTAGCACGAGTTGAAAACGGTAGTTTTGGCGATACCAAAACCTTGTCAGCCAATTTGTTTGAATTACGCTGCTTCTTTGGCGGTGGCATCAGGGTGTATTACACGATCCGCAACCAGCGGATTGTCTTGCTGCTGGTCGGTGGGGACAAATCCAGCCAAGACAGGGATATTGAAAAAGCCAAAGCCATTTTGAACACCTTGGAGGATTAGACCATGACTGAAACCATAACCGCCTTTGACATTGCCGAACACTTGGAGACGGATGCCGATATCCGTGACTTTTTGCGGGAAACGGCAAGCAACGGCAGCCCTTCCGATTTTATCCACGCGCTTAACACCGCAGCCCGCGCCAAGGGCATGACCGAAGTCGCTAAACAAGCTGGAGTGTCGCGGGCTAGCCTTTACAAATCGTTGGCAGAAGACGGCAATCCCCGATTTGAAACCATCGCTAAAATCGTCGAGGCGCTGGGCTGCAAACTTGTTGTGTCCTAATCAGTTTTTATGTCTGTCAAAACTACAACTACACCTAACACTATGAAACAAGAGTCATTCGAGCCTGTCACCGACGTGGACGTGTTACGCCAAGCCATGGATATGATGGCGATAGGTAATGTTGCTGTTCACCGCGCCCAAGCCACCAACCGTGCTTTGGGAATTCCCAATTATTACTCAATCGGAGGTCATGTGGTTTCGGATAAAGACTTTGATCAGCGAAGTGAAAACGTGGTTAAAGGTTTTTAAATCGCAATGATGAAAATATCAAGCGCTTATGGGTTGCTGATTGACGACATAATTGATCAGGGAAACGTATGAGCCTGCAACGAATCACCGATTCCCTGGCTGTCTTATTCGCCTCGCATCCTATTGTGTTTTGGCATGATTCGGAAGGCGAGTTTTCAGCAACGGTGGATAATATTGCCCTGGATAATGTCAATCTTGTCCGTTTGCAGGAGACACCTGCGCTGCAAATCAAAATAGCTGTTGAACGCCAGCCTGAGCAGCGTTGGCTGTTTTATAGCACTCAGCCAGAACCAGACCCTAATAAGGATTGGCTGTTGGATATCCGGTTACGGAGTAAATCCTTTAAAGCCGATTCGACCTCAATCTTGCTGGATGATTTAGGTCTGGTTTCGCAAACTTTACGCGGGCATTTAAAAGAGCGGGCCAAGTTTCTTCGTGCCAAAGAACGGGTTGAGCGCTTAAAGCGTCTGGTGGTCGCCAGCGATAATGCGGACGACCTTGACCGGAAAATGTTGGCGGTTTTAACCCGTGCCGATCAGCCTGAATTGTTTTCTATTCTGCAACGCTTGTTTGCAGGCTTGGTTGTTGATGGTGAAGTTAATCTCAATGCTCAGCCGAAAATCTGGCAGGACATTATCGCTAATGATCTGGAGGATGCCTTTTGGCTATTGGCAAAAACACATCTAGGTTATGTCGAGACTGAACCAAGTTTGCGTGATTTATTGTTTCGTATTCTGGTGACTGATTTTTCCCGTTCATTCATGGGTGAGCCCGTTGAAGCATTAAAGCATTTTATACTGCCTGAACGTAACCTCGCCGCTAATGCGTCGGTGTTTGCTTCACGATGGCGATCTGATTTAGCGCACTATACCAGTTACAACCTGATTACAGCGGCGGCTGGACGGGAATTAGAGCTGGTTCATTTATTGGGTGGACTCTCGGCTGAGGACTTATCCGAGGTGATGACGTTTGAAGAAGTCGAACGCCGTATCATCAGTGATTTGAAGGACAGGGTTCTAGGTGGTGCGGGAGCAACAATGGATTCTGTACTGACACTGATTGCGCGGCGTAGGGACGGTCATTGGGCTAATCAAATTCTGGCTAATGCCAATGATGTGAATCGTGCTTTGGCTGCCAGTTATGATGCGTTGGAAGCCGCAACACACTTTTTAACATTAAAGGATCAGTACCGGGAGGGTTTTAGTTTTGCTTCAAGTGCGGCGGGGTTTTCTACTTATCAAGAGGGGCTATATCGGTTTGATCAACTCTATCGACACTTTAACCGCGCTACCGAATTTGTCGAGCCTATGGGTTGGGCGGTTTTGCATGAATTAAAGCAACGCATTGAAGCGGCTTATTCAGGCTGGTTTATCCCTCAGTTAAGTTCGTCCTGGGCCAAGATTCTGGAAGGTGAGGCCGGATTGCTTTCATCCTGGCGGATACCCGGCAGTATTAATCAGCAGAACTTTTTTGATAAAGTCGTATTGCCTTTGTCTGACGGCGGCACTAAACGGGTATTTGTAATCATTTCCGATGCGCTTCGTTTCGAGGTGGCAGAGGAACTGGTTCAGGTTATCAATAGCAAGAGCCGGATTAAAGCGGCACTATCCAGCCTATTAGGGGTATTGCCCAGTTATACCGGTTTGGGCATGGCTGCTCTGTTACCTCATCAGACCTTAACGTATAAAATTAGCACCAGTCTGGAACTGATGGCTGATGGCAAGCCGGTATCTTCAATGGAACAACGCAGCGCTTATTTAGCGGCGTATTCCGGGGCTGCCATTAAAGCCGAAGATTTGTTGGCAATGGGTAAAGATAAAGGCCGGGAGTTCGTTCGTGAACGCCGATTGATTTATATTTACCATGACCGTATTGATTTGACTGGCGATAAACAGTCTTCCGAGACCAAGACCTTTGAGGCCGCCGGCGATACCGTCACTGAGCTTGCCCAATTGGCCGGTTTTATCATCAATAGTCTGAATGGCTATAATGTCCTGGTAACGGCCGATCACGGTTTTATGTTCCAGGAATCGGCGTTGGAAGAAGCCGATAAATCAACGCTTTCTGAAAAACCGGAAGGGACGATAGTAGCGAAAAAACGCTATTTATTGGGTCAAGGCATCGGGAGCAATCCTAAAGCCTGGTCTGGAAACACGGCTTTGACGGCTGGGACTGAACCGGAAGGCAGTCTCGATTTCTGGATACCTAAAGGCGCAAACCGGTTTCATTTTACCGGTGGCGCACGCTTTGTTCATGGTAGCGCCATGCCTCAGGAAATAGTTGTTCCGGTCATTGCTATCCGTTCAACAGAATCGGAGTTAGCCAAAACCAAGGTAGTCAGTATCAGTTTGCTGGGTGCCTCCAATAAGGTCGTTACTAATACCCAACGTTTTGAGTTTATCCAGAATGAAGCCGTTTCCGAGCGTGTATTACCTCGCGCATTAGTGATCTCTTTACGTGACGGTGACCAGCCTGTCAGTAATGAACAGACAATCACCTTCGATAGTTCCTCGCAACTGCTTGATGAACGCAAACGCTCGTTATTGCTAACGGTGTTATCGGGTTCTTATGACCGTAACAAAGACTATTATCTGGTTGCCCGCGATGCTGCGACCAAGGTGGAAGTGCTGCGTAGGCCAGTGAAGGTTGATCTGGCCTTCAGTAACGATTTTTAGGATGGATGATGAACGACAATGTAAACGCTGCCGACTTGGACAACAGTCTGGATACCTTATTAAATCAAAGTTTTGCCGGTAAAGTCGTTCGCAAGGATTTAACCAAGCTGATCAAGGAAGGCGCCAATGTGCCGGTTTATGTGCTGGAATATTTGCTGGGGATGTATTGTGCCAGTGATGATGAAGAAACCATTCAGGCAGGCTTGAAGAATGTTAAGCGCATTTTGGCGGATAACTATGTCCGGCCTGATGAGGCCGAGAAGGTCAAATCCAAAATCAGGGAAAGTGGCAGTTATAAGGTGATTGATAAAGTCACCGTCAAGCTTAATGAACGGCGTGATGTCTATGAAGCGATCTTGTCCAATCTGGGTGTTAAAGGCGTTGAAATTTCTGACCGCACCGTTAAAGATTATGAAAAACTGTTGGCCGGGGGTATCTGGTGCATTATTACCCTGAAGTATTATTTTGAAGAGGGTCAGGCCGGATCGCCTTTTCAAGTCACCGAATTAAAACCCATCCAAATGCCCAATATGGATATGGACGTCTTATTTGAAGGGCGCAAAGCGTTTGATAGTCAGCAATGGCTGGATGTTTTACTGCGCTCCACCGGCATGGAACCAATACATTTTAACGAGCGGGCAAAATGGCATCTGCTGGCACGGATGATTCCCTTTGTTGAGAATAATTATAATGTCTGTGAGTTGGGGCCGCGCGGTACCGGAAAAAGTCATATTTACAAGGAAGTCAGCCCCAATAGTATTTTGATTTCCGGTGGACAGACAACTGTCGCCAATCTTTTTTATAATCTGGGCAGGCAATCGATTGGTCTGGTCGGTTTATGGGATGTGGTGGCTTTCGATGAAGTGGCCGGTATCTCGTTTAAGGATAAAGACGGCATCCAGATTATGAAAGACTTTATGGCCTCCGGTTCATTCGCCAGGGGCCGCGATTCGATTGTGGCTTCTGCCAGTATGGTGTTTGTCGGCAACATCAATCAATCCGTTGATACGCTGGTTAAAACCAGCCACTTGTTAACGCCATTCCCGGATGTGATGATTGATACCGCGTTTTTTGACCGATTCCATGCGTATATTCCCGGCTGGGAAATTCCCAAAATGCGGCCCGAGTTTTTTACAAATCAATATGGTTTGATTGTCGATTATCTGGCTGAGTTTATGCGGGAAATGCGTAAACGCAGTTTTTCCGATGCGATCGATAAATATTTCAAGCTGGGCAACAATCTGAATCAACACGATACCATTGCCGTCAGACGCACGGTATCGGGTTTATTAAAGCTGCTCTATCCCCATGGCGATTACGACAAGGCGGCTGTTGCACAATGCCTTGAGTATGCCCTGGAAACCCGTCGCCGCGTTAAAGAACAATTAAAAAAGATCGGCGGCATGGAGTTTTTCGATGTGCATTTCAGCTATATCGATCAGGACACCATGGAAGAAAAATTTGTTAATGTCCCGGAGCAAGGAGGCGACAAGCTGATTCCTGAAGGTACGTTAAAGCCGGGTGTATTGCATACCATTTCCCAAGGGATGAAGGGACATCTAGGCTTGTTCCGAATTGAGACCCAAATGTCAGCCGGTAACGGTAAATTGAATCTTTCCGGTTTTGGCAGCAACACCCAGGCTAAAGAAGCCATAAAAGTAGGCTTTGATTATTACAAAGGCAATATTTCCAGAGTCAGCGGTTCCGCTAAAGCCGCAGATCACGACTATCATTTGCATCTAATCGAATTGCACAACAGCGGCCCCTCGCAGACGTTAACCATGGCGGGGTTTGTAGCCTTTTGCTCAGGCATTCTTAATAAATCGATCCAAAGTCAGATGGTTATTTTAGGCACCATGACCTTAGGTGGGAACATTATCCCCGTTGAAAACTTGGCGGAAACCCTGCAAATGGCGTTTGATTCAGGTGCTAAACGGATATTATTGCCAATGGCCAGCGTTACCGATATTCCAACAGTAAGAGGTGAATTATTCGCCAAATTCCAAACCAGCTTTTATTCTGACCCGGTTGATGCGGTGTTTAAGGCGTTGGGGGCTGAATAAAGGTTTCAAATCGAATAGCTTTCTCCGCTAAATGAGGAAAACTTTTTTCATAGACGTATCCCTGCTCGGGTGTTCGTAGACTTTAAGGTCGCTAAGGATAGGGATAGTGGAATTGCGTGATATTTTTAAACCGGCATTCTATGTAAATCAATATCTTATTGATATTTAATGATAGGTGTTTATTGTGTTCAAACTTCAATATTGCGTCACAGGCGTCAGATGCGAGGTAAAAGTTAAGTGGCGGTAAGTACCTAGGGTTGACGTAAACCCTTAAGTGACATAAGGTTAGCGCTGTTTATTGAGGCGCAAAATGATTACGGCGAAATCCTTCGAAAACGGCCAGTATCAAACGATTTGAATTACTAACGATTCTGAGTTTTCAAAAGTTCTAAATTTAAAATTGATTAAATCCAAACAAATAACACTAAAGGTATGCAATTGAAAACACAAGTTCTGGTGCTGGGCGGCGGTCCTGGCGGTTATACGGCCGCGTTTCGCGCGGCTGATTTAGGCAAGCAGGTTACCCTGGTTGAACGTTATCCGGTGTTGGGCGGCGTTTGTTTGAATGTCGGATGCATCCCTTCAAAAACCTTGCTGCATGTGGCTAATGTATTAAATGAAGCCAGGGAATTAAGTCCGGCTGGGATTAATTTTGTCGAACCCGAGGTTAATCTTGGACAACTGCGGGAATGGAAAAACAAAGTCAGTTCCCAGCTCAATACCGGCCTGGCGGCGTTGGCAAAACAGCGCAATGTCACGGTTGTTAATGGCACAGGGAAGTTTGTGTCGGATACGCAGGTTCAGGTTGAATCTCAGTTAATAGAGTTTGAGCAGGCCATTATCGCCGTCGGGTCCCAACCGGTAAAAATACCCTCATTTCCCAATGATGACCCAAGATTAATGGACTCAACCGATGCCCTTAATCTTGAAGATATTCCCAAAAAATTATTGATTGTCGGCGGCGGGATTATCGGCCTGGAAATGGCGACCGTTTATAACGCGCTGGGCAGTAAAATCACCATTGTTGAAATGCAGGATCAAATCATCCCCGGCTGTGATAAGGATTTGGTCAAACCGCTTATGACAAAAATCAAAAAGGACTATGACAATATCTTTTTGGACACCTGCGTTAAAAGCATTGAACCTGCAACTGACGGCTTGAAAGTCACCTTTGAAGGTAAATCCGCGCCGGAATCCGAAGTCTTCGATAAAGTGCTGGTCGCTGTAGGCCGCAGACCCAATGGCCTTTTGATTGATGCCGGTAAAGCCGGGGTTAATGTCGATGAGCGGGGATTTATCCCGGTTGATAAACAACAGCGCACCAACGTAAAACATATTTTTGCCATTGGCGATGTGGTTGGTAATCCCATGCTGGCGCACAAAGCCACCCATGAAGGCAAAATAGCCGCCGAGGTGATTGCGGGCATGGCTACCGGGTGGCAGGCGTTGACGATTCCTTCCGTGGCTTATACCGACCCTGAAATTGCCTGGATGGGTTTGACTGAAAACGACGCCAAAGCGCAAGGCATAGACTATGAAAAAGCCGCGTTTCCGTGGGCGGCCAGCGGCCGTTCGTTGAGCATAGGGCGCAAGGAAGGCGTAACCAAATTGCTTTCCGATAAAAAAACCGGACGTATCCTGGGTGCGGGCATCGTCGGCACCCATGCCGGTGAATTGATAGCAGAAGCGGTGCTGGCGCTGGAAATGGGTGCCACTGTTGAAGACCTGGCCTTAACGGTTCATGCGCATCCTACCTTGGCGGAAACCCTGGGCTTGTCGGCAGAAATGATTGAAGGCACCATTACCGATCTTTTTATTAAAAAACGATAACTACTCAGAAGCAAAAATGCAACGCCACAGATTCACTGATTAAACAAATGAAATATTCTGAAAAGGAATATCCATTACAAAAAGAATGCTATCAAATTATAGGGATATGTATGGAAGTTCATCGAATTTTGGGGAAGGGCTTATTGGAAATAGTTTATAAGGGCGCTATTGAATACGAGTTTAATAACCAGAAGATTCCTTATGAACGAGAGAAGAAATATGCAGTTGAATATAAAGGAACAATTCTGCCTCATTATTTTTTTGCCGATTTTGTGTTGTTTGACAAAATTATTTTGGAAGTCAAGTCCCGAAAAGGAATAGTTGATGAACATTATAGTTGGGTCATAAATTATTTAGGCATATCTAAATGTCCATTAGGCTTAATTATCAACTTTGGTGAAAACTCATTAGTAACAAAAAGAGTCATTTTATAATCTGTGAATCTGTGGCAAATTTAATACGAACTGAAAAGTTAAAAAACGATGAATAAACCTTTGAATAAAAGCAAGATTACCAATCTTGTTGCTTTTGCCATCATTGTCCTCGGCTATATCAGCCCGATACTGGGGGATTTAATCAAATCCATCGGGTTTTTTGCACTGTCCGGGGCCATCACCAACTGGCTGGCTATTTACATGCTGTTTGAGAAAGTGCCGTATTTGTACGGTTCCGGCGTTATACCCGACCGTTTTGAGGAGTTCAAAATCTCCATCAAGCAACTCATGATGCAACAGTTTTTTACCGTCAAAAATATTGAGCAGTTTATTGAAACGGAAGAAGGGCAGGGTAGTAAGATGTTAAATCTGGAACCTTTCTTAAATGCGGTTGATTACGACCGGATTTATGAAAGCCTGGTTTCCTCCATTATGGAATCTTCTTTTGGCGGTATGTTGGTCATGATGGGTGGCCCGGATGCTCTGGCTCCCTTAAAAGAACCCTTTACCGGAAAAATAAAAATTACTCTCGTCCAAATGATTGAGTCCGATCGTTTTAAAGAGGCGCTCAAGCACGGGCTGGATGCGCATAAAATCGGTATCGATATCATCGACAAAATTGAAACCGTCATTGATAAACGTCTGGATGAATTGACGCCGCAACTGGTTAAAGAAATGGTTGAGGCTATCATTCATGAACATTTAGGGTGGCTGGTCGTTTGGGGCGGATTTTTCGGCGGCTTGATGGGTGTGTTGTTCGCCATTATTGCCTGATGGAAACAGTCGATTTAGCTTTTGAAGAACTGGGCAGTCCTGATAACGCGCCATTGATTGTCATGCATGGTTTTTTCGCATCGTCCCGAAACTGGCGGCATGTAGCGGAAAAACTGGCGGCCAAGTTCCATATTTACGTGCCGGATATGCGTAATCATGGCGCGTCGCCGCATCATCCAATCATGGATTATTCGGCAATGGCGGCGGATTTATTGCAGTTTATGGGTGATCACGGTTTGAAAACCGCCAGTTTGCTGGGGCACAGCATGGGCGGTAAAGTGGCAATGTGGTTCGCGCTGAATCATCCTGAGCGCATGAATAAACTGATTGTGGCCGATATTGCCCCCGTCAGTTATAAGCATTGCTTTAACAACCTGATTCAGGCGTTAAAGGCGCTGCCGCTGCATGAAATCAGCAACCGGAAACAAGCCGAGCAACTGCTTGCTGAGGCCATTCCCGATCCCGGTTATCGTCAGTTTCTGTTGCAAAATCTTGTCCTGAAGGATGGCGCGTATTACTGGCGCATTGATCTGGATATTTTTTACCGGACGGCGCCCAATATTATCGCCTTTCCCGATGTTGGGCATTTAACGCCGTTTACCGGAAAATCCATGTTTCTGGTCGGTGAAGACTCCGGCTATGTTAAGGCGGATAATATAAAAATACTGTTTCCGGATGCCACGCTAAGTGTGATTGCCAATGCCGGACATTGGCTGCATGTCCAACAGCCGGGTGTCTTTATAGAGCGGGTAGAGCAGTTTATACTGTAGGTTGGGTTACGACTGCATGGATGCAGGAGGTAGAGCAATACAGGAGCGATTGCCGAGCGATAACGTAACCCAACATTTGCAGCTTTGATGTGTTGGGTTACGGCTATCGCCTAAACCAACCTACGGCCCTACAGGACTCAAATAACCCGTCGCGATAGCGACATCATTAAACATAAATCAACGATGCTGATATATCTGGACAATTGCTGTTTTAATCGGCCTTACGACGACCAGTCTCATTCAACTATCTTTCTGGAAACCCAGGCAAAATTGGGTATTCAGGAAAATATTTTAAGTGGCAAACATGAATTGGTTTTGTCTTATATTCTGCAATATGAAAATGATCAAAATCCTTATATCAACCATAAACATGAAATACGAAAATGGAAGAATCATGCAAGCCATTTGGTTTCTGCATCGGCAGAAATAATTGAAAGGGCAAAGACCTATCAAACAACCGGCTTGCATTCGAAAGACGCCTTGCATTGCGCCTGCGCCGTTTCTGTTAAGGCTGATTATTTTATAACGACGGATAAACAATTGATAAAAACAGCCCGAAAGATAACTGAGCCTAATGTTGTTAATCCGCTGACATTCATACTAGAAGAGACTAACCCATGAGAACAGACAGCGAAATTATCAATAGAGGTTTTGAATCCATTTTTTCAACACTGGGTATGGTGGATGCCGAGCGATTCATCATGCTGATCAAGCGCGATAAATTCGATTATACCGAATGGCAAAAGAAACTCTGGCCTGACGAATCCGTGGAATCGCTATCGGCACAAGCGCAAAAGGCTTGGGAGCAGTCCTCATAGGGCCGTAGGGCGGATTAGACGCGCAGCCGAGAGCATTTCCGTTTTGATTGATTTATGGGCGCGTCGTAATCCGCCGTATGCGGTTTCATTCATACGGCGGATTACGACGCGCGGAAAATATTTACATGTCCGCAGCTTGCATGGTTTGCGCATCTAATCCGCCCTACGGCCCTAAGTAGGCTTTACTTAAAAAAAACGTCAAGCGCAAGAATTATCCGTTCAATCACGTCCACCCATGACTGTGGTACATTTGCTTAATTTGGTCACATTCGTCCTTGGTATTACCAGTATCCCCGTCGACATAAAGGTGGTAATAACCTTCTGTTGGATTAATTGTAACGCTTTTAATTGCGTGGGGATTCTTCCATGCAGAATCCTCGAATTGTATGCTGGCCATCGGCACAAGATTGGTTTCAAACTCTTTTCTTACAGTCGAGTAGACATGCTTGTTACCAGGCTTGTCCCAAAAGATATGCACATCAACGATCATTTTCATAATTTTTCCTTACCATGAAGATAGCTACCATTTGGACCTTTATACTTAAATTGCCATTGTGTTCCATCCCATACAACATCTTCTTTTATTGCTTTGGAGCGATTTTGATAATATCCAACGCCAAGCGAACAGTCTTCAAAAATATCAAAGACATATCCGTCTATTTCCCTTGCACCAATTTTTATCCATTGCCCTTTGCTTATTTTTCCGGGGTGTTCATATTGGAGGAAACTCCATGATGTTGATTTTTAAATGGATATTGTTATCGGCAACCGATTTAGTACAAGTGGTGTGCCGCTTGCTCTATGTCCGTGTATACTTGAGGACCGTTAGATATCTCAGTACACATCACCACGTGGCTCAAAGTTGAGCAGCGTTATATTATGATCGGATAAACACGGGTCATACAAGAGTCTATAATCGCCTATTCTATAGCGCCAAAGGCCTTTCAGTTCCCCTGTTAGTGGTTTGACAGTGTCTCCCACGATAGTGGTTGGTGATTCCGCAATCTTTGTGAGAGCCTCAAGAACGCGGCCCTGCGTCTTTTTGTCAATCCTGGTGATTGACCTTGTGAAATCGTTGCTGATAATCAGACTCCAGCTCGGCCGCGAAGGTATGCTGAATAGGATGTTGTCAGAATAGGATGCCTTGATAGGAGCCTCATTCTTTGCCCTGATAAGGGCTTCATTCATTGCCTTGCTAGAAGCCTCATTCTTTAGGTCAAGAAATTGTTTGAAAGTTACATTTCTATCCCATAGTGCTTCTAAGGCGGCCTTGGCTTCGTCCGGCCAATCCAAAGTGACGAGTTCACCTCTTTTCAGCTCTTCCTGAGCCTGTAACGTTGCAGCTATCTCAGACGGGTATAGCGCTCCAGCAGCTTCTGCGGCCGCACGGTGGTCGCTAAGCGTTCTTGCGCCGCGAACCTCAAATGGGGTGTACTTATCGCTTACTTCAGTCTTCTTCTTAAATAGACGTATTAGCTTCTTGAGCATTGCAATTCCAAAGACATATAACAGATTATTATTTGAGTCAGGAAAGTTTACTCTATCTTCAATCTTCGTTGATAAAATTATCTTTTAACGATAGTTAATCTATACGGATAACATGCTAATGCGTGTAAAGTGAGTAGCCTAGATGGAGCTTGCGGAATCCGGGGCTTTGTAGCTTGGCGGTTTCGTGATAGTAAACTGCCGCTATCCTCAAGCAGAGCAAAACAACCTAGCCCAAAACATCTGCTAAAATAACGGCTGTTGTCAGGTTAAGCTTTTTTTAAACGGCATTTAATAAACATAGGAACGTTATCATGCATACCTTATCCTTAACTTACCCTGAGGATCTGCTAATAACATCAGGAAAATCACCGCAAGCACTCGAAAAAGAACTCATTTTTCTACTCGCGGTTAAATTATTCGAGCTGCACCGCTTTTCTTTAGGTAAAGCCGCACAATTTTTCAATATGACTAAATTGCAATTCATGTTTGAGCTAGGACGTTTAGAAATACCTGTCATCAATCTCGATGATGACCAAATCGCTGACGAGCTTAAGGTTGACTAAAAACACGATTGTAGGCGACACCAGTCCACTCATTGCGTTGTCGATTATTCAGCAGCTTGAGTTATTGCCAAAACTTTACCAGCGTGTTGTTATTCCGCAGAAAGTATGGGAAGAAATAACTGTTTATGGTGCGGGTTTACCTGGTGCGTTGGCAATAAGCCAGGTAGGGTACGCATCGCGTGCATTTTTGGGGCTTGGTTTAGCCGGAACGTTTTGAAAATGGTACGCGATGCGTACCCTACATATCCCACCGCTTACTATCAATCAGGTAAAAAAATGTTAAAGAAAACTTACGCAGCCATTATTTTAACGGCTGTCTTTTGGGGCGCACAGGTTTATGCGGATGGGCATAAAGTGGCGATTGCCACCGCACATCCGTTGGCAACGGCTGCGGGATTTGAGATTCTGGATAAAGGCGGCAATGTGTTTGATGCGGCGGTGGCGGTTAGCGCGGCATTGGCGGTTGTTGAACCGTCCGGCTCGGGATTGGGCGGCGGCGGTTACTGGTTGCTGCACAGGGAGAAAGACGGCTTTGAAACGCTGATTGATGGCCGTGAAAAAGCGCCTTTGGCGGCTCACAAGGCGATGTATCTGAATAAAGACGGCAAGGTGATTCCAAAACTATCCCTCGATGGCGCTTTAGCGGCGGCTATTCCTGGAATGCCTGCTGGATTGGTGCATCTGTCTGAAAAATACGGGAAGCTGCCACTGGCGGAAAGTTTGGCTCCGGCAATCCGTTATGCGCAGTCTGGTTATGCAGTTGGCGAGCGATACCTGAAGTTGCTCAAATTTAGAGCTGAACTGATCAAACAATACCCTGCGACAGCCAGTATATTTTTAGTGAATGGCAAGCTGCCCCAGCCCTATTCAATTCTCAAGCAACCGGATTTGGCCCACACATTAAAGCAACTTGCTGAATCAGGCCGGGACGGATTTTATAGCGGATGCATAGCCGAAAAGCTGGTTAAAGGCGTTAAAAAAGCGGGCGGTGTCTGGACAAAAGAAGATCTTGAGTCTTATCGGATTGTCGAGCGGGAACCGGTAAGAGGCCACTACAACGGCATAAAAATCACCAGTGCGCCACCGTCATCCTCCGGCGGTATCGTCTTGATTGAAGCTTTAAATGTTCTGTCGGGTTACGATTTGCAAAAAACCGATGAAATGACCCGTAAGCATCTGATAACGGAAGCCATGCGCCGTGCTTATCACGACCGAGCCTTGTATTTGGGTGATCCGGACTTTATCGACATCCCGGTCAAACGCTTGTTGAATGAAGATTATGCCGCCGGCTTGCGCAGCAGTATCCGGCAGGATAAGGCTTTACCCAGCGATATGCTGTCAGGCGAAGTGGAACAACAGGCTGAAGGCACTAACACTACGCATTTTTCCATTATTGACGAGGAAGGCAATCGGGTTGCGGCAACGCTGAGCATTAATTTTCCGTTTGGTTCGGGTTTTGTAGTCCCGGGAACAGGCGTGTTGTTGAACGATGAAATGGATGATTTTGCCAGTCTTCCGGGCGCCATGAACGGCTATGGTCTGGTGGGCGGTGTTGCCAACGCTATCGCGCCGGGAAAACGCATGTTGTCCAGCATGGCACCGACCTTTCTTGAAACCGATACTCAGGTTGCTGTGCTGGGCACGCCGGGCGGCAGCCGTATTATTTCAATGGTGCTGTTGGCAACGCTGGATTTTGCCAAAGGCAACGGGCCGGATTCCTGGGTTCAAGTACCGCGTTTTCATCATCAATTCATGCCTGATGTGATTGAATATGAAAAAGGCGCAATGACTGACGAAGAGATTAAAGGGCTTGCTGCCAAGGGTCATGAATTGAAAGAAGCGCGTTACCCTTATGGTGATATGCAGGCGGTGCTGTTGAATAAACCGAAAAAATCTTTAAGCGCCGCCAGTGATAAACGGGGCGAGGGCAGGGCGGTTGTTGGGCATTAATGAGAACTGAAACAGTAGAAATATGGCATGGCAAGATAACCGCCGAGGATGCGCATTATCAAGCTTGTTGGCGCATCCTGGATGAAGCCGAGCAGACTCTGGCTCATAAATTTAAAAATGAGTTGCTGCACAAACGCTACGTGGAAAGTCATGGCCGATTAAGAAACCTGTTAGCTAAAACTCTAAATCAGTCACCGGAAAAGATAAGGATAAGAAAAGCCGAGCACGGTAAACCTTATCTTGCCGATCATCCCGAATTGGCCTTTAATTTATCTCATACAGAGGATAGATTGATGATTGCCGTAGGCTGGAATTGCCGGCTGGGTGTGGATATTGAGATAGGCAAGCAAAGGATAAATTTATCCGGATTGGTTGATAAATGTTTTGCCGAAGAAGAAGCCCTTTATTGGAATCAACAGCCGGAAGTCCAAAAAAATCAGGCTTTTTATCGTTTCTGGACACGGAAAGAGGCCTTTGTAAAAGCCACAGGACATGGCATTTCTTTAGGGTTAAACCACTGTGTTATTAATCCTGAAAATCCTGCGGAATTTTTAAGAGTGCCTGATAATTGCGGGCAGTCCTCGGAGTGGCATGTGCAGGATATTGACTTGGGCGAAGGGATTTTCAGTGCCTTGGTGGCGGATAAAAAATTTTCTCTTATCAGGCTCATGGATTTTGTAGAATGATTAGGGAACATTTCCTCGGGTAGCCTGCTAATTATCAATTGCACTTATGAGTTGAATGTAGAATATAATTAAGTGGATTATATTGATTTATGCGGTTAATGTATTATGGGGGCATAGACACGATTACCGGACCACCCTATGATGCTAACCACCCAACAAGCCGCTGATAAATTAAACGTCCATCCCGAATCAGGATTGATGGCCGTGAACTGCAAGCGTTTATTGAGGAGAACTCAACGCAATGCTAATTAATTGCTAAACTAAAGAAGTACTTTTTTAACCGTGACAATGACCAGAGAAGCTTTTCAGAGATAAAGCAGTTTTGGGATCGGCCAACCGTTTGGGGATGGTTTACCATAGAGAAACAAAATGAATTCACTTTTAGCAGCACTATTGATCGCACTATCCTTTAACACGCTCGCCGGTGACAATATTATCCAGCAGCAGTTAAAATTGCAGCAAAACCTGATGCGAATCCAGCAGCAGAACCAGCAATACCTGATGCCGGAACGGCATGAAGAAAGGCAGGAGCAGTATCAACAGCCTTTCTACAATCAGCCCTATAATGGTAATGGTTATTATGGCAATCAAGGCTATTACAACCAGCCTTATTACGGCAACCAGCCATATCAAGGCAATCAAGGCTATCACGACAATAGCTGGTCTTCTTGGTGGAACAACTTATGGAATTGATATGAAACTATCGCCTGGATTAACCTTTTCATTGGCACGGGCTTTTGGGTTGGACCGCACTAAAAGCAACGAATAGGGCTTACAACCTCTTATAGAACCCAAAAAACAGGGGTAGTTACGCCGCTGGCTAATGAATCCAGCAAGACAGTCCCCAATGTATCTCCCTAGCCAGTACCAATCGAATCAACGGTGTTAGAAAGTTTATCTATACTTAAGTTTTATGTTTTTGAGCCCCGATACCGTAGATATAAAATGTCAGATATGACTTTTGCACTAAACAGTTCGTCGGAGAAGGTGGTTGAATTTGAAAAGAGTGTTTTTAGGACAAACTGGATCTTTTTTCAGAAGCAGACACTATTGAATCGCAGAACGTACCGGTACCTGTAGGTAACAAAGCCCTACTTCGGCATCCATAAAATAGAAAAATAATGCAGGCATTTGACGGAAGTCGAGCGCAGATAGGTTTTATGGGTTTGTTAATCGTACCAGGGTTAATAGGCGGAACACGCTTCCATGGCCGAGAGAATTTGCACTAAACCTCGATGATCGCCGCATTGCAGCAGGGCTTTCGAAACGAGGTCTTCTTTACGCACGTGCGAGGTGTTAGCATGATCAATGGCTACCCCGGAGTTTTGGCAATTGTCTGTGCATTGTCACGAATTTTGTTGCGAAGCGGCTCGGCAAACTCTTTGGCGTAATCGAATGCCTTGATCTGGTTAGCATAGAGATAACTCGCTTTGCATTGGGCATAACAAACACCCGGCAAGGTGCCAGTAATAACAATTCGGTCATAGCAGAAAAGGAAGCCCTGTATATCATTTTTTAACGCTCAGTTAGCAGTGTTGCCATAACCAAAGCCCTCACAGTAAAACAAGGTGAGGCTTATTTACCTTTTTTGGTTTCGTCTTATCCGGCATAGGTATCTAACGTTTAAACAGTGCCTGATAAGCCCGTGCTGACCGTTCCGGTTGATTGTCAAACAGCCCTCCGATGACCGCTAACAAATCGGCTCCCGCTGCCAGCAATTGCGCACCATTTTCCGGCAAAATGCCGCCTATGGCGACTATTGGAATTTTCAGTGCAAGTTTTGCTTGTAGCAATGTTTCAATTTTCGCAGGAGCTGCCAATGGCTTTGAGGAAGAAGGAAAGAACCGCCCGAAAGCAACATAAGTAGCCCCTTGCCCTTGCGCGTCCAGTGCCTGTTCAACAAAGTTATAACAAGAAACGCCGATGATGGCATCGCTGCCTAAACTCTTTCTGGCATGAGCAAGAGCACTGTCTTCTTTGCCGATATGAACACCATCAGCACCCGCGCTCGCAGCCAATTCAATATCGTCGTTAATAATAAGCGGAACTTTATGTTTATGGCAGATTTTAACCAGTTCAATTGCCAAAAAGAGTGCATCAGCCGGATTTTTATCACGATACTGAACAATCACTGCGCCGCCCCTTATCGCCGCCTCAACTTCATTAATAATGGTGTCGCCGGATTTGTTATGCGTCTGGGTAATGGCATAAAGCCCGCGTGCAGGAAATCTCACGTATCTTCTTCCATCCAGAAAAACCGGTTAGGGATAAGCTGGCCTCTGCCCGGTTGATAAGCGCTATTTAACGAATTCCAGGTATATTCCTGAGCCTCCATGACTGCTTGGACAGGCTCCAAACCATGCGCCATCAAGGCGGCAATACTGGTTGCCAACGTGCAACCGGAACCATGATAACTGGCAGGCAGCCTGTCCCAGTTATAAGTTTCCCAGCAACGGCCGTCATGAAAAAGTTGATTACTGACTGACGGCGTTTCTTCATGCGTTCCCGTAATCAGTACATACTCACAGCCTTGCTCCAACAATTCCAGGCCGCATTCATTAAGCTCATCATAACTCGCCAATCTGCGGGCTTCTTCGCTGTTGGGTGTTAACACGGTGGTGCAAGGCAGCAGAAAGTCAACAATTGTTCCAATAAGCCGGTCATTAGATAATTCAGTACCACCCCCTGCCGCCAGCACCGGATCAAAAATAACCGGAATGTGCGGATGTTGTTTCAAAATCGCATAAATGGCTATGGCCGTTTCATGATGTCCGATTAAGCCGATCTTAAAGACATTAACGTGCAAATCATCCAGCAAAGTATTCGCCTGACTGATAATATTTTCCGGGCTTTGAGGAATGAGTTTTTTTACGTTCCGGGTGTCCTGCTCGGTCAAAGCTGTGATAACACTGGCAGAGTGGCACTGATGACTGACCAGCGTTTCAATATCAGCCTGTACTCCGGCTCCTCCGCTGGGATCATGGCCGGAAAATGAGAGTACAACGGGGCGATTAGAGGGCATTGGCTTCCTTGGAAATGATGACAGATGATGCGGACTATTATGAAACAAGCGGTTAAAGTATCGCAGTATCGCAAGGTGGGCAACCGTTTTTTAGATTTATGGGCTTCAACTGTAAAACAAGGATAAACTTAGCCCGGAAAATCATGAAAACACGAGCATCAATAAGAAAAGCTGAAGGTTTGCTCTCCAGCAAAGAATTATGGGTAGACAAGGTTTTTTAGAGTTTGGTAAATAACCCCGTATATACAATAAAAAGGCCAAGAGAATAACTGCTTAGGAAGTCTTTTTTCTTAGCAGCAAAGTATAATCACAGATAGTATCCGATACTGAGTTATAAAACATGAGTAACGTTAATAACATGTAAGCGTGCATTAGAAAGTGGCAAGCCGGTAGATAAAAACAAACAGCTTATATGGGCTATCTTTGTTTTTTTATTAAATAAGGTCTTTGATTTTGAAAAAAACCATAAAAAAATGCGGATGGGCTCTTTCGAGTCCCCTGGAAGAACGCTACCATGATCTGGAATGGGGTGTTCCGGTGCATGATGACCGGCTTTTGTTTGAGTTCCTTATTCTTGAAGGCGCTCAGGCAGGTTTAAGCTGGGTAACTATTTTAAAAAAACGCGAAGAATACAGAAATGCATTTGATAATTTTAACGCTGGCATAATCGCACGCTATGACGATAACAAAATCAACTCGTTGCTGGCTAATCCAGGTATTGTCAGGAATAAGCTGAAGGTCAATTCCGCCGTAATCAATGCGAGGGCTTTTTTAGAGGTCCAAGAGAGCTTTGGGAGTTTTGATAAATATATTTGGTTATTTGTTGATCACAGGCCTTTGCACAACGCCTGGAAGACCGCTGCTGACATCCCTGTTTCTAGCCGTTTATCTGAATTAATGAGTAAAGATCTTAAAAAACGGGGCTTTAAGTTTGTAGGCAGCACCATTTGTTATGCCTTTATGCAGGCGACCGGCATGGTTAATGACCATACGACCGATTGTTTTAGACACAAAGAAATTGAAAACGCATATACCGCTTGAATTCCCATAGTTGCCGACAGTTACCATACTGATCAAGACTGCCTACTGTAAAGTGATGAGTACACAGAAACAGCTAAGAATAAAGACCTCCCATAATGATTGTGAGACCTTTCCGGCTTGGCGGGAATCGCTTAACACCATTAATTGGTGCCAACACTCGTGGATTTGCTGTCAATTCTGCCCGCTTAACTGACTCTGTTAATTCCATCTGCAAAGTATATGCTGGTGATTCGTATTTTGAGGCTGTTAAGAATTTTCCGTATTCTCAATTTGTCTGAATACCTGCAAAAAGACCAGATTTTAATGAGTGCATCAGGCAATAGCTCCCGAAAAATAATGGTTTTACTTTGCGGTATTAACGATCGTGGTTGTTTTTGGAACGCTGATGTATGCGGTGGAAAGTAACACTATTACAAACTCGATCCTTGAAAATACGAGCCGGATCGCCGCATACAGAACTAGCTCGACACATCAATAAATCCATGCGTGCCACGCTTGGATTTAACTGCCAACCAGTCTTTTAATTGCCTTAATTCTTCGGTTTCTTCCAAGCCATCCAGGCTTTGCTTGTTTTTTAACAAGCGAAATGCCGCTGACAGGACGTTATAACGCTCTCCGGTGATGCCTGCACGCCTTAAGCCTATAGTATTTAGCCGATAATGCCGGGCAGGCCTTCCGCCAATCAGCATAAAAGGAATCACATCCATATTAAGTCCGGTTGTGCCCTGCACTATCGCGAACGAACCGACCCGGCAAAACTGATGCACCACGACAGCACCACCCATAAAAACATTGTTTCCGACCTCGACATGCCCGCCTATTGCAACATTGTTGGCCAATATCGTGTTGCTCCCAATTTTACAGTCATGGGCAACATGACTGTTGTTCATAAAAAAGCACCCCGAATCGATACGCGTCTCACCGTTTTCTTTTGAAGATCTATGCGCTGTAAAGCCTTCCCTAAAAACGTTATTATCGCCAATGATCAACCAGGAGTCTGTTTCTGCCTTAAAACTGGTGTCTTGAGGCAAGCCGCCCAAGACGGCGTGAGGATGCAAGATATTACCGGCGCCCATTTTTACATGTCCGTGCAGCACCGCATGGGCGCCAACCTGGCAGTTAGCTCCCATCACCGCTCCGCTTTCAATAACGGCAAAAGGGCCAACGGCAACATCGTTTCCCAGAACAACATCAGGCGCTATGCAAGCGGTCGGGTGAATATTTTGAGCCATGGTAACTATCCTCTGGGATGATATTTTGAATGTAATTCTTTTAAACGTTCACGGGCAATGTGGGTATAAATTTGCGTGGTCGATAAATCGGCATGCCCCAACAACAATTGTACAACGCGCAAGTCCGCACCGTGATTTAACAAATGCGTCGCAAAAGCATGTCTTAAAGTATGCGGCGACAGCTCTTTTGTAATACCCGCTTTTTTAGCATGACGCTTGATGATATGCCAAAAAGCTTGTCTTGTCATGCCATCCGCGCGGTTGGTGACAAACAAATAATCGCATTGCCGTTCACCCAGCGTCGTTTTCCTGGCCTGGTTCATATAACCTTCCAACCAGCTCATCGCTTCTTCACCTACCGGAACCAATCGTTCTTTATTGCCTTTGCCAATGATTCTGACCACACCTTGCCTAAAACTGATTTGTTCAAATTTTAAACCAACCAACTCCGACACTCTAAGTCCGGTTGCATAAAGCATTTCCAGCATGGCTTTGTCCCTAAACCCCTGGGTATTGCTCACTTCCGGAGCATTCAGCAAGAATTCAACATCCTGTTCAGAAAGAGAGACGGGCAAGGCACGACCGATATGGGGGGATTCTATCAAGGCGGTAGGATCAATTGTGATACGATTTTCCCGAATGTAATAACCATAAAATCGGCGTAAACTGGATAAAATACGCGCCGAAGATCGATTACCTATACCTTCCTTATAGCGACTGGCTAAAAATCTTGATAGATCGCCCGTATCGGCTTCGAGCATGGATTTACCGGCCAACCATTTGGCAAAAATCCTCAAATCACTACTGTAAGCGGAAAGGGTATTTTCACTCAAACCCTGCTCTACCCAGACGGCATCCAGAAACTGGTCAATCAAGGCAATAGCAGTCATTGTTTATAGGTCGCTTCATACGTCAGTAATTTTTCTTTGATAGCCATAAAATCACCTTCTGTGTGTCCGCAATAGCCACCCATGCCGGAAACGGATACGACACGATGGCAAGGAATAATGACCGGATAAGGATTATCACGGCAGGCATTACCGACAGCTCGCGCTGAGGAGCCGATTCTTCTGGCTAATCCAGAATAAGTCATAGTTTCACCAAATGGAATTTTGCACAGTTCAGCCCAGACTTTATGCCGGTAGGGGCTACCTTGTTTTAACAGCTTAATAGTAATGTGTTTATCGGTATTTAACCAACACTGATCGAACACTCGATGTATTTCATGGTTTTGTGAATAGAGGCAGTCATCAGGTTGCCAGTCGGCTTTATTGATAATGCCTTGTTGGCTATATAAGACCAGTTGACCGGCTGGGGTGCGAATCTTAATGACTTCCTCAGCTCCGGAACAATAATCTACCCACTGTATTATAAATGCCATTAATAATGCCCTCGAAGGAATGAACTGTCGATTTTTATTCTTGCTTTACTTAGCCGCCACTTTTCGATTCTATCCTTTGGGATTTTTATTACAAGAATTTTTACCCGACAATCCCATGAATTTTCCCGTGCGTAGTGGATAATCAATGGCTTATCCCAAGCGGTTTCCCAGTCGTTCATTAAAGCCTTCGCAAAAGTTTCAAAATCACCAAAAGACACAACCGCGGCCAAACTTGGGTCATTAACCACTACCTTAAATACCACCAACTTCGGTGGTGATAACCGGCAACTCCCACGCCATAGCCTCTAGGAAAACATTTGGCCAGTCTTCATTGGCGGTTTCCAAGACAAATAAGTAAAATCACCTTGGGATGACAAAGGTGATGTAACTGTAATATGATTTACTTAATTTGTGTCGAAGTAAAATTTGATTACCCACTCTATTTTTCACTTAGCCCTGGATGGCACTATTGCCAAATCGAAGTTGCTTGCTGTCTTTGTAGCTCAAAAAATACAAAAATTAGTTCAAAATACGCGGCTGTTTTTTGATTACCTGAAAATGACGAAAAACTTTTGCGATGCCGGCTGCTAATGAGGAGGTGGAGAACAAATTTACCAAGGGTTTAATTAGACAATACTTTACCAAAGGGAAAAGTTTTGAGAACATAACTGGCGACGAGGTTGAGGCGGTAATGTATAAGCTCAATCATCGCCTCCAAAAACGCTCGAATTTAAAACACCTCATACGGTATTTTTCCTGACAAGTTGCATGAGTCCGCATGAGCTCTAAATTCACGGTTGAATCGATGTATTTTAACGAACGACTAACAGAGAGAAATCATGAAAAATACCGGTGGAAAAATAGAACATGTCGTGGTGCTGATGATGGAAAACCGATCCTTCGACAGTATACTTGGGCAACTGTATCCAGAAAATCCTGAATTTGATGGGCTCAAGGGAAATGAAACCAATCCGCTGCTCGGCGGTGACGATATCAAGGTGTGGAACAGCGGCAAGTTCGACCCAAAATCCATGTCGATTCCTGACCCGGATCCCGGCGAACACTGGGTCGACATCAATATGCAACTCTTCGGTCTGGACGGTAGACCCGGGGTCGAACCTCCGGCAATGAATGGCTTCGTCAACAATTATGTCCGGCAAACGACCGAACCGCCGGGAAGTTATTTGCCGGAATCAATCATGCATTACTATACGCCGGAGCAACTCCCTGTCATCAGTATGCTGGCTAAGGAATTCGCTGTGTGCGATAACTGGTTTGCCTCTGCCCCCTGCCAGACATGGCCGAACCGCTTTTTCCTGCATTGCGCCACTGCGGAAGGGTATGAAAACAATTCACCCGCGCACTTTCCTTATCTTATGGAGACAGTCTTCAACCGTTTCAGCAGCCCTGACTCATGGAAAATCTATTACCACGATTTCCCTCAGACACTCACCCTGACCCGTTTATGGCCGCATATCAATCGCTTCGGTTTTTTTAAAAACGAATTCGCGGTGGATGCGGCTGCAGGAAAATTACCAGCCTATACCTTTATCGAGCCGCGCTATTTTCCCGATGTGAAATTGCCCAATGACCAGCATCCCCCGCACCATGTAGGAATGGGCGAGGCTCTGATCGCTGATGTCTACAATACCCTGAGATCTGCGCCGACTTGGGAAAAAACACTGCTCGTTATTATCTACGATGAGCACGGAGGAATTTACGATCATGTTTCTCCGCCAAATGCCGTTCCGCCCGACAACTCCCATTCACAACCCTTCGGCTTCGACCGCTACGGCGTTAGGGTTCCGGCAGTATTGATTTCCCCCTATATCAAAGCGGGCACCATCCTGAAGACACCCGAAGGATCAAGCTATCCTTTCGACCATACATCGGTCATCGCCACCCTCAGAAAATGGTTCGCTTTAGGTGCTCCTATCAGCCATCGCGACGCAGTCGCCCCAGACCTGGAAAGCGTACTGAATCTCGACGCCCCGCGTAATGATTGCCCGGCGAAAACCGAGTCCATGGCCTACGAAATTGACCCTACCGAACTCCAAAAGGCATTAAACGCACCCTTGAACGACTTCCAGAAAGCTCTGCTCAAAGCAGCAGCCCATCTCCCCCCAATTTCCGGCGGAGGAAACATTCTCGAAGACATAGAGAGCCATATCGAAAATCTGGTGAAGGGGATTCTGCCCGGAGTTCCTAATCACCAAACCGCTATCAATGCGGTTCCATTCATCAGCGAAAAGTTAAGCAATTTTATGGACAATATCGTTAAGTAACTGATTATTTGTATTAGTTCAGATTTAACCTGACGCCACTCTCGAAAAAAGAAAAGGTTACGGGCTGGTGGATTGTTTATTGGCAAATCCACCACGCCCTACGGATTGCACCTTACGCCTTATAGCGTAGGCCGGAATAAGACCACCAAAGTGTAGCGAGTGGTGGAGTTTCCGGCTTGTCATGCAGCGGTGCGCCGGAAACGCCAGTTCTCGCTTTCACTCAAACAGTCTTATTCCTGCCTACAAGGCTGTATTTCACTACCGTATATTTACGGACGAATATGCACAGTTCACTTACAAGAAGCCCCCACGCCGAAGCGCGCGGGGACGGTGGCTTTGGCTTATCGGGTTTGTGCACCCCAGCACGCTACAAAGCCGTCTGAGCGCACACCGCAGGTGTGATACAACCCCGCGCTGACCTGCTTGAAGCTCCCGGTCGGCGGGGTGGCTTGGCCGTAAACGTTATAACCCCAGCAGGCCAGGGTGTTGTCGGCCCTGAGGGCGCAGCTGTGAACCCCGTCCGCGGCGCTGACCTGCTTGAAGCTTCCGACCGGCGGGGTAGCTTGACCGTAAGTGTTATAACCCCAGCAGGCCAGGGTGTTGTCGGCCCTGAGGGCGCAACTGTCACTCCCGCCCGCGCTGACCTGCTTGAAGCTTCCGACCGGCGGGATGGCTTGACCGTAAGTGTTATAACCCCAGCAGGCTAAGGTGTTGTCGGCCCTGAGGGCGCAGCTGTGAGCCCCGCCCGCGCTGACCTGCTTGAAGCTTCCGACCGGTGGAGTGGCTTGACCGGCACCGTTATAACCCCAGCAGGCCAGGGTGTTGTCGGTCCTGAGGGCGCAGCTGTGAAAACGGCCCGCGCTGACCTGCTGGAAGCTCCCGGTCGGCGGGGTGGCTTGGCCGTAAGTGTTATTACCCCAACAGGCCAGGGTGTTGTCCGCCTTGACGGCGCAGGTATGCTGATCACCCACACTGAGCTGCTTGAAACTCCCGGCCGGTGGGGTGGCTTGACCGGCACCGTTATTACCCCAGCAGGCCAGGGTGTTGTCGGCCTTAAGGGCGCAGCTGTGAACCCTGCCCGCACTGACCTGCTGGAAGCTCCCGGCCGGCGGGGTGGCTTGGCCGTAAGTGTTAGAACCCCAGCAGGCCAAGGTGTTGTCCGCCTTGAGAGCGCAGGTGTGAATCCAGCCCGCGCTGACCTGCTGGAAGCTTCCGGCCGTCGGGGCGGCTTGGCCGTAAGTGTTAGAACCCCAGCAGGCCAGGGTGTTGTCCACCTTGACACCGCAGGTGTGATACCACCCCGCGCTGACCTGCTTGAAGCTACCGGCCGGCGGGGTGGCTTGGCCGTAAGTGTTAGAACCCCAGCAGGCCAGGGTGTTGTCCACCTTGACACCGCAGGTGTGATACCACCCCGCGCTGACCTGCTTGAAGCTACCGGCCGGCGGGGCGGCTTGGCCGTATGTGTTAGAACCCCAGCAGGCCAGGGTGTTGTCCGCCTTGAGAGCGCAGGTATAATTCAACCCCGCGCTGACCAGCTTGAAGCTTCCGACCGGTGGAGTGGCTTGACCGGCACCGTTATAACCCCAGCAGGCCAGGGTGTTGTCGGCCCTTAGGGCGCAGCTGTGATTCCCGCCCGCGCTGACCTGCTTGAAGCTACCGGCCGGCGGGGTGGCTTGGCCGTAAGTGTTAGAACCCCAGCAGGCCAGGGTGTTGTCCACCTTGACACCGCAGGTGTGATACCACCCCGCGCTGACCTGCTTGAAGCTACCGGCCGGCGGGGTGGCTTGGCCGTAATTATTACGGCCCCAGCAGGCCAGGGTGTTGTCGGCCCTGAGAGCGCAGCTGTGATTCTCGCCCGCGCTGACCTGCCGGTAGACCGGAACCGTCAAGGTCTTGTATAGAAAACCGGCGGGGTTAAGATAGCCGTAATCGTCGGGTATGTTGACAGGTGAAGCCGTGATGCCCACATAGCCCCAGCAGGTGTTGGCTTGGGCATTGAGTGGGTCGCTGCCTGGCTCGCAGGTCTTGTTCTGGTTGCCCACTCCCAGCGGGTTGCCAGTTACTGCACCTGATTTCATTTCCAGATGCAAATGTATTGGCCAGGTATTTGGCTTGCCGAAACCAGAACCACCGATGATGCCGAGCGTCATGCCTTTGGTCACCACCGTGTTCACGACGTCACCCTGAGTGATGGACGCCAGGTGGGAATAACTACTATAGACAATGGAACAATTTGGGCCGGGCAGCAAATGGCGTAACATGATATTGTTACCCATACCGTGGTCGAGGGGGTTCATCAACTCGACCCGCACCACAGTCCCTAACGCGATAGCCACTGCATTACCATTGCCTGAGAAATCAATGCCGGTATGGTGCTGGCCTCTGTTGGTTGCGGCACATTTATCGCCATACGAGCAGTTGGCGGTAGCCGTCTTGACCGGGCTGGTCGCCGCGCCGAACGGCACGCTGGCGGGGCAAGTTGTCGGCGCGGCGCTGACGGCAACCCCGCCCAGAGCGGCCGCCCTTATCCTTAACTTGCCGTCGCCATCCAAACCCAAATCCGCAGGCGGTTGTTTCCATTCCAATTCAAAACCGGCGGCGGTCGAGTGTACCACTGCCGAACGATCGGCCACCGCCACCTGCAGCGCGCCGGAAATGTCCAGGCCGTTCCAGTCCCAGGCGGTCACGTCTTTATACGCCAGACCGTCTACCACGAAGTGGACACCGTGCTCCGGCCTTAGCATCATGACCCCCACGGCGCGGCTGACAGCCCAGTTCTGGATGACGGCGGCGGGGGCTTCCTCGGTAGGAGCCGCCAACAGTCCCCCGGCGTTTAACAAGGCTATCAAGCTGACGGTCAGCCACAGCCGCCCCATTGTCATCGGTTTCATAACTGGTCTCCCTGGAAGTTTTTTTCTGCATCCGGCAAGCTTCGGTCTCGATGCTTTGCCGCCGGACAGCCGCACCACAGAATCGATTGATTCATAAAATATGTTTAATTTTCGCCCAAAAAAAAGCCGGACTACCGAATATGACTTTAACGAAGTCATATTCGGTAGTCCGGCTTTCCGTTAATAGGATCCGCGACTTTCTGTCCCTACCTTACGATAGGTTTGGCCTTAAAAAAATCGTGTTAATTGGAACATAAATAAAATAATTTATCTACTGAGGATTTTAGTAAGGAAGAAATACTTACTAATAAATGTTTTGGTATTTATTGAATCACACACATGAAAATTCCGGTTGACTCTACATTTAATGGATTTGAAAAAATTAAGCAAAAAAATGATTTTGACTTTAACTCACCATCATTGTTTATATTCTTGATTGGCTAAATAAAGTGGCATAAAAATGGAGTATTGTTCATTTCTCAACAGTGGAATCAATAAAAGCAATCGCCGGCCAACTAATAATGTGTTTAAAATCAAGTCGAGACTTTAGCACTTGTATCGCTTTATCCACTTTTTCAGGCTCATCGTAAAACTCTATAATCAATGGCAACTCCAGAGATAACGTTAGCAGGGACGATGTATGCACCTTGCGGTCTTCACCAAATCCGGCAACGCCTCGAACAATAGTGACGCCAAATATTTTTTCCTCATCATGCAGAATATCCAAGGCTTGATTTAACTGGTCATGCCCTTCCATCGTATAAATTCTGGCAATGGTGACTACTCTTTCTTTCATATCTGCTTACCTACCAATAAACCCAGCCAAATCACTAAAATACAGCTCAGACCATTACCTACAAAAGTACCCAACATTAAATTGGTGTGGGATTCGAACGAATAACCTTGTTCAATCAAAAAAAGAACCAGATACAAGCCGGACAAGGTTAAATAAGTGCCGACTAAAATCACCATAATAGCCGCACGATATTCCAAAGGGAGAGGAACTTTCTGCAACAAAATTGTGCCGATAATGCCAATTAAAAAAGCACCAATCGCATTGACTATCAGCAGCGCAAAAGGAATGACCCCACCGCTCCAATGAAAGACCCCCCCCGAATAGAGAAATAACGTTCTGCCGCACAGCAAACCTATCCATACGGCCAATAGACAGCCGAACACGCTGACCACTATATTTAAGGCCGCCTTGTTTAAACTGCCTTGCTCTATCAGATAGATAGTTTCCAGCGAAAAAGTGGAAAAGGTGGTGAATGCGCCAATAAAACCAATAAGGATTGCGGCTCTGTATTCCAATGTTATGGCGATACGTTGCAGAATAAGCGCTTCGGTGAGTAACCCGATTAAAAAAGAACCCACGACATTAACGACCAAAGTCCCGTAAGGAAAGCCCCTGCCCAGCCATTGATAAAGCCCTGCGGACATTAAAAACCGCACTACCGCGCCACAGGCTCCCCCTAATGCAACCGCTATCAATTGATTCATAGCTAAAACTTGATAAAGTGTTCCCGGTAATAGCGTAGTTCTTCAATCGATTCAATAACATCCTGCAAGGCTTGATGCGTGGATTCTTTATTAAAGCCTTCTTTTACTTCGGGCGCCCATCTTGCCGCCAGTTCTTTAAGCGTTGAAACATCGATATTACGATAATGAAAATACGCTTCAAGCTTGGGCATGTAGCGATATAAAAAACGTCTGTCCTGACCGATGCTGTTACCGCAAATAGGCGACGTGTTTTCGGGCACCCACTGCTTTAGAAACTCGATAGTTAGCCGTTCTGCTTCAGCAGCATTGATAGTTGAGGCCTTGACCCGGTCAATCAAACCGGATCCGCCATGATGCTTTTTGTTCCAGTCATCCATTGCCGCCAATGCTTCATCAGACTGATGCACAGCCAAAACAGGGCCTTGCGCAAGAATATTCAAATCTTTATCGGTGACGACCGTGGCAATTTCTATGATTAAATCACGATCCGGATTGAGCCCCGTCATTTCAAGATCTATCCAGATAAGGTGCTGTAAATCCTGTGCCATTTATTGATTCCATTGTGTTGAAGGTGGCGGTTAGTGTAGCATTGGCATATCTTTACGTCTAACTCTTAAACTTAATGTGCCTGACCTATGAACACCTTTACTATTGTTTTCTTAATCGCGCTGACTATTTCTTCTTCGGTTCAATTTTGGCTGGCTAAACGACATGCCGAACATGTCGCAGCTCATCGTTCTGCCGTGCCCGACGCGTTTAAAGCCAAGGTTCCTTTAGCCGCGCATCAAAAAGCCGCTGATTACACGCTTGCAAAGATTAAATTGGGCAATATTGACAGTGCGCTCGGTATTGTAATATTGTTGATATTGACGCTGGGCGGCGGCATCAATTGGGCTTTTAATTATTGGAATACCATAGCCTCATCGCCTTTACTAGCTGGCGTAGCGGCAATAGCGACAATTTTTCTGATTTTGACGGTGATAGAAATCCCTACCAGCGTTTATCAGACTTTTGTAATTGAAGAAAAATTTGGTTTCAATAAAAGCACCGTCAACCAGTTTGTCAAAGACCAATTTCTGCACTTGGGTTTGGGCGCGGCAATCGGCCTGCCTTTATTGGCATTGATCCTGTGGATTATGGACAACGTTGGTTCGCTATGGTGGTTATGGGCGTGGGGCATAATCATGGGCTTTTCTTTGTTGATGAGCTGGCTTTATCCCACCGTAATCGCGCCGTTATTTAATAAATTTACGCCGATGGATGAAGGTTCGTTAAAAGACCGCATTCAAGGACTGCTAGCGCGCTGCGGCTTTAACAGCCAGGGCATATTCATCATGGATGGCTCCAAACGGTCAGGCCATGGCAACGCCTACTTTACCGGCCTGGGCAACAACAAACGCATCGTATTTTTCGACAATCTGGTTAACTCGCTTGAAGATGAAGAGCTGGAAGCCGTACTGGCGCATGAACTGGGGCATTTTAAATGCAAACACGTCATCAAAATGCTGATCGCCACCTCCATCATGAGCTTGATCAGCCTTGCGATTTTGGGCTGGCTGATTAATGAACCCTGGTTTTACAGTGGCTTAGGCGTAGAACAACCCTCTCATGCCGCCGCTTTGTTATTATTTCTGTTAGTTTCATCGTCCTTCACTTTTTTTATGCAGCCCATCAGCGCTTATTTTCAACGTAAATTTGAGTTTGAAGCCGATGACTTTGCCGCAAGCAATGCCAAAGCCAGCAAAATGATTAGCGGGCTGGTTAAGCTTTATGAAGAAAATGCAAATACCTTAACCCCTGATCCACTGTATTCCGCCTTCCATTACAGTCATCCGCCAGCGGCTATCCGTATCGCGCATTTAGAATCCAAAGCGTAATGGCGGAGTTGCTGGAAGGTCTGGTTATTGCCCATTTGGGTCAAGGCATTGCTGTTGAACATAAAGATAAAATTATTTTGTGTCAGACCCTCAGAAGGCTGGAAACCGTCGCCGTCGGTGATAAGGTGTTATGGTCGCTGTCCTCGCCAGATCAGGGCCGTATTGAAAAAATACTGCCCAGGCGTTCGTTATTAACGCGGCCTTCCAGAAATGGCAAAACCCGGCCGGTTGCCGCCAACATTGACACTGTTTTTGTCGTGTTCGCCATCGAACCGCATTGCGATTTTTTATTACTGGATCAATACCTGGCCGTCTGTGAAAACCTTACTATAAGCGCCGCATTAGTGCTTAATAAAACCGACCTGCCTCAATCGGACAGCATAGAAAAAGAACTGCTGGATTATAAAAATCTGGGCTACCCGCTTTACCGTGTCAGCGCAAAGAAGGCATCGGGCCTGGATGAGTTAAAACGCGCGCTGAAAGGTCAAGTCAGTATGCTGGCGGGGCAATCCGGGGTCGGTAAATCCTCGCTAACCAATGCCATCATTCCCGATAAGGATCTTAAAACCAATACCATCTCGGCAACAACAAAACACGGACGGCATACCACAACAGCGGCAACGCTCTATCATTTGAATGATGGCGGGGATTTAATAGATAGCCCCGGCCTCGCCATTTTCGGACTGGCGGGACTGTCAGAAAATGGGCTGGCTTACGGCTACCGCGAGTTTCAATCACTGATCGATAACTGCCAGTTTAATAACTGTCGACATTTACATGACAAAGGTTGCGCCGTTCGCGTGGCTGCGGAAAACGGTGAAATTTCAATGACACGGTATCAGCGGTTTTTAAAACTACGGGAAAAAATGCCGGCGGCTTTTGTTTAGCGAATGATTTGTGTTGATCTGTACATCATACATTCTTTATTAGGAACGGGTTTTGCAAAACCCGTCCAGCTCAAGAACCTTAAAAATTGCTTTTTTCTTAAATATAAATAAGTTAAGTCATTGAAATTTATAAGCGCCAATTTTTGAAATTGATTTATTTAGCGACTCTTCACTTCACTAAATTCGGTTGTTGGCCATTGCAGTTACAGGTGGGATTTATAGATAATCTGCAGTGATCGGCACGGCTAAAATGCATAACGACATATTTTTAATGGACTGAGCAATGAATCCAGAATACACCTTTTCTGATACCCATATCAGCCTCGCTCATGGCAATGGAGGACGCATGATGAGGGAGTTGATTGATCAGCTTTTTGCCCGCCACTTAAAGAACGATTTACTGGATACCCGGACTGATGCGGCGCCGATTCCCCTTGACCTGGATGCGGGTGTAGTTGTAATCACTACGGATGGCTTTACCGTTGAGCCACTTGAATTTCCCGGAGGCGATATCGGCAGCCTGGCTGTGCATGGTACGGTTAATGATCTAGCCGTTTCCGGTGCCAGACCGCTGTACTTGACGCTGAATGCTTTTATCGAAGAAGGCCTGGAAATTGCCTTGCTTGACCGAATTGTCCAAAGTATGGCAAGAACCTGTCTGGAATGTGGTGTAAAGATAGTCGCAGGCGACACTAAAGTGTTGCGGCGAGGGCAGGGCGGTGGCATTTATTTAGCTACCACCGGCATCGGGATGCGAGGCCAAAACCTACATTTGGGCATTGATCAGATAAAGCCGGGTGATGCCATCATCCTTAGTGGGACTGCTGGCGATCATGGCACTGCCGTGATGTTGGCACGCGAGCAATTTGGTTTAAGCGGCAGTTTAAAGTCGGACGCTGCCAGTGTCATCCCAGCTACTCAGGCTTTGATGGGTACCCCTGGATTACGTTTTATGCGTGATCCAACTCGAGGTGGTATTGCCACGATTGCCCATGAAATTGCACAGGCAATTCAAAATTCCGTACGGTTTTATGAGAACAAAATACCTATCAATGACCAGGTAAGAACCGTCGCTGAGATGCTTGGTTATGACCCGCTATATATGGCATGTGAAGGGCGCGTGCTCGCCGTTATTGATCCGGCTTATGCTGAAACGGCTATACAGAATCTGAATAGGGCAGGCTATTTGGATGCGGCGATAATAGGCCGGATAGAAACGGGTTATGCATGCGCTCTCATTGAAACCGGGTTGGGTGGAGAGCGCATTTTACAAGAACTGGAAGAAGATCCATTGCCCCGTATTTGTTAAACGGCCCATGTTCTTCGTGCTTTCGTGGTTTATATGTTTTAGTCAATCGCTTAAAATGAGATCCTCTCCCCAACTTTGGGGATATTGGCATTCCATCCCCTCCGGTTAAAGCAGGTTTGCAAAGATAAGGCCGCTGTTTTTTCACCATGAATCAGATAAAGACGGGGTTTGGGTTCTTTAAAATGGCTCGCCCATTTTAATAATTGGCTTTGATCAGCATGGGCGCTTAAAGCGCCAAGGGTATGGATCTTTGCTTCTACCTTGATTTCAGACCCCAGAATTTTCAAATATTTCTTTTTACCGTCAACAATCATCCGGCCTAAGGTACCCTCAGCCTGAAAACCGGCAATAATGATATGGGCGTTGCGCCGCCATAAGTTATATTTAAGGTGATGGCGGATACGCCCGCCGTTACACATGCCACTGCCGGCAATAATAATCGAACCGCCGGCAATGCGGTTGACAGCCATTGATTCTTCGGGAGTCTGTGAATATATCAGGCCGTGTAGCCAGGCATGCCAACCCTGCGGGGCTACTTTGGTGAACTCAGGATCATCTATATTAAATAGGTTTGCATTGTCTGCATAGATTTCACTGGCGCTGATGGCCATCGGGCTATCCAGATAAATCTGTTGTTGCGGTAATCCGCCTTGGCGCTGAATTTTACCCAGCCAATAAATTAAATCCTGCGTTCGACCGACTGCAAAAGCAGGAATAATCACATTGCCACCGCTTTCTGCCGCTTCTTCCAGGGTTTCGCGTAATTCATCCAGGGTATTTTCCAGCGGTTTATGGTCGCGGTCGCCATAGGTGGATTCCAGCAATAATATATCGGCTTCTGTTAACACGGTCGGGTCGCGTAATAGGGGCGAATTTGGGTTGCCCAGATCACCTGAGAAAACCAGTGTTTTGACTTCATCCTGGTCTTTGATACGCAGCCGCACAATAGATGAACCCAAAATGTGTCCCGCCTCGTGGAAGGAAACCGATATGCCAGCGAGAATTTCATTTTCTTCACTGTAAGCAATCGGTTGCCTCAGTTTTAAAAGCTTCTCGACATCTTCCACTTCATAAAGTGGCTCAAGCAATTCTTTTCCGGCACGTTCAAGCCGCTTATTTTCCCACTCAGTGTCCCTCAATTGCAGATGCACGGCATCCATAAGCATCAATTCCAGCAGCGGATAACTGGCTTCGGTCAAAAATACGGGGCCCTTGAAACCCTCTTTAACCAATTTGGGTAAGCGGCCACAATGGTCAAGATGGGCATGTGACAGTACCACAGCATCTATACTGACTGGGTCGAAAGGAAAATCTTCTGCATTTTGTTTTTCTGTTTCCTTTGAGCCCTGAAACAATCCGCAATCCAGCAATAGGCGATGGGAGCCGGTTTCCAGCAAGTAACAGGAACCGGTCACTTGTCCTGTTGCGCCAAAAAATGTGAGATTAGTCATAGTGTTGCCTTGTTGTCGGGTTGGTTGTCGCCGTTTATGGTGTAGCTTTCCAGGATAAGATGCCATGCCTGTTCAGCGGTTTCAGCGTATTGAATAAGGTTCCGGTCACATTGAGTAATGACGCCTTCCTCAACCAGCGCATCAAAATTAATTACTTTATTCCAATATTGTTGTCCGAATAAAATAACAGGAATGCGTCTGACCTTATTGGTTTGAATTAGGGTGAGCGCCTCAAAAAGTTCATCCATTGTTCCGAATCCCCCTGGAAATGCGATCAGTGCGACGGCCCGCATTAGAAAGTGCATTTTACGGATAGCGAAGTAATGAAACTGAAAACACAGTTCGGGTGATATATAAGCATTGGGTTTTTGCTCCCCGGGCAATACGATATTGAGTCCCATGCTTTTGCCGCCAATATCCGCAGCGCCCCGGTTGGCCGCTTCCATAATACCGGGGCCGCCGCCGGTCACCACAGTCAATGTTTGATTAAGATTTTTTGCACCCTGGGTGATTAGCGTTCCCAGTTTGCGGGCTTCATCGTAGTAATGGCTTTTAGTCAACATGCTACAGGCAATCGCCAAGTTGCTCTCAAGCTCCGGGTCGCCGGGGTTTGAGCTAAGTGTCTGTTCTACATCCTGTAATGCTTTTAGTGCGGCTTCATTGTCATAAATCCGGGCGCTGCCAAAAATGACCACAGTAGATTGAATCTTTTGTTCCAGCTGGGCTAATTCAGGTTTAAGCAGTTCAAGCTGCAAACGCACAGGCCGAAGTTCATCACGCATGATGAAATCAAAATCATCATAGGCTAACCGATAAGAAGGCGAATGGCTTTGTGGTGTGCCGTAATCATAAGATACCTGCTTTGCATCTTCTTTAGCCGATGGAAAAGGGCTTTCGCAGGGTATCAAGGTTTTTTTTGCCATCGGTTTTCTTTGTTAAGTTAGTTAAAAGTTAAGGTTGTGTAAAATAGAACCATTATTCCCTAACAAGGGTCAATAAAGTTTCCTTGGTGTTGGCGACATGCGTTGATTATTTCTATTAAAACAAGTTGTTGGTGTTAGTATTACACAATCGGATAGTTGGGATGCTAAAAACTGATTATTTCAAGATTATTATATAGATAGGCGTATGGCGGCAAATGGGGTGTGTATGTTTGATTTGAGAAAATTATTTTTTCCGCTAGAAAGTGATTTCAAAAACCGTATTGGGCACAATGCGCAGGGCGTAAGGAATGAGCATAAATTAATTTAGGCAAATTCAGTTTAAGAATTAACCTTTGCGCGAAAGAAACTTTCTTCAAAATTAACAAATGATAAAACCTTACGCCAAAGAAATTGAAGCACAGATGCAAG
>JAQTPT010000118.1 GCA_028712795.1 Methylococcales bacterium
CGAAATACGCGCCGACGCGCCGCATGGCGCGGGAATAGGCCTCGATCGTCTTGGGCTGAAGCCCTTTGAGTTTAAGGTGTTTAAGATGCGTTTGATAATTCTGCTTGAAATCTGTTTCGGATGATGTTATTGTCTTGTAACCTCATGATTCGTTGTTGAATGAGCCCTTTGATTGAGGACTTGAGGTTACATTTTAATAGATTAATCGGTACCGGGGCTTTTCTCCGCGATAGCGGCTTCGTCCAACAGTCGCATCGACGAGCTACTGCCGTTTGCGCGTCCGGTCGAGGAAATTAAAGTACGACAAGACGAGAATGATTAATAGCGGCTAATGATGATACCTAACCTTCCTGTCCTATCAATAATTTTTTGCCGGCTTGGGTTCGATCAGAAAAAAAATGGATTGGCTAGTTATTGGATATGTGTCGGTGTTGAACGCTTACGTTTAACTTAATTAGTTACCTGGTGTTTTATCTCTAAATTTTTATGAGACAACTTTTTCAGTGAGTGCGTCTCACGCATTCGAGGCGAATGTCACAGACTAAATAAGGCTTTCGCGACTGAAAATCTTGTAACAGTATCCACAGCGGAACGGAATACTTGGGACAAGAGCACGGGCACGTTTGTTGGGAGCAAATAAAATGTCCGGGTTTGTAGCACATAAACTGTCCGGTTTTCATACTATACCGAGGGGGGTACAGATATGAAACGGGCAGAATGGTTACAGGAGACTCGGAAAATGAGATTCGAAGAAGCATATGGCGGTTGGCAGGGCGGGCGATTGACGCAAGAAGAAGCGGCGCGGCTGTTGGGTGTTTGTGAGAGGACATTCCGGCGCTATATTGACAGGTATGAAGACGAAGGCTTGGACGGCTTGATCGACCATCGGCTGAATCAGGTCTCGCACCGGCGGGCGTCGGTGGATGAAGTCATGCGCTTGGTGGATCGTTACCGCAGTCGGCATGAAGGCTGGAACGTCAAACATTTTTATGCATGGTATAAACGCGATGGCGGCGGGCGCAGTTACACCTGGGTTAAAAACCGGCTGCAGGAGGCGAAGCTGGTGCCCAAGGCGGCCAAACGCGGGGCACACCGCAAACGCAGGGAACGCAGCCCGTTGCCGGGTATGCTGGTGCATCAGGATGGTTCCACGCATGAATGGGCGCCGGGGCAACACTGGGACTTGATTGTGACCATGGATGACGCCACGAATGAGCATTACTCGATGTTCTTCGTCGATGAAGAAGGCACGCAAAGCAGTTTCCGGGGTGTGCGGGAGGTAATCGAGGTGCGCGGTCTGTTTAGCGCCTTTTATAGCGATCGGGGCAGCCACTACTGGACCACGCCGGAAGCGGGCGGCAAGGTTGATAAAGTCAATCTGACCCAGTTCGGGCGGGCGATGAAACACTTGGGGATCGAGATGATTGCGGCATACTCGCCGGAAGCGCGAGGACGTTCCGAACGGGCTTTCGCGACGCACCAGGGCCGGCTGCCCAAGGAGTTGGCGTTGGCCGGTATTATTGACATGGAAACTGCTAACCGCTACTTACGGGACGTGTACCGTCCGGCTTTCAACGGAGAATTCGCGCAACCGCCGCTGGAAGAAGGTTCGGCATTCGTGCCTTTTCTGGGCGGAAGTTTGACCGGCATCCTGTGCGAGCAATTCGAGCGCACCGTCGGCAAAGACAATTGCGTGCGCTTCGAAGGCCTTACGCTGCAAATTCCCAGCGACCGGCACCGGTGTCATTACGTCAAGGCCAAAGTGCATGTGCATCGCTATCAGGACGGTACCCTGGCGGTTTTTCACGGACCCCGGCAGTTGGCGGCCTATGATGCGCAAGGCATGTATAAACAACCAGAAATCAAGGACGCCGCGTCACGCCACAGACACAAAAGATAACTTTGAATTTGAGCGGCAGATTGAATTCAGCCGCTCAAATTCATTGATTGACATGAGGCGTAAAAGGTAATAAATATATGTCTCATGACGCGATCCTCAAACACCGACAAAACCCACCGGCTAAATGCCTCATTCCACTTGTTGGCACAAGGCTACACCTTAGCCGAAGCTACCGAAGCATTGACCCAACAGTTTGGTTTGTCTCGCCGACAGGCATACCGATATCTTCAAGAAGCTCAGCAAATCGATGCGCCAGTCTTGGTCTCTTCACCCTCTGTTCCGACACCATCAAAATACCTGCGGATGTCGTGAATCGACTTCGTTCACATGCGCAAACCAGCGGTATGACGATAGGGGAGATAGTGGCGCAGGCCATCGTCAGTTTTCTCGACAAGCTGCACCGCCATGGCTAATCGCTTCTGGCGAAGTCATGATATTGAGTTGGAATATGCTTTTGATCGTCTGCAAGCCCCCAAGATGGAGCAAGCATTTGCCATTCTGGTTCCGAACCGGGAACGCCGTATTGACTAAAAGGAGAAAGCCATGAAAATAGCCGCCATATACGCCCGTGTCTCTTCGGATCAACAGAAGGAGAAGAAGACGCAAGCCTGCCAGACGGCGGCGCTGATAGAGTTTGCCCATCAAGAAAATTACCAGGTACCGGACGAATGGGTTTTCGAAGATGAAGGTTATAGTGGCGCCAGTTTAATTAGGCCAGGACTTGAGTGGATTAGAGATCTGGCCGCAGAAGGACTGATTCAAGCGGTTTTGGCGCTGTCACCTGATCGTTTGAGCCGTAAATATGCCTATCAGGTTTTGTTGACTGAGGAGTTGGCCCGGCATGGTGTCGATATGGTCTTCATCAAAGCACCCCACTCAGGCACCCCTAAGATCAATTGTTATAGCAGTTCCAGGGGATAATTGCCGAATACGAGCGGGCGCAGATTCTGGAACGCTCACTGCGTGGCAAACGGCATCGAGCAAAACAGGGGGAAGTCAGCGTATTGAGCGGTGCGCCCTATGGTTATCGCTACATTCGTAAGACCGATGAGACAGCAGCTTACTATGAAGTCATTGAAGCCGAAGCAGATGTGGTGCGTAAGGTGTTCAATCTCTATACAGTTGAAGGACTGAGAATTGGTGCGATTACCCGCCAGTTAACCGAGTCAGGGTTGCCAACCAGTAAACAAAAGACCCGTTGGGAACGTTCCGTTATATGGGCAATGCTGCGTAATCCTGCCTATCAAGCCCGTGCCTGTTTTGGCAAAACGGCGGTAACGGCACGTCAACGCATTACCCGACCACTACGTTTACGCGGCGGATTTGCAGAGTCAAATAGTGCTAGCCATGAGCGTCCACGCACGGAATGGTTAGAGATTCCTGTACCCGCTTTGGTCAGTGAGGAAACATTCGCCATGGCTCAGGAAAATTTGGACTACAACAAACAGCATGGGCCACGACGTACCATTGAGCCCAGTATTCTCCAGGGAATGGTGCATTGTCGTCAGTGTAGCTATGCACTCTATCGAAGCTCAGCACGTACGTCAACACGCAAAATCTACTACTATCGTTGCTCGGGTTCCGATGCCTATCGTCATGGCGGTAAAGCCATCTGTGATCAAAAACCCATTCGTCAGGATTTGCTTGATCAATTGGTTTGGGACGAAATTCTCCGTCTTCTGGAAGATCCAACACTCATCCAGAACGAGTTAAATCGCCGACTGGAAGCCGCCCGTGAATCCAGCCCAACCCAGCGTCGGCTGGAAACGCTAAACCGCGATTTGATTCGGGTGCGTAAAAGCATGGAGCTATTATTAACGGCCTACCAGGAAGAGTTGCTGTCGCTTGACGAACTTCGTGTCAGAATGCCGCCATTGCGGCAACGAGAACAAGCTATGCAGGCAGAACTTCAAGCGATCAATCACCAAACAGCGGATCGTGCGGCGTATTTACAGCTTGCCGAAACTCTAACGGCGTTTCTGGAACGCTTGCGCTCAAATGCCGATACCCTCGATATTGGTCAACGCCAACGAATTATGAGACTGCTGGTCAAAGAGGTGATTGTGGGAAAAGATTTGATTACGATTAAACATTCGATACCAGGACAGGCTGCACCATCGGGAGGTAATTCCCAATCGTCGAAATCGACTGCCCAGCATAATATGGCACAGACCGATAAAAGTTATCTTTTGTGTAAGGGGCGTGATAACTCCGCTTCGCGACGGCCGCGCCGGGAAAATCGGGTCAGAGGAGGCCGCTGCGTATTCTGATTAATTTGAACAGTGATTCTGGTCGAACTTGAACACCTAAAACCTAACGCATCGGTGGAAATGAATTTTTACTCTAAGTGTTCAACTTGGGTCAAGGAATTCATTTTTTTTCGC
>JAQTPT010000119.1 GCA_028712795.1 Methylococcales bacterium
TTGCATCTGTGCTTCAATTTCTTTGGCGTAAGGTTTTATCATTTGTTAATTTTGAAGAAAGTTTCTTTCGCGCAAAGGTTAATTCTTAAACTGAATTTGCCTAAATTAATTTATGCTCATTCCTAAACTGAATTTGCCTAAATTAATTTATGCTCATTCCTTATCAGCAGGGTGCGCAGGTAAGCATCGCCATGTTTGCTGATACCCAACAAGCGGTCTTTGCCACCGCTACTGTGTTGTCTCGGCGTTAGACCTAGCCTGGCGGCCATGTCCCTGCCACGTTTAAATTGTTTACCATCGCCAATTGCGCAGATCAAAGCCGTGGCGATGATCGGGCCAATGCCGGGGATTTGTTGCAAGCGTTTAGCATCCGTGTGGCTGGTGGCGAGCGATTTTATGGTTTTATCCAGATCATCAACACGCCCGTTTAGCGTAGCCAGGTCTTGCTGTAGGCCTTCAAGAAGAACTCTAAAGTCAGCGGTCAGACCCTTCCCGGCATCTTCAAGTATGAGCAGCAAGGCGTGTTCAAGCACGTCAATGCGACGACTAACAACGGTGCCATATTCAGCAAGCAAACCTCTAATCTGGTTGACTTTGGCCGTTCGTTGATGCACCAATTCACTGCGGATGCGGTGAACCGCCTGAATAGCCAGCCTGACTGGTCAGTCCGGATGCGGTTGCTGACATTTTGACTTTGCCTGCTGGCTTACGAGCGGCGGTGGCTTTTTCTGTTTTTTGATGGCTTGGCTTTCATTAAAATAATGACCTATGAAATAACTTATATATCATATTATGCCATTGATTAATAACGATTATTAAATAATATAAAGTGTTGGCTGGCAGGATTTAGGTATCAAGCTATTGGTAATAATACCTTAACCGATGCCAGTCCGATCGGCTGATGCATAACGCGAACCGGATGTGTTGAAAAGAGAATCTATGCGAAAAAATGAATTCCTTAGCCCATGTTGAACACTTTGAGGGTTTTGTTGTCTTTTGTTCCGGGGTAAAATTAATTTCCACCGATGCATTAGGTTTTGATGTTCAATTTAACCAGAATACGCAAAAACACTATCTCAAAACCGATCAACGCTGAATTAACTCAATAAAATAATGAATCGATTATTTATGCGGATTTGGCTTTTGCTGGCGATCGCATTTGTGTTGAATGCGTGTAGCAGCACTACGCCTACGATCAAGCGCGATAAAACCTTGGCATACCGAACCATGACCCACCCACGGACGGCTCCACCGCAATACTTCTATAGATCGGTGATTTACTCCGGAAATCAGCCACGGACGGTTCTGCAGCAAAACTTCTATAGCTCGGCGACTCACTCCGGAACTCAACCCCGGGCGGCTCCACCACAAAACTTCTATAGATCGGTGATTTACTCCGGAACTCAACCACGGACGACTTCACCGCAATACTTCGATAGATCAGCGACATACACCGGAACTCAACCACGGACGGCTCCACCGCAATACTTCGATAGATCGGCGACTTACTCCGGCGAATTTCAAATACCTAACGGATTGGAACCGGCGGTAGAATTCTGGCGCAAAACCTATACGGTATGGCATCTCTCGGAAGTAGCATTTCACGACGACCGCTATCTGGATGTGGTATACGAAGTGATGGTGTTGCCCGGCTATGTCGACGACAGTTTGACCAGCGAGCAAAAGGAAATGATAAATCAACGCCGTGATTACTGGAAAGCCCAATTGGCAGGTCTGGAGAGCAAATTGCGCTACAACGAGCCGTTGAATGCTAACGACAGGCAAATAATCGGTAAACTGGAAAGTAGCGGCAGGCAACTTAACAGCGTATTGACCGACGCCGCCGAGCGGGTGCGTTCGCAACGCGGTATCCGCGAACGCTTCATGCACGGGCTTGAAATCAGCCGCCGCTACGACCGGCAGTTTAGAAAAATATTCCGCGATGCCGGCTTGCCGGAAGATTTGGCCTACCTGCCGCATGTCGAATCCTCATTTCAACAGGCGGCCAAATCCTCCGCCGGCGCGGTGGGCATGTGGCAATTCACCAAAGCCGCAGCGAAAACTTTCATGCCCCCCGGCCCCAGGATCGCTAGCAATCGGCCCACTGAACATAGGCTCGCTGGCCATAGGTCCTATGGCCACAGGCTCGCCAGCAAAAGGTCCACTGGTCATAGACTCGCTGTCCATACGGTTGATCAACGCCTCGATCCCTTTGCTTCCGCCATTGGCGCGGCCCGCTATCTGAGTTTCGCCTACAGCAAACTGGGTGACTGGCCTGCGGCGATTACCTCCTATAACCACGGTATCTACGGCATGATGAGGGCGCAAGATCAAGTAGGCCGCGATTTTGTCGCTATCGTAGAGACCTATGACGGTCCGGCGTTCGGTTTTGCCTCCCGCAACTATTACGCCCAATTTCTGGCGGTATGTGAAATTGCCAACAACCCGGTTCAGTATGGAGTGCAATACGAATCTCCCGGTGAGCCTGGCCAATATCTGGCAGGGGGAATAGACTGATAAAACAACTGCCGCTGCTTTATATGACAAGTGGAGTTGCAAGACCATAAATGGAGCTTAAGTCATGAACAACAGCGAGCCGGCAGCATCCATAATGTTACAAATCGGCAAGCTGACAATCGGCAACACCTTTGTTACTACCTTGGGTGTGATGCAGATGTTTTTGCAACCTTGCTCATTGCCTATCCCCCATCTGACATTGACTGGCCGCACTCGACCTTCACCGGAAAGCGGTCGCTCAACCGGTTATCAGGTCATGTCCAAGGTCGCCGGCATGGCTAGTCTGGCGAAACGAGAGAGGAAGAATTCGATGAAAGGATACAAAACGACTGTCACCAGACCCACTATTTAATAATGCGCCCTATTATTACTGATCTTGTATAATCATCCCGTTTTCTACAAAGGCGCTGCAATTATCCTGATCACGGCAAATGGTTTCATAAATCACATTTTTTCCGCAACCTCTGACGCCGATTTTGTATTCGGCCCATTCATAGCCCTCACTTCCTATGCCTTTGCCATTAATATAAGAAACCTTCTGTGAAAGCACAGAACCACTTGCTTGAGGGCAGTTCAGTTCAAACCGCCCTCTGGTTAATGCAGTGTTCTGAGCTGATGGAGCATTCTGCGCAAGAAACTTGGAGTCGGTGACAGCACAGGCGATTATAATCATCGGCAGCACCAGCATGGCCAAGCCGGTCCGGATAGAGTGGCTTATGCCAAACTGCGTTTGCTCTTGGTCGTTAACACCATTAAATTTATCTGAAATTTTCATGACTTTTTTCTCCAAGTTTATAAGTGAGTAGCCCCTCGGGTACATCGTTAAGGAGCGGGCGTATTGTTATCATAAATTCATAAAATTGATTGTTTGGATTGGACAGAGCATAAACCAATAGATCGTGACGTACAAACAAAGATGACACTCACTCCTTACCAAAAAAGGACTGATAAAGTCCTCGCGCACCAAGGCAATGAACGACAGCTCCTGACTGCTATAGATAGTGCCGGACTGTTTCTAGTTCTGATCCCACTCCTTTGCGTTACCTCTTACTGCTGGCAACGCCCTATACATAGTTTCAGTGCCTGATAGAGTTACCTGGAGGCAGCGATAGCTTGATATTTTTTTATTGGGAGGCTTGGAATCTCCTGATTAGCAAGATTCTTCAGCTTGGCGAAGCCAACCTGCCGGACGAGGCCTGATGGTGGCTGCAGCGACGAGTAGACGCAGAGGAAGCGTTTCGAGATGGAAGCGCCGGTTGAAACGGTAAACAAAGGCACCGAGATAGCGGATTCCGTATTTGGCGAAATCGAACGCATGGTAAGCACCACCCAGGCTGGTTTTGAGGTTGCCCAAAACCGTGTTGATCCAGTTGAATTCTGGCAAGTCCTTGGGTTTGCGGCCGCCCGCGATGACGACCCGGTGTTGGCAGCCGGCATCAGTTATCCCGGCAAAACAGCCCAAGCCATCGGAAGTGACTACACAACCTGGCGAGAGCTCATCGTTAGCCCAGTCGACAATCGCTTTGCGCGTAAATCCCGGAACTGGTGCCATTTTAATATACAAGGGCCGGCCTTCAGCACTAAGCGAGATGGCCGCCACAAACGGCACCTTGTTCTCGGATCCCCGCCCAGCCTTGCCACCCGCCAATTCACCACCGAGGTAAGCGTCATCCACCTGGACATCACCACTCAGCGTGTACTGGGCATCCCGCTCGACCATCGCCTGCATCAGCTTCTGCTGTAT
>JAQTPT010000073.1 GCA_028712795.1 Methylococcales bacterium
CATTGCCTTTGGATTTGGACATTTTTTCGCCGTTCTTGTCCACGGTAAAACCGTGCGTCAACACGGCTTTGAACGGCGCTACCTCATTCATGGCTATTGACGTAAGCAAAGAAGACTGAAACCAGCCGCGATGTTGGTCAGAGCCTTCCAGGTACAAGTCAGCCGGAAACGTCAACTGCTCGCGCCTATCCAGAACACAGGCATGAGTCACACCCGAATCAAACCAGACATCCAGGGTATCGGTCATTTTCTCATAGTCAGTGGCTTCTGCGCCAAGCAGCTCTTCTTTCTCCAGCTCAAACCAGGCTTCCATGCCTTTTTCTTCAATCCGCTTGGCGACTAGCTCAATCAACTCACCGGTGCGCGGATGCAGTTCGCGGGTTTCTTTATGCACAAAAAATGTGATCGGCACGCCCCAGGTCCGTTGGCGTGAAATACACCAATCCGGACGGCCTTCTATCATGCTTTCTATGCGCGCCTGACCCCAGTCGGGAATCCAGGTTACGCGGCTGACCTCGCTTAATGCCTGCCCGCGCAATTTGTTTTTATCCATGGCGATAAACCATTGCGGTGTCGCCCTAAAAATAATGGGGGTTTTATGCCGCCAGCAATGCGGATAACTGTGCAAAATGGCCTGTTGATGGACTAGCTTGCCTTTGGCTTCCAGCACTTCCAAAACATGGGCATTGGCGTTAAACACATGCTCGCCGGCAAAGAGTTGCGTGTTTGGCAGAAATACGCCGTCAGCGCCAACCGGATTATCGACCGGCAAACCGTACTTCTGGCCGACGACATAATCGTCCTGTCCGTGGCCCGGCGCGGTATGAACGGCGCCGGTACCGGCTTCCGTGGTGACGTGGTCGCCCAGAATAACAGGCACAAACCGGTCATAAAAGGGATGCTGCAATAACTGATGTTCCCAGGCAGAACCTTTGCAGTATCCTACGACATGATAGCCTTCAATCCCATAACGCAGCATCGTATCTTTAAGCAACGCTTCCGCTACAACCAAGCGTTCTGTTGGGCATTGAACGACCGCGTATTCCAAGTCCGGATTTAAGGCAACGCCTTGATTGGCAGGCAGCGTCCAGGGGGTTGTCGTCCAAATCACTACGGATAATGCGCCGTGCCCTTCATGTTCAGGCGCATGATGGCACAAACCCATAAAGCCGTCCTCATCTACCACCTGAAAACGAACATCTATCGCTGGCGAATGTTTATCTTCATATTCAACCTCGGCTTCCGCCAACGCAGAACCGCAATCGGTACACCAATGCACCGGCTTGGCGCCCGCTACGATATGTCCTTTGTGGGTGATTTTTGCCAGCGAACGCACGATGTCCGCTTCAAAAGCAAAATCCATTGTCAGGTACGGGTTATCCCAATCGCCTAAAACGCCCAGCCGGACAAACGCTTCTTTTTGTATATCAACTTGCTTGCCCGCATAGTCACGGCAAGCTTTGCGAAAAACAGCAGCCGAAACTTTAACGCCCGCTTTACCGATTTTTTTTTCCACCATCAATTCAATCGGCAAGCCATGGCAATCCCAACCCGGTACGTAAGGCGCGTCAAAACCGTTCAGAGTTTTTGATTTGACAATAATGTCTTTCAAAACTTTATTGACCGCATGACCAATATGAATCTCGCCGTTGGCATAGGGAGGCCCATCATGCAAAATAAACTGGGGACGTCCGGCAAAGGCTAGCCTGATCTTTTGATATAAATCCGCCTCTTGCCATTTTTTTAACCGTTCCGGCTCGCGTTGCGCCAGATTGCCCTTCATAGGGAATGCGGTATTGGGTAAATTCAGTGTTTTTTTATAATCCATCGTCATTATTTTTTAATCTCAGCAAAAATTCTTTTAGCCTCAGTGACATCTTTCTTGATCTGGGCTTTAAGTTGTTCCAGTGATTGAAAGCGCGTTTCATCCCGTATTTTTTGTTTAAAATGCACTTCCACATAGCGCCCGTAGATTTCCTTATCAAAGTCGAATAAATAGGTTTCCAATATCACCTTGGAGCCGCCATCAATCGTTGGCCGGGTGCCCACATTGGCAACGCCCTCAAATTCCAACCCATCTATTCCCGTCATGGTAACGACAAACACGCCATTGACAGGCGTATTTTTTCTAAACATTCTTATATTGGCGGTGGGATAACCAATCGTTCGTCCACGTTTATCGCCATGCGCCACCCGTCCACACACCGAATAACAGCGGCCCAGCAACTTCTCGGCCTGCGCCAAATCACCCTCGCCCAGTGCATCCCGGATAAGGGTGCTGCTTATACGCAGCCCTTCCAGCAGGTAAGACCCGGTATCTTCAACAGTAAAGCCATAATGCCTGCCCTTTTCCTTGAGCATGGCAAAATTACCCCGCCTCGCCTTGCCAAAGTGAAAATCATCTCCGACCACGAGATGTTTGACGTTAAGTTTTTTGATTAAAATATCATCAATAAACTGCTCGGCCTCAAAGTTCGAAAAATTACGATTAAACCGAACTATCAGTAAGTTATCAACCGGCAATTTAGTAAACTCAATGACTTTTTCCCGCAAGCACATCAAACGCGAAGGCGCATTGCCGCCCAGAAAATATTCCAGCGGCTGCGGCTCAAAAACCATAACCACCACTGGCAAACCCAGGGTTTCGGAATGCTCCGCCAGTTTTTTAATTACCGTCCGGTGGCCTAAGTGCAAACCGTCAAAATTGCCGATAGTCAGTATGCAACCGTTTTTGAACGGTTCTAAATGGGATAGTCCTCTAATTAAATACATGACTCTGTTGAAATAACACAAAGATTTTTATTTTATCATGTGAAACCCATAAATGCGGCAGTCATCAATGGTGTAACAAATAAGAGGGTTTGTTCCCGTTATTTGACATGCTGATTTATGCCTTGTGCAACAGTCAAATGCGGCAATCTTATTCCCGTTAGCACTAATGTCGCTGAATAAATGAGAAGGCCTACCAAAATCCACTTTAGCAAATTTATGACCCGCTCCCCTGAGCTCCACTGATTCCACCAACTTGCATCCACCAGATAATACAGTGTCGCCGACATGGCTGCGCTAGCCAGCAACACCCGGATAAAAAACAGACCCCATCCGCTAACGGGTTGATAGACTTTTTCTTTCCTTAATTTTTTCAGCAGTAAAGCCGCATTAAAAAAAGCGCCCAAAGATGTGGCTAAAGCCAGCCCGGCATGAGCCAAGGGAAAAACCAGCACCACATTTAAAACCAAACTGACAATCATGGCGTGAATGCCATAACGAACAGGCGTTTTCATATCCTGACGCGCTGTAAAACCGGGCACCAGCACCTTGATCAATATGTAGCCCAGCAAGCCAATGGAATAAGCTCTTAGGCTCATGCCGGCATAATGCACATCGGCAATGCTAAATTCGTTATACTGAAACAACGTTGACAACATCGGCTCGGCCAGCAGGAACAAGCCAATGGTCGCGGGCATGCCTACCAGAAAAACAAGGCGTAAACCCCAATCCAGTGAATTTGAAAACGCCACATCGTCTTCTGCCGCATAATTTTTTGCTAAGCCGGGCAAAATCACCGTTCCCAAGGCAAGTCCCAATATACCCAACGGAAATTCCACCAAACGATCGGAGTAGTAAAGCCAGGATACACTGCCTACGGTCAAAAACGATGCAATCAGGGTATCCAGCAATAAATTAATCTGCGTGATGGATACACTAAAAATTGCGGGCAGCATGATACCCATAAGTTTTTTTACGCCTGGATCATCAAAGCCCAATCTAAATTTTGGCATTAATCCCAAACGCGCCAAGGCAGGAATTTGAAACAACATCTGCACAACGCCCGCTGCAAAAACTCCCCACGCCAATGCTACAACGGGCTCATTCATTAAGGGAGCCAGCCAGATTGCCGCGGCAATCATGCAAATATTCAGAAAAACGGGCGTTAAAGCGGGAACAGCAAATTTACCATGCACATTTAAGATGCCGCCCGCAAAAGCAACCAAGCCAATAAAGAGTAAATAGGGAAAGGTAATTTGCAACATAAGCACGGCCAGATCATGCTGCGTCCCTTGCCATGCAAAACCGGGCGCCAGCAGCAGAATAAGCAACGGCGCGGCAACCGTGCCGATCAAGGTCAACAGCATTAATATCAGTGCCAATGTCCCTGCAGTTCTGTCAACAAACAATTTTAACGCCGCTTGGCTTCCCTGCTCTTTGTAATCAGCCAAAACCGGCACAAAAGCATGTGCAAACGCGCCTTCTGCAAATAAGCGCCGTAAAAAATTGGGTATTTTAAAAGCTACAAAAAATGCATCCGTAGCGCCATCGACGCCAAAAATGCGCGCAATCAACATATCCCGCACGAACCCCAGAATACGCGAAATCAGGGTCATACTGCCCACAATGGCAGTTGATTTAAAAAGCTGGCGGCCCAAAGTCACTCCTTTTACAACACGTTAATAGTTGACAATAATAACATTTAAAAAGATAATGCACGGCTATTTAACTCAAACCAAACCATCGAGACACTATGGCTAATACAGCACAAGCTAAAAAGCGCGCGAAACAAGCGGAAAAAAGCCGTATTCGCAACGCCGGACAACGTAGCAACCTACGTACATTTGTAAAAAAAGTGATTGCCGCCGTTAAGGCAGGCGATAAAGAAAAAGCGCAAGCCGCCTATCAAATCGTAGTGCCAATTATTGATTCCGCAGTGACTAAAGGCATTATCCATAAGAATAAAGCCGCACGCGGTAAAAGCAGACTGAATTCAAAAGTAAAAGCTATCGCTTGATAGCCTGGCAATTGCTAAATAAAAAAGCCGGACCTTTTGAGCTACGGCTTTTTTTGACCTTAAAAAAGCATAATGGTCAAGTAAAACGGGACACTTTCTTAAGCAGTCTTCTTGTAGAGCTCCCGCTCAACCTCTAGCGGGGATTAGTAACTTAATGCTGAATGCATTCGTTTGCCATTATAAAACGCCGGATAATCAATAATACTCAGCTTTGCCTCCTCTTTAGTTCTGAATTTTTCGTAGTTTAGTTGCTCCTGTATGTTTTAAGCTTCGAGAAAATCGCTCCGTCGGCGCATCACCCCAACAGTCACTTTGCGGCTCATACTCTGTTGCATCTTCATTATCCCCAAATGACTTCGGTATTCATGGCCGGCATATTGGCTGCCCCGATCCGAATGATGAACCAGGCCTGGTTCAGGTTTTCTCCGCCCAAATGCCATTTGCAAGGCATTAATACACAGTGAAGTTCGCATGTGATCTGCAATGAACCAGCCCGCCGCTTGTCTGGAAAATAAATCAATAACAATCGCGACCCAGAGCCAGCCTTAAAGCGCCCAGACATAAGTAATGTTGGCCTTACATGATGGTCAGCCAATAAAATTGATAAGGCTGTAGAACGATCCAGCGATCGTACGTGTCGGGTTTGCTGCCGCTGTATAAATCGACGAAGCGACCGTTAAGGTTAGCGCCTCTGCCGCCTATGTCATCCAGATCGAGGTACTGAGGATTGGCGTCAAAGTTGGCCACCACCAGAACCCGTTCAGACGGACGCTGATAATTGAAACGGATAAAGCAGAGCAAATGCTCATTATTGACATTCAGTAATTCGCGGTTGTTGAAATCGGCGAACGCGGACGTTTCTTTGCGGATGGCGATCATTTTTTTCATTGCATTGAATAAAGTGTACTCCATCGTGCCTTGTTTTTTCCGTAATTCGGCTCTTTCCCAATTGATTTTTGGACGGTGAATCCAGCGGTTGTCGTTGTTTTTGCTAGGGTCGTCGCGATAGCTGTAGTCGTTGACGACGCCGAAGGCGTCGCCGTTGTAAATCAGCGGAATACCGCCGAAGGATAGAATCAGACTATGCAGTAACAGGATTTTATTGACGGCGGACGAAATCAGGGCCGGTTCGCCGCTTTCCTGAGCCGATTCAAGTCCTACCAAAGACGCCAGCGAGCCGCAAATGCGCGCGTCTCCGGTTTCGTCGTTGCGCATAAACACCATGCCTCTGGCCGGAGAAGCATCGAATTGACCGCTGAAATAATCGACCAGGAATTTTCGATGCGCGAAAGGCTCGTAACCCACAGCCCGGACATCGTTGTCGTCGAAACCGAAGCCTATGTCGTCATGGCAGCGCACATAGTTAAGCCAGGTTGCCCGTTCCAGTTTGGCTGGGAGATTTTTTATCCCTTGATAGAGCAGCTTGGTGTTTTGGGTGGCGATACCGTCCCATAGCAAAGCCATCAAAGTGGCGTTGTAAGCGATTTCGCATTCCTTGGCGATAATCGCGTCTTCGCCGAAATACTTGATGACTTCAACCGGCGCTACAATCGCTTCAGCGATAAACAACACTCCGGGTGCAGTCACCTGACAACAATCTTTCATTAACTGCAGAATCAAATGCGCGTTGCGTTCGTTCTGGCAGGAGGTACCTATTTTTTTCCACAAAAAGGCAACGGCGTCAAGGCGCAGCACGTCAACGCCATGATTTGCCCAGAATAGTATGATGTCGAGCATTTCAATGAACACAGCAGGATTGCTGTAATTCAAATCCCACTGATACTCATGGAAGACGGTCATTACCCATTTTTGCATGTCCGCATTCCAGGTAAAATTGCCCGGATCGCTCTCGGGGAAAATGTCCGGCATTGTCTGTTCGAACATATCGGGAATTTCCCGATTATCGAAAATATAGTAGTAATCCTGATAGCGGCTTTCCCCCCTGGCCGCCTTTAGTGCCCATTCATGCTCGTCGGAAGTATGGTTGAGTACAATATCCAGGACCAGGAGGATATCGCGTTTCCTGAATTCCTCGGCAACCCGACGGATATCGTTCATGTTGCCGAGCCGGTCGTCAATTTGCCGGAAATCGCTGATCGCATAGCCGCCGTCACTTTTGCCGGTGGGACACATCAATATCGGCATGATATGTACCATATTGATGCCCAGTTCCTGGAAATAAGGTGTTTTGTCGGCCAAGTCATCCAGATTGTCAGCAAAGCCGTTAGTATAAAGCGCCATGCCGACCCATTTCTGCGACAAGAACCAGTTATGATCCTGCTCACGCAAGATATCAACGCGCTCCAACTCCGCAGAGCGGGTAATATAGCCTTTGGCCATCGTTTCCACCAGGCTCAACATTTGCGGCTTAAAATCCTCCCGGTGCCCGTAGAGCGTGAAAAACAGCGAATAAATCGCGTAAAAATTAGCGCCCAGCCGGGTATAAAAATGCCGTAAATCCTGTCTCCTGATTTCCGGTTTTAAATCGTCCAGGATGGCATTTAAGAGCGAATGGGAAACTTGTTCGTACATGGTAGAGTTATCCAGGGTGTGGGAGTGCGTTAAGCATTTATTCGTAAAACAGAAAAGTTATCACCACGAAGACACGAAGAGCACGAAGTTTTATTTCTTCGTGTCTTCGTGGTAAATAAAATATTTTTAATTTCCCTATTGTTCGCTGAACCCGCGATAAAACGCTCTATCGGCAGCGGTTGCGCCACGCCTGCTGTATCGGCCACTTTACTGCTTGCCGACCGGCTGGACGGTGACGAAATGTTGCTGCCTGCCGCAAGCGCCGTCGCCGTTTGCGCAGCAAGTCACCACCCGCATTTCCAGATCAAACTGCGCGCAAAAAGCCAGCATGGCATGTTTCAGCCCTGGAGGAGGCATAGTATAGCCCGTTCAGCTTCATTAAGTTTGACCCAATTCGCATCATGGAGCAAGGGCTGCAGCATTCCCGCTCTCGTCAGGGCGGCCGCAAATTGACATTGAAAAAAATTTTGCCTTGATGCCGAGCTTAAGTGGCTTGCAGCATCGCGGGCGCGGCTGAATTTCTGACCACCAACGCTCCGTGAACCAAAAATACTTTGGATGATTTTTTGTCGATTTAATCTTCGCCGATAAAATCGTAGGCGCTATCGGCAATTATTTCGTAATGCGGTTCACCATCGTGGATCAGCACCAGAGCGCTACCTGTTGGATTTTTGCCGTCTGCCGCTAAAGCTCGTCTCATCTTTAAGACATCCATTAATGCGGCGATTTCGTGTCCCGGCGGATCGTTACCGATCCGATGATTGTCCTAATGCCTATGTGTGCCATCTGACGTTGGTTGGTGCCCTACTCCGGTACGCGGCTGCCACCGGGAAAAAGGTCAAACAACTCTTCGCCGAAAATATGGACAGAGGGTTATTGTCCATAGTCTTCTTCCATCCAATGCTGAATGTCAGGCAGGTAATGGGCGACGCCCTCAAGAATTCCTGCACTGTAATTGCCGTTCATGCCCAGAAAGCCGCCTTTCGCCAGATAAAATGCCGCCATCGTTTCCTGTTGCCGGGCTTGGGTAATTGCTTGCTCGATGATGTCGCGATCAGCGTTGGCAACCAATACGGATTGAATCGCGCTGGCGAATACCGGCAAATCGTTACCGCTGTCGCCGGCGAAAACCGTGTTAGCGTAATCAAAGCCCCGATGTTGCATTAAAAATTGCACGGCATGGAGTTTGGTTGCGCATGCGGGCAATACATCCAAGAGGCCCGTCGACGCAGCTTCGTCGACACTGTGGATCAGGCTGGCGGCCACCTTTAACGCGTTAAGGCGCCGTGACATTTCCCGTTGCAGGGCATCGATGTCCGCGTGTACCGGCAGATAATAGCTGAGTTTATAGCGGTTCTGTTTGCTTTCTTCCTGTAAACGCAAAGACGGCAAGTCCGAAAATAAAGGCCGTAAATCAATCGCGGTTAATCCCCGCCAATCTCCAGCAATGTCCTGTTCCCATTCTTGCCAACGCTGCCAATCGCCGCTGCTCACTTGATAAATAGTCGTGCCGACATCGCCGATGACCCAATCGGGCAACGGCAGCTCGTATTCACGGATAGCGTCTTCAACCAGTTCGCGGTGCCGTCCGCTAACATAAGCCAGAGTCACCTCAGGGCGCGAAACCAAGCGGGTAAAATATGCTCGCGCCCCAGGTGATTCGGGTTGTCTGCCGTTCGGTAACAAAGTGCGATCGAGATCCGTGCAAATCAGGATATGCTTCAGCATGGCCTCTATGTTCCGTTAGAAATTAAGAAAATCATAATGCTCGATGGCTTCCAATATCCCCCAGGCCTGAGGTTGCTCGGCGAAATAGACGTCCTCTGTATCGCCCAGTGCCGATAATTCTTCACGGTGCCGATTGGCGACGACTACTCCGCGGGTGTTGCCGCGCAGCATGTCTTCGTCGGCACCTGACCCCCCGGCAACCAGGATGCGCTCCAGGGGAATATTCCATTGCCGGGCAATATAACGCAAGGCGTGTCCTTTGGAAGCCCTGGCCGGAACGATGTCGAAAAACTGTCCGAACGAGAGTATCGGATTGGCCGGCAATTCTTGCTGCCGCAATAGAGTGAGGATTTCTTCCATCGGGGGTGCAATCGTGCTGTCATAATGATAGGAAAGCTTAAACCGGCTCTGCTCGCTTTTGGTTTGCGGCGCAAGGCCGGGCAACCCGCCGAAGGTGCGCCGGAGCGCCTGCGGAATCCACAAATGATCGATATGGTAAGTCCAGGAGATGTCAGCGATCAGTTGCGGCGCGTAATAGATTTCCGTGCCGAGACTGGTAATTAAAATATCCGGCATAGGGATGCGATATTTTTTTAAAACTGTCAGTGCCGAATCTAGCCGTCGTCCGGTGGTGATGCCGAATAGAAATTTTTTTCGTTTTTCACGAATAAATTTTACGAATTGCTCCAATCCTTCGAAATCGCCCAACAGAGTATGATCGATAGAGGTAAAAATGGCGTGCTTCCGGTAGCGGCCGGTTTTCGCGACCGGGGGAGTTTTCGGAAGTTGCTTTACATGCTGCGGCAAGGTCCGTATTTTCGGCAAGTAAGCTTGTGCATGGGCACCCCAGGAATAATACCGGGCAACGTTTTGCAATCCATTTGCCGAAAACTCCCGCCAAAGTTCCGGATCTTCAAGGATAGTCAACAACGCGTTGGCAATCGCCGGCTTATCCAGCGGGTCGACCAACAAGCCGTTACAACAATTGCCAATGATATCCACCGGACCGCCGTTTTCAGTAGCAACCAGCGGCAGGCCACTGGCGGCCGCTTCCAGCAAAGTCAAGCCGAACGGTTCTGTCAGGGCCGGGTTGATGAAGACGCCTCCAGACTTCGCGGCAAGGCGATAAATGTCGGCGACATCGTCAGCTGAGTGGTGTTTCGGCAAAGCGACACGGCCATATAAATCGAAACAATCGACAACCAGCAACAACTCCGTCAAAACCCCTTGTGGGCCATCGCTCAACTCCCTGATATCATCTCGATTGCCGGCGATAATTACAAGATTGGCCAACGCCTGCAAACGGGGAGATTCGCCGTAAGCTTCCAAAAGGCCAACGATATTTTTCCGTTCATCAGGCCGCGATAGCGCTAATATCATCGGCTTGTCCGGTTTATGCAGAGACATCTTGAGGTTTTTTGCAAAGGCAATGTCTTCGTCCCTAACGATGGCCGGATAAAACATTTCAAGATCGGTTCCCGGCGGTATGATCGCCATCTTTTCCGGGGTGTAACAATCATAGAGCTCATATTGCTCTTCAATTTCATTACGGGTACTGGTAATCACCAGATCGGCGTTAGTCAGTGTATCCTCTTCGGCGTCAATGCGGCGCGACATATTATAGCGCTGCTCGATATCCTCCATCGTCAACCCCATGGCCAACAATCTGCGACATTTATCGCGTCCCAGAGAATGGCCGGTATGGATCAATGGCAAACCCGTCCTATGCGAAAGGCGGACGCCCACGTAGCCGGCATCGGCATAATGGCTGTGCAGAATATCCGGTAAGCGCGGTTGAAGGTGCAGCCAAGCCAGTAAATTATCGGCAAAACTATCCAGATGATCCCATAGCTCTTCCTTGCGGATATACCCTTCAGGCCCCGCTTCAATGCGAACAATTTGTGTTTTTTCCGCCAGCCCTTCGACAGGCTCGGCGTAATCAGGACTGACTTCGCAGTCGATTATCCGCCGCGTTATCAAATCCACGCGCTCGACATTCGGCTGCTTTGCCAGGGCTTTAGCCAGTTCGACAACATATTTGGTTTGGCCGCCGGTATCCGCGTCGCGGCCTAATTCCAGATTACGGCCTCGAATCAAGCCGTGGATGCTGATTAATAGGATATACAACGGTTTTCTATTAGTGTTTTTATTCATAATTTTCATACTCTCAATTAGCCGGTGTATTTAAAACAAGCTCCGAGGATGATTCAAATAGAAATTATTTGCGCTCAAAGATGAACACCATGGTTTTCGTGACCTGATTTGCGTCAATCAAAAACTCAGGCTTTCAGTTTTGGTAATGCTGGGCACTATTACCATAGAGGTAACTGCCTGCAAACCGCAAACGCTGAAAACCATGGTCTGGTCAATTGTATGGCTAAACAACTTAATCCTTTCTTAAAGGGCAGAATTAATTTAAGTCTTGGCTACCCACTTAGGAACGCGAATGGTTTAAGTTGAGCAACTTGAACCGCTGACGAGCTTTTCAAATGTAAACTTGCTCAAGTTAAACCAAGCACCTTCCCATGTGTAAAAAAAGGGACCGTAAATTATCGGTTAATGTGTTTTTAGTGACATATTAGCCAATTGGTTATGTCCATTTTGTTTTCTGGATTGGAGCATTAGCGGGTAGTGCGGAATAGCCAGGAGGTTTCGCGCCAGCAAACTGCCAATCAACGCACAACAGCAAAAAAATCGGACATAAAAACCATCTGGAAAATTACGTGCGGGGATCAGATTCAAGGCTTCGATCATGGCGGATTGCCAATCGGCGAATCCGCTTTACAGCTTTAGGTGTTGTTATGGTCACAGTAGTTGTAGGTTTTGTTGATGCGGTTACAACCTAACATTAAAAGGCGACATAGGGTTTGGTTACTAACGCTGACCCTACGGGCTGGAACTCCTGGAATATGTTGTGTGAAATCTGGTAAAAATAACCTTTACCCGGCCCTAAAAGGCTTATGATATGCTTTACCAAACCAATCCATGCGAGGTGCTTCATGTCCGCCGTACTTACACAAGCGCATTACACCGCCGAAGACTATTTAACACTTGAACGGAGCGCGTCTTATAAAAGCGAATTCCACGACGGTCAAATTTATGCGATGACCGGCGCAAGTCGGAAGCATAACCTAATAACGGTTAATATTGTCGGAGAATTGCGAAACCAACTCAAAAAACGCCCCTGCGAAGCCTACATCAACGATATGAGAGTCAAGTCTATCGAGGCGCGCAGCTACCATTACCCGGACATCGTTGTTGTGTGCGGTGCGCCACAATTTGAGGATGCACAGCTAGATACCTTGCTCAACCCTACGCTGCTGATTGAAGTGCTGTCGCCCTCCACCGAAGCTTATGACAGGGGCGGCAAGTTCGCCAATTATCGTAAAATCCCTACACTTCGCGAATATCTGTTAGTGACGCAAGACCAGCCGAGCATCGAACGCTATGTGCGGCAAGGGGACGTCTGGATATTAACGGAAGCAGTGGGGCTTGAGGCTTCTGTACCGCTAGAAAGCATAGAATGCGTGCTCAGCCTGCGCGAGGTTTACGACAAAGTTCTGGATGATGCGGATAATAATTAGCATCGTAAGGTGGTTTTTCGCGCCAGCAAACCGCCAATCAACGCACAACAGCAAAAAAATAGGACATAAAAACCGTCTGGAAAATTTCGAGAGTGGATCAGAATCAAGGCTTCGATCATGGCGGATTGCCTATCGGCGAATCCGCCTTACGCGTTTTTGCTCTTGCACGGATCGATATATTGGCGCATGTGAGAACTCGCTCTTTACTCTACCGGTTCTTTCTTAAGTTGATGCTTAGAGATTTCCTTATCGACGCACTCGCCCCTTGGCTTTATTCAGTGTAGCGCAAAGGGCAAGAACCGCGGGTGTGGGGTTTGGGTATTGTTTTCCCAGTACCTGCAATTGTGCCTGTACAAATGGATTGATAGGGCTAGCCGGAAATAGCGATTTCAGCCCATGCAATCCAAAATACGCAGGTACGAAGCTATGTTGTAACAGACTGGCTTCAATATGTTGCCGTGGCTTGTTAAATTTGTTGGCTAGTGCTTTCAGGCTTGATTTGGATGGCGGACAGCCGAGAAAAACAAGCAAGCCAAGCAAGGCTAACAAAAACGGATTTTCATCCCGATTAAGCTTTTGCTTGGCACGGTGTTCGACCAGTTTTTGCAAGCTTTGCAAAGTTTCTGCGGGTATCAACTTGGCGAATGACACAACGCCGGCTTGGCAGTGAACAAACCACAGGCTGTACAAAGACCACCAATAGAGCATCACATCCTGAGTGCTGGCTTTAATGAGCAGCGCGGCTTTATCAACTCCCATGCCTATTTCCAGCACAGTTATAGCATCCGCCGCGCTGAACGCTGAATCAGCCAGCGTGCCGAACAGTATCCGCGCATTTCGTATAAAAGTATCCGCCGGTTTTACCCAGTTTGCAGGCGTCGGTAATAACTGCCATAGCTGCTGGGCTAATAGCGGCCGGTTTAAAGGTGTTTCGCGAGCCAGGCAGCTCAAGGCGTGTACCGCTTCAGCAAAGCCGGTAATGGTAAGCGTGTCGATGCTGCAACAAGAAAAACGTTGTTGCAATGCCATGTGAAGAGGATCGCACATCTGCCTGTTCGTGGCTTGCGCCAGTTTTACGGCAGTGCTGTCCAGCCCGTACCAATCACTGGCATTAACCAGGCGTTCAGCGTGTTGCTGCAAACTTGCCGTGATTAACGGTTGCAGAGTGGCATCTTCAACCCAAGCCGGACAACGGATGATAAAATCGGCGGCTTCGAACAGGCTGCCGCGTTCGAACAGGGCATTCCAGCAAGCACTATCACTGTGTCGAGCTTGTGCCAGCACAGCGGCAGCGCAGTTTTCGCTCATGCTCTCGGTCAAGTCAGCCAGGGTTTTCGGATTACCCAAGGCGCTTAGCAACCGCCAAAACCGAGGTGCGCCGAGTTTTGCTTCCAAGAATTTGCCAGTGTTTGAACCTCGTTGTTTTAAGTCTTTCAAAGTGAAACTCAATGTGCCGATGGAACGCTGGGCGGCAATGGTTTTATTAACCAGCGTGTCCACTTGATCATCGTTAAGTAAAGCTATTAGCTTACGGGCGGTTTCGGTTTTGAGGTCTTGCGCGAACCTAAACAATTCAAACACCGTGCCGTTGCTTGCAATCAGCTTCAAAAGCTGCGCCGCACCGATGGCTTGTTCCAAGGCCAAGCCGACATCGGGGGCGGTTTTGCGCAATGTAAACAAAGCTAAATCCAGCGTACCGATAGAGCGGGTACTGGCAATAGTTTCAGCCACCAGTTTGCGCACTCCGTCCTCGTTAAGCAAAGCAATCAGCTCGCGGGCAGTTTCGGGATTGAGGTGTTGCGCAAACTTAAACAATTCAAGCACTGTGCCATTGCTTTCAATCAGGTTCAGCAACTGCGCTGCACCGATGGCTTGTTCCAATGCCAAGCCGACATCGGGGGAGGTTTTGCTCAATCCAAACAAGGCTAAATCCAGCGTTCCTATAGAGCGACCGCTGGCGATAGTTTTATCCACCAGTTTGCGCACTCCGTCCTCGTTAAGCAAAGCAATCAGTTCGCGGGCGGTTTTGGGGTTGAGGTGTTCCGCGAACTTAAACAATTCAAACACCGTGCCGTTGCTTTCAATCAGCTTCAACAACTGCGCCGCACCGATAGCTTGTTCCAAAGCCAAGCCGACATCGGGTGCGGTTTTGCGCAATTCAAACAAGGCTAAATCCAGCGTTCCGATAGAGCGGGTACTGGCGATGGTTTTATCCACCAGTTTGCGCACTTGGTCATCGCTAAGCAATGCAATCAGCTCACGGGCGGTTTCGGTATTGAGATCTTGCGCGAACCTAAACAATTCAAACACCGTGCCGTTGCTTTCAATCAGTTTCAGCAACTGCGCCGCACCGATGGCTTGTTCCAAGGCCAAGCCGACATCGGGGGCGGTTTTGCGCAATTCGAGCAAGGTGAAATTCAGCGTTCCGATAGAGCGGGCATCGGCGAGGGTGTTATCTACCAGCTTGTTCACCTTATCAGAGTCAAGCAAAGCGATTAATTCATGCGCAGCTTCAGGACTGAATTTTTCTACCCATTTGAATAATTTAACCACAGTGCCTTTGTTTCTGATCAAGAATGGCAACAACAATTGGCTAATTTTCTTTTCAAGCGCCAGAGCAGTCACTTCATCCGCTTGTCGCAAAACATTTATAGCAGCTCGCCATTGCCCAAAGCCATCGGGGTATTCACCGGCATGATCAATCCATTGCTGCAAAGCTTCCGCCAGTTGTGCAGTGAATTGAGCGACGTAAGGTGATTCAATCTGCCTTAATACGATTAGAGCCGAGGAAATAACAGCAAGCCGTGCCTGCTTAAAACCCAATCCGAAAATAATGGCTTGCAGCTCTGCGTGCTCCAATAACCTGGCCTTAAAAGCCCTCGCCTTCTCCCATCCCAACAGCGGCAACGGTGCGCGTAACACTTTGACTAAATCATTGCCTGACTCCACGCCGTCTTGTCTCAAGTGAGCCAGCAAGGCTTGCTCCATGATGGCAAGAGGTGCTTGCTTGCCCGTGCCATTATTAGTCAAGGCGTGAAAAATCAACTCCGCCAGGCTCGAATGCAGAAACTGATAATGCGCTGGCTGGCCTATCAGCACCATTAACGACTGACAGCGTGCTTGTTCGTTAGTCTGCCATTGACCATCAAAGTGTGCGGCTAAGGGGTTCAGATCGAATTGTGCCAGTGCGGTCAGGCGGGTTATGGTTGGCAAGTAAACTGCCCCAGTGCCGAAGTATTGCTGTTTAACGCGTGTCAGCAGGTGCAGGGGGTCCAGCGTGTCGATCTCTTCGGGTTTTGCCAGAGTTACAAGCAATTCATCCAACAGCAGAAAATCCCGCCCCGTTAAAGCCGCCAGTTTTTTTAAACGCGCTGGGTTTAGTCCAGGAAAGTCGGGCTTGAGCGTTGCCACCAGTTTGGCAAAACGTTCTGGCTTGTTGACAAAGTTTATGACAGCTTGCTGCACAAGCAGTTGTTCCCTCAGCTCCCAATCGTCACCACGCTCTTCGGCTTCTACGGGAATATGGCGAGCTAGCAGAATGAGCCCTAGCGGTTTGTTGTTAAGATCGTGTTGCAGTCTCTCGAATACGGTTTGCACCAATGTTTGCTCATTATGCACATTGTCCAGCAAGATTAGCGTAGGACGCGATAGCCGCAAGCGTATACCACGCAGTATGGCTTCTGCGCTGGCACCGCTTCCTGCTACGTTGAGGTAATAAACACGCCATTGTCCATTTTGAAAAGCACGGGCGAAGGCGGTTGCCATTAGCGTTTTGCCGCTACCGGGCAAGCCTTGAATCAATACTACTCGCTCACGCTCCATGATTTCATCGAAAGCTTTTTGATAAGCGGCGTCGTAATACAAACGACCCTGAACATGGCGCTGTTGATAACGTCGCAAAACCGCCGGCAGGCTAGCGCCGTCTTTAATCGGCCAGAATATATCCGGTTTCCAATCGTCGGCATTATCACAAAAGGCATGGACAAGTGTGTCGGAGAACAGGTCGGAAACAATATCCGGGGCTTTACGCAAGCGGCTATCAAGGTCATTGCGTTGCCAGATGCTGAGCTTAACAGGGAATTCGCCTGTTTGCCGCTCCCAATAATCCCGAGCTTTTCTATCGGCAAAGTCTTGCGGGCAGCACAGCACAAACCGGCTAGGCTTGGGCAGATTGGCGTTACCTAACCAGTCGGTTTTAAACAGCTCCAAAATTTTGCTTAGATCAGCTTCTGTGAGCGGATGCTTCAGGTTTTTGCATTGATAAACAACGCTGCCGTCTGGCTCGTCGCCTATCAAGTCAATACCGTATTGCGCTTGCCCGGAAACTCCGAAAAAACGCGGCGTTCGGCCGGGCTGCTCTTTTAGCAGCAGCTCGTAGCACAACCGTTCAAAACCTGGGCCCTTTAAACCATGATAAGGCAGTTCCGTTCCATTTGCAGTGACACACGGCAACGGTGAAAACGGCAAGATACAGTGTTCGGCTGCAATGCTGGTAAGCCGTTGGGCGATGTTCAAATATATTGGACATGGTCACTAGGTGAAAACGCTTAAATTGGGTGGAATAATTAGGGTGGAGTATAAATTAAATGCTTAATATCATACTCAACCGTAACCCCCTAAAACGGATATGCGTTGGACCAGCAAAAAGTAATCCAACATTTGCCCTAATTCCCAACCTCCAGTTTGGGAATTAGATGCGACAAGCTCAAGCTTGCCATGTTTCAGGAAGCTGGAGCTTCCAAGGCTTAACTCCCAAGCAAAAGATTTCCAGGTAACCATTGTCCAGCAGCCCCCGGCGTAGCACCCTTGCATCTTCCTGAAAACCGGAACGCCCAAGACCTCGTTTGCTGACAATTTCCCAAAGGCTGGCCGCGCTGAAAAGCAGTTCGTTCAAAGGGGGCTTCAGGCAACTGGCGTGCCGCAGCAGGCAACCGGTTAGGCGAACCAGCCGCCCATAGTAAAATATGGGTATCCAGTAGCAGCTTCAATCTTTACAGCCAAAAAGCAGCTCGATTTCCTTAGCGCCCATGATGTCGAAACCATCCGGTACGGTGAGCTGCCCCGCCATGAAACCTAGGAATGAGCATAAATTAATTTAGGCAAATTCAGTTTAAGAATTAACCTTTGCGCGAAAGAAACTTTCTTCAAAATTAACAAATGATAAAACCTTACGCCAAAGAAATTGAAGCACAGATGCAAGA
>JAQTPT010000015.1 GCA_028712795.1 Methylococcales bacterium
ACTTAGAGTGACCGATGAGGAACTCGAAAAAATCAACATCCAAAAAGCCAACTTCCATGGCGAATGGAATTACACCATCCTCCCGTCAACCTGAAAGTTGTTACAGTTATATTTGGACAGGCTCTAAAGTCGAAATAGAAGACACACAGTTTGACCAGCAGGCAAGAGAATATGTTTTAGATATTACAGAACCACTTCCGAAAGGTATTAATATCTTCTATTGGCTATACCCATATAATTGCTCGATAGCTATGCGTGACTTCATAATGCCTTGGCCAAGGGGGATATTTCAGGAAGCGGCAATATTTCAAACCTTGAAATATTTTCCCATTGCCTACCTGTGCTGTGATAAACCCGAATATGCTGGACTAGACAATCTTTCTTGGTATCGGAATGCGGGTATTGATGATGAAATTGAAATACCCATAAGTTTACGGCGAACTGAGCATCCATATTGGCCAGAAGCTCCAAGTGATGAAGAAAATAACATAGTGGGAGGATGTGCAAGTGCCCGCAATTCAGTACATGCCATTCCTAAAAGATAAGCATTCCCACGCTCCAGCTGTTTAGCCGAGTAGATACGCATTGCATACCAAACAACTTAACCTTTGGAGACTTTTATGACCACACTCACCGTTCATAATATTGATGATGAAATAAAAGACCATTTAGAAATCAATGCCATACAACATAACTGCTCTATCAATGAAGAAGTATGCCGAATTCTTAAACAAGCACTTTTTTCAACTGAAAACCAAAAAAACTAGGTAGCTATTTGCACCAGCAAGTCATGGAATTCACTGACGGCGTGGAATTAGAATTACCAGAGCTCTCACTGCCCCTTTCTGCGCCAGACGTTTCAGAAAAGCCCTTATGATATTGCTCGACACCAATATTATTTCTGAATTAATGCGGCCACAACCTAATCAAGCTGTAATTGATTGGTTAGAAAGTTATAGCTACTTTACTACATCCAGCGAATAAGAGAACCAGCCTGTTGGCTCTTCAAAACCAGCCACACAGTGGCATTTTATACGGAAAATTGGGTAGACCCATAGCTATCAGAGGAAAGAAACATACGGCGGAAATAAAAAAGGCCCCGATCAGATCGGAGCCTTTAAAATTCATGGTGCCCAGGGGCGGAATCGAACCGTCGACACGAGGATTTTCAGTCCTCTGCTCTACCGACTGAGCTACCTGGGCCTGTTGAGGTGCTGCGTATTTTTGCAGATGGTGCCCAGGGGCGGAATCGAACCGTCGACACGAGGATTTTCAGTCCTCTGCTCTACCGACTGAGCTACCTGGGCGCTACTACAAAAGACGGCCATTAGACTCGATTACGCGGCGCTAGTCAATAAGAAATGCAAATATCTTAAGCTGGGTTCAAGGCGGGTGACGGCTCTTCACCATTAACAGATTAATAATCAAACGAAAGACTTATTCACGTCTTGCCCGGCTTCAGGGCTGCAACCCAATCGTCACCGCATTAATAACCGCCAGCCCGATTAAAAACCGGTAAAGGATAATTGCTGCAGGCTTGAACCTATAGGTAATTTGTCATCAAAATATGATAGTATTTCACATACAACAATTCCATAGAGGCAAACATGAAAGCAAACATCGGTTTAATCGGTCTGGCAGTAATGGGGCAAAACCTGGTTCTTAATATGAATGACCACGGTTTTAAAGTGGCGGTCTTTAACCGCACCACCAGCACAGTGGACGAGTTTTTGGACGGTCCGGCAAAAGGCACTCAAGTAGTCGGCACCCACTCGCTTGAAGAGCTGGTTGAAAGCCTGGAAGCACCGCGTATTGTCATGTTGATGGTTAAAGCGGGTGAAGTGGTCGACCAATATATCGACAAGCTGGTGCCACTGTTATCCGCAGGCGATATTATTGTCGATGGCGGCAATTCACTGTTTACTGACTCCAACCGGCGCACGGCTTCGCTTAAAGAAAAAAGCATTAATTACATCGGCGCCGGGGTTTCCGGCGGTGAAGAAGGCGCACGGCACGGGCCTTCAATCATGCCGGGTGGCAACAAAGCGGCCTGGCCAACTGTTAAACCCATTTTTCAGGCAATCAGCGCACACGTTGATGGCGATCCATGCTGCGAATGGGTCGGCGATAATGGCGCGGGGCATTACGTCAAGATGGTGCATAACGGCATTGAATACGGCGACATGCAACTGATCTGCGAAGCCTATCAGTTGCTATCCGAAGGTTTGGGCTTGAGCGCCGATGAAATGCATGCCATATTTACCGAGTGGAATAAAGGCGAATTAAGCTCTTATTTGATTGAAATCACATCCCACATTTTGGCCTATAAAGATGAAGACGGCCTGCCTTTGGTGGACAAAATCCTGGACACTGCCGGTCAAAAAGGCACCGGTAAATGGACGGGGATCAATGCGCTGGATTTGGGTATTCCATTAACCCTGATCGGCGAGTCCGTGTTCGCACGATGTTTGTCGGCCCTAAAATCAGAGCGGGTTAAAGCCTCGCAGATACTGCCTAAACGCGCTCACGCGTTTTCCGGTGACAAGCAAGCCATGATTGACGCGATTCGTGATGCCTTGTACGCCGCAAAAATCATTTCTTATGCACAAGGTTTCCGCTTGATGCGTGAAGCTTCCAAGGAATATAACCTGTCGTTTAATTATGGCGAAATCGCCTTGATGTGGCGCGGCGGCTGTATTATTCGCAGCCAGTTTTTAAATGACATTAAGCTGGCTTATACCGCTAATCCTGAGCTTGAAAATCTGTTGTTAGCCGATTTCTTTGTCAATGCCATGAAAAAAGCTGATGAAGGCTGGCGCAAAGCCGTTATTTTAGGCATAGAACTGGGTATTCCTACCCCTGCATTTTCTTCTGCTTTAGCGTATTACGACGGCTACCGCACGGAACGGTTGCCAGCCAATTTATTACAGGCGCAACGGGACTATTTTGGCGCACATACGTATGAACGCACCGACAAACCCAGGGGTGAGTTTTTTCATACGGACTGGACTGGGCATGGCGGCAAAACGGCCTCTTCCACTTACAACGTTTAATACCCTAAACCATTATTGTTCACTACGCGATGAAACTCCAAGGCAGAGACGCGATTTATCGCGTCTCTGCTGCATACACTTTATGGTAATCATTTACTGAGCCTATCACTATGAACGTCGACCCTTGTACATACGTTATTTTTGGCGCTACTGGAAATCTGTCCAGAATTAAATTAATGCCCGCCTTGTATCATCTTGATGTGGCCAATCGGCTGCCTGCCGGCACGCGTATTTTAGCGGTGGGCCGCAGACCGTGGGATCAGAAAAAATGGCTAAGCGAAGTCAGGGATATGGTTCTGACAAAATCCAGGGACGATTTCGACGAGGTGGTTTTTAAGCGTTTCAGCGAACGCCTGCATTATCATCAAGGCGATATATTACAGCCACAATGTTATACAGAAATGGCTGCACTGCTTAATGAGAAAAATAACTTTTCTAAAAACATTGCTTTTTATCTGTCAATAAGTCCTGCGGACTTTGGCCCGGTGATGGAGATGTTAAGCAATAACCAGTTATTTGACGAAGAATACGGGTGGCGGCGGGTCATTATTGAAAAACCGTTTGGTTATGATCTGGACAGCGCCGAGGCATTACAAAAACGTATCAGCCACTATTTATCGGAAGAGCAAATATACCGCATTGATCATTATCTGGGCAAAGGCATGGTGCAAAATGTGCTGGTGTTCCGTTTTGCCAACGTCATGCTGGAACCGTTGTGGAACCGCAATTATATTGACCACATTCAAATCACCCATTCAGAAGAGCTTGGCATAGAAAGCCGGGGGGATTATTACAACGGCGCGGGCGCCATGCGCGACATGCTGCAAAGTCATCTGCTGCAAATGCTGACGTTGGTGACTATGGAACCCCCCGCCTCAATGGAGGCGGAATCCCTGCGCGATGAAAAAGTGAAGGTTTTAAAATCCATCCGTCCTATTCCCAAAGAGGCCGTGCATGGACATGCTTTCCGGGGCCAGTATGCCCAGGGCCACATTAACGGCGAAAAAGTCAAAAGCTATTTGCAGGAAGACCATATTCCCGCCAACAGCGTGACAGAAACATACGCCTCCATGAAGCTGTATATCGATAACTGGCGCTGGCGCGGTGTGCCAATGTATTTGCGCACCGGCAAACGCATGACTAAAGCGCAATCGTCCATTTCGATTTGTTTCAGGCATCCCCCGCTACAGTTTTTCCGTGGCACCAATGTACAATGCGTGACCCAGAATTGGGTGCTATTGGGCATACAACCGGAAGAATGTATCCGTATTGAAATGACCGTAAAAGAACCCGGTCTGGAGATGAGCACCAGAACCAGCAGCCTGGATGCCAGTTTCCGTAATGACGACGAAAAAGCCATCGACGCTTATGAAGACTTGCTGCTGGATGTCTTGAAAGGCGACCGGTCGCTGTTCCTGCGCTTTGATGAAGTTGAATATGCCTGGCGCATAGTTGACCCCATCCTGCAAACCTGGGCGATTGAACGTGACTACATTGCCACCTATACCGCCGGTTCCTGGGGACCTGAAGACAGCCGTTTATTTGAAAAAAGCTCCCAAACCTGGCGCAGCTCATTAACACCGGAGTGTAAATAAATGCAACAAAACAGCCGTTGGCACATCCTGGAAACTGCCGGTCAGGTCGCACAAGCCGCTTATCAACAGATTCTTAAAGCCGCTGAACAAGCCATTGCAGATCACGGCAACTTTAAATTAGTCTTGGCCGGTGGCGGCACGCCTGAAAAAGTCTATCGCCTATTGGCACAGGCGGATGCAGACTGGGCAAATTGGACTATCTACTATGGCGATGAACGTTGTTTGCCGGCGGATCATGCAGATAGAAATAGCCTGATGGCAACTCAAGCTTTTCTGGAAAAAGTGGCTATTCCGTCTGCGCAAATTTTTACTATCCCTGCTGAACTGGGGGCGGAAAAAGCCGCCAAAGAATATCAACGGGTCGTAGCCGACGCCCTCCCCTTTGATATGGTTTTGCTGGGCATGGGCGAAGATGGTCATACGGCCAGTTTATTTCCAGGCCATAAAAATCAGGAAACTGAACTGGCACATGCGGTATACAATTCACCCAAACCACCGCCGGAACGGGTTTCTATCAGTGCCAAAGCCTTGAGCAATACAGAGCATCTCATCTTCCTGATTACCGGCTCGAACAAACAAGACGCTGTTAAAAATTGGCGTTCAGGCCATGATTTACCGGTTGCCACGATAATCCCAAAAAATCCCATTGATATTTATATTGATCAGGATGCTTATAACCCCTAAAGTAGGCGCAATTAATAACTTGAACTGAATGTGCCACCGGGAGAATACGCACCAAACTTTCTACCGGTATACTCATCAACAAGGCTTTCCTCTGTTTAACCGAAAGACTCTGGACTCTCTTTGTACTTAATAGCACGCCCTTTACTGGATATGAAGGGTTTGATTCACTTCCTATCCTTTTACCCATTCTACTGATTTTTAAAACGATGCAGAACATTCTTGTTCGCCAACCCGGTGACTTGACAATCGACTGGGCCCAACGAGTGGTTAATAAACATTACCCCCACATAATTGTTTCTAGTGTGGATATTGTTTCAGTTGATATAGGGACGACCACGCGCATACGCGTCAAAGTCGAACACAACGATCCCGCTATCTTGCCTAAAAACTGGTTTGTAAAGCTCCCATCAATGGCTTGGCAAGCAAGATTAATCACCTCATTGCCCAGGCTGCTGCATACGGAGGTGCGCTTTTATAATGAAGTTGCCCGGTCAGTATCGGTTAGAGTACCCGGCTTCCTTGCGGCTCAAAGCCGGCTTAGCAGAGGCGCGACACTGGTTCTTACGGATATGACAGAAATTGGCGTTACACTCGGTAGCCCGGGAGACGCGTTGACATTTCCTCAAGCGGCTTTGGTTGTCGAACAACTCGCCCAGTTCCATGCCTGCTTTTGGAATAAAGAAAGCCTCAATCATACCTATCGCTGGCTAGCCGGCCCCGTTCGCCATCTGGAAGACTTCCTGGGCACTGCTATGGCAGTTCCGCTGATGAAACGTGGACTGCATCAAGCAGGAGAACTCGTGCCCTCGACTCTCCACGCCAAAGCTGTCCATTATGCCCGTCATCGCCGGCGTGCCATGCGCTTTCTTAAGGGAGCCCCACAAACCCTCGTCCATCACGATTGTCATCCAGGCAATCTGTTCTGGAAACATTCCCAGCCCGGATTTCTGGATTGGCAGCTAGTCCGCTTTGGTGAAGGCATAAGCGATATTGCTTACTTTTTGTCCACCTCACTCAAACCGGAAACGCGGCGGCTTCATGAAAAGGAGCTTTTAGAAATTTACGCCAACTCTCTTGAGGAAAACGGCATCGCGGACATCGATGTCAACACTCTGCTCCAACGATATCGCGCCCACCTTATCTATCCTTTTGAAGCAATGATAGTGACACTAGCGGTAGGCGGATTGATGAACCTGGAAAACAATCATGAACTTATACGCCGGACCGCTACGGCAGTAGAAGATCTGGATGCTTTTGCTTCCATACCGTTCTAAGAATCAGCGCCAAAAAGTCGCATTACCTTTCTGCAGTAGTTGATTATGTGGACATGTAGAACCCTTTCCGTGGTTATAGCACACAGAGTGTTTTCACAACCCTTTCTCAATCTCTCTCCAGATGTAATACAATAGCCGGAGTTATGCTTAATTAAAGCATTAGCCATCAAAAAAACATTACTGCTATTTTAACATCATAAGCCAACGAGGAAGCTGTTGAAATAAGCGGTATTTAATAATTATAAAAGAAGGGTTGGTTTTATGTGTTGGAGTGGTGAAGCGTCGGGTATTTTAGCTGTCGTAGGTCTTAGTACCGCAGCATACCTTGCGATTAAAAAAGGCGAGTCCAAAGAACTCTGGATTCCATTAACCTATTTTGCCTTGATGGAGTTATTACAGGCTGTAACTTACGTCTATATCGATCTATGTGATAATCCGAGCAATCAGATACTCACCAGTCTTGGCTATATACACGTCGCGTTTCAGCCATTTTTTGTCAACATGGTCGCGATGTACTTCATTCCGGTCAGTGTCAAATTAAAAATCCGCACGACAGTTTATACGATTTGCGCAATAGGTTCGATTGCCATACTAATCAAAATGTACCCTTTTGGCTGGGCGGGAAACTGCCACATCGGCGTGGAAGGTTTTTGCGGCCCCAGTGTTTGCTCAACTTCAGGCTCCTGGCATATCGCCTGGCAAATGCCTTTGAATGGCCTTATGTCCGATCCGGTCAAGTGGCTGTTTGGTTTTGACTGGGGCCTGCATGCGTTTACCTATATAGCGGTGGCTTTTTATATGCCGTTTATCTATGGTTCATATCGTTTCGTAGGCTTTCATTATCTGATTGGGCCGTTTGTTTCAGATATCACCACGACTGATCCTAACGAATATGCGGCGGTCTGGTGTCTGTTCTCAATAGCGCTGTGTATTTCAGTCATTAAAACCCCCATCAGAAAGTATCTGCACGTTAAAAAGTGGCCTTTTTATAAACCTGAAATTGGCGATTCGCTTTAGGAACAATAATTAACCTGATTGTGGAGCTGTGTTTGCTGTGACAAAGCCCGGCTAATGCCCCTCCACAACCCTTCCCCATTGTTTTGAACCGTTGTTTCGGGATGCAGATGCAGTTGTGACTAATCAACTCATAACCACGCCTTTTCGCTTTGCACCCCAGTTTCCCGGTTTTGGCTTGAATACCCCCGCGCATCGTTGACCGCAAAAAAGACAGGATCCTGACGCGTCCAGATTCCATTCAGACAGCTCGTACCAATCCCGGCCTATCAGTAATTGGCCGCAACCGTGACAATAAGTGCTATCCGCCGACTTGTCGTGGACATTGCCAACATAAGCGTAATGCACGCCATTTTTTAAAGCAATTTGCCGCGCCTGCAATAACGATGAAATCGGTGTCGACGGCTTATCGCGCATCTTCCAGTCCGGGTGAAATGCCGTAAAATGCATCGGCACATCGGGCCCCAAATTTTCAACAACCCACTGGGTCATGGCTTCCAGTTCCGCTTCTGAATCATTCTCATCAGGAATAAGCAGAGTGGTCAACTCCAGCCAGACCGAAGTTTCGTGCTTGATATATTTTAGCGTGTCCAGCACAGGCTCCAAATGCCCGCCGACAATTTTATAATAAAAATGTTCGGTAAAGGCTTTTAAATCAATGTTGGCGGCATCCATCCATTGATAAAATTCAGCCCTGGGCTGCGCGCAAACATAGCCTGCGGATACCGCCACGGATTTTAGACCCAGACTTCTGCAGGCCTGAGCGGTGTCAATCGCATATTCATGAAAAACGACCGGGTCATTATAAGTATAGGCAACACTGGAGCAGCCATAATCCTTCGCTGCCTGTGCAATCTCATCGGGCGATGCCTTGCTCATCAGGGTATCCATTTCCCGCGATTTGCTGATATCCCAATTCTGGCAAAAATTGCAGGCCAGATTACAACCCGCCGTACCGAAAGAGAATACCGGCGTGCCTGGTAAAAAATGGTTCAGGGGTTTCTTTTCGATGGGATCAATAGCAAATCCGCTGGAGCGGCCATAACTGGTCATGACTATCTGATTCTCCAGATTCTGCCTGACAAAGCACAGGCCGCGCTGGTCATTGTGCAGCTTGCAAAACCTCGGGCAGAGGTCACATTGAATACGCCCATCTTCCAACTTATGCCAATAGTGGGTTTTCACCGTGTCATGAGTAATAAAATCAGTCATTGCCATTCTCCTGGAACCGTTAAAGAATTATCTTGTCACAAAGAAACGTTAACGTCTACTATCTGCGACTCTAACACTAGATTAAAATATTCGATAATGATTTGCAAAGATTTCCATCAATCTTTAACCAAGAAATAAAGGACAAGCCAATGAACAGACAACCCGCCGTAGCAGGAACTTTTTATCCTGCAAATCCGAACCAGTTGCATCAAATGCTAGACGAATATTTAAATGATACTGAATCGGGTGCGAAAGTTCCCAAAGCCATCATCGCACCTCATGCCGGCTATATTTATTCTGGTCCTGTTGCTGCGACTGCTTACGCGCGATTAAAAAAAGCCCATAACCTGATTACTCGCGTTGTTATTATTGGCCCCTCCCATCGCGTGGCTTTCAGAGGGCTGGCCGTAAGCAAAGCACTGTCATTCATTACGCCGTTAGGCGCTATCGATGTTGATCAGGAAGCTGTAGAAACTATAACCAAGCTTCCCTTTGTCGATTACCTTGAACAGGCACACACTTATGAACACAGTCTGGAAGTCCATTTACCTTTTTTACAGGAAATGCTGGATGACTTCAAAATTGTCCCCATCGTCGCTGGCGACGCATCACCGGAACAAGTCAGCCAGGTTATCGATGCGCTTTGGGGGGGTGATGAAACCTTGATTGTTATCAGTTCTGACTTGAGCCATTATCACGATTATGCCACCGCAAAACACCTGGACAAGGCAACCAGCGCGGCAATAGAACATCTGCAATACGAACAGCTTGCCTTTGACTCAGCTTGCGGCAAAGTGCCTGTCAGCGGATTGTTAAAGCTGGCGCGGGAAAAATCACTCACCATTAAAACAATCGATCTGCGCAACTCTGGCGATACCGCCGGCGATAAAAGCAGCGTTGTGGGTTACGGTGCTTATGTCCTTGAATAAAGAACATCAACAGCGGCTGCTGGATTTAGCGAAAAGCTCCATTCAACATGGCCTGCAAAAAGGTTGCCCGGTAAAAGTAAATTTAGCCGATTTTCCAGCCGAATTGACAGAGCATCGCGCTACTTTTGTAACCCTGCACAAAAACCATCAACTGCACGGCTGTATTGGCATGTTGGAAGCGACCCGGCCGCTGGCCGAAGATATTGCAGAAAACGCTTTTTTAGCGGCCTTCAGAGACCCGCGTTTTCCGCCATTGGCAAACGATGAACTCGGCGAATTGGAAATACATTTGTCCATACTCACACCCGCTGAACCGGTTTCATTTACGTCCGAAAAGGACTTGATAGCCCAGTTACAACCCGGTATAGACGGCTTGATATTGGAAGAAGGCCACCGGCGTGGAACTTTTTTGCCTTCGGTTTGGGAGCAACTGCCTGAACCTGAACAGTTTCTGCGGCATTTGAAACAAAAAGCAGGGTTGTTGCCGGATCACTGGTCTGAAAATATCAGAATTTTCCGCTATCGGACTGAAATGATAAGTTGAAATTGAAAGCATAATTTGTTAATAACTAGGTCTATTCTCGATTTGGAAACCATGAGTTGCATAACTTCAAGCTCTCGCTTTATTAATCTTGAAGCTTCCCGGTTATCCCCTTATTTCCTAGGGTAGGAACCGATTTCTGTTAACTTTTTGGGAAGCAATAAGGAAAATGCGCCTTGTACATGGGTTTCATCTTGTGATAAGGTTAATTCTATAAGCAGAAAATTTTATTTTTATCAGTTGAAATTATGCACCAAATATTTCTTAACGGGTTTTACAAGTAACCCGGTCACATTGCCTCATAACTGGATAAAATGACAATTTACCGTATATTTTTGTTGAGTTTTCTGAGTGTTTCATGGATTTTTCTATGCGGCCTTAACATGCCCTTCGATAATGCTCCGTCAGCCGAAAAAACACAGAAAACGGCTAATGAGCTCAAGTCAGTCGAGGCTGGCAATGCACTTAACGTACTGAAAACAAAGCCGCTTAACCCAACAAGCAATGTTAAGGCCGCCAAAGCTAACCCGAAAAAGTCAAAACCAGCAACCATCAACGTAGCTGATGCGCGTGTTGCTGGTGAAAATAATACCGTAAAAAGCAACGAGTTTGAAAAACCACTGGATCTTTCTGTTCCGTTTGAAAACTCTGAAAATGCTGATTTGAATAATGAGCAAAAATCGGCAACACAAAACTTGGTAGCCAATACTTTAGCCTCGGAAACTAAAAAAAAGCCTGGGCCACTAGAGTTAGATGGCAGATTTTTAATGTCTCCCGAACCGGAAGTGGAAAAACGAAAATCTGTTGATGGCGCGGGAATTGTTATTAATCTTAAACGTTGAGAACGTCAATCGTTTTATAATTAGAGAGAGCTTAAAAATTCAAATAAAACCTTCCGCCTCTGGAAAGAGGCCGGAAGCAGGCATTTATAATCAGTCAGTTATACCAACACGCCAAAGAGAGAGGGTTTTTAGAGATACCCAGATGAGATTTCTCAATTCAGCCATTCGATTATATGATCTTCAAGATCCATCGCCATTGATTCTTTTATCGCATAGCTACTGATTGATACCCCCGCTCTTTTGACACTGGCCGGACTGCCGGTTAGCAACGGATGCCATGAAGGAAGTTCTTTACCCTCATTCAGTAAACGGTAGGCGCAGGTAGAAGGTAGCCAGTTGTATTTTTCAACGTCGAGTTTTCTTATATCCAAACATTCGGCCACTAATTTAGTGCGCTGGTTATAACGAGTGCATCGACAGGTATTCAAATTAATGAGCCTGCACGCAACACTGGTGAAGACTATTTTTCCTGTGTCTTCGTCCTCCAGCTTATGAAGGCAACATTTGCCGCAGTTATCACACAATGACTCCCATTCTTCGGCAGTCATTTCAGCCAGTTTCTTAGTTTCCCAAAAGCTCATAAAATAGGGTAATGATTTCTCAATTAGCAAAATGTTGACTTATGCTATCCTGAATAAGCCTTCGCGATCCAACTATAATCGACCCTTCAGGCATTATGGACACTTTTCTTTGCGTTACCGGCCGCCAGTTCATCCAAAATTTCCTTAAAATGCTGATAACTTTGGATGTTAACCACACCGACTTCGTTTAAAACGGCTTCATAATGACCAGCCGCCCGTCCTCCGACAATGAGCGCGACATCGTTACCGATCAATTTTTTCAATCGCCTTAGTTCTTTTGGCACGATATGATCGTCGGTTGCGAAACTGATGCTGATCGTCAGCGCGCATGCATTGGTGTATTTAATCCCGGCAGCAATTTCTTCAGCGGGAAGATTCGCGCCCAGATAAGTTACGTGCCAGCCTTTGAGTTCTGCCATGATAGCAGCGAGCAAGGCGCCCAACTCATGCATTTGACCAATCGGCGTGCTGACAATCATCCTCGGCGCATTGGCAGAACACGGATTATTGTTTCGTAAAATATACGTCAAGGAACGGATCACCGCTGAAGTCATGTGTTCATGAACCGGCCTTAGCTCCCCTGTTTTCCAGCGCTCGCCAATTTGGGTTAACAAGGGTGTCAACAAATATTCAATAAATGCTTCAGACCCCAGCTCGACAATCGCATTTTCAAAATGCGACTCTAGCGCTTTTGCATCGAAAGCTAAAACAGTGGCATAACATTTTTCAATATAATCCTCGGCAAGAAAAATCCTATCGATGGCTGAAGGAGCAATACTAATAAAGGGTTGCGTGCTTTCTCCGGATTCATTTCTAAGCAGATCCTTTAGGTCATCCAGCGAGAATTGCGCAATTTGGCTGATACTATGTCCATTACTGGTTGCCTGATTGAGTAATTTTAATCGCGCAATATCCTGATCGGTGTAAACCCGGTGCCCGCCTGCCGTGCGCGTAGGCGTCACAGCCTGATAACGACGTTCCCAAGCTCTGACAAGATCAGATTTAACCCCTGATCTTTTCGAAACTGTGCTGATTAAATATTGCGCTGAGTCATCATTGGGGCCAGTCATAGTTGCTTCTTTGCATCAAATAAAAGTGTAATCATAACATAAAGGTGAACAAAACATTGACAATAATTGTACCCGATTGAATCTACACGGTACTTCGGCATGGCTTGCTTGATCAAAACAAGTGCAAAAAATCAGAATGCGGTCATCATTTTAACGCTTGTTATGGCGCATTGCTTGTAATTGTCAGGACTTAAGCCGAACTTATAGAAAGCAACGAAAGGGATATCATGATCAACAGATACTTCTAAAGTACGTATAATACCGGTAAGACAGCTCACCCGCTATTTTTCGCATGCCCCTTGAAACTTTTATGTCATTAAAAATCGCACTCGCACAAATCAATTTCCTGGTCGGCAATATCGCCGCTAACGTTAATAACATCATTGAAGCCGCTTTTTATGCACGTGATGAGCTACACGCAGATATGATTGTCTTTCCGGAACTGACCATTACCGGCTATCCTGCAGAAGACCTGTTATTGCGTACTGATTTCATTACCGCAGCCAATAATGCAGTTTATCAGCTTGCCGGACGCGTTGCCGGTATTGCGTTGGTGGTGGGTTTTCCTGAACGTGACGGCAACAAGCTTTACAATAGCGCTGTGGTGTTACATCAAGGCGTTATGCTAGCCTGTTACCGCAAACAGGCACTGCCAAATTATGGCGTTTTTGATGAGCAACGTTATTTTACAGCGGGCAAAAAGCCGTGCGTGTTTGAGTTTAATGGCACCTTCATTGGCCTGACGATTTGCGAAGATGTCTGGAAAAGCGGAATTATAGACGCTACCAAACAAGCGGGGGCGGAATTGCTGCTCACTCTCAACGCCTCACCGTTTAATTCGGGGAAAATCCATCAACGCGAAGCCATTATTTGCCAGCAAGTTAAAGCCGCACAAATCCCATTGGTTTATGTTAATCAAGTAGGCGGTCAAGATGAGCTGATTTTTGATGGCGCTTCATTTGTCGCCGATTCGCAAGGCGACATTGTATTTAGGGCAGAAGAATTTAAAGAACAAATCAGTGTCATTGACTTTGACGGCAACCATCCCTTAACCAGCACTTGTGCGCCGCTTTACAATGAAATTTCCAGCGAGTACCAAGCCTTGGTGCTGGGCATTAAGGATTACGTGCGCAAGAACGGTTTCCAAGGGGCGATTTTAGGTTTGTCCGGCGGCATCGATTCGGCGCTGGTATTAGCGCTGGCGGTTGATGCACTGGAACCGGATAAAGTTGAAGCGGTACTCATGCCGTCACGCTACACCCAGACCATGAGTATCGATGATGCTGTACTGGAAGCCGAAGCATTGGGGGTAAAATACCACACCATTCCGATAGAACCCGCCGTTAATGCGTTTACGGACATGTTAGCCGAGGTTTTTGCAGGTACGGCTAAAGACACCACCGAGGAAAATATTCAGGCGCGTTGCCGTGGGGTTATCTTAATGGCGCTATCCAATAAACAAGGCAAACTGCTGTTGACTACGGGCAATAAAAGCGAAATGAGCGTGGGTTACGCGACGCTTTATGGCGACATGGCGGGCGGTTTTGCGCCCATCAAAGACGTGCCCAAACTGCTGGTTTATCAATTGTCGCATTACCGCAATACGCTGTCTGAAGTGATCCCGGAGCGCGTCATAACCCGTCCGCCCTCCGCTGAATTGGCGCCTGATCAAATTGATGCCGACTCCTTGCCGCCTTACGACGTTTTAGACCCCATACTGGAACGTTATGTAGAGCTGGATCAATCCGCTGAAGACATAATTGCCGCTGGATTCAGACGCGAAGATGTCGCACGGGCGATCAATCTGGTGGACAGAAATGAATATAAACGCAGGCAATCACCGCCCGGCATCCGGATCACGACCAGGGCATTCGGACGTGACAGGCGTTATCCGATCACTTCAGGCTACAGAGGAATGTGACGGTTTTTTTGTCTCCACTACTGAAACTCCGCCACTGTTTATCTGGACAAAGTGAGTCCACTTTACATAGCCGGTTGTTTTGTAAAAATGGATTGGAAGCCGAAACAATTAATCAGAATAAGGCGGACTATTTTTAAATGATGTTATTCGATTTTTCTCTTTACCAAATGGTATCTATTGCACTGGTGTTCCTTTGGACTGGCTTTGTCAGGACAGGGCTTGGTTTTGGCGGTGCCGCCTTAGGGTTACCGCTGATGTTATTTATACAGAATAATCCGCTTTTATGGTTGCCAATCATTGGCATGCACTTACTGTTTTTTTCCGGTTTAACCCTGCTTAACCGCTTATATAATGTCGACTGGCAGTATTTGCGCTATTCGTCAATTTATATTATTCCTCCTGCTATCATAGGGGTTTTTGGACTCGTGAATCTACCCGTCCTGTGGCTGAATAGCTTCATTTATTCTGTTACTTTATTCTATGGTTTTACCTGGTTACTCAACCGGGGCATTGAAAGCCGTCATGTTTGGACAGATAGGTGCCTACTGATTTTAGGGGGATATATTGCCGGGATTTCCCTGACCGGAGCACCCTTGATGGTAGCCGTTTATATGCGTAATGTCAGCAAATACAAATTGCGGGACACCTTGTTTGTGTTATGGTTCATCCTGGTTAGCATCAAAATGACAACGTTCATTGCCCTATCCGTTGATTTGCATTTTCTAACGGCACTAACGCTTTTACCGGTCGCCGCCATTGGCCATATTCTGGGTTTGAAAGCGCATAACGCCATTATGCGCAATGATTTGCTTTTTAAACGCTGGCTTGGCGGTGGTCTGGTCGCTGTTAGTGCATTGGGATTATGGGAATTATATGGCAAGCAGCTCAGGATTCTTTATGAGTGCAATCAATAAAACAACGCACTATTCATCGTAAACAAATTTTGGCACTGATCCATTTCCCGTTGAACTGGCCAGGAGAAGACTGCTACTGGTTTCCCGTGAGAGGCAGGTTAATAATCTGGCTTCAAAGCACAAGCGTCCTACTCTTCCATGTTAGCCAGTTCTTCAACCAGCAACCGTACTTTATTTTGAATGATGCGGGTATTTTCAGGGCCCATGCGTATCATTTGTTTGCTTACCGGACTTAAGGTCTCTAGTTTTTTATCGGCGAATTTATAGAGTACCGATGGCCTTACTAAAGCAATCGGCTCTTTAATTGTCGGCGCTGCCAGAATTTCCGCAGCAGCCTTTAATAAAATATCTTTCAGCTGATGTTCTGGGGGATAGCTAAACTCGGCAAAAACTTGCTGAAATAACGGTCTGAAATTTTTATATATCGCCAAGCTTGATTGTACATCCATTGCATTAATTGCAGCAGCCAGCCCATCATAACGCTGATAACTTTTATGGGAAATAAACATGCCGTTATCAGTCTCCTCGACAGTAAACGGTTGGTCCGGTTTAAGAAAGCGCATGTGCTTTTCCAGCCATAATCCCTGGGAAAAATCATTCGCAATTAAAACATATTTCCTGATCAACTGGCTTGTATTCAGCCACGGAACAAGTCCTGGAGAAACCCTGATTATTGCCTCCCGGAATGGCCCGTCGCTACTACGAAGCTCCGGGAGAACAAACTGCTGGTTTTGCAGAGCTTGTGCATCATCATTCACAGCTTCAATCTCAGGTGTCCAATTATTTATCGATTCAGGTTCAAGTTCAGATTCATCGATGCTTATTTCGCTGGCAGGCGGGATGCTTAAATTTTTTGTTTCAGAGACTGCACCTTCTTCTTGTTTTAAGTTATCAAAATAAAACCAGCCACCACCCGCAAGGCCGATCAAAATAAGTGTTATAACTACAATTACTCCAACAGGTTTTTTATTTTCAGTTCGCTGATATCGTCCCATAATTTTAAGCCCCCCCTTTTTATATTGTCTGTATTACTTAAGAATATTGTGACACAATTTTTTCGAATCCATGAACAAACAGTTTATGATGTATTGTAACCCCTAATCAACCGCAACATGCGATTCTTCGGGGTAAAAATCGCGCATAAATTTTAATAATCATTGCAACATCAATGGAGTCAAAATCAAGACTTCGTTCGGAGAGGCTGGCTGACCTCCCATTTCTGGATGCTGATTTATATCCTTGACATTTTTGTAGCTTTTAGAAGGCAAATTTTCTGCCATGAATAACATTAAACATCACACTGCGTAACTTTTTGTCTTCGTGATATTCTGTTATCCGGCAACCAGGGGGAAAGCCATTTTTAACAGTTGATTATGACAGCCTGGATGATACCCAGTACAAATGATTCCGGCATTTTGGGAGGGCTCTAAAAGCAGGTTACGATTTGGGTTCAACATGGCTTTTCTGAGCGTAGCCGAATGACTCACCACGAATGCAAACTATTCTTCTGAGGTTCCTGAACATGATTCATGAAACCATTGCCTCATTACGAACAGCTATTAATCAGGCACATTTAGCTGATGAAAATGAAATTATTGCTGAATTGTTAGCCAATCTGGGCGCTTATAATCCAGTGACAGTCAGTGACTGCGTTAAAACGCTGGTTAATGCAATCAGAGCTAAAATTGATCAGCAATCGCCAGTAGAAGCTTTCATGCGCGAATATCAGCTCAATTCACAGGAAGGAATCGTGTTAATGGGCATAGTCGAAGCCTTGCTGCGCATTCCGGACAGCTTTACCCAAGATCTGTTTTTACGGGAAAAATTGACTCATGCTGACTGGCAAAATCATTTGCAGCGCAGCGACTCTTTTCTGGACAATCTATCCAGCCAGACCCTGTTATTGACCAGCAAATTCGAAGAACATGTGTTGTTATCAGAAAAGCACTGGTTTCCGGTTTTTGAAAAGTTACTATCGAAAATGCGCGCACCATTAATACGCGCTGCCTTAAAGCAGGTCATGCAATATCTGGCTGAGAAATTTGTTTTCGCGGGCTCGATTCAACACGCGATCCAGCGCAGCGGGCAGGTAACGGCATATCGATATTCTTTTGATATGCTGGCTGAAGCGGCTTTAACAGCAGATGATGCAGAGCGTTTTTACCAATCTTATCTTTCGGCAATTCGTGAAACCGGGTAAAGATCAAACCACCATGAAAGTATTATTCCCTTTGATAACCCTCGCTTTGCTGACCGGATGCGGTAGCCTGACGCTTACGCTAAAGCCTGTGCAAGAATTCTATTCTGATTTGCATAAATCAAAAGTCGTCGAAATATTTTCAGCTGGCAAGGCCAATACTTCAAAACTTAACACTTCGGTGCATGTGGATACCTTGCCGCCAAAGCCGACGACAGACGTCTCCGAAAGCACAAGAAAACAGTTAGCAACTTCAACAGTCGCGCCGAAGACGCCACTTAATCCAGATCTGTTTTCCCCGTCCAAGATTCTCAAAGTCGGCTCACGAGGCGAGGATGTCCTGGCGCTGGAAAAACGGCTTACGGAGCTTCGTTATGACGTGGGTGCCGTCGACGGTTTTTACGACCAGCAGACGTGGCAGGGCGTTGTGGCGTTCCAGAAGTACGCCAGGCTGAAACGGACCGGCACGTATAACTTGGAAACACAGAAAGCTTTGCACGAGTCAAAGCTTCCGGAAGGGCTCCATCCCGAATTGGGTTTTCCTCGCATAGAGATAGATCTTACGCGGCAGGTGCTACTGTTTTTTGATGAGCAAGGGCTCAACCGCGTTATCGCGGTGTCAACGGGCTCAAATCGCAAGTATTGCGAAACATCGAAAAAATCAGGTGCACAGATTTGCGGTGTGGCCCACACGCCACGGGGCAAGTTTCGCATTCAATGGAGAATTTCCGGTTGGCGCGAAAGCGATCTCGGTAAGCTTTATAACCCCTTGTACTTCGATGGCGGATTTGCAATTCATGGCTCGCCTTTGGTTCCGTCCTACAACGTGTCCCACGGTTGCGTCCGAATATCCATAGAAACGTCAATATGGTTTTATGACGCTATCAAAAACAATACGCCGGTCATTGTGTTTGACTGATTTGTGGATAGCCCTGTATAAATCAATTCAGGTTGATAAATATCAACTTCATGTCGGATTTGCTATTGATGGTTTCTTTAAATATTTTCCGGGGTTATCGTTCTAATTCCCGGATATTGAAAGAGGCTTTAACGGCTCGACATCGATTTCAAAATCCATGCGGATGCGTTTTGCGATAGCATTCACTTCTTTTTTGTTTTTAAAAGGCCCTGCGATAACTTGATAAGCATTGTTTTTTTTAATTTTACGAGCAGGAATAATTGGCCCCTGATGGTTGAGCATAGTCGTAAGTTCTTGCGCTTCTAACTCGCTATCGAAGCTAGCCACCAAAATCGACCAGTCGCTGTCTTTTAATTCGCCAACAACCGGTTGTTGATAGAGTTTTTCAGGATGCTCAAGCTGCACTGCGTTTGCCGCTATGTCTGTCACGTCTGGGCTTTGCTTAAGAATGGGTGTGGGAATGCCATCCGATCGTTCAATAATGCTATCTACTTTCTCCCAATCAATAGCAACATTCCTTTTTGAGCTGACTTGACGTAATTGTTTCAATAGCTGTTTTTTTAGCCGGCCTTTATCCTGTGTCCATTTTTGCAGCGGTTCGTTGGCTTCAAGATACAACATGTCCTCATGCCAGGCCGTTAGATAAGGCTGGTGGACGATCCGTACAGGCATTCCTAACGATGCATTCTTAAACAGTATTTCAATATCCTCCGGATAAAGCTGTACGCAACCATGGCTAATTTGCATACCAATGCCATAGGGTTTGTTAGTACCGTGGATCAGGTAACGGGGAAATCCGAGGCGCATTGCATAGAGCCCCAGCGGATTGTTAGGGCCGGCGGCGACTACGCTGGGAAGAGAATCGCCTTTTTGCGCATGCTCTTGATGAATGGATGCGGGCACAACCCAGGTTGGATTGGCTTTTTTGGCAACGATGCTGGTTAATCCCATTGGCGTGCTCCAACCTTGCCGGCCAATACCGACCGGATAAGTGAACACCTTGCCCGGCGGCTGTTTGGGATAGTAAAACAGCCGCATATTGGCCAGGTTCAAAATAATACCTTTATGGGGAGCGTCGGGAAGAATAAATTGTAAAGGCAATAATACGCGACTATCAGGCGCTGGCGTCCAGGGGGCAATAGCAGGATTGGCTTTGCTAATATCGTTATAGCCTAACCCAAAATGCCGGGCTATATCGGACAATGTGTCATTTTCACGCGTGTATACAGCAGCAATCTTGCCAACCATAGCTTGATCGTCGGATATTTGAAATTCATGAGTTTCTATGGTTGTCGCTTTAGTTTTGGCTTCCGGCCGTAATTCAGGCGTTGCTACGTTTTCAGTTGCATCTGGAAAAAATTTCAGATGCTGACATCCGCTGGTTAAGATACTAAGTAGTATCACTCCTAACAATTGGATAAATGGTGATGTTGATTTGTTATAGTCTGACATGTTCATTTGAATTTTATCCAGTGTGCTTCCTGCGCAAGTCGTCGATATCGCTGTAAACCCCTATGGCGTTAAGCCCTTTTAACACAGTTAAACTTAATGGAAGATTAAGGGCTTGGCCGTTATTATCGAATAGGCCTAAAAATAGCCCGGCAGTTTTCCGCCGGGCTACTTTCTACTCTCAAACAACAACGATTTATTTCATCATTGATCTTTTGAATTTTTTGTTCAATTTAGCATTGGCATCTTCAGATAATTGAGCTGCCTCATTAGCCGCTGCTTTTGCGGCTTCTGCCTTAGCAGCCGCATCGGAAGCTGTGGTTTGTGCGCTGGCTGCATTTGCTGAAGCCTCTTTAACAGAAGTATTCAAGCCATTAACTTGCGACTGTAAATCTTCAACGTCTGACGTTGTTGCGCAAGCAGCAATCAGACTGAAGGTCAGAGCAATCATTGATAGTTTTATTACTTTTTTCATATTATTTTTTCCTTACTCAATATAATTACTGAAGTTTTCCAATTTTTAAAAAGCCCAACCTTGTTACATGTGGGGGCGCAGATAGTTAATGATGGGTTTGAGCAATTTATAGCAAATCCTACTTTACTACGTATTCCTATAGACGTCTCCGTCTGTATTCAGTTCACCTTGAAAAAATTCAAAACGCTTAACACAAATCTCCACGGCTGCGTAAAGATTACAGGAACAAGATGAGAGGAAACCTGTAGATTTTATTAAAATTAAATGAAGAAAGAAATAATTTTGGAGGATTCTCTCTGAGCTTGATCGCTCCGCGTGAACTAAAAGGTCACCTTCAGCCTAAATATAGAGTATTTCCCCATCAAGATCACGAAGAAAAAGCAGTGATTTATAATTTATCGCTAAGCGTGATGAGATAAATGTTTACCTAACAGGTAAATACTGAAACACTTATAGGCGTTCGAAAATATATGTCTGATTTTTTGGTTGTTTTCACGAATTTAGTTTTATGTGGCTGCGAAGCCAGTAAGTTTTATGTAGGCTGAAACATTTACGTATTGTCCTCGGTAATTGCTGATTCAGGGAGCCCAGTTTGTATCCATGCCATTTCAACCCAGTCCTCAGAATTGCGGAGGGAATCAAAAAAGGAGCCTGTTTCATCAGGTAACGCATTTCCGAAATCACAAAGCGCAAGCCCTCGCCGGATGCTCCGCCAAATGTCTGCTGTAGCCACGCCGTATGGGTATGGAAAACACCGATATCGAAGTAACGCTTAAATTCGTCCAGGAAACCGTAGTCATGAGAGTGGAAGACTTGGGCATCGGCACAATAAGCGATTTTCCAGCCGGATACCAACATCTTTCCGGCCACATAGGTGTCTTCGTTCATGATGGTGTCGACGGGGAAGCCGCCTACCTGCATCAGTGTGTTTCGCCGATAGGCAGAAAAAGAATTGGATATAAACACCGTTTTGATACCAAAGCGTGTTCTATCTTCCAGGCTGCGCAGTTGGCTTCCTGCTGGATAATTAAAAAGACGGGCGTGGGCGGCAATTGGCCCGGCGTTCCGATGCGGAAGCTGGCGTCCGTAGGCCGCGCCGACTCGCTCATCATCGAACGCCGCTAACAGGCGTTCGATGGCATCGGGGTTGGCTAATAAGGCATCCTGAGTCAGGAGGACTATAATATCCACCGCCGACAGTATATTCACACCGAGTTGGCGAGTGCCGCCGTGATTAAACTCCGACTTGGGAATCACCTGTACATTAAAGCCTTGGGCCCGCGCCAAGGCCGCAGTGTCGTCGCTGGACGAAGAGTCGATCACCAAAAGGCAATCCGGTTTCCGTGTCTGTTGTTCGAAGGCTTTGAGCCAGGACTCCCACAAGCTGCCAGCGTTTAAAGTAGGGACGATAAGTCCGACCTTACTCATACGAAGACTCCTCGGCCGGTTGTTGGGGCGGATTGGCTTGATCGCGACTCTTCAATACCTGCCAGACCTGTCCCCCAAGTTTGACGGGATCGAGCTGTTGTTCGACATACTGCCTACTATTCCACGACATCCGTTCCCACTCCAAACCATCTCCCACTGATTGCGCTTTACGCAGCACTTCGCATACGGAAGCCTCGGTCCTATCGAAAACGAAGCCTGCCCCAACCGATTCCAGATGGTCCCATGCCAAGCCCCTGGCCACCAATACCGGGCGTCCTGCGGCCATGGCTTCGGCCACTACATTGCCAAAGTTTTCTCGCATGCCGCCCGACTCCTCCAACCCTGAAGGCAACACCAGGAAATGACTGGATGCTAACAATTCCATCACTTCGCCGCGCTCCAGATAACCGCTATATGTGATAGCTCCTTGGGCCTGTTCGACCAGCGCCTGAAACTCTTCGAAATAGCCCCCGTCCACGCTTCTGCCAGCAATCACCAGCCGGTCCGCAGGCTGCCGAATTTTTAACCATGCTCTGATAAAGGCATTGATACCTTTTTCTTGTTGAATATGACCTAGAAAGCAGATCTTCATGCCTTCCCCGGCAGGATATTGGGTTACTGCAAAATCACGGCTGTCGATGCCGTTAGGAACCAGCAGTATACGAGCGTCTTCGCCGAGTACGTTGCGTACGCCTTCGGCCTCTGTTTCGCTGGTGCAATGCACGGCGATAGCCCTGCGCAGGGTTGGAAAAGTCAGCCATCGATAGTACAGCCATTTGTGGGGTTTCTCACGCCGTATCAGATCAACATGTTCAGGCATAAGCCCACCATGTACGGCTACCATGAACGGGCGACGCAGCAAGACGCAAAAAATAGCGGCAAGCGTAGACGGCCAGGTTGCAATACCATGGATATAAACCACCGGCGCCCGCAAGCATAATATAAATATCATAGGGATCGCGCCTAGTCCAAAGCCCCAACGCCTGAACCCATAACAACGATAGAGCTTGACATCAACCTGCTCGCCAAGGCACACATTCTGGGGCCGCAGTCGGCCAGCAATCGACTCGTCAGAGGCGACCAACGCCATCTTATGCCCACGTTCTGCCCAGGCTTTGGTCAAGACACTGGCTGTGACGGACACACCGCCGTAACCTTTGGCTGGGGGTATATGCGTGGTGACAATACCTACATTCATGTCATTTCTCCTGAAATTGTCTGCGAATAAATAAAAACCCTAGTGATCAACGACTTTTCTCTCATCAAAAGTTACCTTCCATACTCCAGGAAACCACGCCAAATACCGACGAGGTTGTAAAAAGAATAAGCCAGCTTTTTCGGGTTCAATAAAACCAGAGCCAGCATCATTTTCAGGAGGGGGGCGACAAACATCTTGCGCACGATGTAGTACAGCATGAACGTATCGTGCTGATTGGCAAATTTTCTGATGTAAGCTCCAACCCCCGTGGAATACATCAGCATTCTTCCGGTCCCCAGCTTGTAGTGATCTTTATCCGGGTGATAAATTTTTATTCCCGGAGTATAAAATGCGGTGTTGCCGATCCGAAGCAAACGATACAAAAGTTCAAAACCCTCGCCCCCGGAATATTTGGATCCGATCCCGAAGTCGTGATCCAAATGAAATTGCTGCCGATCTATCCTGTTCAGATCAAAAAACTGCGTAAACTCTACCCCCATCATCTGGAAGCGTGAAAAATATTGGGCTTTGCGACTGTTTACACCTATGCTAAACCGGCTGGATGAAAAGTCATACGATCCTGCTACCAAAATGGAGAGGTTTTCGCGTCCAGCAAACTCAGCGACTACTTTTCTTAGGACATCCCTATCATAAGCACAATCGTCATCGGGGAATGCAAGGATTCTGCCTTGAGCCAAGCCTATGCCGTAGTCTCTGGCTCTGGCATTACCCACAAAATCAACTTTCACATGCTTCACATCAAGGCACTCCTTGTAAAACTCGACGATGGCATCAATTTTACCGTCCTTATTTTGATCGATGATGATCAACTCAAAATCTTTATAGGTTTGGTTTATTAGAGACTTCAAAAAATCAACCACTTCCCGGTCTCTTCCCAACGTTGCTAAAACCAACGAAAATTTCATATTAATCACCTTGCCTGAATACCGGCTTTTGCCTGTACATAGATTGTTGCCTCATACCAGGTAAACATCAGCGCAAACTCCAGGCCGGCAAATCCATCCAAAAAGCCACCCCGAAATACGTAGTGGTATAAAAAACGGGCAAGAATCCTGAGCCAGGATCGTCCCAATAAAACACTTAAGCGTCCTCGCTTGGTCATCACAGCATCCGCCGGAGGCTGAAGCTGCACCTCTTGCGCTGCCTTATCGACATGTTTATGCATCCATTCAATGATCTCGCCATGATAAAAATAGTGTTGATATGGGATATCGGAATATCCGATCCGGCACGTATTAATAACAGCTTCGCCATGCCCGGTATGGTTGCGGACAAAGCTGGCCGTTTCCCGGCTCACCAGTCTTGGGTGATAAATGGGATAGCCGGGAGCGTGGTTCAGGCGTTTGCCGCGAAGATAAAGTATCGACGGCACCATCACCACATCAATCGAACCGGCGCCCACCATCCCGGATTCAAACCAGTCGTAAAACGACTGAGGGTATATTTCGTCAGCATCGACGAACAATATCCAGGGTGTGCTTATATCGCATTGTTTTATGGCAAAATTGCGTTGCTCGGCAAAGCCGGGCCATGGATTGATATAAATCCTGCAATCCCGGCTTTTGGCTATGGCAACAGTATTATCGGTACTTCCCGAGTCCACAATTACAATAGGATAGCGTTGAGGAATCGCCGCCAGGCAACCCGGCAGGTTGTCTTGCTCGTTTTTGGTCAAAATAACAACAGTTAACATGTGATTTGCTTAAAGTTTCTTGACTGCATATAAATTGATGTAGATGCCCAGTCCGAAGTAATGCATCAAACGGGCAAACGGGATCTGTAAAAACTTTACCAAGCCGTCAATAACGGCCGCCGGTCTTCCTTTCAATCGCAGTCTTTTAGATGCCGCGTTGAATGGGATACGGGTTATTTGCTCCACTTTAACGACCCGGAAACCATTTCCCTCCACCAAGGCTCTTAAGCCCTTCCCGGTAAAGTAATTGACATGCTCCGGCACCCATAAACAGGCGTTATCCTTCGTGCCCAGCAGCTTGACTAAAAACGAATTGTAATTAGGTACGGCGCAAGCCAAAACACCACCCGGCGCCAGCAGACCGGACACCTTGTTTATCGCCTGATTCGGCTCAAGGAGATGTTCCAATACCTGCGACATCATCACTACGCCAAACTGCCCGGATGGTTCGTAATTCTCGAACATCACGGCAAGCGGTTCATCGCCATTCAAATTTCTGAACACTTCGTTTTCGTATTTTCCAGGATTGATACTAACCGTCCGATAGCCCAGTCTTCTGAGCGCCTGCGTATAAAAACCAAAGCCTGAACCGATATCAAGAGCCTGACCATAACCCGAAATATTAAACCGGTCGGCTTGATGACTCATCCGTTCGGCATCCACCTTGCAGTTGGGAAACTTGGCTTCTCTGTCCAACACGTCCTCAAGTGTTATCGCTTGGGTCAGCGCTTGTCCGGAGTATTCATAAATGGATTGCAACCATTGCACATGGGGCGGCTGATTTAAGAACCCGGTTCCACAGCTTTCGCAGCGGTATATATGGAACTCTTTCTGGCTCGCATTTTCCGTATAATGGAAGTTTTTCTGGCGCCAAAATTTTATGTTCTCACTCCCACAGCTCACGCATTCGTGTAAAACATCGCCATAGGTTTCTGAAATTGCGGATGCATACGTCATAATATTCGCCTTGTATTTCTCATTGTTAATCTGTTAACCAAGAAGTTGGTTTAAAAATATATTATTTATCAATAACTAATAAAACTGTCAGGCAGTAGCCCCGCAGCTTGATGCGCCCTCTTCAGCCTGGTCTATTGCACCCTCATTTCCGGAGCTGATATTTCGCCACGGTTTGGCCAGCATGGCTAAAATCAATGCTTCAACGCCGAAATAGATGGGATTGGCCATGGCAGCCCCGGGTAAACCGAAATTTTTCACCATCAGCGGTATGCTGATGGCCGCCGTCACCGCCCCGCATACGCGACCCAACAATAACAACCGTGTCCGTTTATTAGCCAGCAGTGGCTGAGATACCACGGTTCCCAAGGCATGCAGCGCGCATCCAACAGCAATGGCAGGCATTAACTCAACCGCCGAGTGATAAGATTTTGCGAGCACCCAGGAAGCCACCCAATCCTTGGTAATAAGCAATAACGATACGCCGGTGATCCCTAAAGCAAAAACACAAGCTATCCATATCCACAAGATCCTGAATCCTTCCTTACTCTTGTTTTGGGAATATAATTGAAAATAAATTGGCTGAAAGGTACGTAACAAAACCATGGCGCTGCGATTAAACGCCTCGTTGACTATCGTATAAGTAGCTGCATATAAACCCACCTCGGCAGCAGTCATTAAATAACCAATGACATAGCGATCACCCAAGCCATTAACCCAAAATATCAATTCCATCGGAATTAGTGGTAAGGCATAAGCCCACACATCAGTTTTGAAATTACGCACGATGACAGGGCGGTTTTTTTTATTGGCTTTCATACCCTGAACGAACGACCAAGCCATATTCGAGACCATGCTTGCCAAAATATAACCGAGTAAAACCCACTCGGTTTTTTGGTCTCCCCACCATACTAGCGATACCGCCAACAACGGGCGAAGGATGCTATCAGTAGTCTGCCACAAGCTTGCTCCACGTTGTCTGCGTTCACCGATGAGTAACTGAATGCCCAGTTCGCGCCAAACTGTTACGATAAGAAGGATGCCAGCAAGCATAAGCAACCAAAAATCGCTGTGCGAGAAATAGCTATAGGTAGCGCCAGCCAGCACCAGCAGGCTTATTGCCACTGCTGTTGATCGAGTTGTCAGGCGGGTCACAACCCTGTATAAATCCGCACGCTCCCATTTATCCAGGCACTCCGGCAATAACCTCATGCCGGCGCAGATGAAAGGGTAGGAAAACAGGGTAACGCCAAGCGCAACAAAGCCATTCAATAAAGCAACTTGTCCGTAAACATCGGGCGTTACCAGTTCGGTGAGAAATCGAGTGCCTGCCAATAAAGCACAGGCGGACATCAGTTGTCCAAACAGCGCCCAAAATGCGTCACCGAATAATCGTTTTTCTTTTAATAGTCCGAACATGGTTCTTTTCCTCAAATACTCGCTGTCAGGATGGATGCCGGTAATACGAACCCGATGCAATCGGATTAGCCTGCAATAAGGACGAACTGGCCTGATATCCGGTACCTAATACTGTTCCCCAAAGAAACATTAAAATTGCGTTTTGTGGAAAATACTCCCACATATTGAATGTCAGCCCCGCAACGAAGATGAACATCGCCACCAATTCCTTGTTGGGGTGGACAGACATCCTTGTCGTTGTCCACAGAAAGAAAATATACGCCAGGAGGCCGATCAGGCCATAACCGTTCAGCAAGAATAAATAAAGGCTGTCGGAATCGAATTGCCCCTTAAAATGTTCGGCGCCGTAGAGAATATTGATGGTATTAGAGCTCAGCCCCAGGCCCCAGCCGAACAGTACATCTGCAGGTCCATGTATTTGTTCGGAAAATACCCGCTGCCATAGATCTATGCGGCCATCCTCGGTGGGATTGGCATCATCGCGGCCACTGAGCAAAGGGCTGGAGGCTAACAACAGCGCTCCCACGGCAAATATTGGCGCCGGCATGATCAAAGCCCAGCGATCCCGAGGACGGAATAGGGCGTAAATCTGGAAATAAACCACCAGCAACGAACTGATGAAGGCAGTTCGCGAACCGCTCAGCAAGGCTAAAAATATGCTGGCCGCCACCCACTTTCGCATACCAGGAACCAGCGAGAACAGCAGCGCACAAGTCGCCATGGTTGCACCAAACAGGTTGGGACTGACAAAGGTGCCGAACGGCCGACCGCCGCCCAGGAATGACACCCCGAACAAAGGCGGCGCCCACAATGCCTGGGCTATCGCCAACACGGCCTGAAGCGCAATGTAATAGCGAAGATAATGCGCGAACTTATGGATAACATAGCTACCCGCGCCCAACCGGCTGGTCACGAATCCGATTAACGCCACCGGCAGGTATTCGAAAACGCGCAGGCCCGCCATCGGCACCACCCAAGGCAAGTCCAGATACAGCGCATAGCCAACCTCGCACAGCACATAAGTGGCGACAACACCCAAAAATGCAAACGCCGAACTGGTCAAGGTGCCGCGCCGCAAACGCGGTTCAAAAAACATGTAGGCGACAAGCACCAGCAGCATGGCTTCGCGAAGAATGCGTAAACCGAAATCCTGCTCGCCATAAACCTCCTTCACCCCTGTCCAGGCCGACTCGACCTGAGGCAAAGAAGCCAGTGTTGACGCGCTCACCAGCGCGAACAACAGAACCGGCAAATCTTTTTCCAAGCGTATATTCATCTTATGCGTGTATCTTGTCGTCTATCTCTTCCGTGAATTTCGCAGCAGGCAGATAGTGACGATTCCGGCGTTTTCCAAACCGGTCTCCAACCGCCAGATATCCGGCCAGCCAAGCCGGATTTTTCTTGGGCTCCGTATGGGCTCGCCAATGCTATCAGCATCGCCTCGCGAAGGATGCGCAAACCGAAATCCTGCTTGCCGTAAACGCCCTTCACACCGGTCCAGGCCAACTCGGCCTGAGGCAAAGAAGAAACCAGCGTTGACGCGCTAACCAGCGCGAACAGCAGAACCGGTAATTTCTTTTCGAAGTATATTTTCATCTTAGACCTGTACCTTGTCGTTTATTTCTTCCATGGATTCAGCAATAGGCAAATAGCGGCTATTCTGGCGTTTTCCCAGCCAGTCTCCAACCGCCTCATAGCCTGCCGTAAATACTGACGGATTCTTGTGCTCCATGTCGGTTCGGTTGTAGGCGTAGCCATAATAGGGATAATACGATGACCCTTCTTTCATGTCGTTGATAATAAAACCATTCGGTTTTATACCAGCCTGTTGAAAACGCCTGAAGCTGACCTCCAGTTCTTGCGCCGTGTAGCGGCCTTCCTTAACCACCAGAAAGGTGGCATCAGCATGCTTGCCCATAATGGCGGCGTCGGTTGCGCCCAAAATCGGTGGCGAATCGATCACGATATGGTTATAAAAACTCTTCAACTGCTCCAGTGTCTCCGCCAAATTGCCTATAACCAGCAATTCCGCCGGATTCAGCACCATACTTCCGCGCGGTATAAAGTCCACACCGACATCGGGCAGACTGATTATGACCTCGCCGAGTGTGGCTCTACCGGCCAACAGATCGGAAAGCCCCAGTTGTTTCTCAACGGAAAAGGTTTCATGTAGCCGGCCATTGCGCATGTCGGAGTCAATGATTACCACACGTTTCTTGATACTCGCCAACAATGCGGCCAGGTTGGTGCTCACAAAAGATTTACCCATGCCGGGTGCCGGACTACTGACCATGATGACTTTGCTCGCGTCGCTGGCCAGAGTCGCTTCCAGAGTGGTGCGCAAACCGCGCAGCGATTCTACGGAAATATCAAGCGGATCCTGACTAACCAGGATGCCGGGTTTGCGATCCTTGCCCTGGTCAATCAGACGCGTCAGCCGGCGCTGTTTTTTGCTGTGCGGAATGGCGGCAAAAAGCGGCAAGCCTACTTGATATTCCAGCAAGGCCGGGTAATTATCGTGGCGCTGCAAGGAGTGTCTCAGAAACACCTGAGCCGATCCCGCAGTCAATCCCAGCAAGGTGGCAATGGTTAACAGCAGGCTGGGGTTTGGCCAATACGGCTTTTCCGGAATTACCGCTGAATCAATGATACGGGAGTTGCCGAGCGAACCGGCAGCGGCAATGCGCTGTTCCTGGGCACTGTTCAGCAGCGAGGTGTAAAGTTCGGTGTTGACCTGCACGTCCCGCGATAGGCTGACCACGCTCTGTTGAGTGCGAGGCAAATCCTTGATGCGTTTTTCCAAAGCCCCCAGTTTGTGGTCAATACGCTTGATTTGCGCGTTGGTGGAGACCATGTCCGGATGAGCGGGTTCCAGGCGTTGACTCTGCTCGTCGTACTTTTGTTTGAGTTGAATACTCAGGGTTTCCATTTCGGAAGCTTGTTTGAGCAATATTTCGGCCTCGGCGGATATGTCAACCGCGCCATGCTTTTGCCTGTAGGTGCTCAAGCCCTGTTCCGCCTTTTCCAGGCGATCTTTAACAATAGGCAACTGGCTTTCCAGGAAACCCAGCTTTTGCGAGGCTTCCGCAGATTCCCAATTGACTGTCGCGTTGACATAAATGGTCGCGATGTCGTTGACTGATTTAGCGAGTTGCTTTGGATCACTACCTTTAAGTTCAACGTTGAGAATATCCGTGTCTTTGGAAACTTCCTTGACCGAAAAAGCTTTTTGCAAGGTTTCTATGGCTGCCAACGAGGTTTTTCTTGTTAACTTAAAATGAGTGCCAGGATGAGCCGCAAACTCAGTGAGCTTAATAACGACAGGCGTAGACTCCCCAATCTCTGCTGTGAGGGTTTCGCCTGTTTGCCCATTGACCAGTTCTTCACCATTAGGTCCAAGCAGGAGAAAGCGGCCTTCTTCCAGCGCGATAAGGGTAAACTCTTTATCCAGATAACGATCCGGTATAGTGAAAGAAGCTATCTTCAGATTTTCACCACCCCAGGCCCAGCGGCTGAATCCCAGCCACGGCTTTGCAATCCCGTCACGGGCGTCATGGCGGCGGGCCAACGTTTCTCCAATAATGGGGAAATAAGCGGGTGAATATTCCACCATCAGGTCTAGATCATCCACCACCTTGCCGAGTACTGAACGAGAGCGGAGGATTTCCACTTCACGTTGCGCCCGCGGGCTGTCGGCTTCAGTCGCAGCCCCATTCGCCTCGCTATGTAATGGCGCGGCGAGCAGCGCCTTGTTCTTGTCGATCCGCAGCAGGGCATCAGCCTTGTAGGTGCGCGGTGCCAGGACCAAATAGACCACTGTCACCAGCAGCACCGACAACAGCGTCAACAGAATGGTCTTTCTGCCTTCGATCAGCAGGTCGACATAATCGCGGATACTGACGCCATGCTCTTCGATCCGGGACGGATTCAGCGGCGGTAACACTATAGTAGCTTCATTCTGTGTATACATAAATTGTCATATCCCAATCATTTGAAAAAAACCAATCGCCTTGAATACCTTTAAAAGCCATGGGTGGCCGCAAGCGACATCATCGATGTGAAGGATCCCGGCAGGATTTGGTTCAGAACCCGTGACCACTGGGTAACGCCTGCGGTGTCTACGAAAACGGTATCGTGCGCTTGCAGAGCAAACTGGTCGGCCAAAATCATGGCGTCAGGTGATCCCGCATTTAACTGGAAAATCTCGGGATTCATATCACCCGGCCGGATCACATAAACCGCTTCCGGCTTGGAGGTATTTAAGTCAAAACCATAAGCTTCCGCCAGGGCTTGTGAAAGCGACAGCTTGCCCTTGTTAATCTGCAGGGCCTGCTGCCTGCCGACCTCGCCCATCACTAACACTTTGTTGTCCTTGTGGTCAGGGACATACAGCACATCGCCGTCCTTGAGCAGCAGATTCTGGGTGGATTTGCCTTTTGCGTACAGACTCAGCACATCGATCTTGTAGGATTTGCCATCGCGCGCCAGGGCTACGTTGCTCATATCAGCATCCGCAGTCACCCCGCCGGCACGGCTGATGGCTTCGGCAACTGTCAACGGCGTCTCCGTCATGGCCTGGACTCCCGGCATTTTAACTTCGCCGACAATAGCTGCCCGATGACTCTGGAAAGACAGCACGCGAACATCGAGCTTGACCTTCTTGAAATATTTTGAAAGCTCATGGGTCAGTTCCGTCCTGACTTCACTGACTGTTTTCCCCGCTACGGGGATGCTGCCAACGTAGGGGTAATAAAGTTCGCCATTTTCATCGACCACTTTACCGGCCAGCTCAGGCATGATTTTTTCATTTCCGGGATCGTTCAGCTCTGGATGCTCCCAAACCGTAATCTGCAATCGGTCTTGCGGGCCGATTCGATAAGCCGCTTTGCTAATATCCACCGGCGGGAGATTATTGACCGCCTGCAGCCGGGAGTTTTCCCGCTCGATGATAAGATCTGCGGTGATCGGGACGATTCGGGTCTTTTCCTTGACCATCGTGCCGTTCTTCATCACCGGAACGTCCAGTTCAGATAAATTGTTGTCGGCTTTCATGTGCATGCCGGGTGTAAATAAAGAGCAAGCCGGCAACAGTATAGCCAGAATGAGGGGAGTCAATTTAAACATGACAGGTGTTTCCTTAGTATGCATTTTTATTGATAAAACCGGTTAGTACAGTCCGCAGTGCAATTTCCAGATCGAACCATACCGACCAATGCTGGATGTAATACAAGTCAAACTCTATGCGCCGGTTCAAGTCGGTGTCTCCGCGCCAACCGTTCACTTGAGCCCAGCCGGTGATACCGGCCTTTACCATGTGCTTTTTCATGTAATTGGGCACTTGGTCTTTAAATACTTCGACAAAATCCGGGCGTTCCGGCCTAGGCCCGACCAGGGACATGTCGCCTTTAAGCACATTAATCAGTTGTGGCAGCTCGTCAAGACTGGTTTTACGCAAGATACCACCAAACCGGGTAGCGCGTTTTTCGCCAGGCTTGGACCAAACCGCACCGCTTTTGGCTTCGGCGTCCACCGGCATTGAGCGGAACTTCAGCATGGTGAACGAACGGTTGTTCCAGCCGACCCTTTCTTGCCGGTAAAACACCGGACCTTTTGAACTCAGCTTGACGCCGATAGCGATGAGAAACAGTAACGGACTGATCAACATCAACAGGATAAGTGCAAACAATCTATCCATGATCTCCTTTATATAGCGGTTAACGCCATGCAACGGAGACACTGAGAAATCCAGTGTCGGAATGCCGGCCACCGTATTCAAGCTAAGAAATTTACTTTGCTTGAAAGCAAAACAGTCGATAACCAACCGGATGCTGACCGGCAAATGCCGCAGTTGATACTGAGCACGTTCCGCAAGCGATTCGCCGGGGAACGCAATCCACACTTCGTCAATGGCTTCCTTGGTGACTATGGAGCTGAGGTCTTTCAATGCACCGAGTCGAGGCAATGAAAAATCTCCCAGAGAGTGCCGGTTTTCGGATCGGTCATCGACATAACCAATAACGTGCAAGCCGGCCCAGGATGAAGCATTCAACTGCCGGCTAACTGCAACTGCCATCTGGTTTAATCCGACCAGGACGATACGACCCTGAGACCAGCCACGGGCACGCAACAATTTCAATACCTGGGAAAGCAGACTACGGGCGGTGAGCATGAATACCAAGCCCAGCACCCACCAGGTAAGGATCCAGCGATAACTGGAGCCGAACCAGAAATGCAAACGAATCAAGGCAACAATGGAAATAACCGACACGATGGCGAATACCCAAGCCCTGACGATACGCGCAATTTCCCCGCGCATGGCATCATTCCGCCAGGGACGGTAAACCTGGCCGATTTCGAAAAAGATGATGGCCGCCAAGATACCCAGGGCTGTGACTATTCGATAGTCCTGATCGATGGCGAACTGGCGTAGCCAGAAATAATTGGAAACCCAGGCGGCGCCGATTAGCATGGCTATATCGATAAGCCGCAGCAACAGGATCACTGTGTGTCCATATTGCTTGAAGAGCCCGTTGAAGATGTTTCCTAAACTGAGTGGCATAATCGCTAAACCCCTATTTTGTCTATGTTCCATGATGAACGATGCAATCTGTTCATCCCCAAAGTCATCGCGACCGGCAATCTACACAAGTCGCTACGATTGGATTAAAGAATACAGGGGCAAGATGAGAGGAAACCTGCAGGTTTTATTAAGATTAGATGAAGATCGGAATAATTTTAGGCAGGGAGCAGTATTTGTGGTTAATATTCATAGTCATAGACAAAATGGTTCATTTTGTCCAATATCGAAAATCCGATATTCCCTCTTTGAGGTGATCCTGGGGAAGCTTCTGTGTTCCAGGTTGCGGATAGCTTATCTTACATGCAAGACTTTTTTAAAGATTAATCGAGAATAAAGAGGAATAAATCATGCAGGCTTTCATAACTTTCATAATGATATTGTTTCTAGCATTTTTCATTACCCCTTCTTATTGCTGATCCATTAGGGGAACTCAGAGCAAAAGCCGATCAGGGGGATACGACAGGGTCTGGCCTATTTTGTAAAAAATTCAACCACATTTTACCTATATATTTATATAGTCGAGTGTGAATGAGTGCAGCCGTCTCATGAAAACGATACAAAGCTAACAACTGGCTTCGGCTCCGCCCATCGGCTTTGTTCAGGCCAAACTCAGGGGCGAGCGCACTGGGAGCCAAATCGCCAGACCGGCAGTCAATGCCTGGTCAGCCGCTCATAGTCTGTGCGCGTAAGCACATAAACAGGGCTGGAGGAAATTGGGATGATCGCATATCCAGAGGCGTCAACTTTTAGCTCCTGGGTGTGTCCCACTGCATCCGCAAGCACCCAGGATTTCCCCTGATCAAGCCGTAGCGGCCAATTGCCCGCAGCTTCATCAGTCCGCCAAATCATCAAGGTTTCACCGAAGTAAGCCGCCTGGATATTGGCATCCTTGGCGTCAAAGGATTTATAAGGCAAACCGTCGATTAAGGCGCTCGCGGTATACATGGCTGCTTCGCCAGGCTTGTGGCCCATCGAGTAATCCCAGATCCTGCCATAGGCCAAGTCGTATTCGTGACCTATGCAGAAAGCCAGACCCAAGTAGTCGCTGCGACTGTTGACCCAGGCGATTATTTTTGCGACCTGCTCCGCCTGCCAGCGGCGTCCCGTCAAACCATGCATAGTCTTGGCGCCCGTCTCGCCCAGCCAGAAAGGCAGGCTGTTTTTTCTGCCAAGGCTGGCGTAAGTAGCCAGCACGCCCCGCTCATCCTCGTTTTCGCCATTGCCGATGGGTCCTCCGAAACGCGGAGCTTTTTGGGGATAGGCATGGACGTCCCAAGCGTCCTGATGCTGGTCCAGGCCTAGCTGCAATACCTGTTTGAACCACTGTCCCGCCCCCTCTTTGTCGCCCGGTCGCACCAGACTGCCGCCAACGTAATGGGCGTCGCTGCGCTGCTTGTGCGCCTGTTCATACTCCCACTTGGCGCGTTCCACCCAATGCGCAGGGTCACGCAGCTTTTGCCATTGCGCCTCGCTGCGAATGTCGATCTCGTTGGTCGATTTGAAGAAGCGGGTAAATGTTGCTGCCGTATTGATAAAATTTTGGCCATCCGCCTGGTTGTCATTAAGCCAGTTGCTGTCGCCTGATGAGTCGGCAAACAAAACCAGGCCAAGTGTTTTCGCGCGCTCCCATTTAGCCCGATACTGCTGATCGAACCCCGGATAACTGCCGTAGCTTTTGTAGATACCCATTCGTTGCAGCCAGGAGAAATAACCGCCTTCCTGCATAAAGCTTTTGTCGCCGTCGGCGAGGGCGTAATAGTCATTGTTCCATAGTTTTTTCTTGTCCAGTCTATGCTTTTGCTCGGCAGTTCCATTCACGACAGAGAAGCCATCGGCGGTATAGTTCATGATCAACCGGCCTGCAGGCGTATACAAGGACGGATAGACGGCGTAGTAGCCGGGTTCGTTAATCTTGTTGAAGTTTATTTCGGCTTCGCCGGGGAACAAGCCGGTCATTTCACGCTCTGCGATTTGGTTGCCGCTGAAGTCAACCAGACGCAGACGTAGTTTTGCCTGGAAACGGGGTAGCGGTGCCGGCAAGCTGGTTTCCTCCAAAATTGAATGCCAGCGCATATCCACCCGCAGTTTGAGGGGGTCGCCGGGATGTAAAAGATTGGCTGGCGCATCCACGAAGATCAGGGGGCGCAGCCTGGCGGCGATTGCGTTAAGCGCAAGATCGGCGCCGGGATCGGTCAGTTGCGTTTTGATTGAATCCAGAGGCTGGCCGGCTGGATCGGTGAACAGGCCGGCAAAGTAAAACCGCTGGCCTTGGTCATGCTGCATCACCAGCTTGACAAGCAGACTGTGCCAACCTTGCGGCAGATTCAACATGGCAAGTTGCGGGGCTTCGGGGCGATCCGATAGGGCGGTTGCCACCAAGCCTTCGGTGGTCAGTCCATGCAGCAGGGTTTTAAATTGCTCTACTGAAAATGAGAAACCGATTGGCGGTTTCGGATCATCGGCCAATTTGACAGGCTGTCCATCCAGCCAAGCGGCTGTTTTGATGCCGGATTGCTTCAGATGCAGCAGCGCTTCCATGGACTGATCGACGTGCAGGTAAAGCTGCGCATAGCCACTGCCGCGCGACCAGCCGTATGAATGCTGGGTGCTTGGCTCGATGTCGGCGATGCCGTTGGCTTGCGTGGGCGCGATACGCCAAGCCCGCATTTCCCCGCCCATCATTTGCAGGCTAAGATAGGGTTGGCCGGGATTCGGACGCAATACTGTTTCGCTATCCAGCCCGAAAATTGAAACGCCCGATAAGCCGTCCTGCAAACCGCCCGCCAGCCAGGCTTCCGGCACGCCGCTCTTAAGCGGCTTGGGCGCATCCGCACCAACCGCAGCCGGTGCGAGCATCATGCCGGCTTTGCCAGGGTCGGAGAGAAATTTGGGCGCATCCTGTTCGCTATTGGGCTGGGCCAACACGCCAAGGATGCCGTAATGATCATCAGTCATCACTGCTGCAGGCAGTGCCGGGAGATTCAAATTGCGGGCCAAGGCTTCGGCTTCCGGCCCTATCAGGTAGGATACCTGCAATTTTTCATAGTTTGGCCGCGCGGCATTGGAAGCCAGACCGCGAAACAGGACTTCATCTTTTTCACCTTTGCCATCGAGCACAACCAGACGTTGGTTTGCGGCAGGCACTGCCTTGGTCAGTGCCAGGAAGCGATTCCTGAACTGGGCCCGAGAGGCGTTCATCCAGTCACCCAGCGGTGTCTCCAGTTTCAGCAGGAAGGCGTCGAAAACTTTGGCACCGTCCGCCTTGCCGGTGTTTTTTATTTCCAGCCAGCGATCACCCGGCAACACGGTGACGGTAACTGCGGCTTGCAACCACTGATATTCCCAAGGCGTGGTGTTGGTCAGGTCGAAATCGCCGCGTGTGGACAGTTCATCCGGCTTTGCCCCGGCCTTGACCGTGAAATTTTGACTAACCTGGGAGACCTCGCCGCCGCTTTTGTAGCGGGCAAAAAAACGGTATTGTCCCGGAGCAATCGCCGGATTGAGTTCAAAACGAAAATTTGCGCCCCAGTTTCCGAAGCCCTGGTGAAAAACCTGAACCTCGTCATTTTCGGTCAACACTGATTCAGCACCGGGGCCACCAGTGGCTGTACCGGGTTGAACTTGCAAAGAGGGTTCTTTTTCTGCTGCCCCGAATGCGGGCGCATTACCTAAATCCAGCAAAATCAGCGGTTTTTCTGCCGTGCCGCTGGCCGGCAGAGAAGACGATGGCGGGGCGAGCAGGAAGGCGTCGAAAACCTTGGCATCATGACCGGCACCGCTATCCCGCACCTCGATAACGGCATCGTCGGCCTTAAGACTTACCTGCGACTCGGCGGCTATCCAGGCATAATCCCAACCCTTGGGCTTTATAAGTAGCGTGGCACGCAGCTCCAGCCTGGATGGATCAGGTCCGGCCCAGACTTCGAAAGATTGCACGCAGACATTAGGATCTCCACCCTGTTTCCAGCGCGCCCAAAAGGTATGCGGCTTGGTTGGAAGACCGGGTTTGACGTTGAAACGAAAGCTGACCTTCCAGCTCCCGAAGCCGGGGTGCAAGGAACTGACTTCATCTTTACCTGTCTGAATTGAAGCATCTCCTTCGTGGGCATAGACTTCGCCTGTAAACACCCGTGTTGTCTTATCGTCAACACCAACCGACGCCGGCGCACTGCCCAGTTCAAGCAGCAGCGCCGGTCTTTCGGCTGTGCTTTTTATTGGCAATCCTGTGAGCACATCTGCGTTGGCAACGGATAACCCGGCCAGCGCAACCAACGCCGTCTGTACTATAAAAAGAAATAGGATCAATGGCTTCATAGCTTAAGGAAAGTTTGTATGTGGGACAAATTGACGCGCTCGCAGGATGGTGAGCGATGCAACACTTGTGTGTATAATAGCGGTTTTTTCAGTCGGGCTAACCAGAAAATGTGTTAAATGTGCGGTTGGATTCGATACCGGAAACTGATTCCCATGCAACGCGGTATCCCGAAGGAATTATTTGCGAGAGAATTACTTTTGATGATTAAACACGGAAATTAATGAAAGATATCATTACCGGTTTTGTTCTGGATATTTTTAGAAAACGGGATTGGTCGATGCTTGTGCCGATACCACGAGGATCGTTTAACTCTGTTTTCGGCTGGATGAAATTCAAAAATATTTTATCGTTAAAATCCCTTATCGTTTTAGGCTTTGTGATTGCCGTTATTCCGCTTTTTTTGGCTGTAATGTACGCTGCTTTTGGCATGCGCGAAACCTCGGCATTGGGCAGGACAATCAATTCTCAGGTTTTCGAACAGACCAAGGCGATACGGCTGGTTTTGCAAAAGACTGCCGATGTTGAGCGAAAAGCCAGACTATTCGTTCTGCTGTCGGATCCCCTTGTACGTCAGCCTTATGAGCAGCAATCTTATGAAAGTACACGGGCATCGTTCAAACAAGCCTTGGGTGAGTTACTCAAACTACATGTAGATAACAAAATCGCATTATTGGTCAACGAATTATCGGAAAAGGAAAATCTGATTTATCAACAAATCATTGGCTCTGCGAATGATGAAAATCTCAAGTTGCCGGTCGATGAAGCATTCCAGGGGTTGCGTGAGTCCTCCTATAGACTTTCACGAGAATTCGAGAACCACGTTGATCATGAGTTTAACGAATTACGCCAGCAATCAGAATCCCTTGAACAAGGACTATTTATCAAGGGCGCGGTTCTGTTTGTAATCTCGTTTATATTCATTGCGATACTTCTGATCATACTCTCGCGTTCAATGCGGCAACTGGATACGGGCATTCGCCGTCTTGGCTCGGGGCAGCTCAAAGAGCCAATCGTCATTTCAGGCCCTTCTGATATGCGGTATCTGGGTAATCGTCTGGAATGGCTTCGAACGCATTTGATGGAACTGGAGGTTTCGAAACAACAGTTTATGCACAATGTGGCTCGCGAGATCAATCTTCCGTTGGAGAGTATCCGCAAAGGCGCGGAACTGCTTGTAAATGAGACGGATGGGGAGCCGGGCAGTGCGCAACAGGATATCGCATCGCTGCTATGCAGCAATGTTGACAAGCTGAAAACAGTATCCGAGGAATTGGTTCGTTATAGTCAAATCCACTCGAAGCCGGAATTGAACCACAAGGCAACCATCAATATGAAGTATTTGCTTGAGTCAGTTATCGAGGATTTTCAAGCCAGTCTACTGGCTAAATCGATTAGTTTGAAAAAGCTGGTTAGACCAGTCGAGATTTCCGGAGTCGAGGAGCAGTTGCGAAGTATTATCGAGAAGTTGATGTCGAATGCGGTCAAATATTCGCCAGTGGGCGGTGAAATACGCATTATGCTTCGCGATTCGGGCATGCAGATGGAATTGGAAATCGAAGATGAGGGACCGGGTATCGAACCCAATGAACGTTCGCATGTATTCGAGCCATTTTTTCGTGGCAAGTCCAGCCAAAGCGGCGATAATGTTGAGAGCCCCGGATTGGGACTCGCCATTGTCAGGGAATATGTCACCAGCCATCAGGGAAAAATCGATATTATTGACTCAAGACAAGATCAACAAGGAGCCCGCATCCGCGTTCAAATACCACTAGCAGGAGAGGCCTGAAAAATATGGAGCAACTATTTTTATGCTGTTATTACTTCCTGTGCGACTAATTAGTTTGGCACTAAGTCTTTTGCTGCTGACAGGATGCGCCGAGTTCACAGCCGGTTGGGAAGGGCAACCAGACCGTTATAACAACACCTACGCGCAGTCAGACTTTGATGAACTGCTTGGTTTCGGAGCCAACATGGCCAAAATGTCACCCTCGTCACGCGCCGAGGTGTGTCGCACATTACTGAAGCGCCAAAAAAATTCTCCCGGAGCGCTGATCAAGCTGCATCTGATGGTAGGCCGCTTACTTTCCGATGCCTGTGGTGACATTCCCAAAATTCTGTATGGAGTAGACTCTATCCCGCCCCGAAGCCTGCCCGATGAGCGGATGCAGAAACTTGTCGCTATTCATACGGAGGCTTTAAAACGTTTGCAAAATATGTCGAGAAAACTCGGTTCGCTGGAGCACAAACAAAAAACAGTCCAATCCGTGCTGGAATCGAAAACTGTAACCGGATCGAAGAAAAATGAAACTCGCCTTTTACGAGAAAAGCTGGAAGCAATCAGATCCATGGAGAAACACCTGGATGAAAGCGGCGAAGCAAATTAGATCACATGTTTCGTTATCGTTTGGCAGTTGTTGTCGTTGTCTCGTTCGGTTTTGTCTTGTTTTTAGGAATCGCGTTGTATTGGAGCTCAAACCAGGTTGCCTTGTATTTTCAGCGCAGCCAAACGGCGTATGAGGCTTTCGATCATTACGAGCGATTGTCACAGGAAGCCTATCGCCACTTCAAACAGGAGATGGATAGGCTGATAACGGCCAGTCCAACCGCGAAAGCAGGAGCGGAATTATCCAGGCATCGTCTCTACGAGGCGATGCAGGAGCTTAGAAACACTGCAGTAAAGACAGCGGTCGCGGGGGATGGTCCCGAAGATTTGCCGGATAAACCCGCCGAACTGGAAAGAGTCGCCCATTTCATGGCCTTCCTGGATGCCAGCGAATATCAGTTCGACGAAGTCGAGCGGTTGCGTGAGCAGGGCAAGCACGAAATGGCAGTAGCAGCACTATCGAAATTCTCGAAGGAAGAAATCGACGAAAAATTTCAGCCGCTAATTGATGCTGCCATCAACGCTGAACGGGAAAAGGCCGGGAAAGCAAAGCAAGAACTGGAGGATTTAGTCGCTAAGTTGCGCTGGATCGCCCTCCTGGCATCATTGACTGCGGCGATGTTCAGCCTTACGTCCGGGTTATTACTGTTTCGCGGCATTAGGAAACCTATCGAAGCGTTAATGAAGGGTACTAACGAAATAGCCTCTGGCAATTTGGATTATCGTATTTCTCTTGATACCCGCGATGAATTCACCTACCTCGCCAACCATTTCAATCAAATGGCGCAGGAACTGGGGCTTCAGCAAGATAAACTGCGCGAGGGACGCGTTGTGCTGGAGAAAAGGGTGGCCGAACGCACTAACGAACTTCATCGCTTAAATGAAGAATTAAAACGCATGGACACTGCGCGACGGGAGTTTTTAGCCGACATCAGCCATGAGCTGCGCACCCCGATTACCGTCATCCGCGGGGAGGCGGAGGTGACTCTGCGAGGCCGGGATCGCGATGCCGAGGAGTATAAGGATGCTTTACAGCGCATCGTCGAACTATCGATGCAATTGGGTAAATACGTCAATGACCTACTGTTTCTGGCCCGCACCGAAAATGCCAACCTCCAATTTGAGTGGGAAAACCTGGATCTGGCCGAACTGGTGGCCAGTACCGTCGAGGATTTTCAGTTAATGGCCGAGGCAAACTCGATTTCGGTTTCTCTGGATGCCTTAACCCGACCAGTGTGGGTGCGAGGAGACAAACAGCGGCTTCGACAGGTCCTGTTTATTCTGGGAGACAATGCCTGCCGGTATTCGAACCCTGGAGGACACATCACGGTCGCCCTACGGGTGGATGAAAATGAAACTAGCTTCAGTCTCACAGATCAAGGCATAGGCATACCCACCCAGGATTTGGAGCGTATTTTCGACCGCCATTTCCGCAGCCCGAATGCCCTGCTCTCGCGGGACGATGGCACGGGCTTGGGCTTGCCAATGGCCAAGTCGATTCTGAAGGCACACGGCGGACGCATCACTGTGAACAGCACTGAAAATTCAGGCTCAACGTTTACGGTAACGCTTCCGCTGATTTTGGTAGAACAGGATAACAATCAGACAAATGAGCAATAACTTACTTACAATAATCCAATGAGCTTTGGCTACATGCGAGTTCTTTTAGTGGAAGACGATCAGCGGATTGTCGATTTTGTTCAGCGAGGGCTGAAGGCCGAAGGCTATATCGTAGAGGTCGCTCGTAGCGGTCTGGAGGCAATAGCGCTGGGTACAGAAGGCAAGTTTCAGATCATCATTCTGGATCTGGGCTTGCCTGATCTCAATGGCCGACAGGTTTGCGAGCACTTGCGTAACGCTGGCGTCGACACTCCGATTCTAATGTTGACGGCCAGAGATACCGTGCAGGATAAGGTAACCGGCTTGCGCTCCGGTGCCGATGACTATATGACCAAGCCTTTCGCATTTGAAGAACTGCTTGCCAGAATCGAGGTGCTGATGCGTCGTGGTGGCGGAAAGATCAAACCGGAAGTCAAAGAATTGCAAATAGCTGACCTCATATTAAATATGGAAACGCATGAAGTGAGGCGTGGAGAAAAACTAGTCGACCTGACGCCGAAGGAATTTGCCTTACTCGAATATTTTATGCGAATGCCTGGCAAGCTGTTGAGCCGTACCCGGATACTGGAACAAGTATGGGGCTATAGTTCCGATCCATTAACTAATGTGGTGGATGTTTATATCCGCCAGTTGAGACGAAAAATCGATGACGATCATGATGTTAAACTGCTCATTACTGTTCGGGGATACGGCTACAAACTGGATGCGCAGCAAGGCATGCGTATCTGAAAATGATTTTTCCCTAATTTCACCGACACAATATTAAGAGACCATTTTGGCTTCAAAAGCTTCAGGACATAGCTATGCTTAAGTAAAGCCTTATGCGATTGTAATACACGCCAATATATTCAAATATAAGTAGTTTTGCATCGGCACCAAGCGATAATAAGGTTGTTCTTCTTTGAATCTTGCCAAATTTAAATCGTGAGAGTGCTTTGCCTATCTTCATACTGGTAGCGTCGACTGTGCCTGATATTGAATAACATTTATTGGCATCGAGAATGTAGTTATTTATATTTGTCTCCGAATAAGGCTCTGTTGTGCTGTGAATTATTGACCCAGTAACGGAGGCTACGGCCTCCGCTGATCCAAGCTGGCAATCCGCAATAAAGACACATAAAACTAAACCCCCTGCCCTGATTAATCAAGGCAGGGGGTTTTTATGTTCGGATGTAATGAATAATATGCGTTATGATTGGCGGTTTGCTATCGAGACTGTGAAAGTGTTCTAAATTAGTTTTGAAATTTCAATTTCGGGAACAAACAATCAATTATGTTACAGAAGTTTTATTGCTATTTTTGTCGGTTTCAGCCGTGTTTGATAATATTTTCACAGTCTCTCTATCGCGAAACCGCCCTAATACTTTCGGGTTACGCTAACCAGTGGAGACTTATTCTTCTACACCACCCACTGCGACCAACATTGTTGCCAGCTCGCCTTTTTTATACAAATCGATAACGATGTCACAACCGCCGACTAATTCGCCGTCAATGTACAATTGTGGATAAGTCGGCCAGTTTGAATACTCTTTGAGTGCTTCACGCAACTCCGGATCCTCAAAAATATTGACGTACATATATTTTGCTCCGCAGGCATCCAATATCTGCACCGTTTGTCCTGAAAAACCACATTGGGGGAAATCAGGCGAGCCTTTCATGTATAAAACGACGGGGTTATTTTCAAGCTGGTCTTTAATTCTTTCTATAACGCTCATGGTAGTCACTCAAATAAATTAAAATTTAACTGATTCTACCAACTTTATCTCACTTAAAAAAGCAAATCTTGCAATCCAGCGCTTGCCTGATATCAGATTGGTACTTATAATCAAATATTTTTTTATCGGGCGGTGGATAGCTGCCTGTTTTTCGTTTGCAGGTAAAACCATGACCAGCCATATCATGCCGACATACAATCGTTTACCCGTCACCTTTGAACGGGGCGAGGGCGCGTGGTTGTTTGACGAGCATAATAATCGTTTTCTGGATGCCCTTTCAGGCATCGCCGTATGTAATTTAGGCCACGCCCACCCGGCTGTGCATAGTGCGATCTGCGAACAAAGTAAAAAACTCCTGCATACCTCCAATGTTTATAGAATCGCCAATCAGGAGCTTCTGGCCGACAAACTGATTGAAAAAAGCGGCATGGATAACGTATTTTTCTGTAATTCGGGCGCAGAGGCAAATGAAGCCGCTATCAAACTGGCTCGCAAGTATGGTCATGAAAAAGGCATCGAATATCCCGCGATTATCGTCATGGACAAAAGTTTTCATGGCCGGACGTTAGCTACATTAAGCGCCACCGGGAACAGTAAAGTCCAGCAAGGCTTTGCACCGCTGGTTGAAGGATTTGTACGGGTACCCTACAACGATATTAACGCCATCAAGGAAGCGCTTGTTCAAAATAAAAATATAGTCGCCATTTTGGTGGAACCCATACAAGGTGAAGGCGGCATTAATATTCCCGCAGCGGATTATCTTAACCGGATCCGCGGCTTATGTGATCAGCATGGATTGCTCATGATGCTGGATGAAATTCAGACGGGCATAGGTCGTACCGGTAAATTTCTAGCTTTCCAGCACAACAACATTATTCCCGATGTGTGTACTCTGGCTAAAGCACTAGGAAATGGCGTGCCAATTGGCGCATGTCTTGCGTGGGGTAAAGCGGCGCGCCTGCTCACAACCGGTAATCACGGCTCTACCTTTGGTGGCAATCCCTTAGCTTGTAGCGCAGCTTTAGCGGTATTGGCAACACTGGATAAAGAAAACCTGATTGAACTGGCACGGCAAAAAGGCCAGACTATTTGCGATGGCTTTAATGAGCGCCTGCAAGGTAACAAGCATATTGTCGATATTCGCAACAAAGGCTTGATGATCGGTATTGAGCTTGACAGCCCATGCGCCGGGTTAGTGAAGTCAGCATTGGAACAGCACTTATTGATTAATGTTACCAATGAAACCACGATCCGTTTGTTGCCGCCACTCATCATCGACGAGCAACAAATCAGGCTGCTTGTCGACACATTGTCGGCTTTGATTATTGAATACACAGAAAAAACTGCACAAGAAACACTACCATGAATCCCAGACATTTCACCAGCTTGCTCGATTTATCCAGCGAAGAATTTCATTTCATAATCAACAGAGCCATAGAACTGAAAAACAATCGCGATCCTGACTACCAACCGTTAAAAGGCCGGTTGTTAGCGATGATTTTTGAAAAATCATCGACCCGCACCCGCATTTCATTTGAAACAGGCATGGCCCATTTTGGCGGCAACGCTACATTTTTGTCCCCAAGAGATACCCAACTGGGTCGAGGCGAACCGTTGCAAGATAGCGCTAAAGTCATTTCCAGCATGGTAGACTGCATCATGCTGAGAACCGACAAGCACGAAACGGTAACAACATTTGCTCTGCACTCCAGTGTTCCCGTTATTAACGGCTTAACTGATCAGGAGCATCCCTGTCAGTTGCTGGCTGATATGTTGACTTATTTTGAATGCCGGGGCGACATTAAAGGCAAAACAGTGGCATGGATTGGTGACGGCAATAATATGTGCCAATCATATATCCATGCTGCAATGCTGCTGGATTTTACGCTGAACATTGCTTGCCCAAACGGGTATGAACCACACCCGGAATATGTTAAGGCGGCAGGAGAACGAGTCAGATTTTTTAATTCCCCATTAGAAGCGGCCCAAAATGCGGACTTATGTGTCACCGATGTCTGGGCCAGCATGGGGCAGGAAGAAGAAAAGAAGCAGCGTGAAATAGCTTTTAAAGATTATCAGATCAACGCCGCAATCATGAAAGCCGCGCACAACGACGCCCTGTTTATGCACTGTTTACCTGCCCACCGGGGGGAAGAAGTGACTGTTGAAGTGCTTGACGGGCCACAAAGCGTTATCTTCGCTGAAGCTGAGAATCGCCTGCACGCGCAAAAAGCGTTACTGGAATTTCTGCTGTGCAGAAAATAACGTTAAAATCGACTTAATCAGACGACTTTTCAACAGGATAAGACACCCGTGAAAATTTTACTCAGAGCTTTTTTTATTTTGATAGCAACACTCAGTTCGGCGCAGGCTGAAACAGTTTATGTGTCCGACGACCAGAATCTGTCATTGAGGAGCTCGGCGAACATTAATGCTAAGGTGTTGAAATTACTGCCCACTGGAACCCCCCTGACGGTTACTGAAAAGCAAACTAAATCTGAATTTATCCACGTTCGTCTGCTTGATGGCACGGAAGGTTACATTAAAGCGCGTTATACCAAAAAACAGCCGCCCGCGATTGACCCTAAAGACACCGCCAGCAAACACCTCACGCTGTTACAGTCTGAAAATACTGCGCTGAGAACTGAATTGAATACGTTAAAAGAATCTCTAACGCCGGACTCTTCGTTAGAAAAATCGTTAGCCACGGAGCGTGACCAGTTGGCGCGTGAACTCAACGAACTGAAAAAGACCGCTGCCAACGCGTTTCAAATAAAAAATGAACGTGACGAACTTCAGGAGCGCGTCGTTAATGTTGAGCGGGATTTGCAGCAATTCAAACTTGAAAATCAGGCACTTAAAGACACCGCCAGCCAGGACTGGTTTTTATACGGTGGCATACTGGCGCTTGCCGGTGTCTTTTTAGGCTTTATCTTGCCCAAACTCAGCTGGCGACGCAAAAACAGTTGGGATTCTTTTTAAAGCTCAAGTTCCCTTGTTCAAAAAACCAAATCCCTTGCATCCAGCACCTTTTACCTTAAACATCAGGATTCAATCACATGGCTCAGTCAGATGACCACAACACCCGCACCTTTTCTTCTCTGGTCGTTGACGGCATGGAACGCGCGCCCAGCCGCGCCATGCTCCACGCAGTCGGTTTCAGCAACGAAGATTTCAAGAAACCGCAAATCGGCATCGCCTCGACCTGGAGCATGGTCACGCCCTGCAATATGCACATCAACAAACTCGCTGATGATGCCGCGCTGGGCGTAAACAATGCCAACGGCAAGGCCGTTATCTTTAATACCATCACCATATCCGATGGCATCTCCATGGGCACCGAAGGCATGAAATATTCGCTGGTATCGCGCGAAGTTATCGCCGACTCCATTGAAACCGTCGTCGGTTGCCAGGGTTTTGACGGCATTGTTGCGATTGGCGGCTGCGACAAGAATATGCCGGGCTGTATGATCGCCATTTCACGCTTGAACCGTCCCGCTATTTTCGTATACGGCGGCACCATCATGCCAGGTTGTCATAAGGACAAAAAACTGGATGTGGTTTCAGTTTTTGAAGCGGTCGGCGCACGGGCCAACAACAAAATCGACGATGCCGAACTGGCTGAAATTGAAGCCAAGGCCATTCCAGGCGCGGGTTCCTGCGGCGGCATGTACACCGCCAACACCATGGCTTCCGCGATTGAAGCATTGGGCATGAGCCTGCCCAACAGCTCCGCCCAGGCCGCTATTTCCAACGATAAAAAAATGGATTGCGAACGCGCCGGCGCTGCCGTACTGGAATTGCTGAAAAACGGCATCAAGCCCAGCGACATCATGACCAAAGCCGCTTTTGAAAATGCTATTACCATTGTCATCGCACTCGGCGGCTCGACCAATGCAGTTTTGCATCTCCTGGCGATGGCCAATGCCGCTAACGTTGACATAACCCTGGATGACTTTACCCGCATCGGCAAGCATGTGCCATTGGTGGCCGATTTAAAGCCCAGCGGCCGCTACCAGATGGCCGAACTGATCGAAATCGGCGGCATCCAGCCGCTCATGAAAATCCTGCTGGACAAGGGCTTGCTCCACGGCGACTGCCTGACCGTAACCGGCAAAACGCTGGCGGAAAATCTGGCCGAGGTGAAGCCCTATCCTGAAGGCCAGGATATGATTCATTCTCTGGACAATCCGATTAAAAAAGACAGCCATTTAGTGATTTTATACGGCAATCTGGCGCCTGGAGGCGCGGTTGCAAAAATCACCGGCAAGGAAGGTTTGCGCTTTATCGGCATAGCCAAAGTCTTTGATGCAGAAGAGCAGGCGCTACAAAGTATATTAAACGGCGACATTATTAAAGGCGATGTGATTGTAATCCGCTACGAAGGCCCCAAAGGCGGCCCCGGCATGCGCGAAATGCTCTCCCCGACTTCCGCGATTATGGGCAAAGGCCTGGGGAAAGAAGTGGCCTTGATTACCGATGGCCGGTTTTCCGGCGGCACGCATGGTTTTGTAGTCGGGCATATTACACCGGAAGCCTACGTTGGCGGCCCCTTAGCCATCGTTGAAAATGGCGATACCATCACCATAGACGCAGAAAACAACGAACTGAAGCTGGTCATCAACGAACACGAAATGGAACGTCGTCTTGAAAAATGGCAACAACCTGCGCCGCGTTATACCCGTGGAGTATTGGCGAAATATGCCAAGCTGGTGAGTTCGGCTTCGTTGGGTGCGGTTACTGATAACCTCGATTGATTATAGGTTACGACTGCTTGGATGCAGTAGGTAGAGTAATGCAGGAGCAATTACTGAGCGATAGCGCAACCCAACATTTGCCGCTTCGATGTGTTGGGTTACGGCTATCGTCTAATCCAACGGCTGGATTAATTGTGTGGTTTATTTGTAGGATAGGTACCTTTGCTCCAGCCCATCCTAGGATGCTAACTTAGGCACATTAGTAGTCGAATTATAATTAAACCTGTGAGAATATTTTCAAGATATGGAAAATGAAATGACTTTAAATCCTTTTTGTGTAGGTGATTGCTTGTGTTACGGTGAAGCTGTTGAAATAACTGATGGATTCTTTGCAGCTTACTATTTCGTAAACCGAAAATTACCGAATGGCGAAGTACAATCCATTCTTGAAAAGCGTAGATTTGGATTGGAAACATATCAAACACCAGATCTAGCTGAGCTATATGGGGAAAGCGCAGGACAAGCATGGGTACTCCAATCTCAATATAAACCATACTAAATTAATAAATTAATAGTAACAACGAGGTATCATGAAGCTTTACAGAGGAGATTCTCTGCCAAAAGAAACGCGAGGTGTTAACAAGCTTCGGCGTGGGAAAACTTTCGCGGAACTCTTTCCTGCAAATGGGTTAATTGCAAAATTTGCAGATGGCGGTCACAGTAGCTTGATAGAAGGGAAGAATTTGATCGATCTGGTAATTGAACACATCGGATACGAACTTAACCAACCTGAACAACTGCTTTCAGATCATAGCCCAATGCTATCTTTCTCTGAGAAAATCGAAACTGCATTTAGGTTTTGCACTAAGCGGAGCAAAAAAATCAAATATGTTGAGTGTCCTTCCAAAGAGGCAAGTCATTTTATATGGAAGCTTGATGTAGACCTGCCCATAGAATCTGAACCTGGTATCTATGATTTAAGATTTAAAGCAAATTCTATTCATGTCAGAAAAGATGTGGAACTACAATTAGAACAAGCACTTGTTGAAGAAGCTAAATCGGGAAATCTTCATGCTATTGCAAGTGCGTACCTAAATTATATGGCGAATCAATATGTGGACGCAGACAAGCAAGAACACCAAGCCAAACTCATTGATGCAGTAACATTTATTCAAGCAAACAATAATTCGCAAAAAAACAATAAGTTGATTTTTAACGCTCTTTGTCGAGCTAAAAGGGATAACGAATGGCTTCTTTATCCCTGCGATCCGATGGATGATGGCATCGGTCACTCAGCTCGTTTTCCATTGAATGAAAATTTACACCCTATATACTTAAAAGCCTGGTAGGGTACGCATCGCGTACCTTTTTGGGACTTGATTTACTGGAACGCTTTGTAGCCAAGTAGGGCGTGCCGCGCGCGCCTTCTAAGTTTGGGATAATATCTACACTAATCCTTAACCAATTGGCGCGCGCGGCACGCCCTACGGATTTTGTTATGTCGAATTATCGACGCGTTTATTTGCCGGGCGGGATGTATTTTTTCACGGTGGTTACGCTCCGAAGGCAGCGCTTTCTTATTGATGACGATGTCCGTGCCGCGTTGCGCGAGGGGATTCAATTCACCCGGCAAAGCAAGCCTTTCGAAATCGTTGCATGGGTGCTATTGCCCGATCATTTGCATTGTATCTGGCGTATGCCCTCGGATGATACCGATTTTTCTTCGCGCTGGAGCATGATTAAACGAATCGTTACGCAACGTTGCGGGGAACGTCTTAATCACCCCGAATGGCTGAACGAACGACGATGCAAGCGACAGCAAGGTACGCTTTGGCAACATCGATTTTGGGATCATTTGATCCGGGATGAAGATGATTTCAATCGACACATGGATTATATCCATTGGAATCCGGTTAAACATGGGTTGGTGTCCAAGGTCGTAGATTGGCCGTATTCAAGTTTTCACCGACTGGTACAAAGCGGATGGTATCCTGAAAATTGGGGCGAAAACATAACATTCGACAGGATCAACGAATTTGGTGAGTTTCGGCTTTAAACCCTTTTGGCGCGCGCGGCACTCCCTACCACTACTTATAATCATGAATTCACAAAACTCCTTCGTCAGCTAGTTTAGCCCGGTAGGGTACGCATCGCGTACCTTTTGGGGAATTGATTTACCCGAATTGCTTTGAAAATGGTACGCGCTGCGTACCCTACTTATTTTCGTAGCTCAATGCATCGGTACAGTAACTATTGGCTTGAAACAGCATCAATCTAGCCCACCTTGCTTTATGTTCCGTTTTAGACGGATAATTCTGTATCAATTGAGCGATTAAATTTTAATCAGGAATAAATCATGACCACCATTACTTTCGATACCCACAGCTTTGTGAAAAAGCTCAAAGCGGTAGGCTTTACCGAAGAACAGGCAGAAGTTTTCGCCAGCGAACAAGCACGCTTGATTGAAGATAAATTGGCAACTAAAAACGACTTGGTCGAACTCGAAAACAACTTACGCCGGGATATGCGCGAGCTGGAATATAGGATCATCACCAAATTGGGCGGTCTGATGGCTGCATCGATTGCGGTTGTCGCTGCACTGGTTAAACTACTTTAGCCAGGTAGGGTACGCATCGCGTACCTTTTGGAGACTTGATTTACCCGGAACGCTTTGTAGTGTTACGCGATGCGTACCCTACTTTGCTTCGTTTGGATTCAGAATTAACAAACTCAATACAAGCGGAAAAAAAATTTGTCCACAGTGTGCTGAACATGTGAAAGAAGCTGCGAAAGTTTGTAGATTTTGTGGATACAATTTTCCATCTGAATAGCACCGTAGGGCCTGTTGCGTTCCACGATGGGCTTCAATTCACCCGGCAAAGCAAACCTTTCGAAATCGTTGCCTGGGTGCTATTGCCCGATCGTTTGCATTGTTAACGCTTGATGTTTACCGCACCGCGTTATATATTATTACCATGATTCAAACGTTCCGCTGTAAACATACCGCTGCCATATTTGCAGGAAAAGAATCCCGTAAGTGGCCTGTTGCATTCCAGCTTTTGGCGTTACGCAAGATGACTATGCTGGACTCCGCATTTAACATAAATGATTTGCGCATTCCACCGGGTAACAGGCTGGAGAAGTTGTCGGGCAACCGTGCCGACCAATGGAGCGTTCGTATCAATAATCAATGGCGGCTGTGTTTTCGATTTGAGAATGGCTGCGCCTATGATGTTGAAATTATCGATTACCACTGAGAGGGCTTTATAATGACCATTCAAATTGACGACCTGGATAACCTGGATTTTTCCGACGTGACTACCGATGGTATTTTGCGCCCTATCCACCCTGGCGAAATCCTGCGCGAGGAGTTTTTAATTCCACTGGATTTAACCGGACATGCGCTGGCGCTGGCGCTAAAAGTTCCTGCGTCCCGTATAAATGACATCGTGCTTGAGAGGCGCGCTATTACACCTGATACCGCGCTGAGGTTGGCACGTTATTTTGGAACGACACCGGGATTTTGGTTGAATTCGCAAACTGCTTATGACTTGCGTATAGCGAAGCTACAAAGGTTGCCTGCCATTGAGCGAGAGGTTCTTCCTCGCGAGGCAGCCTAAGCCAGAAGGTACGCGTCGCATATCTTTTGGGGCTTTATTTTACCCGGAACGCTTTGTAGTGGTACACGATGCGCACTCTACTACTTTGCTAACTAAATACTCATGAATTCACAACACTCATTCGTCAGCTGGTTTAGAGACTCATCACCCTACATCCATGCGCATCGCAATAAAACCTTTGTCATTTTTTTTGGCGGGGAAGCGGTTTTGGCTGATGATTTTGATCATCATGTCCACGATTTTGCTTTACTCAGCAGCCTGGGGATACGCCTGGTTTTGGTTCACGGCATACGCCCGCAGATAGACCAGCGTCTTAACAAGCTCAACGCCCCTGCCCTCTTCCATAAACACTTGCGCATTACTGATGACTTGGCGCTGCAATGCGTAAAAGAAGCTGCGGGATTGGTGCGCGTGGAAATTGAAGCGCTGTTATCCATGGGTCTAGCTAACTCGCCCATGGCGGGAAGCGGGCTTAAAGTGGCTTCCGGCAATTTTGTCACCGCCAAACCCATCGGGGTGATTGACGGTGTTGACTACTGCCATACCGGAGAAGTTCGCCGGATTGACAGCGCTGCCATTCATCAACAACTCGACCAGAACAATGTTGTGCTGATCTCGCCCATAGGTTATTCTCCCAGCGGAGAAATTTTTAACCTGTCTGCTGAACAAGTCGCCACGGCGGTTTCAATTGCTTTAAAAGCTGAAAAACTAATCCTGTTAACGGAGCAAACTTGTTGCAACCCGGAGAACGGTGAGCAAATCCGGCAAATGACCACCGATGAAGCGGCAGCTTTTTTGCACCAAAATCAGGATATAGACGAGACTATCAGCCTGCCTCTTAAGGCGGCTATTCAAAGTTGCCGTTCCAAAATTGAGCGTGTTCATTTGATTAACCGAACTATTAATGGCGCGCTGTTGCTGGAATTATTTACCCGCGACGGGATCGGGACGCTGATCAGCTCCACGCCTTTTGAAACATTACGCCCGGCCACGTTGAACGATATAGGCGGCATTCTGGAATTAATCAAGCCCCTGGAACAGCGCGGCATATTAGCCAAACGTTCCCGGGAAAAAATTGAAATGGAAATAGCTGAGTATATTGTTATCGAACGGGACGGGTTGATCATTGGCTGCACAGCACTGCATCCTGATGAGCAAGGCCACTTTGGCGCGATTGCCTGCCTTGCTGTCCATCCTGATTATCAGGGCTCGGCCCGTGGCAATCGCATGCTCGATTATGTCTATCGCAAAGCCGGAAAACTGGGCCTTAAAAAATTATTCGTTTTATCCACGCAAACCATGCACTGGTTTATTGAGCGCGGCTTTTTATCGTCGGATATTAGCAGCCTTCCCGACCCGCTCAAGGCGCTTTATAACCCGCAAAGAAACTCAAAAATCCTTTGCAAGGACATTGAATAACATCAATCATGGCTCCCCTATTAATATTGCAAATAACAGACCTGCACATACTGCCGGATTTGGACGAAACTTTTCTTGGCGTCAACACCGAACGTTACTTCCATGCCGTTCTTGATCTCGCCTTTACTGAGCCACATCATTTTGATTTGATTCTTGTTACCGGCGACCTGGCTCAAGAACCCTGCGCGGGGAGCTATCAGCGTATCTTACAAAAGCTTGAAGCCACTAACACACCGTGTATTTGCCTGCCTGGAAATCATGATGATTATGATCTCATGCAGCAGGTTTTTAATACCCATTGGGTTAACTGCCGCAAACAGGTTTTATTTGAAAACTGGCAACTGATTTGCCTGAATAGCCAAATACCGGAATCTCAAGGAGGCCGCATATCAGCACAGGAATTATTGTTTCTAGAAGATTGCCTGACCAGCTATCCAAACCATCACGCGCTGATCGCAGTGCATCATCACTGCCTTGAAACTAAAAGCCCATGGATGGATACCATGATCATAGAAAACAGCGAGGCGTTTTTGGCAATAACGAAACGCTATCCGCAAGTAAAAGCCATCACTACCGGGCATATCCACCAAGTCATGGATATTACTACCGGATCAATCCGCGTCCTGGGCACACCTTCAACGTGCTTTCAATTTACGCCGGAAAGCAACTCCTTTAGTCTGGATACTACCGCGCCTGGTTATCGCTCAATAAAACTATACCCGGATGGCAAGATCGAATCGGAAATCACCCGATTAACCGGGCCGTTATTGGGATTGCAAATGGATACTCAAGGGTACTAGATATGTACATACTTCAAAGCTATCTTTTTCTGGATGCATGACTCTTAGGCTCTGGCGCGGCTTTTTTTATGACAGGTTCGTTTCGCTCAAGCCCTGCGAATTCAAATAGCAAATCCAGCTCTTTATCGGTCAATTCATAAAACGTGCATGCTTTTAGACGTTCCGGTAAAACCACAGGCCCGTAGCGTACCCGCATTAAGCGGCTAACGACGACTTCCTGGGATTCCCATAAGCGCCTGACCAGCCGGTTACGGCCTTCGCTAACGATAACGTGATACCATTTATTGGCGCCTTCGCCACCGAAAAAGTGAATTGCATCGAATTTAGCCTTGCCATCCTCAAGCTCTACGCCTTGCTTGAGTTTTTCCAGCGTTGCATCGGATACGTCACCCAAAATACGCACGGCATATTCACGCTCCACTTCGCTGGACGGGTGCATCAGCCGGTTTGCCAGTTCGCCGTTATTGGTGACCAATAATAATCCAGACGTATTGATATCCAGCCTGCCGACAGAAATCCAGCGGGCGGTCGTGAGTGTCGGCAATTGGGTGAACACCACGGGGCGGCCTTCCGGGTCACGGCGCGTCACCACTTCGCCAGCAGGCTTGTGATAAAGCAATACACGGGTCGGTTGTACGGCAAATTTTTCCCAGTGAACCACCCGTTCATTGAGCTGTAAATAATCACCCGCTTTTAACCGGTCACCCAACTTAACAGCAACCCCGTTAAGCTTGAATCGGCCTTCAGCTATCCAGCCCTCAATTTCTCTTCGGGAACCGACACCCCCCCGCGCCAACACTTTTTGAATGCGCTCGCCCGCGTCCGGCTGTTTGTTGTCCGCATTTTTTGTTGTCTTCGGTTCACTTGGCTGTTTCGGTGAACTACCCGCCTGTTTGAAGTCCGTTTCTTTCGGCGTATGTCTTTCCTGATTTTTACGCTGTTGTTTCGGCGACTTATTAGTTTTCTTCGGCGAACTGCCCGGCTGCTTCGATGATGCGTTGGTTGCTTTCTTGCTTTTCACTCGTTACCTGTTTATGTGGTTGCGTGTTTTCTATCGACCCGTCAAGATGCAGTATCTCATGCAAAGCCGGTAGTTCATTTAATGATGTTATATTGAAATAATCCAGAAATTTTTTGGTCGTTCCATATAATCCGGGCCTGCCTGGCACTTCCTTATGCCCCACTACCCTCACCCATTCCCGTTCAAGTAACGACTGGATAATACTTGAACTGACACTGACGCCGCGGATATCCTCAATATCGCCGCGCGTCACCGGTTGCCGGTAGGCAATTATAGCCAGCGTTTCCAGTAACGCCCGTGAATATTTTGGCGGTTTTTCTTCAAACAACCGCGCCACCCAGCGCGACAAATCCTGCTTGATTTGAAAGCGATAGCCACTAGCGACCTGTTTTAATTCAATAGGGCGAAATCTATAATCCTCGGTAATCGCCTCAATTGCCGCCTGGATCTCCTGTAGCTCCGGCTGCTCCAGCTCGGGAAAAACTTGCTGGACTTGCCTGGCTGTCATCGGACGCTTGGCAACAAAAAGAATTGCTTCAACTATGCGCTTGGTTTTCACGTTGATATCAGGTTGTACAGTGACTGGAAAGTTTATAAATAATGGTGTTGGCTTTAACTGTCTATGTCGGGATCTGAGCTTGGCGAAGGGACGAAGCCTAATTGGCGCTACCGGCAATGCTTCGACAAGGGTCTTCTGTTCGTGGACGAAAGGCTCATGATGGACGGTCGAAGTTAAGTTAACGCTAGTGGGCTTTACCCGTTCTTTAGTTACCTTCTTCGGCGACGGAGAAACCGGCGTTTCTGACTCGTAGTTCGGTAAAGGGTGCTGACTGGATGATTTCGATGAGTCCTTCTTTGCCGAGTTCAAGGATGGCCAAAAACGAGACAACGACTCCGGGTCGACCTTCTTTTCGGATAAATAATTGCGAGAAAAGGAGACTATCTTTTCCTTTAAGGTTTGCCAAAATGGTTGCCATTCGTTCACGGACAGATAAAGCTTCTTTGGTAATTTGGTGGTGGCTAATTTGGTCAAGGCGTTTAACGACATCCTGAAATGCCAATAACATATCCCTTAATCGAATGTCCGGTAACGGTTGTTCAACATGCAATGATGATATATCAACCTCTACGGCAAATATATCACGTTCAACCCGGGGCAATAAATCTATCTCTTCAGCAGCGGCTTTAATGCATTCATATTCCTGTAACCGGCGGATTAAAGTCGCCCTGGGGTCTTCTTCGTCATCTTCCTGTTCAGACTGTCTCGGCAATAGCATTCTTGACTTTATTTCCGCCAATAGCGCCGCCATAACCAGATATTCAGCCGCCAGTTCCAGATTTAATTCACCCATTAGTTGAATGTAAGCGATATATTGATGGGTGATCTGGGCAATGGGTATGTTCACAATATCCAGATTCTGCCTTCTGATCAAATACAGCAATAAATCCAGCGGCCCTTCAAATAAATCCAGAAACACTTCCAATGCATCCGGTGGAATATAAAGATCATCCGGCAGTTGATTAAAAGGCGCTCCGTTGACTGTTGCGAAGGCTGGCGCTTGCACTAAAAAATCAGCGGCGTTTTGAGTCATATCTTGCAAATTTAGCGGTTTGTAAAGAGCGCAGCTATTTGGCGATATATGTTGATGCCAGTGTTATCCTTTATTTTATTCAAAATGCACTTCTTCTGGCCCGATATTTTTGAGCTTAATAACAACAGTTCCAGCTAATTTGTCATGCCAACCCTGCTTACGTTTATCAAAGGCAATCCAGAAAATGCCTAACATCAAAGGTAGTATTGAGACAAAATAGGCAAAGTATCTGCCAATAAGTTGACCATTTGAAGGTTTTCCTCCTGTGCGCGCATCTACTATTTTTGCACCTACAGCCATTTTTCCAGGTGTTGCTTGGTAATAAATCCAAAAAGTTATAACAATAATTGGGAGAACAACATAATTAATAAAAAAATCCCATATACCAGCAGAAAACGAATCCTTTTCCAAATACGACCAACCATAAATTGCTACTAATAGCGGTAATGTTACAAGTACCTGAAGAAAAATATCAATCAACGTAGCACCTACACGCACCCAAAAACCTGCATATTCAAAATCAGATACATTTGTTATTATTGCCAATTTTATTCCTTCCTATTTATTTACAGTTGATATAACAAAAATAGAATTACAAACATCAGAGCTTAACTTATAACCCGGCAATTGAAAAAAACACTTTCTGGGCGACAAACATCGGATAAGCTAAAATCACGCCCAGCAGTTTTGTGTAAAGCAACAACAATAAAATAATAAACCCGTACCGTTCCAGACGATTATATTGCCACGCCCAATAATTCGGTAGCATACCGGTCAAAATACGGCTGCCGTCCAGCGGTGGAATCGGCAACAAGTTAATCAACGCCAAAACCAGATTAATTGAAATGCCGGCTACGCCGGTATAAATCAACGGTAGCGAGATGTATTCTGCCCCAGCACCGATGGTAACGCCCAGGCGGGTGATTAATGCCCAAAAAACCGCCATCAACAAATTTGAAACCGGCCCTGCCAAAGCAACTACGGCCATATCCTTCAAGGGATTTTTAAAATTTCGAGGGTCGACAGGAACCGGTTTTGCCCAGCCAAAAATAAATCCTGTACCCGTAACAAGCAATAGCCCCGGAAGAATAATGGTTCCAAACCAATCAATATGCTTAACCGGGTTTAAGGTTAAACGGCCCAGATTGGAAGCGGTGTTATCACCGTATTTTTTTGCCACCCAACCGTGCGCCACTTCATGCACCGTAATCGCAAAAATCACCGGCAGCACCCAAACCGCAATGCGCTGTATTATTGTCAATTCATCCATCATAATGGTATCTCCTCTATTAATCCAGCATGGGGGCAAGGCCTTTGCCCTGTCTGATGATCTCTGCGCCATCACTCGAAAATTCGATCATCGTGGTTTCTTCGTGCTCAATAATACCCGCATCGATCACTAAATCCAGCTCATGCTCAAGCTTGTTTCTGATGTCGAAAGGATCTGTCATAGCCTCACTTTCTCCAGGCAACACCAGCGTGGAACTAAACAAAGCCTCGCCCAGTTCTTGAAGCAACAATTGCGCAACCGGATGATCGGGAATGCGTATGCCTATGGTTTTTTTCTTGGGGTGTTGCAACCTGCGCGGCACTTCGCGCGTGGCATCCAGAATAAAAGTAAATGGCCCCGGCGTTAACGCCTTAATGAGCCGATAAGCATCATTACCGATTTTAGTGAACATTGAAACTTGCGTCAGGTCTTTACACACCAGGGTAAAGTTGTGTTTATCATCTAACTGCCTGATGCGCCGTATCTTATCCAGCGCCTGTTTATCGCCGATATGGCAAGCAAGCGCATAAGACGAATCGGTCGGATAAGCAATAACGCCGCCCTTGCGGATAATGTCCACCGCTCGATGAATCAGGCGCAGCTGCGGATTTTCCGGATGAATTTCAAAAAACTGAGCCATCATGACTACTAAATTGAAGTTAAATTATAGCCCATTATACCTTACATCCACATAAGCTTGCAGTTTGAATACTGGCGATGGCGTTTGAGATGCCGGCAGCGTTAGGGGTTAATTCTTTTTATAAAAAGTTGGGTACAATAGCGGCCAGTGCTATCAAAAACACCGATGACCGATGCTGATCAGAATCACACTATTGTTAATGTTCGCTGCATTTGCCCTTTTTTTATCGGCAGACCTGTTGCCATGGCTGGCTGTGACCAGCTTGACGCGACTGTTGACCCAGCTTGGCATATTAACATTGTTGTCCGCCTTTGCTTTGCTGCTGACAGCTGGATTATTCGTCGTGATAAAGCATGTCATCGCCGCCTGTTCCGATTACTTTTCCGTCAGGCAGCGCTTACAGCGGCGGCTATGGTTTATTCAATCCAGGCAGGATCAGCTTAAGCAGCTGTTTTACTTCAGAACAGTGCAAATCAACTATTTTAGTGACCGCAAAAGAAAACAGCTATTAAGCGCTAATAATCGCAAACACATACAGTCTTTATCCAAAGCCATAGATAAAGACTTAAGATCAATGAAACAACAGCTTTCCAAATCAACGTATCTGCAATTGAAAGAAGAAAATGCCCGGTATCGGGATCAGCAAAAAGTTGAGGCTTTATTAAAATTGCAGCAAAAAATAACCACACTTAATTAAGAAATGACGACTTTTAAAAACCTGATTTTTAATTGGCTTAAGCTTTTTCATTCAGTTAAAGATGAAAATCTGCAATGGAAAACCACCAATCAGGATCAGCAAATCAAACTAAAACAAGTGCGCGTGCTGGCGGAGAAAAACCTGGAAGCGGAATTAAAAAAGAAAAGCGTCCAGTTAGCGCATGAAATCACCTTGTTACGGACTAAAAACGACACCGAGTTATCCATGTTTAAAACCCGGTGTAAACAGGACATTAAAGACTATAAACAATATTTGGCTTCACTTGATCAGCTCAAGCGCTCAATACAGGCGAGTTATACCCATTTGCCGGAAGCGGTGGCTTTCACAATCCACCATCATGCGAAACACTTGTTGAATCAGATGTGGGAAGCCAAAGATTTTGAACAAAAAATGCGGCACGAGATGCAGTTGATTCAATTTATGACAACGGTGCATGAAGATGCCCGCTTGAATTTGGAAGGCGCAACCACCGGAAAATTGCCGGAAAGGACGCTAAGTTTGATACGAAATAAATAGCAAATTACCTGACAGGTTGGGAGTACGACGTTTCCGCTACAGAGAGAAGAGCGGTTAAGTCAACCATTGATGTCGATCAAAACAACATTGGCAACTGGAGTAACATTAACAAAACTACGTTAGAAAAAGATAATCTTGAGATTCAATTTTGACAATTGGGGTCGAAATGAGTGAAAATACACTTATTTTGATAATAAAATGTAAGGCTTAACATTTTCTCTAAAAATACCATGCACTTCACTACGTCCAAAAGTTAAGGCAGCATATTGAAGGGTAATGATGTTTAAGCGGAAGAGAAATTTACGGACTTCGAGAAGTCATTTGAAAATTACAACAAAGAAGAATCAATCAAGCTCGTCTCAATTTATTTCGTATATCGCAAACACCAACATTAAACACGCCACAAGGAATGCGATGAAAAAGCTTCCTTTGAAGGTTTACTACGAAAATCCTTACCCACAAGCCGGCGCTGTTCCTGCAATTGCCCACACCCAGTGATATATCTTCATAAGCGCGTGCCGAAAATCCTCAAGCTGCTTGCGCGGATTGACTAACAGAATCCCACAAGAATGAAAATTACTCAACGCGCAGCCAAACTTGCCGAATGCTTTGCCCGGAACCCCTGGCGGGTATTGGGTGTAGCTTTGCTACTGTCGATTCTGGCTGGCTGGGCGGCAGCGCAATTACCCGTCCACACCTCGCGTCAGGCCTTGCTTCCCCAGAACACGGCAGTAGCAAAACGCTTCAACGATTTCCTGAAGAACTTTGGTGCGGCTTCGGATCTGATGGTGGTCTTGGAGGGCGCTCCCCGTAGCGAATTGGAGTCCTTTGCCAATGATCTGGCAGACAAGCTCGAAGCAGAACCCGAGATTGCTCAGGCGACCGCACATCTCGACATGGCGTTTTTCCTGAACCACTCCTATCTGTTGATGCCAATAGAGGGTCTGGACAAGCTTGCGCAGATGGCAAACGCGCCCGTCCCAAGCGGCGGGATGGAAGAAAACCTGCGCAAAGCGTTGGTTTGGAGCAAAGACCATCCACCCTTGGGCGGAACGGACACCGGCCTTCAAACCGCAGAAGCCAGCCTGAATCTTGCGGCGTTTTTTCTGGAAGAGTGGCAACGTTGGCTGACTGTCGAAACAGCGCCCGCTGGCCTGGACTGGAACCGGCTATTGGCTAAAAACGGCGCGGGCGGCATGGCCGATGGTTACTTTGCCTCGCGTGACGGGCGGATGTTGTTTTTGTTCGTCCACCCGAAAAACCCTTCCGGGGATTTCGGGAACCTCGGCCCCTTCGTCAATAAGGTCAAGCAAGTGTCGGCGGCCTTGGCAGAACAATCCAAAGCCAACGGCCACACGCCTCCTATTGTTGGCCTGACCGGGTTACCTGCCATCGAGTACGAAGAATACGTCAACATCCGCAAGGATATTACCTTGGTGATATTCACCTCCGCAGGCCTCATCGCAGCTTTGATCCTGCTGGTAGTGCGGAGCGTGCGCTGGGCTGTACTGATTTTCATCCCTATGGGGCTCGGAGTGCTGTGGAGCTTGGGCCTGGCCCTAGTCACCGTCGGCCACCTGACTATTATCACCGCCGCCTTCATCGCCATCCTGTTTGGTCTGGGAGCGGACTACGGGATCTTCACCTCCTCGCGCATCGCCGAAGAACGACGTGCAGGCAAACCTTTGGTGGAAGCGATTGGGGCCGGCATTGGCTCATCCTTCATAGCGGTACTGACGGCAGGCGGCGCCTCATTGCTGATCTTCGGCGCTTTAACCACCGTCGACTTTCCCGGTTTTTCCGAACTGGGCCTGGTGGCAACTAAAGGCGTGCTGCTGATCCTGATCAGCACCTGGATGGTTCAACCCGCGCTTTACGCCTTGCTGCCACCCAAACTGAGAGACATGCAATCGCTAAGCACGCAACCAGTTCCCGTAAAATCTGGAAAATACGGCGGCGCATTCCCCAAGCCTGTCGCAATGGCTCTAGTGATACTGGCATTTGGCGGCGCTATCTTTGGTGGAGTGAAAGGTCTTGGGATTCCCTTCGACTACGATGTTTTGGCGATGTTGCCTAAAGATTCCCAAGCAGCCTACTACCAGCGCCGTATGGTGGCGGAGAGCGATTATCAGGCCGAAGTCATCATTTTCACCGCCAAGGATATGGCCGAAGCCCGACGGATCACCAGCGAGGCAGGCAAGCTCAAGACGGTTGCCCAGGCGCAGTCACTGACCAGCCTGTTTCCCGAGGATGCCGGCGCACGCCTCCACAAAGCCGTGAGTATCAGCGAGTCGTTCGCCCGGACAGATTACGCCAAACAAATCGCAGAACTTAACCGGGAGGGCTTGTCTATAAAATCCTTCGATTTACTGCGGGCAGTCCTGAACAACGGAACCACGATTATTGATGAAGCCCAAGAGCAGGCATTTTCCGCCGGACATACCAAACTGGTCGAAAGTTTGGAGAAAGTGCGCGGTCAACTTACATCCATCTCGGCCATACTCGCTACAGATGGCGAACGGGGCCGAGTGCGTAGCGAGAGCTTTATACGTGCCTTGCTGACCGGAGCGGATACCGGACTCAAAGTCATCGGCGGCTGGCAACATGCCCAGCCCCTTACACCAGAGCAGTTGCCGCCTGCCCTGCACGACCGTTTTTTTGCCGCTGATGGCAGTATTGCGATCTACGCATTCCCGGCAAAAACCGTGTACGATCCCGGCAACCTCGACGCTCTGATTAAAGACGTGTATAGCGTTTCCCCGGAAGCAACAGGCTTTCCTACCACGCACCAGGAGTTTTCCAAGGCCGTAGTAGAAAGTTTCACCCGTGGCACGCAGTTGGCCCTGGCGCTGTGCCTGCTTTGGGTTATGGCGGTGACGCGCAGTGTGCGCGGCTTCGCCTTGGCAGCGCTCCCCTTGCTGATCGGCGGCGGCTGGATGCTGGGACTGATGGCTCTGGGCGGCATTCGTTACAATTACGCCAACATTGTCGCCTTGCCCTTAGTCATTGCGTTGGCGGTGGATTATGGCGTGTGGTTCAGCTACCGATGGAACGAATTGAAAGGTCATACGCCCCTGCAAGTCAGCCTGATCGCCGGCAAGGTAATCGGGTTAGCCGCTGGAACCGAATTGGCTGGCCTGGGCGCCATCACCCTGGCCAGCTATCGGGGCGTGTCCTCGCTGGGCGTGAGCATCACCATCGGATTATTGTGCTGCCTGACCGCAACCCTTATCGTGGCTCCGGCCATTGGACAGTTAATTGACTCCAAGAGAAAACCCTAATGCGAAAAACTTACCTTATTATCATTGCCAGCCTGTTGTTCCCTATCGCCGTATATGCCGCGCCCGGTCTGGAAATGATCGTGGTGTGTTACCCCGGCGGCTCCGTCAATGCCAAGGATGCCAACGGGGCGATGAGTTCCATGTTACGGGTGGTCGAACGGGTTGGACAGTGGCAGGAGAACAGCTTCAACAGTCTGTTCACTGCTAAAGCCGACGAATGCAGGAAACAAATGACAGAAAAAAATCCCAAGTTCGCCATCACCTCGTTAGGCCTCTATTTGGAATTGCGGAGCCAACACAACTTGGTGCCAGTGGTTCAGCCCAAGATTAAAGGCAGCACCACTGAACGTTACCGGGTAATGGTTCAGAAAGACAAATATAAGAGCCTGGCCGATCTGAAAGGCAAAACTCTGGGCGGCACGGTATTGGAAGAACCGGCCTTTATCGGCAAAATTGTTTTTGCCGGGAAATACGACCCCGCCAGTTTCTTCGTCCTAAAAACGTCCAATCAGGCCATCCGTGCATTGCGTTCTTTGGACAAAGGGGAATTGGACGCTGTTATTTTGAATGAACAACAATTCGCCGGACTCGCTTCGCTTCAGATGAAAACGCCATTGGAAGCGGTCTTCACGTCCGGGGAAATCCCGCTAATGGGCGTGGTCGCCAACGGCGCCACCACAACTGCGGAAGAACGCGCCCGCTTTGGCAAAGCGCTAGAGGGAATGTGTACAGACACCGAGGGCAAAAAATTATGCGAACTGTTTGGAGTGGAAGCTTTCACCTCCGTTGACGCGGCTGTATTCGAGCCGATGGTAAAACTATGGGCTGAGGGGAAATAAGACCTTGAGAAAAGTACGCCTTATTATTTCGACTGTTTCGCTATCAGTACTTCTGGCAGGCTGCGCCGGTTTTCAACACAATACTATCCAGATTGAACAGCCTTCCGGCTGCCCCAAGCAGACCGCCGCTTCGCTGGCCTCCGAACAAAATCAACTTGATTCTTTAAGCGATACGCATACGCTGGCCTGTGCGCTAACTGTCCTGCACAAAACCCAGGATCTGGCTGTGCGCCGTACTTCGCTAGGTAGCCGCCTAAGCCTAAACCTGGCTGAACGTGAAACAAACCCGGACAAACGTGAAAAGCTCGCCAACGTGGGCGTGGATTTTGCGGAAGCCGCCTTGGCTCAAGGTGCCGGTGATGGAACGGTGCATTACTACCTGGCGGCCAACCTTGGCCTTGCGGTGCGCGAACATCCAGCGCTGGCCATGGGTAACCTTGGCCGGCTGGAAAATGAGATGAAACAGGCTGTGGCGTTAAGCCCGGACATTGACGGCGGCGGACCGCTTCGCCTTTTGGGGACTCTTTATCTCAAAGCACCGGCTTGGCCCAATGGCATTGGCGACCGTGATAAGGCGCTGGAACTTCTGGGGAAGGCGGTAAAAGAACATCCAGCGCATCCGCTCAACCACCTGTTTTACGCGCAGGCACTCTGGGATGATGGCGGCGAGGCAGCACTAAACCAGGCAAAAGCCGAATTCGCGCTGGGAAAAAAGCTATTGAACCAGGGCAATTGGGGATACAGTAAAGAGCCCTGGAAAAAGGAATTCGACGAATTCCAACAGGAGTTTGGATGCTCCAATAGCGTAGGTTCGTAACTAAAATTGGTGGGCCTGCGGCTTGAAACTAATCAATGGCATTTCAATGGCACTGACCCAAAACACCGCAAAGGCGCTCAAAGGACTTGAGCATTTTGTTTTTCAGCAACTCCCGGCCCGCTAAATGTTTGACATCGCTCGCAGTACCCGACACTTGGTCGGTGAAACTGCGCACCTCCTGAAAAACCACCGTGCCGTCGCGATAGGGAAGACAACCGGTTAGCCATTGACTGGAATTGTAGGAATGCGACGCATAGAACTCTCTGTTCAACACCAAAACACCGCCGTTCCAATCAATGCTAATACGGTGCCTGAGGATGGCTGCCGTTCTCCCTTCTACGTTTTTTTCCACCCAAGGAAACGTCTCAACCGCTTGCGGTGGCAATGCTTTCGGATAGTCCAACCAAGCCTTCTGCAAAACTGGAAAGTAACGAGCCAGAATGGCGCTTGCGTTTGCCGCTTGGCGCAGTTCCAAGGAAGGCTTGGAATCCAAGCCCTCCTCTCGTGCGTAAGGCGCTATCGCATTTATTCCCCCGCGCCGGTAGGCCTTAAAGCGCTTGAAAAGAATATCGCGGTAGTGCTGTCCGACTTCGCCCTCAATAGCTCTGTGGGGCATCCGCTTGAGCATTTTCTTGAGAGTTTTTAAACTCTCGATCTCATGAACGGACAGGTTAAATTCGTCACCTGGCTCTGCATCCAACAATGCCTGAGCTTCTTCCCTGGAAAAGGCGGCAAGTGCCAAAGAATCCGCCCCGCCTTGCTCCGTCAACAACCCATAAGCAGTGACATCAACATCCAGCAAGTCTGGATTACCCTGCCGCAAAAGTTCAGCAACCTTTGCTATAGGAACGGGAAGATATCTGACGATGCCCATAGCAAGTTCGTCGTCCCTGTTTTCGCTCAAAGGATAAGAGACGGTCTGTCCTTGCGCAAGTCCGGCAATTTGACCTTTATCGACACCCAATACACTCAATACTTCCTCTATTGCTGGCGGTTCTGCAAAAGCAGAAGTACCCAGCAGAATAAAACAAATACCCAATTGCCGTGCGGCAACTGCACTATATTTCAGTTTAAAAAACATTGGACATGCCTTCGTGACAAGTAATTGTGGGCATAAAGCATGGGGGGGATTAGCGATATATTTAGCTGCTGTTGTCGCTTCGAGAAGTCAGCTCAACTCATCGCTTGGAGGGGTTAAGTGTCTATCCGCTTGCAACACCAAGGCTGGCGGGTTTTTAGTTAATTCTCCCTCTTCACCCTCACTTTGTCTTCCCCATTTTTTTCAAAGGGGAAAGTGTATCACCTGCTGTTGGCTGACGCTGGTTTTGCACAATAGGGCAATGCTGACTGAACTCTAAAAAGGAATATCGTCATCATACGGCGCATCAAAATTATCATGACTGGCTGCTTGCCGGACGGGCGGCTGTTCACGCACTCCGGAAGGCTGATAGTTTTGTTGCGGCTGGCTGGATTCGTTTTTCTTGCCAATCAAATCAATAATATTGGCGTTGAGCTCCAGACTGGTTTTAGTCGTGCCGTCATTCGCTTTGTATTCGCTTTGGGTCAGTTCACCCGACACAAACACTTGCTGACCTTTTTTCAAATAATCTTTTAACGATCCTTCAGCGCGTTTACCAAACAACGCCACCCGAATCCACAGGGTTTGTTGTTTATCACCAAAACCGATATTGTTGGCTACGGTAAAACTCAATACTGCCAGCCCGGATTGGGCGTATCTTACCTCGGCATCCCTGCCGACGGTGCCTGTAAAACTGAAGACGTTACTCATTTTTATCTCATGGTTGAATTAACATTGTCGCTATTATCGTTTGCTTTGGGCTTCTCTTCAAAGGAAAAAGTCAGCGTCCGGCAAAATCCATTTCAACCTTGCCATTCACCAGCTTTAAATTAACCTCAAACGCCGTGCCTTTCGCCGATTTGAAACCTTTCAAAATGCCAGTTTCGCCTTTGTTTAACAGTCTTTTAGCAATCGCCGGGGTTATTTTCTTTTGTGCGATGGTTTTCCAGATGACCACCTTACAACCGTTGCGCCATTCACTACAACTGTAGGCTTTGCCCGTCTCGATGATTTTGCCGTTACAAAGCGGGCAATCGGCAAGCGTGTCTGTCAAGTTTGCCGCCTGCTGATTTTGCAATTTGTTATAGCCAATATCACCCATTGGATTAAGGGTAAGTTGGGCATTTAAAACGTCATCATTTATTTTGATGGCGTAAGCGTTCAGGGTTCGGCCATTTTGCAGTAACTGGCACGCCATGTCACGAGTGACATTAACGTCATAAGCTTTCTTCCATAACACAAACTTACACCCGGCTTTCCACTGGCTGCAACCGTAACCTTGCCTGCCTTCAATAATCGGGTGCTGGCAGAGCGGGCAGTCGCCTAACCTGCTGTCATCATAAAGCGGCTTTGCGGATTCATCTTTTAATTGCCGGGTAAATTGAATGATCTCGGCCATAAATTGATCGGGATCATATTCGTTGTGCTCTATTTTTTTGAGCTTGGCCTCCCATTCGCCGGTCATTGCCGCAGACTTCAAGCGGTCATCCGCGATAATGGAAATCAAATGCCGCCCTGATCCGGTGCTGAGCAATAATTTCTTTTGCCGCTGGATATAGTTGCGCTTGATGAGCACTTCAATAATTGAAGCCCGGGTCGCCGGCGTGCCCAGACCTTTTTCTTTTAATGCTTCCTTGAGCTCTTCATCATCGCAGGTTTTCCCGGCTGACTCCATCATGCCCAACAAACTGGCTTCGTTATAGGCTTTGGGCGGCGTCGTTTTGCCCTGATTAATTGATGGCTGATGCGGCCCCGTTTCCCCCTCTGCAAAATGTGGCAGGATTTTTATCTCGCTCCCTTGCTGACCGGGCGAATCATTTTTATACAAAACCTGCCAGCCGGGTGATTCGATAATCGTGCCGGTGGTTTTAAATTTTACTTGCCGGGTTTCACCCAAAACCGTGGTGATCTGTTTGACGCAAGACGGATAAAAAGACGCGATAAAACGCAAGACGATGGCTTCATAAACGTTGGCCTCATCATTGGCTAAAGACCCCGGCAAAGCGGCCGTAGGAATAATGGCATGGTGATCGGTGACTTTAGCGTCATTAAAACAACGGCTACTGAACGCTAGTTTATCAAGATCCAATGCCGCTATCTGTTGTCCAAAATTCATGCGCAATTTTTCCAGCAAAGGCTTCATACCGGGCTTCATATCGTTGGTTAAACAACGGCTATCCGTGCGGGGATAAGTGATATGTTTTTTCTCGTATAGCTGCTGGGCGCACGTTAAGGTTTGCTCGGCAGTAAAGCCATAACGGATGCTCATGTCTTTCTGTAAATCAGTCAGGTCATACAATAACGGCGGATTGACCAGTTCACGCTTACCCTTTACAGAGGTAATCCCGAAATCATGGCCTTCAATCCGGCTTAGCAGAGCCTCGGCATCGGGTTTCCGGTCAAACCGCCCGCCGGCATACTGAAAATCAGCGCCTCTATAAAGGGTATGCAATTCCCAAAAGTCCTTGGGGACAAAGCGGGTGATTTCCAAATCCTTTTGCACAATCATCGCAAGCACTGGCGTTTGCACCCGGCCCAGCGTCCATAATGTGCCCTGCTGACCAAACTTGAGGGTATACAGCCGCGTCGAATTCAGGCCCACTATCCAGTCAGATTCGCTCCGGCATTTGGCGGCCCGGTAAAGCCCATCGTAGGCGTTGCCATCCTGTAATTGAGCAAAGCCCCTGCGGATGGCATCATCCGTCAGCGAACTGATCCACAGACGTTTAAACGGTTTTTGCAAGCATTGTGTCCATGACAGAATATACCTGAAAATCAACTCCCCTTCCCTTCCGGCATCGGTGGCACAGATAATTTCATCCGCTGATTGGAATAAGCGCCTGATGGTATTTAATTGTTTTTGCGCAGATTCATCGCCCCGCGCTTTCAGGCCAAATTGTTCAGGAATGATGGGTAAGGCGTCCAGCGACCAGCGTTTCCATTCGGGGTGGTATTCATCCGGTTCTTTTAATTCAACCAGATGGCCAAACGCCCAGGTTATTTGATAGGCGTTGCCCTCGAAATAACCGTCACGCTTGCTGTTGATGGCTAGACATTTGGCGATGTCCCGGGCAACCGAAGGCTTTTCGGTCAGGATGACTTTCATGATGGCGAAGGCGAATAGTTAATAATTTAAGGTATTCTACCGCCACTGGACAGTACATAAGCAAGTGGCATTCAGCCGCCTAACTTAAATAAATCCAGCGGACTGCCATGAAACAAAATAAATCGCTTGATCCACTGCACATATTGCGTTTCAGTACGAATGCTGTAATGCTTAACGCGAAAGCGATCACGAACCTGATCCAGTAGTTTTGGAGGAGGGTGCGGTGTAGAATCGGTTTGCATGAAAAGGTTGCTATCAAAAAATCAATCAGATAATATCATTAAAAATAAACAATCAGGCAAATGATATACACCTGTTTTCATATTTTACAAAGAGCTACATGACACCTATTTAGGTGTCTACTTTACGTTATGCGAGCTGGGAGGCTTGGTATTCTCAAACAAGATTGGGTTATAGTTTAAAACTATGGTGAAAAAGACACACAGAATGAGAGAAATAAAACGTGAATGAATTGCTCGTACCATTGCTCAAACAGCTAGCAAACTATATTCCTGACTTTGTTAAACTAGTCACAAAACCTAAAACAATTATCGTTCACTGGATTAATGAAGCAGAAGGTGATCTTATACGTCCGTTTACCTTTGTTGCATTGTCAGTGTCGTTCGGTTTTCTATTGCAACTGCCACAAATTGGAAATGATCATAATTTCGCCGATCTAGCTACAGGCATGAGCATATTCAAAGTTTTTTTTCTAGTATTGTGTGCTTCAACAATTCACTTAATTCTACGAATAGTCGGCGGTAGAGCAAGCTTTCCTGTGACTCTTTCCGCGTACCTTTATATTGTCAGTCCTCTCTATGTAGTTGGGGTAATCCTGATCATCGCCTCTAACGGCGTTTTGCGTGACTATAACCCAGTAGTTGCAACGAATACTAACCTCGATTTTAACTATCTTTTCGCAGAACCTACGCGATGGCAGACGTTTAATAACACAGCCCCAAGGCTTGCGCTTGCCTATACATTGCTAATTTGCGTAAGAGTTATCCTGATTCCTGCTTGGTTCATCACATGCTGGGGGGCTTTTCGCCAACTTCATAGTGTATCGTTCTGGCGAAGTGTAACGGCTGGTATCGTTGCATTAATCGTGTTGGGTATCTTATTTTCAATCGCGAAATACTTTATGCTTGGTATGTTTGGTACATCTATGCCAGCGTTACAATGAATAACTGGAGCCAGGTAGCCAGGTAGGGTACGCACTGCGTACCTTTTGTGGCAAAAATAGCGGCAGCATCGAAATATTCGCGTTAGTTTCTGGCTCAGTTGAAGCGCTAAGCCGCTCAGAGCTCATCTAAGGCTGCGGTAATCACCGCACGAAAAACCAGCTATAGAATCGAAGCCCGTATGAAGTGCAACGAAACACGGGAAATCGGAGCCACGAAATCCTGGATTCCGCAAGTTCCATCCAGACTATTCGCTAGTAGTTTTGGAGGGGTGCGACCTCAATTTTATGAAAGTCTAAAAAAAAACAGATGGACATTATTCTTATATTTTGAGATAGAAGCTTAACCGGATTAGCTCATTAAAACTTAAACACAGACATGGCCGCAAAAATCATAAGAAAAGAAGGGAAAAAACTCATCATAGAGATAACAGTTGATCTCGAAGATTCGATGCTGGACAGTGAGGAAGCGATACAGGAGGCGATCAATGAGGCAGGCAACCTCGCGACTGAAGAAGCCTTGAAACAATTCGACAGCCAAGGGGAAGCGCTTGAAATAGAAGGAAAACCCTGGCGAAGCAAGGGGCAGGAAGAGAAATATTACCAAACACCTTATGGCGAAATACGGTGTGGGAGGCATGTTTATCACCACAACGGACGCGGAAAAACCTTCTGTCCTTTGGAACAATCCGCACGCATCATTGGCAGTTCAACGCCCCGCTTTGCCAAGCAGGTGGGTATTAAAATGGCGTGTAAATCCACCCTTGATGCCCAACAGGATTTCCTGGAATGCCAAGGACGGAAAATATCCACCTCGTTCTTGCAAAACTTATCTCAAAAAGTGGCGGATATAGCCGGGCAACAGGAAACCCAGTGGCATTACGATCTACCCAACTTCCAAAAACCGATTGCCACCATAGCCCTCAGCTTGGACGGTACCTGTATGCACCTGAGTAAAGAAGGTTGGCGGGAAGCCATGGCGGGGACCCTCAGTTTTTATGACGCGAAAGGCGATCGGCAACATACCATTTATTTGGGTGCCACCCCTGAATATGGCAAAGCGGATTTCTTGCGCCGCTTTACCGCAGAAATTGAACGCGTAAAAGCACACTTTCCGGACGCCAAGCGGGTTGGGTTAGCCGATGGCGCTGAAAGCAACTGGCAGTTCCTGACGCCGTATATCCAGACACAGATACTCGATTTTTATCATGCGAGCAGTTATCTGGGTGCCGTCGCTAATGCAAAATACCCAAAGGACAAAGCGGCCCACAAAGCCTGGCTGGATGATCGCTGCCATCAACTGAAAAATAAAGTGGGAGCTGCTGAGGCGCTTTATAATGAAATGGTGGCTTTACAGGCACGAAAATGCACCCAAAAATTACCGCAACATCTGCGGGACAGGCTGGGCGCGGCCATTACCTATTATAAAAATCATCGACACCAAATGGAGTACCCCAGTTACACCGCGCAGTGTTTTCCGATTGGATCGGGCGTGACAGAAGCGGCTTGTAAGACACTTATAAAGCAGCGGTTTTGTCTTGCTGGTATGCGCTGGAAGCAACCCGGTGCTACTGGCATTTTAAATTTACGGGCATTGGTTTTAACCGCTCAGAGATGGACACAGTTTTGGCAAAAAATAAATCTCTTTGGCGTCCCTTCTGTTACGGCTGCTTCAAATTGAGGCTGCACCCTTTTGGAGGAGGGTGCAGTGTAGAATTGGTTTCCATAAAAAGGTTGCTAACAAAAAATCGATAAGATAACATCATGAAAACTAAACCATCAGGCAAATGATATACACCTGTTTTCATATTTTACAAAGAACTATATGATGCCTATTTAGGTGTCTACTTAACGTTAGGTCTTTCTTAAATGCCACTAACACCAGACAAGCGTTCCTACTTTGAATCCATTGGCACAGTGGCCGTGAATAATGAAATCGTCGACGGAAAGCATGGGGAAATAGGTTCTCCAGACATGCTGGATGCCTTCCTCTGGATAGAGTCTGAGGAGAAGCGAACCAACTCCGAGTCATCGGAACTTCGGGATGCTCGTGAAGCACGGACACTCGCAATTGCAGAAGAAGCTTTATCAATCGCAAGAGACGATCTTTCAATCGCCAAATCAAGCGCAGCATCTGCACGTGAAAATGCACGATGGGCCATGTATGCAGCAATCATCGCTATTATTGCCGCCGTAATTAGTATCAAAGACCAAATAAATGCACTCATCATCGGTACTCCGTAGTGTTTATCTCTCGTTGCTAAGAAAAGGCTTATGCCTGTCAATTCCAGACCTAATCCTGCGCTCAACCCGTAACCCGTAAGGCGGAACGCATCGCGGTTCCGCCGAATGGTTTGCTGAAATCGCAACCGGCCACTGGGCTAACAAAATTGGAGGTTCATTGAAAGCATCCGTTTATATCGAAACGTCCGTTTTCAGCTATTTGACGGCACGGCCAAGTAACGATTTACGTGCTACGGCAAACCAAAGCATAACATCGGAGTGGTGGGAAACTCAACGACCCAATTACAGCGTTTTTGTGTCTGAACTCGTCATATCTGAAGCCAGTCAAGGTCACCCAGAAGCGGCACAGCGTCGGTTGGCCGCAATCGGCAATCTGCCATTGCTCCAAATCTCTCCCGAAGTCCAGATTTTGGCACAGGCACTCATCGAAGACCACGCACTGCCTGCGAAAGCCGAAGCAGATGCTTATCATGTGGCTATTGCCGTTGTAAATGGCATCGAGTATTTGCTCACATGGAATTGCACGCATATTGCCAACGCACATACGCGACCTAAAATCGAAGCCACCTGCCGGGCACATGGTTACGAACCGCCCGTTATCTGCACACCATTGGAACTTACCGAGGAATAAATATGTGGAAAGACCCCATTGTTACTGAAACGCGCGCACTTAGAGACGAATATGTGCGCCAGTTTAACTATAACGCTGATGCCATGTTTGAAGATCTCATGGCAAAACAGGCCGCTCACTTGGAGCGGGTGGTTTCATTACCACCGCGTAAGGCTAGCAGCGTGAACCACTCACGAGATGAATCGCATGCCTAACGAATAAGGTTAGATTGTGCGAGCGATAGCGAGCCACAATCTGAACCGGTTGTTGGACAAGCCCGGTGATAGTCGATGCAGACTATTAGTATAAGAAAATATCTTTTCGGATTTTGTTGGC